>NZ_JBSNCC010000012.1:0-210192 GCF_053764715.1 Methylobacterium sp. Gmos1 | reverse complement strand
ACTTGCATGTGTTAAGCCTGCCGCCAGCGTTCGCTCTGAGCCAGGATCAAACTCTCAAGTTGAAGAGTTAGATCTCAGGCTGATCACAACATAAACGGAAGCACACAATCGACCGGCGTTTCCACCTGATCGTGTGAGCACCGAAACGTCAGACCAGCATCATCCTACTCACGACCGGTTCCGAAGAACCGACCCGCAGGGACGACGCCGTCCACGCTTCTCTTTCTCGTATGAACTTGTCAAAGAGCAGGCCGGAGCGATCCGGCGGTCATCAGAGACGACAAGACCAGCACCTGACCAAGGTCAGGCTCGCCGGCCCAGACTGTCTCGAATACGGTTCAGCGCCCGGGCCGCGGAAGCGGCCGGCGCCGATGGGTGGTCGTATAGGCCCCCGATTCGGCCCCGTCAACTCCTTTGTGAAGCTCTCGCGACAGACGCCCCCTCCCCTCCCGGTTTCAGGCAGCTAAGCGATGGCTGCGCGCGGCGGCGACGGCGCGGCCTCGGCCACCGCATGAGGCGGATGCGCGCCGTGCGGTGGTGCCAACCGCGCCACCGCGCTATGTTGCACCGCAACATGATGCGATGCCGGAGCGAGGCGATGGTCGAGCTGATACCCGTGGCGGAGGCGGCCGGATTCACGGCAGGGTGCCTCGCCATCCACGCAGCCCGGAACTGGGCCGAGATCCTGACGCCGATCCTGGCCTACCTCGTCTTCGCCCTGGCCGTCTGCCTTCTGATCGTCGCCGGCATCCAGAACGCGTCCGATCCCGACCAGCTCGTCGCGATGATGACCGAGGCGATGGCGACCTACTGAAGGCTCATGCCTCGGGCGACGCCTCGGTCTTGATCGCCTCGGCCCTGGCCTCCTCGGCGCATTTGAGGCAGAGCTGGCGCTTGGCGAGCAGGGCGGCGACCGCGTTCGCGCCCTCGAAGCTGACGACGTGGCCGCATTCGAGCACGTTGAGCACGCGCTGATCGGGATCGTCGCGCTCGCCGGAAGGATAGCAACGAATCGCCGTCACGCGGCGCATCGGGATCTCAGCCTGCATGGCGATGCCCTGGTACCTCGTCTCGGGGCGGCGGAAGGGCCGCGCCGCGCGGTCCCGGCTTGCGTGCCGGGATCGCGCCGGCCGCTCCATAGCACGGACGATTCCCCGGCGCATGGGGTCCGGGCCCGCGTCATGTCGCAGTGGTATGGCTGATGCATCACCGCGGCCGGCACGGGCGGCGCCCAGACGGCGATACCCTGTACGGGGATCGGCGCCGCCCCTACACCGGGGGCAAGGCCGGCGCCGCCAGCGGGTGGCGCAACCGGTTCGCGCATCAGGAGGACACGTCGCGGTGAGGGATTTCTCGAAGCCCGGGCGCTCGCCCGTCTACGCCGCCAACGCCGCCGTCGCGACGTCGCACCCGCTCTCGACGCTGGCCGCGATCGAGGTCCTGCGCGCGGGCGGCAACGCCGTCGATGCCGGCATCGCCGCGGTCGCGGTGCAATGCGTGGTCGATCCGCTGATGACCGGGATCGGCGGCGACTGCTTTGCCCTCTACGCGCCGAAGGGCGCGCGTACCCCGATCGCGCTCAACGGCTCCGGCCGCAGCCCGGCGGCGGCGCAGGATGCCTGGTTCCTCGAGCGCGGCATCACGCTGACCCCGACCTCGCCGCACAGCGTCACGGTGCCGGGCGCGGTCGCCGCCTGGGCCAAGCTCCTCGAGGATCACGGCACCCGCAGCCTCGGCGAGCTGTTGCAGCCGGCGATCCGCTACGCCGAGGGCGGCTATCCGGTGCAGCCCCGCGTCGCCCTCGACTGGTCGCGCAGCGTCGAGCGCGTCGCCGGCGATCCGGCCTCGGCCGCAAGCTACCTGATCGACGGCAGGGCGCCGGAGGTCGGCACGATCATGCGCCATCCCAAGCTCGCGGCGACGCTCCGGCGCATCGCCGATCAGGGCCCGCGCGGCTTCTACGAGGGGCCGGTGGCCGAGGACATCGTCGCGCGCCTGCGCGATCTCGGCGGCCTGCACACCCTCGACGACTTCGCCTCCGCGCAGCCCGAGGTCGTGACCCCGGTGACGACGCGCTACCGCGGCTACGACGTCTACGAGTGCCCGCCGAGCGGCCAGGGCCTCGCGGTGCTGATGATGCTCAACGTGCTGACGCACACCGACGTCGCGGCCCTGTCCGAACTCGACCGGGTCCACCTCTTCGCCGAGGCCTGCAAGCAGGCCTATCACCACCGCGATGCCCTCTTCGCCGATCCGGTGCTGAACCGGGTGCCGGTCGAGCACCTGCTCTCCGAGGCCTGGCGGGCGAGCGCCCACGGCGCCATCGACATGGCGCGCGCCCAGGAGCCGGTGATCTGGCCCGAACTGGCCCACAAGGACACGGTGTACCTGAGCGTCGTCGACCGGGACGGCAACGCGCTGTCGCTGATCAACTCGATCTTCCAGGGCTTCGGCAGCGGCATCACCGCGCCGGAGAGCGGGGTGCTGCTGCACAATCGCGGCCTGTCCTTCCGCATCGATCCCGGCCACCCGAACACGATCGGGCCGAGGAAGCGGCCGATGCACACCATCATCCCCGGCATGCTGATGCGCGACGGCGCGGCGGTAGCGCCCTTCGGCGTGATGGGCGGGCATTACCAGGCGATGGGCCACGTCGAGCTTCTCACGGGAATCCTCGACCGCGGCCTCGACGTGCAGGAGGCGCTCGATGCCCCGCGCAGCTTCGCCTATGGCGGCGGGATCGAGATGGAGCCGGGCTTCGCGCCGGACGTGGTCGCCGGCCTCGAGGCGCGCGGACACCGCATCATCCCGGCCTCCGGCCCGATCGGCGGCGGCCAGATCATCTGGATCGACCGGGAGCGCGGGGTGCTCGCCGCGGGTTCCGACCCGCGCAAGGACGGCAGCGCGCTCGGTTACTGAGGGGGATCGTCATGCCACTCGACATCGACGCCGCGGCCCACGCCCTGCTCGACGCCCGCCGCACCGGTGCCCGCCTCGACGCCCTTCCCGCGGGCGCCCGGCCGGGCAGCGAGGCGGAGGCCTACGCGGTGCAGGACGCGGTCGCCCGCGCGCTCGGCCCGGTCGCCGGCTGGAAGGTCGGCGCGCCGGGCGCCACCGCCAACCCGGCCCGCGCCGCGCTCCACGCCGACACGATCTTCGAGACCGACACGCTGCCGGCCTCGCTGTTCCACGTGATCGGGGCGGAGGCCGAGATCGCCTACCGCTTCGGCCGCGATCTGCCGCCGGAGGCCGGGTCCTACGACCGCGAGGCGGTGCTGGCGGCGATCGCCACGATGCATCCGGCGATCGAGATCGCCGATACGCGCTTCTCGGCCTTCGGCGCCGTCGATGCTCCGAGCCAGCGCGCCGACCAGCAGAACCACGGCGTGCTGGTGCTCGGGCCCGGGCTCGCGGCGTGGCGCGGCCTCGACCCGGTGACCCAGCGCGTCCGGCTCACCCTCGACGGCCGGGTCGTCCACGATCACGCCGGCGGCAACTCGGCGGTCGACCCGGTGCGCCTGCTGGTCTGGCTCGCCAACGAGGGCGCGCGGTCGCTCGGCGGGATCAGGGCCGGCCAGGTCGTCACCACCGGCTCCTGCACCGGCACGGATTTCGTGACGGCGCCGACCCGGATGACGGCGGAGTTCCCGGGGTTGGGTAGCGTGACACTGGCGATCGAGTGAGGAGGACGGTCCTCCCTTCCCGACCGGGGACAGGGGCCGGGGACGAGGGGTGCCGATCCGGACGGAAATCGGGGATGCGGATCTCGGGCGAGGACGAGGTCCGGGGCGCGGGCGCATCCGCGAGCCTTCGATGCGGGAACTTCGCCGTTCCCGCCGCGTCGACTCCTCGACACAGCTTCACCGCCCCGAAAGGGATCCCCTCCATGACCACCCGCCTCCTCGCGCCCCTCCTCGTCCTCGGGCTCCTCAGCCCCCTCCCCGCCCTCGCCCAGACCCTGCCGAGCGAGACCGGCACCGGCGGCGGGCCGGCCTCGACGATCCGGGCGCCCAACACCAGCGCGGTCGGCCAGACCGTGCCGAAACCGGGCGCCCTCGGGCCGGACGACACCGGCACCGTCTCCCCGCGCAACCGCCAGGAGGAGAAGCGCGAGGACCAGATCATGAAGGGCATCTGCATCGGCTGCTCGAAGTAGCGGCTCCAAGCGGGCCTGATCTGCATCCAGGGACTTCCTCGCACGATGGGACTTGCGGGGGACCGGCCGGCGGCGGCATGACGCGAGGCGATCGCACCTCGAAGAGTTCCCATGCCCGCCTATCGCTCCCGCACCACCACCCACGGCCGCAACATGGCCGGCGCCCGCGGCCTGTGGCGCGCCACCGGCATGAAGGACGCCGATTTCGGCAAGCCGATCATCGCGGTGGTGAACTCGTTCACGCAGTTCGTGCCCGGCCACGTCCACCTGAAGGACCTCGGCCAGCTCGTGGCGCGCGAGATCGAGGCGGCGGGCGGCGTCGCCAAGGAGTTCAACACCATCGCGGTCGATGACGGCATCGCGATGGGCCACGACGGCATGCTGTACTCGCTGCCGTCCCGCGACCTGATCGCCGATTCGGTCGAGTACATGGTCAACGCGCATTGCGCCGACGCCATGGTGTGCATCTCGAACTGCGACAAGATCACCCCCGGCATGCTGATGGCGGCGCTCCGCCTCAACATCCCGGTGGTGTTCGTCTCCGGCGGGCCGATGGAGGCCGGCAAGGTCCACCTCTCGACCGGGATCAAGAAGGTCGACCTTGTCGACGCGATGATCGCCGCCGCCGACGACCGCGTCACCGACGAGGACGTGCAGGTGATCGAGCGCTCGGCCTGCCCGACCTGCGGCTCGTGCTCGGGGATGTTCACGGCCAATTCCATGAACTGCCTCACCGAGGCGCTCGGTCTCTCGCTGCCCGGCAACGGCTCGGTGCTGGCGACGCACGCCGACCGCAAGCGCCTGTTCGTCGAGGCGGGCCACCTCATCGTCGACCTCGCCCGCCGCCACTACGAGCAGGACGACTTTTCCGTGCTGCCGCGCGCCATCGCCTCGATGACGGCGTTCGAGAACGCCATGACCCTCGACATCGCCATGGGCGGCTCGACCAACACGGTGCTGCACCTGCTGGCCGCCGCCTACGAGGGCGAGGTGCCCTTCACCATGGCCGACATCGACCGGCTGTCGCGCCGGGTGCCGGTTTTGTGCAAGGTCGCGCCGGCGGTCGCCAACGTCCACATGGAGGACGTGCACCGCGCCGGCGGCATCATGGCGATCCTCGGCGAGCTCGACCGGGCCGGCCTGATCGACACGTCCGTCGGCAACGTCGCCGCCGGCACGCTGAAGGACGCGCTGGCGCGCTGGGACGTCGCCCAGACCGGCAGCGAGAGCGTGCGCGAGTTCTACCGCGCGGCGCCCGGCGGCGTGCCGACCCAGGTCGCGTTCAGCCAGGCCTCGCGCTTCGACGAGCTCGACCTCGACCGCGAGGGCGGGGTGGTGCGCGACGCCGCCCACGCCTACTCGCAGGATGGCGGCCTCGCGGTGCTCTACGGCAACCTGGCGGAGGACGGCTGCATCGTGAAGACCGCAGGGGTGGACGCCAGCATCCTCACCTTCTCCGGCCCGGCCCACGTCTTCGAGAGCCAGGACGCGGCGGTGGACGGCATCTTAGGGGGCAAGGTCCAGGCCGGCGAGGTGGTGCTGATCCGCTACGAGGGCCCCCGCGGCGGCCCCGGCATGCAGGAGATGCTGTATCCGACGAGCTACCTGAAGTCGAAGGGGCTGGGCAAAGCCTGTGCGCTCGTCACCGACGGGCGCTTCTCGGGCGGCTCCTCGGGCCTGTCGATCGGCCACGTCTCGCCGGAAGCCGCCGAGGGCGGCCTGATCGGCCTCGTCGAGCAGGGCGACCGGATCGAGATCGACATCCCGAACCGCCGCATCCACCTCGCGGTCGATGCCGCCGAGATCGAGCGCCGCCGCGCCGCGCAAGAGGCCAAGGGCTGGCAGCCCGCGGCTCCGCGCAAGCGCAAGGTGAGCGCGGCGCTCCGGGCCTTCGCCAGCATGACCACCAGCGCCGCCCACGGGGCCGTGCGGAAGATCTGACCCCATGACGGTCGTGCGGCTGACGCCCCAGGAAGCCCGCCGGGTCGCCCTGGCGGCGCAAGGGTTTCATGCCGCACGACCGGCGGCGGTGGGACACCGGCACCTCGCCGCCGCGATCGACCGGCTCGGCCTGCACCAGATCGACAGCGTCAACGTCCTAGTGCGGGCGCACTACCTGCCGGCCTTCTCGCGCCTCGGCGCCTACGACACCGCCCTCCTCGACCGCCGCGCCTGGGGCCCGAAGCGCGACCGGCGGCTGTTCGAGTACTGGGCGCACGAATGCTCGCTCCTGCCGCTCGCGCTCCATCCGCTCCTGCGCTGGCGCATGGCCCGGGCCGACCGGGGCCAGGCCGGCTATACCGGCATGCGGGTCTTCGCGGGCGAGCGCCGGGCGGAGGCGATGGCGCTGCTGGCGCGGCTTCGCGACGAGGGCTCGCTCTCGGCCTCCGACATCCAGACCGGCCGGGCCGGCTGGTGGGAGTGGAGCGAGCCCAAGCGCATGCTCGAATGGCTGTTCTACGCCGGCCACGTCACCACCGCGACCCGGCGGCGCAGCTTCGAGCGGGTCTACGACCTCACCGAGCGGGTGATCCCGCCGGACATTTTTTGCCTGCCCGACGTGCCGGAGGCGGAGGCGCAAGCTCAGCTGGTTGCCCTCTCCGCCCGGGCCCTCGGGATCGCCACCACGGCGGAACTGCGCGACTATTTCCGCCTCGACGCCACGGACGCCGCCACGGCCATCGCCCGGCTGGTGGAGGAGGGCATCCTGCTCCCGGCCGAGGTGCCCGGCTGGCCCCCCGCCTACCTCCACCGCGACGCGAAGTACCCCCGCCGCATCCAGGCCCGGGCACTCCTCGCCCCCTTCGACCCCCTGGTCTGGGAGCGCGCCCGCACCGAGCGCCTGTTCGGCTTCCGCTACCGCATCGAGATCTACACCCCGGCGGCGCAGCGGCAGTACGGGTATTACGTGCTGCCGTTCTTGTTCGGGGAGGAGCTGGTGGGGCGGGTGGATCTGAAGGCAGATCGGGCTGGGGGGCGGCTCGTGGTCCATGCGGTGCATTGGGAGCCGGGGGTGGCGGAGGGCGCGCGGGAGGCGTTGGGGGTGGAGTTGGGGGTTTTGGCTGGGTGGTTGGGTTTGGCCGGGTATTCTCACAATATCATTGATTTTTAAAAAATTTATTGAATAAAATCGCTCTCTGGAGAGCGTCTAAAATGCATTAATAAAAAATTAATTTATTATCCAAATAATAACGGAATATTAGGTTGATGAAGATACATTCGAAATCTTCTCACCATTTTATGTTTTGTTTAGACTTGTCGGCGTGGATAATTGTCCCAGAATTTAGTATAAACACTCTCTTCCCGGATGCGGAATACAAGACTTGATGCAGGCATTCCAAGTAAGTTGCCGAATGGAATTAGCACCGAGTCCGAAAAAATGGGATCTCGCAATCCGCTCAGAGGGTGCGGACCTCGAATTATGATCTTCCTATCGGCATAATCGGAGAGCGTATACTCAACTAATCCGAATGAGTCCCTCCTTGTTTCAATCATCCAAAACGATTTTGGAATAAATCGATTTACATCTGCCGAATTTAAGGCCACCGCCAAGCGGGATTCGCAAGCAATAATTGTGTCTACGGACGGAAATTGATCTTCGTTACGATAATGATCAAGCCCATTCCGAATTTCTGCCAGCTTTGATCTCTCCAAGTTGGAGACCAACTCGTTGAATTTTTCTGCAAACTCCTTTAGTTGAGGCAAAGATGCATCAGCCCAAAGTTCCCAGTGTCTAAATAAGAACTGTTGATTGTTTGCACCAGCAAAGTGTGGGATTTCTTCGGATGGTCTCTCCGCATCTTTTCTGTCTTTCTGCGTCAATTCTGCCATCCAATCTGCTGCGGCGCGAGCATATACTAAAAGCACGCCTAGAACATTATTACCTTCAGCACTCCAAACGAACTCGCTATCGCCTATCTTCCGACTCTTGCCAAGCACTTCCGCAACCTGCGCAACCGCCTCTTTTGGCGTATATTGAAATATTGTGTCCACAAAGTGATCAGAAGATAGTATCCATACATTATAGGAAATAATTTCTTCAATAATATTTTCAAGAGAAACGAATACGTTAACACCCTTGCTTCGAATTGCATCCTTATCATCCTCCGTTAGAGAGGATCTATACTTTAGAGCCTCATCTCTAAATTGATTTAGTTGTTGATGAAGTCTAGAATATTTTGTCTCAAATCTTGAGGGAGAAAAACCGAACTTCCATAGCATTCTATCAATTAGCTGCTCTTCAGGCTCTTGCGGATCCAAAATCAGGTGCAGGTTTTTAGCAACTGCCAATGTAACAGGCCGGCTCGGAAGTATTAAATTTTTGATTGTCTCCCGAGGACCGTGATCGTTCATGTAATCGATTGGAGTGCCTGGACCGGCCGGACTATTACTTGCACCCTTATGGCACCTCCAAGATAGATCATCGATCTGTCCAGCACGATTATATTCTTCCCATACAGCAGAACATAGAAACAAAGCTGGATATTCGCGCTCGGACCTTACTCCAAAAATGCACAGGGCAGATGATTTATCAAACGTAGAAAGCTTTGGAGGCTTTGACTTAGGCAATCTAATTTCTGTTGCAGGAATTTTTATCAGTTTTTTGCGCACGGCGGAATCTATTAATGCAATTATCTCCGAGTCCGTCAGGGACAAAATTAACTGCAATTGAGCAGACGATGATATTTTTTTGGCAACGGCTTCAGGGCTGCCTTGAGCAGCGTCCTTTTGAACGCGCTGAAGCGTTGCTCTTAATATGGTCCCTGTCGCGCCCCGAAGAGCTTCTGATGCAAGCTTTTCTCTGTCTATTCCTGTAATACACTCCGCAATTAATACTGGCAGATCATAGTAATCCCTACCGTGCTGATCCGTGTCCCGCTCTGTAAGTCGCGCGAAAAAACCCTCCCATTCGGAGATACGCCCTTGCGATCGCGATAGGGCATTTTTTAGTTGCTGCGCTAGTGTATGGGCCCGCGTTGAACGACGACGCATTTTGACACTATGCAGCTTTCCACATCCAGTGTCCGTACAGTGCCAAAGGGGCAAACTCCGGGTTGGTGGCAGAAACCGACTTTCACTACTCTTCATAATGCCTAATGGGCCAGTAACAAAATTACCTACTTGATAAACACCTTGATCCGTATTGTCGATGAGCAAATCAACGCTGTCAACGTCCAGCAAATCTGGGCGATCTTCTTGCAATTCATCGTTAAATCGATCGTATAATACCCTGCCGAACCGCTCTGGTATCCTCAACGCTCCAGCCGCTATATCGATAGCCAGCACATTAGAAAGCTTGTCAGAACTCGATGAATGAACATCTATTAGCAAATCATGGTGGAAAAAATTATAAAGGAGCGCAAATGCTATCTCGTCCTCACTATATGGCTTCAATAAAACATCTATTTCTTTTAGAATACTCCGCCCATAATCTGAAGGCACAACAAATGAACTCCAACCACTGGTTGGTACAAAGTTTGCAACAGGAAGTGCTTCAGAGATAATTTTATGTAAGCTGTATAGAGAATGGGCATCACTAAGTTCACTGTCATTAAATTTATTATACAAATACTCTGCAACCTGCCTATTATCCTTGCGAGCCACAACCATAATTCCTCCCGAATTTGTAGCGAAACTATCCTAGTGTGTCCCAATCTATTACGAAAAATATCCCCCTTCTTTCGTATTGTCAATTATCTCGCCAAATATATTTAGTAAGTAAATTTTATAATAAATGCTTGATATATTTATGAATTTTCCACGTTATAATAAGTTGAACAATGATCATGCCGATTGCGGCAAACGTATATCATGATCAATATTTCTCTCAACAGGAAGACGGCGTATCAAATACTCAACTCACCTCCACCTGCACCACCCCCGGCACTGCCCGCAGCGCCCCCGCAATCTGCGGCGTCGCCTGGTACTTGCCGCCGAGCTTCACCTCCACCTCCCGCTCCCCGCCATCGAGGATCAGGATCAGCGACACCTCCCCCTCCCCGCGCACCTGCAACCGCTGCTGCACGCTGGAGATCGGGCGCTCGTCGCGCAGGTAGATCCGCATGCCCTTCTGGTGGCGGGAAGCGGCCTGGTCGAGGGGTTCGCAGGTCTGGATGCGGGCGCGCACGTCCTCGCCCTCGGTGCTGGCCTGGAGCTGGAGCACCAGGGCGGCGCCGGGTTCCAGCATGTCGCGGTAATGAGAGAGGCCTTCGGAGAAGATGATCGCCTCGAAGTGGCCGGTCTGGTCGGAGAGCGTGACGATGCCGAGCTTGTTGCCGGTCTTGGTGCGGCGCTCGGCGCGGTCGAGCACGCTCGCCGCGACGCGGCCGACCGTCGAGGTGCCGGCGCGGACCGAGCGGCAGAACTCGGCCCAGGTCTGCACCCGGAGCTTTTGCAACAGGTCGCCGTACTCGTCGAGCGGGTGGCCGGAGAGGAAGAAGCCGACCGCGTCGTATTCGCGCTTGAGCCGGTCGGCCATCGGCCAGTTCTCGTAAGCCGGGATGCGCAAAGCCACCTCGGCGGCGGCCACACCGCCGAACATGTCCATCATGCCGACGGTCTCGGCCTCGGCGGCACCTTGGGCGAGACGCATCATCGGCTCGACGGCGGCGAAGGCCTTGGCCCGGTCGGGCTCGATCGCGTCGAGGGCACCGGCGGCGACGAGGTTTTCCAGCGTGCGCTTGTTGACCTGCTTCGGGTTGAGGCGCCGGGCGAAGTCGCCGAGATCGCGGAAGGGTTTGTCGCCGCGGGCCTGCACGATCGCCTCGACGGCGGCGCGGCCGACGCCCTTGATCGCGGCCAGCGCGTAGCGGATCGCGCCGTCATGCACCTCGAAGGTGACGCCGGAGCGGTTCACGTTCGGCGGCTCGACCTTGATGCCGAGGCGCTGCGCGTCCTGGCGCAATTCGGCGAGCTTGTCGGTGTTGTCGATGTCGAGCGACATCGAGGCGGCCATGAACTCGACCGGGTAATTCGCCTTGAGGTAGGCGGTCTGGTAGGTGATGAGCGCGTAGGCCGCGGCGTGCGACTTGTTGAAGCCGTAATCGGCGAATTTTGCGAGCAGGTCGAAGATCTCGTTGGCCTTGGCCTTGTCGAGGCCGCGCTCGACCGCGCCCTTCACGAAACGGTCGCGCTGGGCGTCCATCTCCGCCTTGATCTTCTTGCCCATGGCGCGGCGCAGGAGGTCGGCGTCGCCGAGCGAGTAGCCGGCCAGGACCTTGGCCACCTCCATCACCTGTTCCTGGTAGACGATGATCCCAAAAGTCTCGGCGAGGATCGGCTCCAGCTTCTCGTGCGGGTACCAGTTCTTCTCGTTGCCGGCGTCGCGGCCGAGCTTGCGCTCGCAATAGACCGGGATGTTGGCCATCGGGCCCGGGCGGTAGAGGGCGACGAGGGCGATGATGTCCTCGAACCGGTCGGCGCACATCTCGACCAGCGCCTTGCGCATGCCGGCCGATTCCACCTGGAACACGCCGACCGTCTCGCCCTTGCGCAAGCGCTCGTAGGTGAGGGTGTCGTCGATCGGCAGCGAGGGGAGATCGACCTCGATGCCGCGCAGCTTCAACAGGTCGGTCGCGGCGCGGAGCACCGTCAGGGTTTTGAGGCCGAGGAAGTCGAACTTGACCAGGCCCGCCTGCTCGACCCACTTCATGTTGAACTGGGTCACCCGCATCCCGGTCTTCGGATCGCGGTAGAGCGGCACCAGCTCCTGGAGCGGCCGGTCGCCGATCACCACGCCGGCGGCGTGGGTCGAGGCGTGGCGGTGCAGGCCCTCGAGCTTCCTGGCGATGCTCATCAGGCGGGCGACGACCGGCTCCTCCTCGATCGCGCTCTGGAGCTTCGGCTCGCCCTCGATGGCCTGCGCGAGCGTCACGGGGTTGGCCGGATTCTGCGGCACCAGCTTCGTCAGCTTGTCGACCTGGCCGTAGGGCATCTCCAGGACCCGGCCGACGTCGCGCAGCACGCCGCGGGCGAGCAGGGTGCCGAAGGTGATGATCTGCCCGACCTGCTCCTCGCCGTAGCGCTCCTGCACGTAGCGGATCACCCGCTCGCGGCCCTCGACGCAGAAGTCGATGTCGAAATCCGGCATCGAGACGCGCTCGGGGTTGAGGAAGCGCTCGAACAGCAGGCCGAAGCGGATTGGGTCGAGGTCGGTGATGAGGAGCGACCACGCGACGAGCGAGCCGGCGCCCGAGCCACGGCCCGGCCCGACCGGGATGTCGTGCTCCTTGGCCCACTTGATGAAGTCCGAGACGATCAGGAAGTAGCCCGGGAACTTCATGTTGGTGATGACGCGGATCTCGTATTCGAGCCGGTCGCGGTAATCCTTCTCGGTCAGCCCCTCGGCCGGGCCGTGCTGGCGCAGGCGCTCGGTCAGGCCCTCCTCGGCCTGGCGGCGCAGCTCGGCCGCTTCGTCGGGGGCGATCTCCTTGGCCACCGCGGTCGTCGCGGCGGCCGCGAGAGCCTGCACGGCGGCACCCTCGGGCGTGCCCTGCGCCGGCGTCGTGAGGCTGGGGGCGCCGAAGCTCGGCAGGATCGGCTTGCGGGTGCGCGCCCGGCAGGCGCAGCGCATCGCGATCTCGACGGTGGCCTGGAGCGCGTCGGGCAGGTCGCGGAAGAGATCCGCCATCTCTCCCCTCGTCTTGAAGGCGTGGCGCGGGGTCAGGCGCCGGCGCTTGTCGTCGGAGACGAGGCGCCCTTCGGCGACGGCGAGGAGCGCGTCGTGCGCCTCGTAATCCTCGGGCTTGGCGAAGTAGGGCTCGTTCGTCGCCACGAGCGAAAGGCCGTGCCGGTCGGCGAGCCGGATCAGCTCGCCCTCGACCATGCGCTCGTCGGGCAGGCCGTGGCGCTGCACCTCGACGTAGAGCCGGTCCTCGCCGAAGGCGGTCTTCAGGGCCTCCAGCCGGGCGAGCGCCAGCTCGGCCCGGCCGGCGCGCAGCGCCGTATCGACCGGGCCGCCCATGCCACCGGTGAGCGCGATCAGCCCCCCGGCGCACTCCGCCAACGCCTGGGCGGAAACGCGCGGCACCTCGCCGATCTCGTTGTCGAAATAGGCCCGGCTCGCCAGGTGCAGCAGGTGGCCGTAGCCGGTCTCGTCCTTGGCGAGCAGCACGATGTGCGGGTGGGCGGCGTTGGGTTTTCCCCCCTCCGCCGCCTCGAAGGCGACGCTGAGCTGCATCCCGGCGATCGGCTGGATGCCGGAGCCCGCCGCCTTCTCGGAAAATTCGAGCGCGCCGAACAGGTTGTTGGTGTCGGTGAGCGCCAGCGCCGGCTGCCGGTCGGCGCCCGCCGCCTTGACGAGGTCGCCGATCTTCAGCGCCCCCTCCAGCAGCGAGTAGGAGGAGTGGACGTGCAGGTGGACGTAGCCGACGGGCTTCAGGATCTGCAAGGCGACTCACTCCGGCACTCAAGCCCGGCAGGATTCCCGGCGGAGGCTCACGAGTCACGACCCGGGGCGCATCACCGGGCCGAAAATCGCTGGGGATTCACCGCGGAATCCGCGGAACCTCCCCTTCCGTTGCCGCGCGGCAACGCCGGCCCCTCAGTGCAACGGCGCCAGCGCCACCGCCCACAGGACCACGGCGCCGGTGAGCAGGCCCATCGAGGCGACCTCCGTGACAGCGAGGAGGATCTTGCGTATGTTCATGGTCTGTCCCCTTTCGTCGGCCTAATCTTTGTTCCTGTTTTGTTCCAATTCAAAGAGGGATCGCGCCGGATCCGGTCGTGGTGGTGAACGGTTGGTTGACGGGCCCTGCGGCGGGGGCTTGCGGGATGGAACCCGGGGGTATGCCGCAGCCGCGTTGCGGGTCGGTCGTCCACGGCCTATCTAAGCGCAACCTTGACGGTGGGTCGCCGGCCCGCCGGGAGACATCGTTTTCTTGAACTAAGTACGAGGTGGCGCATGGCGCGCGACGTGTCCGACGCGACCCCGCTCAGCGCGCGGTCCGAGCTGATCGAGTGGTTTGCCGCCGGCGAGAAGCCGCACGACGCCTTCGCCATCGGCACCGAGCACGAGAAGGTCCCGTTCTACCGCGCCGACCTCTCGCCGGTGCCCTACGAGGGCGAGCGCGGCATCGAAGCGCTGCTCGACGGCCTGCGGGCGATCACCGGCTGGGAGACGATCGAGGATGCCGGCCGGGTGATCGGCCTCTCGGCGGTCGAGGGCGGGGGCGCGATCTCGCTCGAGCCCGGCGGCCAGTTCGAGCTTTCCGGCGCGCCGCTGCCGGACATCCACGCCACCGCCCACGAGCTGAGCCAGCACCTCGACGCGGTGGCCCGAGCCGCCGACCCCCTCGGCATCGGCTTCCTCACCCTCGGCATGAGCCCGAAATGGACTCAAGACGAGACGCCGGTGATGCCGAAGAGCCGCTACCGCATCATGAAGGGCTACATGCCCAAGGTCGGCAGCTTAGGCCTCGACATGATGCTGCGCACCGCGACCGTGCAGGTGAACCTCGACTTCTCGTCCGAGGCCGACATGGTGACGAAGATGCGGGTCGGCCTGGCCTTGCAGCCGGTGGCGACCGCCCTGTTCGCCAACTCGCCCTTCACCGACGGCAAGCCCAACGGCTTCCTGTCGCGCCGCTCCGAGATCTGGCGCGACACCGACCGCGACCGCACCGGCATGCTGCCCTTCGCGTTCGACGAGGGCTTCGGCTACGAGGCCTACGCGGACTGGCTGCTCGCCGTGCCGATGTACTTCGTCAAGCGCGGCGAGACCTACCACGACGTCAGCGGCGCCTCGTTCCGCGACCTGATGGAGGGGCGGCTCGACGCCCTGCCGGGCGAGCGCGCCACCGTCTCGGACTGGGCCAACCACGCCTCGACCGCCTTTCCCGAGGTGCGCCTGAAGCGCTTCCTGGAGATGCGCGGGGCCGATGTCGGCGACGCCAACATGATCGCCGCGCAATCGGCGTTCTGGACCGGGCTGTACTACGACCCCGCCGCCCTCGACGGCGCCTGGCAGCTGGTGCGCGAGCTGACGGCGGAGGAGCGCGAGACGATGCGGGCCGAGGTGCCGCGCCTCGGCCTCGACGCGCCGGCGGGCAAGAGGCGCCTGCGGGATCTCGCCCGCGACGCGCTGGCTCTCTCGGAGGCCGGCCTGCGGGCACGGGCGCGGCGCGACGCGCAGGGGCGCGACGAGACGCTCTACCTCGCGCCGCTCCAGGCCATCGCCGCCTCGCAGAGCCGGGCCGAGGACCTGCTCGCGCTCTATGACGGGCCGTGGAACCGCTCGGTGGATCCGGCCTTCGGCGCCTGCGCATTCTGAGGCGCCGCCCGCGGCGATCGTCCGGTGCGGCCCTGGCAGGCTCCCCCTCGTTCCGGGCTCCGATGCATGGTCCCGGGACGAGCCGGAGGGGCTCGTCGCGCCGCGGCACATCGAACAGCCGGGGGAGCCGGCCACGCCTCCTCCACAGTCGAGCTGGTCACGCGAGCGGCGCCTTTGCGAACGCTCAAGCTTATCTCCCGCTACGCAAGCGTAGCCGCTACGGATTGACCGTCCGTCATTTCACTCCGAATCTTGGAACAGAGGCCGGTCCTTGGCCGTTCTTGAGGCCTACGGGGGCACGCACCCCATACGTTCGGAGAGATCAAGAATGTCTCGCATCACCACCCTCGCCCTCGCGGCCGGCGCCGCCGCTGCCCTGACCGCTGGGACCGTCGGGGCGCAGGCTGCGCCGCTGCCGGCCGCCACCTCGGCCGCGATCGCCGGCTCGGGCGCGACCGTCGACCAGGTGCGCTGGCGCGGTGGCGGCTATTACGGCGGGTACCGCGGCGGCTACCGCGGCTACGGCTACCGCCGCGGCATCGGCGCCGGCGGGGCGCTCGCGGCGGGCGCGGCGCTCGGCATCATCGGCGGCGCCATCGCGGCCGGCTCGGCCTCGTCCTACGGCTACGGCTACCCGGCCTACGGCGGCTACTACGGCGGCGGCTACGCTCCGGTCGGCGGCTACGGCTACGGCTACAGCTATCCGTCCTACGGCTACAGCTACCCGGCCTACGGCGGCTACTACGGCTACGGCTACTGATCGGCCGCACGGCCCGCAATGACGAGAGCCCGGCGCGGGGATGCCCGCGCCGGGCTTTCTCGTCTGCGCCGGATGTGCTCAACCGGAGGGCGACGGGCGACAGCCGAGCCGACATGCGACACCACGACCTCGACCTGCGCGGGCTCAAATGCCCCCTGCCGGTGCTGCGCACCGCCAAGGCCCTGCGCGGCCTCGCGCCGGGCGAGGGCCTGTCGGTGCGCTGCACCGACCCGATGGCCGCCATCGACATTCCCAACCTGCTGCGCGAGCGCGGCGACCATCTCGACCGGATGCTGCGCGACGACGGAATCCTGACCTTCGAGATCCGCCGCGGGGCAGCGCCCGACGTCGCCGAGGAGAGGACCGCGTGAGCCGAGACGAGACCCCGCCGCGCATTCTGGGTACCCGCACGGTCTACGAGGGCTGGGCGCGCTACCTCGTGGCCGAGGTGCAGATGCCCGACGGCACCCGGATCGGCCGCGAGGTCGAGGATCACGGGCCGGCGGTCGCGGTGCTGCCCTACGATCCCGAGCGCCGGGTCGCCCTGCTGGTGCGGCAGTTCCGCACGCCGCCCTGCTTCGTCGACGGCACGGCCTCGGTGCTGGAGGCCCCGGCGGGCCTGCGGGACGAGGACGATCCGGAGACCTGCGCCCGGCGCGAGGCTTTCGAGGAGGTGGGTCTGCGCCTGCCGGTGCTCGAACCCGTCGGCCGGGTCTGGCCGCTGCCGGGCCTCTCGACCGAGCGGATGGACCTCTTCCTCGCACCCTACCGAGCCTCGGACCGCGAGGGTGCCGGCGGCGGCCTCGCCGAGGAGCACGAGACGATCGAGGTGGTGGAGGTCGCGCTCGCCGACCTCGCCGCCATGGCGGACCGGGGCGAGGTCGTGGACATGAAGACGCTCTGCCTCCTTCAGACCCTGCGCCTGCGGCATCCCGACCTGTTCGCGACCCCCCCCGTTTGAAGGACGGTCTTGAAGGGAGAAGGCAGGCCCGTCACCCTCGTTCGGATCCTGAACGGACGGTGTACAAGCATCTTCGTTCACGGTTTCGTGATCGGGGCTAGCGTCTCGTTCAGCAGCTGTTAACTTTGGGCGGTTCCGATAGCCCTCCGTCGCAGGGGCCTCGACAGGAGACGCCGATGTTCAACATTGGACCCTTCCACCGCCCGACCGGCCAGCCCGCCGGTTGTTACAGCTCGCTCCTCCCGCTGGAGCCCGAGCCGCTGGATCTGGCGCCGGCCGCGCCGCACGCGCCCGCGGCGACCCCGAGCATGGCCCGCCACGCGGTCTCGATGCTGGTGCTGCTCTGCCTCACGCTCGCGGTCCATTCCGCCGTCGGCTGGTGGACGCTGCCCGGCAAGGCCCCGATCCTGGCGCCCTCCGCCCAGACCGCGCCGACGATCCACGTGTCGAGCGTCCGCTCGCCGTCCTGAACCTGATGTCCCGCAGGCTCTCCCTGCGGCGTTTCTCCTCGACATCCTGAGCCGGCCGTGCCGGATCCCGGGGCTGGCCGGCGCGTTGTCGGCTCGATACGAGGAGACGGCGCGGCGCCCTCCCTCGCCCGACTGTACTTTGGTCAAGATCGTGTCGAGAAGCCGGCGGTTTCGCGGTCACCCCTCTTGCGCGAATCCTCCGAATCGTTAACGTCACGTTCAAATCCAAGAAAATCAGTCGTGATTCGCGCAAGGGAGCCAGCGCATGTCCCAGGTCATTCGCGTCAAGCCCACCCAGGACGGCACCTACACGGTCTACCGCGGCACGCTCGTGCTCGTCAGCGGCCTGACCCGTGCGCAGGCCGAGAGCTACGAGGCCTCGCTCGCCCAGAACGAGCGCAAGGACCAGCCGATCCACTGACGGCCCGACGCGCCGCGAGCGGCGCGTCCCGAATCCGGTGCTCTCATGCCCCGGCCCGCGCCGACGACGCCACGCGCCGTCGGCCTCATTGTTTGATGGCGTCGCGTGTGTCGTAGACGTCGCCGAAGATACGAGCAGCGCGAGGCCGCGTCGGCGGCCCGTCGATCGATGGAAGTCTCGGCGCTGTTCCCAGGCTCAGAGCCTGTTCGATCGGTAGAGCTTTATTCCTCCTACACCGCCGTGACGCGTCATTCGATCGAAGATCGAGTGACCTTGAAGGAGGCGTCCAGAAGTCTCCGAGAGAACTGGAGGCCTCCATCGAGGCCAACCGATCACCGATCGGCCGGCACCTCACGATGGGCCGCGGGCGGGATAGCAAGGCTCTTCGCGGCGGCGTCCTCGCACGCCAAAAAGAGTGTCCATGGTAGCCGACGGCACGGAAGTCGGTGAGAGCCCGTTTGATTCTGCAAGAGCCGATCGAACAGGCTCTGGGTCAATGTCGCTCAAGCGGAGCGAATCAGAGCAAGTCCCAATCGTTTGCGCAGGCGATCACGCATCACCGCCCGCTCCACCGCGGCGGGCGCTTGCCGAGGAAGGCCTCCATCCCCTCGCGGAAATCCGCGCTCGTGTAGCATTGCAGGATCAGGTCGTCGCCGGTCTCGGATGGCGGTTCGTCGCGCACCCGGCGCAGGCCCTCCTTGGTGGCAGCGAGCGTCAGCGGCGCGTGGCCGGCGACGAGGCGGGCGAGGTCGGTCGCCCGCTCGGCGAGGGCGGCCGCATCCTCCACCACCTCGCTCACCAGGCCGATGCTGCGCGCCTCCTCGGCCTCGACCAGCCGGGCGGTGAAGATCATCTCCTTGACACGAGACGCGCCGACGAGGGCCGAGAGCCGGCGCAGGTTGCCGACCGAGAGGCAGTTGCCCAGGGTGCGGGCGATGGGGAAGCCGAACCGGGCGTCCCGCGTGGCAATGCGCAGGTCGCACGCGGCCGCGATGGCCGCGCCGCCGCCGGTGCAGGCCCCGGCGATCGCCGCGATGGTCGGGGTGCGGCAGCGTTCGAGCGCGCCGAGCACCCGGTCCATGAACCGTTCGTAGCCGAGCGCGTCCTCGGGCGTCGAGAAGGCGCGGAACTGCGCGATGTCGGTGCCGGCCGCGAAGGCGCGCCCGCCCGCCCCCTGGATCACCACCGCGCGGATCGCCGGATCGGCGTCGATCGCCTCGGCCAGGCCGTGCAGGCGCTCGTACATCGCGAAGGTCAGGGCGTTGCGCGCCTGCGGCCGGTTGAGGGTGATCCGGGCGATGCCCTCGGCATCGAGCTCGTAGAGCAGTTCGTCGGTGTTCGTCATGGCGATGCTCCGTGCGGGGGGCCCACGACCCTAGCGCCCGCCGCCCGCCCCGTCTGCCGGCAACGAACGCCGGGCCCCTCGCGGCGTTGATGCGCGACGTGACGGCCAACGGGAGACGACGCGTGAGCAAGCAGAGCGAATCGGACGACCGCGAGGAGACCTTCCAGGCCTTCCGCGAGGCGGTGAACATGGCGCCGGGCGAGCTGGAGAAGTGGCTCGACACCGAGGAGAGCCAATCGGTCGGCTGGAGCGACGGCGCCAAGAAGGAGAGCGCGAAGGGCGGCGAATCGGTCGGCCATCACCAGGGCCGCCGGATCGTCGAGATCAAGCACACGAAGAAGGCCGATCTCACCGACGACGACTACGCCGACATGCGCAAGGTCGCAGCCTACGTGAAGCGCCACCTCGCGCAAGGAGGGCCGAAGGAGGACGCCAAGACCTCGCGCTGGCGCTACTCCCTCATGAACTGGGGCCACGATCCGCTCAAAGATTGAGGCAATTCCGCCGCCGCGACACGGTGGCGCGGGCCTGAGCGCAAGTTTCTCCCGCGCCGCCTCCCTCTTGAGAACTGTTTCCACGCCCGGACCCATTGGCGAAACGAACCATGCTCCGGCCCCAGTTCGGCCCGGATCTTGCTGACCCTTGTCCATACCTCGACGTCTTCGCATCGCCCCGGCGATGTGGCTGAGTGGGGTCCAGGACAAAGGGCAAAAGCCCGGCCAGGCATGGGGGACCGGAATGAGGGGAGCGGGTGTGCGGCGAGGCCGCGCAAGCGTGCGAACTTGGGCGGGAACTTGGGCTGGAACTTGGGCTGGAACTTGGGCTCGAACCTGGGCCGGCGCCGGCGTCGTCGCGGCGTGCCTCGGGCTCGCCGGAATGGCTGGCGCCCTGACCCCGGCCTTCGGGGGCCTGTCGCGCAACCTCGAGGCGGTCCTCGACACGAGCCCCGACGGGCCGCCGGCCCGCGTCACCCTCGGCCCGGGCGGGCGCGACGTGCGGCTGTGGGGCGACCTCAACGACGGCACCGCCGAGCGCCTGCGCCGCCTGCTCGACGCGAATCCGGGCGTGACGCGGCTGCACCTGACCAGCGACGGCGGCCTCGTCGACGAGGGGGCGGCGATCGGCGAACTCGTCGCCGCGCGGGGTTTGTCCACCTACGTGCCGGATTACTGCGTCTCGGCCTGCACCCTCGCCTTCGTGCGCGGGCGCGAGCGGCTGATCGTGGCCGACAGCCGCCTCGGCTTCCACGCCCCCTACGAGCCCGGGCTGTTCGGGCAGATGATCGCGGTCGATGCCGGCGACGAGCGCGGCCTCTACCTCGCCGCGGGCCTGGAGCCCGCCTTCGTCGCGCAGGCCCTCGCCACGCCCTCGCGCGACGTCTGGATTCCCGATCCGGCCCGCCTGCGCGCCGCCGGGGTCGTCACCGGGCTGGTCGGGCCGGGCGACCTGCCGGATTCGACCCTCGACGACGACGATTCGCCGGGCGGTGCCCGGGCGGCGGTGCTGCGCGCCGTCGACCTCCTCGCCGCCTTCGCGGGCCCCCGGCCGGGCGTGCTCGACGGCATCGCTGCCCGCTACCGCGACTCCTACCGGCAGGGGCGCAGCGAGAGCGACGGGCTCGACCTGATCCGGGCCGAGGCTCTGGGGGCTTTGCGCGCGGCCTTCGCGGGAGCCGACGACGCGACCCTCGCGGCCCTCGGCCGGCTCGTCCTCGACGCGATGGCGGCGAGCGCGGGCGAGGAGAGCTGCCGCGCGATCGGCCGGGACGGCGACCTGCTCGCTGCCGCCGAGGCGTTGCCGGGCCGCCGGGGCGGCGTCGCGCGGATGCGCGCCCTCCTCGACCGGGCGCTCGCCGGGCCGGCACCGCTGGCACCCGTCGCGACGGCGCCGCCGCCCTCCCCTGCCGGCGACTGCGCCGACCTGCGCCACCGCCTCGCCGGGGTCCTTGCCCGCGGCGACGCCCTGCGGCTGCGCGAGGCCCTGCTCGGCCGCAGCGCCCGGCGCCTGGAGGCCTCGGCCCTGCCGGGGGAGCCGTAAGCGCCGCGACCGATCGGCTCAGGGCCCGGACGAGGCCGTCGTCGCCGCTGCCCCCGCGCGCGGCCGGCCTAGATCCGGGTCATGCCCGACTTCCCCTCCCTGACCCGCGCCGCCGGCCTCGACGCGCTCGCCGCCTTCCTGGCCGGCCCCGGCGCGGACTACGCCGCCGCCCGCAACACCGACCGCGGCCGGGATGCGCCGACGACCTCGGCGCTGTCGCCCTATCTCCGCCGCCGGCTCGTCACCGAGGAGGAGGTCGCCCAGGCAGCCCGACGGGCCTTCGGCGAGCGCGGCGCGGAGAAGTTCGTGTCGGAAGTCTTCTGGCGCACCTACTTCAAGGGCCATCTCGAGACCCATCCCGAGGTGTGGGCGCGCTACCCCGCCGGGCGCGACGCAGGGAACGCGCGGCTTTCCGCCGAGCCCGGCCTGCGCCGGACCTACGAGCGGGCAATCGGCGGGCGGACCGGGATCGACGGCTTAGACGATTGGGCGTTGCAGCTCGTCGAGGAGAACTGGCTGCACAATCACGCCCGGATGTGGTTCGCCTCGATCTGGATCTTCACCTTAGGCCTGCCCTGGGAGCTCGGCGCGGCGTTCTTCCTGCGTCACCTCCTCGACGGCGACCCGGCGAGCAACACCCTGTCCTGGCGCTGGGTCGCGGGGCTGCACACCCGGGGCAAGCATTACGTCGCGCGGCGCGACAACATCCGCGACTTCACGGACGGGCGCCACGATCCCTCCGGCCTGAACGAGGGGGCCGCGTCCCTGGAGGAGGAGACGCCGCCCCGGGAGGTGCCGCTGGCACCGGCCGATTCCGTCCCCGACGGCCCGGTCGCCCTGCTCCTCCACCTCGACGACCTCAGCCCGGAGAGCCTGTCCCTCGGCGGGGCCCGGGTGACGCGAGTGGGCGGCCTCGTCGCCTCGGCGGAGGAGGCGGCGGAGCCGGTGCGCGCCGCGGATGCGGCGGCGATGGCGGACGCGCTGGAGCGGGCCGCCGCGCATTTCGGCTGCCCGGCCGGGCCGGTGCGGGAGGGTTGGGCGGGCGATCTGCCGGTGGTGACGGCGTGGGCGCCGGTGGGGCCGTCGGCCGACGCCCTGCCGCCGGGCTGCCATCGCGTCCGCCGGGACTGGGACGAGCGGGCCTGGCCCCTGTCGAACCGGGGTTACTCGCGGTTGCGCGGGGCGATTCCGAAGATGATGGGGGGTTGAGGGCGCGATTTTACTCGCGCATGCCGACATCAAGATCACCAGGGACCGGCCTGACCTCGCCAATTGGTATGAACACCCTTCGCGTCATCCCGGGGCCGCGAGAGCGGAGCCCAGTATGACATCGAGAGCTTCAATCCCAGGAGCGGGTCCGACCAGGCCTTGCAAGTCGCAGCGTTCCCTCTCCCGTAGGAGAGGGAACGTCTTTCAGCAGATGCAGCGCCGCGTCTACGCCGCCTTGGTCATCCCCGCCTCGTTGCGCTTCACGTCGTAGCGGTCGAGCATCATCAGCTTGTGCCAGACCTTGACGAAGTCGTGCACGAACCGCTCCTGCCCGTCGTGGCCGGCATAGATCTCGGCGACCGCCCGGAGCTGCGCGTTCGATCCGAAGATCAGGTCGCAGCGCGTCGCCGTGAACTTGGTCTCGCCGGTCTGGCGGTCGTCGAGGGTGAAGGCGAGGCCGGCCGCGTCCGTCTTCTTCCACTCGTAGTCCATGCTGGTGAGCACGGTGAAGAAGTCGTTGGTCAAGGTGCCGACGCGGTCGGTGAAGACGCCGTGGCGTCCGCCGTCATGGTTCAGGTTGAGCGCCCGCACGCCCCCGGTCAGCGCCACCCATTCGGGCGCCGTGAGCGCCAGCAGGTTGGCCCGGTCGAGGAAGACCTGCTCGGGGGCGACGCGGCCTTGGGTGATCTCGGCGAAGGACGGGTCGACGTAGTTGCGGAAGCCGTCGACGACGGGCTTCAACCACTCGAAGCTCTCCTCGTCGGTGAGCTCCGGCGTCGTGTCCATCCGGCCGGGGACGAAGGGCACCGTCACGGACGTACCGGCGTCCTTCGCCGCCTGCTCGACCGCGGCGCAGCCGGCGAGCACGATCAGGTCGGCCAGCGACACCTTCTTGCCCCCGGCGGCCTTGCCGTTGAAGCCCGCCATGATGCCGCGCAGGGCCTCGATCACCGGCAGGGTGCGCCGGTTGACGGCCCAGCCCGATTGCGGGGCGAGCGCCAGCCGCGCGCCGTTGGCGCCGCCGCGCTTGTCGCTGTTGCGGTAGGTCGAGACCGACGAGAACGCCGTGAAGGCGAGGTCGGAGACCGACAGGCCGCTGCCCAGGATCTCCGCCTTCAGGGCGGCGATGTCGGCTTCGTCCACCAGCGGGTGGTCGACCGGCGGGATCGGGTCCTGCCAGAGCAGGTCGTCCTCGATCTTGGTCTCCGGCCCGACGTAGCGCTCCTTCGGGCCCATGTCGCGGTGGGTGAGCTTGTACCACGCCTTGGAGAATTGCAGCGTGAAGTAGTCGAAGTCCGACAGGAACTTCTCGCAGATCGCGCGGTAGACCGGATCGGTCTTGAGCGCGATGTCGCTCGTCATCATCATCAGCGGGTGGGACTGGCCCGGGAGGTGGGCGTCGGGCGTCTTCGGCGCGTCAGGGTCGACCGGCTCCCATTGCAGGGCGCCGGCGGGGCTGCGGGTCTGCTTCCACTCGAACTTGAACAGGTTCTCGAGGTAGCTGTTGTCCCAGGTCGTCGGATCCTGCGTCCACGAGCCTTCGATGCCGTTGGTCATCGTGTGCTCGGCCGCGCCCGAGCCCTCCGGGTTGTGCCAGCCGAGGCCCATCGCCTCGATCGGGGCGATCTCCGGCGGCGGGCCGATCCGGTCGGCCTTGACCATGCCGTGGCTCTTGCCGAAGGCGTGGCCGCCGGCGATCAGCGCCACCGTCTCCTCGTCGTTCATCGCCATGCGGGTGAAGGTGACCCGGATGTCGCGGGCCGAGCCCATCGGATCGCCGTTGGCGTAGGGCCCTTCCGGGTTGACGTAGATCAGCGACTGGTGCGATGCGGCGAGCGGGTTCTCGAGGTCGTACTCCGCCTCGCCGTTCTTGCCCCGCCAGCGCTTGTCGCGGTTCACCATCTCGTCGAACGACTTGACGTTGGTCGGGTCCCACAGCTCCGGGCCCCAGTAGGTCGCGTTGTCGGCTTCCCAGGCATCCTCGCGGCCGCCGGCGAAGCCGTAGGTCGGGAAGTTCATGATCTCGAGGGCGACGTTGCCGGTCAGCACCATCAGGTCGGCCCAGGACAGGGCGCTGCCGTACTTCTGCTTGATCGGCCAGAGCAGGCGGCGGGACTTGTCGGTGTTGCCGTTGTCCCACCAGCTGCTGATCGGGGCGAAGCGCTGCAGGCCCTGGCCGGCGCCGCCGCGCCCGTCGGCGATGCGGTAGGTGCCGGCGGAGTGCCAGGCCATGCGGATCATCTGCGGGCCGTAATTGCCGTAATCGGACGGCCACCACGACACCGAGCTCGTCAGGAACTGCTTGATGTCGCTCTTCAGCGCCTCGTAGTCGAGCGACGCGAAGGCCGCACGGTAATCGAACTCGGCCCCGAGCGGGTTCGCCTGCGGGCCGTTCTGGTGCAGCGTCTCGACGCGCAGGCGGTCGGGGTACCAGTTCTCGAGGGTCGGCGGGGTGGCCTGCGCACCGCCGACGCGGTCGCCGCCGAAGGGGCACTTGCCCGACAGGACGTCTTTATAGGTTTCCACGTCGTCGATCCTCCTGTGCCGATCGCGCGCCGCGATCGTGATGGGCAAGCATCCGCCGTCCGGCCGCGCGAGGCGCGCCGCTCAGGCAGCATTCATCGATCCGGATTGATGCACTATACTCGTGCTGGGTATATGGATGAGGCGGCGACCTCCGGCTGTGGACGGATCGATCCACGACGGCGACTTGGACGAGCGACCCTTCATCCCGAACTCGACACGATCATACGGTGCGCCGACGCAGATAGGCGCCGCTTCCGCTGCGGCCACTAAATTCGCGTTCACCGCGTCACGGGGTCTCGGGGGGCGGGCGCGCCGGCCCGGAGGTCGGAAACCGCAAGTCGGGAAGGCCTGTCAGCCTAGCTCAGACGATCGCGACACCCGCCCTGTCAGTCCGGGGCCGCGTAGCGTAACCCGAAATCCAGAACCGCCGAACGCTCAGGACAAAGCGGATCACGTCCCGCTCCGACCTCGACGTGCTGCGTGCCTGGATTCCGGGCTCCGCTGCGCGGCCCCGGAATGACAGGGAGGGCTCCGGTCTGGCCTAATCAACCGGGTCGTTGATCGACCCGGAACCGTTCAGCCCTTCGCCACCACGAACCCCGCCCGCGGGAAGTGCAGGTGCAACGCCCCGACCTGCGGGTCGTCGCGGCGGATGACGATCCCGCCCGCGTCCACGGCGACGAGCCGGCCCTCGACCGGCACCCGGGCGAAGTCGTCCGGCGTCACCGTCACGCGATCGCCCGGGGCCGCCGCGACGAGGTCGGGCACCGCGTTGACCGCCTCGACCGGGGCGGGCTCGGCGGCGCGCGCCGCCTCCAGGGCCGCCTCGGCGCTCGTCTCCCGCCGCCGGCCGTGGCCGAGGCCGGCGACCCGCGCGATCCAGGCGTGGAGGGGTTCGAGCCCGAGCAAGCGGTCGACCGACGCGGCCCGCTCGCCGCCGCGCATCAGCCAGAGCAGGTGGTAATGCGCCAGGTCCGCCGCCCCGGCCTCCTCCCCGGCGAGGAAGCGGCGGCCGTCCGCCAGCGCCTGCGTGAGCCAGGAGGTCCAGGCCGCGACCCGCTGGGCGTTGCGGGCGAAGTCCGGCTCCATCGCGGCGTGGCTGATGTCGACGTAGAGGTAGTCGTCCTTGCGGTCGCGCAAAAAGGCCTCCGGTAGGTCGCCGGCGAAGTGCACCGTGATGCCGATGACGGCGAGCCACAGGTCCCGTTCGAGGCCGTAGGTGAGGGCTTCCGTCAGCGCCGGCCCGAGGGCCGGATACAGGCTGGGTTCGGGTTGCAGCCGCTCCAGCGCCGGCAGGATCGCGTGGGTGTCGCAGTAGATGTCGGCGCCGACCTGCAGCACCGGGATGCGCCGGTAGCCGCCGGCGAGCGGATCGAGGAGCGGGCGCGGCGGCATCATCGCGACGTCGACCGAGCCCCAGTCGAGCCCTTTCAGCCCGAGGGCGAGGCGGACCTTCTCGGCGTAGGGCGAGAAGGCGTAGTGGTGCAGGATGATCTGGGGGGCGGACATGCTGGGCTCTCCCGGTGCGATGTGAGTGGGTCAGGCCGGGAGGGCGCCGACCTGCTTCAGCAGGCCGAGATTGTCGAGGAGCGCCCAGTGCTCGACGAGGCACCCGTCGACGATGCGGAAGAGGTCCATCACCGCGATGTCGATGCTCCTGCCGCTGGGCTTGAGCCCCATCAGGTCGCCGGTGTGGCGGCCCTGGAAGCGCAGGCGGACCAGGACCCGGTCGCCCTCGGCGATCACGTCCTCGATCGGCAGCTTCATCTCGGTGACGCCGCCATGCAGCACCTCGCCGAGCCGGGCCACGCCCTCGGGGCCGCGCACCGCGAAGTCCAGGCCGGGATCGTGGCGCACGAACCCGGGCGCGACGTGCCGCTGCCACCACGCCTCGTCGCGTTCGAGGAAGGCGGTGAAGTAGGCGCGCGCGAGGTCCTTGTTGGCGTCGGTCGACATGGCGTCCTCCCTGGAGGCGCGCTCCCTCTTCCGGGATGCGCGGTTGACATGATTTATTTGCGCACGACCGATTGTTTGGCAATCCGGTCCGGCGTGATGCGGAGGTATCGGGGCGCGGCGCGAGCCTTCTCCCCTCTCCGCGGGCGCAGGGCTGTCCGGCGAGAGCACGGATCGCCCGCGGCCCGGCCGATGGTCAGGGCCGGCTGTCCAGGAACTCCAGCACGCCGGCCTTGTGCACCTTGTCGCCGACCGCGAGGTTGTGGTCGCGGTTGGGGATGTCGAGGGCCTTGGCCTCCGGGATCAGGTCGGCGAGCGCCGGGCCTGAGCCCGCCACGGTGTCGGTGGTGCCGACCGCCACCAGGACCGGGACCTCGATCTGCGCGACTTCCGCCCGCGACAGGGTCTGGCGCGAGCCGCGCATGCAGGCGGCGAGCGCCTTGAGGTCGCTGCCGGTCGATTCGGCGAAGACCCGGAACATCCGCGCCGTCGGCTCGGTGACGGCGTCGCGGGACGGGGCCTCCATCGCCTCCGAGATGCCGGCGGGCAGCCCCCTGCCCTCGACGAGGTGGATGCCCAATCCTCCGAGCAGGGCCGAGCGGACGCGGTCGGGATGGGCGAGCGCCAGGAAGGCGGTGATCCGCGCGCCCATCGAGTAGCCCATCACGTCGGCGCGGGGGATCCCCAGGTGGTCGAGGAGCCGGCGGGCATCCTCGGCCATCAGGTCGGAGCCGTAGGCCTCCGGGTCGTAGAGCTTGCCGCTGCGGCCGTGGCCGCGGTTGTCGAGGGCGATCACCCGTCGCCCGGCCGAGGTCAGGCTGCGCACCCAGGAGGTGTTGACCCAGTTGACGAGGTGGTTCGAGGCGAAGCCGTGGATCAGCAGGATCGGCTCGGCCGCGCCCTCCTTGGGAGGAACGTCGATATAGGCGATCGAGACGCCGTCCGAGTCGAAGGTCTGCATGGCAAGGGGCTCCCGCGCGAGGCTGGGGCCGGCTTACCCCAGGGCCGGGCGGCGCCGCAACGCGCGGGAGGGATTCGCCCGAGGACCGGCGCGGGTCAGCCTCCCGCCCCCGCCTCGCGCAGGGCGGCCTCGAGTTCCGCCGCCCGGCAGGCGGCGGTGTGGCGGGCGAGCACCCGGGCCCGGGCTGCCTCGGCCTGGGCCGTCCGGGCGGCCTCGTCCCGTCCTTCCAGGATCCCCAGCACCGCTTCTGGGCCCTCCGCCACCAGTATCTCGCGGCCGGGGGTGAGCACGGTGTCGAGCCCGTCCCAGGAATCCGAGATCAGCGGCGTGCCGCAGGCGGCGGCCTCGAACAGGCGCACGCTCGGGCTGTAGCCGGCGGCGATCATGTCGGCGCGGGTGACGTTCAGGGTGTAGCGGCTGGCGGCGTAGAAGGCCGGGTGGTCGGCCGGCGCGACGTGGTCGAGGCGCGCGACGTTGTCCGGCCAGTCGATCCCGTCCGGGTATTGCGGCCCGGCGACCGCGAAGGCGAGGTGCGGCGCCCGGCGGGCCGGTTCGATCAGGAGCCGCTCCAGGGTCGGCTGCCGGTCGCGGCTGTAGGTGCCGAGATAGCTGAGGTCGTAGCGCAAGGGCGCCGGCACCGGGGCGTAGCGCTCCGGATCGACCGAGCAGTACAGCGCGCGGGCCATCGGGGCGCCGTGCTCGCGCTCCAGCCGCGCGAGCGTCGGGCCGCCGGTGAAGGAGAGGTAGAGGTCGTAGGCGCGGATCAGTTCCGGCGTCAGGTACTCGTGGTCGCCGCGGGCGAGCTTGGCCAGGGTCACCGGGGTGTCGATGTCGTAGAAGGCCGCGACATGGCCCGCCCGGTGGGCGGCTCGGATCGCCATCTGCCCGACCGCGACGCCGTCCGGCACGTAGGAGCCGACCATCACGGCGTCGGCCGCCTCGAGCCGCGGCGTCAGGTCGGCGAGCGCGGAGAGGTCGCGGTAGAGCACGAGGTCGCAATAGCCCGGATCGGCGAGGTCGCGGTGGGCGGCGTACCAGGGCACGTCGCGCTCCAGGAAGGTGACCCGGTGGCCGCGGGCGGCGAAGGCGCCGAGCAGCGCCCGGTAGGTGGTGGCGTGGCCGTTGCCCCAGGACGAGGACAGGCTGAGGCCCAAGACCACGAGGTCGAGGGGCCGGCTCACGCGAGCGCCCCCCGGCGGGCGGCGAGGGCCTGCCGCAGCAGGCGATCGACCTCGGCGCCCCGGCGCGCGTAGGTGTGCTCGGACAGGATGCGTCGGCGCGCCGCCGCGCCGATCGCCCGCGCCCGCTCCTCCGTCAGCGCCTCGACATGGGCGGCGACGTCGCCTCCGTCGCGGGCGACCAGCACCTCGCTTCCCTCGGCGAGGAACATCTCGAGGCCGGTCCAGGCGTCGGTGATGAGGCAGGCGCCGGCGCCGGCGGCCTCGAACACCCGGGTCGCCGGCGACCAGCCGGTGGCCGCCATCGAGTCGCGGGCGATGTTGAGCACGGCGCGGGGCGAGGTGTTGAAGGCGTTGTGGTCGGCGGTCGGCACGTGGCCGACGCGGCGCACGTTGTCGGGCAGTGCCCGCCACTCCCAGCCGTTGCCGCCGATGAGGAAGCGCCGCTGGGCCAGGCTCGCGGCGGGGTTCAGGAAGAACTCCTCGACCCGCGCCTCGCGGTCCGGCAGCCGGTTGCCCAGGAAGGCGAGGTCGGCGGCGAACCGCGGTTCCGCCGGCACCGGGTGGTGGGTGTCGGGATCGAGCGCGTTGTAGATCGGCACGCAGGCCCTGGCCCCGAAGCCGCGATACGCCTCGACCACCGGCGGCCCGCCGCCGTAGGTCAGCACGAGATCGAGATCGGGCAGGACCCGCCGCATCGGGTGGTCGGGGGCGGCGCCGATCTCGGCGAGCGTCGCCGGCGCGTCGACGTCCCAGAACAGCCGCACCGCGTCCGGCCGGGCCGTCCGCGCCAGCTCGACGAGCAGGAGGTCGTCGAAGACGCCAACGCCGGAGGCCTTGACCACCACGTCGGCCTTGGCCGCCTCGGCGATCACCGCCCGCGCCGCCGTGTCGGTAGCGGGGTAGACGACCGAGCGCGCCCAGTCCGGCGGGTCGATGTCGCGGTGCTGCTGGCGCTCGAAGGCGTCGGGCTCGTAGAAGGTCGTGTGCCAGCCCCGGCCGGCGAGGTCGCGGATCAGGCCGCGATAGTAGGTGGCGGCGCCGTTCCAGTAGGCGGAGAGCAGGCTGGAGCCGTAGAAGGCGAGGCTGGGCATGCGGCGCGGGGATCTCCCTCTTGCGCATCGCGCACCCGCGATGCTCCCTGTCTGTATGCCCAGATGGCGGAGCGGCGGCGTTTGGCAAATCCCGCCGGGCGAGAAACCGGGGCGACCGCCCGCGTTGACACCGCGGAAGCCCCGGCCGATACCGCGCCCGGCTCCCGATGCGCAGACAGATCCTCAAGACCGCGACGATCATCGTCCACGACCTCGTGGCGACGGCCCTCGCCGTGCTCCTCACCTTCGTGATCCGGTTCGACGGGCCTCTGCTCGCCGAACGGCTCGCCCACCTGCCGGTGCTGCTGCCGCCCTTCGTGGCCTGCGCCGGCCTGGTCTACCGTGCCTTCGGGCTCTACCGGACCAAGTGGCGCTTCGCCTCGCTGCCGGATCTGGCCAACATCGTGCGCGCCGTGGCCGTGCTCACGCTGCTGCTGCTGGTGCTCGACTACGTGCTGGTCTCGCCGGTCGCGTTCGGCATCTACTTCTTCGGCAAGATCGCCATCGGGCTGTATTTCGTCCTCCAGGTCTTCCTGCTCGGGGGCCCGAGGCTGGCGTTCCGCTACCTGAAGTACAGCCGCTCGCGCCAGAGCGCGGCGCGTGGTGCCAGCACGCCGACCCTGCTGATCGGGCGCGGCCACGACATCGAGGTGGTGCTGCGCGCCATCGAATCGGGCGCGGTGCGCAAGCTCGACCCGAAGGGCATCCTCTCGCCCCGCGCCGAGGAGCAGGGCCAGACCATGCGCGGCGTGAAGGTGCTGGGATCCGTCTCCGACCTCGACGAGGTGGTGGCGGCCCTGGGCGCCCGCGGCGTTCCGATCCGCCGCCTCGTCGCGACCCCGAGCGCGCTCGCGCCCGAGGCCGAGCCCGAGGCGCTGATCGCGCGGGCGCGCCGCCTCGGCCTGCCGCTCGCCCGCGTCACGAGCTTGGGGGACGCCGGCCGCGGGGCGGAGCTCGCCCCGATCGAGATCGAGGACCTGCTGCTGCGCCCGACGGTCGCCATCGACCGGCCGCGGCTGGAGCACTTCCTCACCGGGCAGCGGGTGGTGGTCACCGGCGGCGGCGGCTCGATCGGCTCGGAGATCTGCGCGCGGGCGATCGCCTTCGGGGCGAGCGCCGTCCTGGTGCTGGAGAGTTCCGAGCCCGCCCTGCACGGGGTGCTCAGCCGCCCCGGGCTCTCCGGCCAGGAGGGGGTGAGCGGCGTCATCGCCGACATCCGCGACCGCGACCGGATGATCCGGGTGCTCAAGGACTTCCGGCCCGACTACGTCTTCCACGCCGCGGCGCTGAAGCAGGTGCCCTACCTGGAGCGGGACTGGAGCGAGGGCATCAAGACCAACGTCTTCGGCTCGGTCAACGTCGCCGACGCGACGCTGGCGGCCGGCGCCAAGGCCTTGGTGATGATCTCGACCGACAAGGCGATCGAGCCGGTGTCGCAGCTCGGCGTCACCAAGCGCTTCGCCGAGATGTACGCCCAGGCCCTCGATGCCGGCCGCAGGCCGGAGGAGACCCGCCTCGTCGCGGTGCGCTTCGGCAACGTGCTCGGCTCGGTCGGCTCGGTGGTGCCGGTGTTCAAGGCGCAGATCGCCCGCGGCGGTCCCGTTACGCTCACCCACCCCGACATGGTGCGCTACTTCATGACCGTGCGCGAGGCCGCCGACCTCGTGCTCACCGCCGCCTCCCACGCCGACCGCGAGGCCCGCGCCGCGGGCGCCGGCGACCAGCGCGCCGCCGTCTACGTGCTCAAGATGGGCCAGCCCGTGCGCATCCGCGACCTCGCCGAGCGGATGATTCGCCTGGCCGGCTTCGAGCCCGGCGAGGACATCGACGTCGTCGTCACCGGCGCCCGCCCGGGCGAGCGCCTGAACGAGATCCTGTTCGCCCGCGACGAGCCGATGGTGAACCTGGAGGGCATCGACGGGGTGATGGCGGCAAAGCCGATCTTCGCCGACCGCGCCCAGCTCGCCGCCTGGCTCGACCGCCTGGCGGCGGCGGTGGCGGCCGACGACCGGGCGGCGGCGGACCGGGTGTTCGGCGAGGCGATCCCGGACTTCCTGCACCGGGCCGGCCACGCGGACGAAGCCGCGTCCCTCTCCCGCGCGGGCTAGAGCATTGTCCGACGAAGCGGGCACCGGTTCGTCGAAGAAAAGGCGGCAAAACAGAGACTTGGAGAGCTTCGCGATTGCTGTGCGGTCGTGAGCGACGCTGCGCCCCTTCCGCTTGATCCGTCGGAACGGGGATCGAGCGGAAGCCCGAGTCACCCGAGCCCGTACAGCGCCAGGTGCCGCTCGGCGATGCTCGGCCAGGTGCGGGCGCGCAGGGCGTCCGGATCGCGCCCGGCGAGCGCCGCGCGATGGCCATCCGCGGAGACGAGCGCGCGGATGGCCGCGGCGGTGGCCTCGACCGAGACGTGGGGCACGGTCGCGGCCTCGAGCCAGTCCGGCGTCTTGGCCGAGTGGGTGGTGACGACCGCGAGCCCGTGCTCCAGGCAGGCGAGCGCCGATCCGCGCTTCTCGCTCACCCCGTCGGGGAACGGCAGGAGGGCGACGCGGGCCCGGGACAGCTCGGCGGAGACCTGCTCCGGCTCGGCGTCGAGGACGAGCCGGAGGCCGAGGCGCCCGGCCCGCGCGGAGACCTCCCGGAATACCGGGCAATCGGGGCTCGACGGCGAGCCGATGACCGCGATGGCAAGCCCCTCACCCTCGGCCCGCAGCCGCTCCGCCACCGCCAAAAAATCCTCGAGGCCCTTGTCCGGGCCGATCTGGCCGAAATAGACCAGCGTCGGCTCGCGCGCCTCGGAGGGGACGTCCAGCCGGCCGACCGCGATGTTCGAGCCGATCGGCACCACCAGGGTGCGGCAGCGGCGAAAGGGGAAGAACGCCTCGAAGGCGCGCCGCTCGAACTCGTTGGAGAAGATCACCGTGGCCCGCGACAGGGCGAAGGTCAGGAAATAGGCCTTCCGGACCCGGTTGAAGATCGTGAACTCGTGCAGGGTGAGGTAGAGGCGCGCGCCGCCGACGAGGAGGGGGGCGAGGGCGACGGCCGGCGACTTGCCGAGGTTCATCGACGGGTACTGCACGTGCAGGACCGAGCGCTGGCCGAGACCTCGGCGCCAGACGCTCAGCAGGCCCCGGACCGACCAGGTCGGCAGGCGCTCGACCCGGACGTCGAGGCCGCGCTCGCCGATGATCGCGCGCAGCTTCTCGGTGTAGTCGGCGACGCCGCAGCGCGCGCCCGGCTTTCCCGTCACGACGAGGGTCGCGCGCCCCGCGCTAGGACCGCCGGCGGTGGCGGCCCCGCTCATGCCTGCACCGCCGCGACGGAGGACCGGCCGGACGGATCGGGGAGGTTGCGTGCGCGCGCCGCCGGGCCGGCCTCGGGCTCCGGGTGGCGGGCGCGCCGCGCGTCCTCGACGGCCTCCCTCACGATCGAGAACAGCCGCTCCTGGTCGGCGGCCCGGCTCAGGTTGTGGTCGACGCCGTCCAGGACCGTGACCGGATAGCCGAGCTTGCGCGCGACGCCCTCGGGCGACTGGCCGAGATGGGTGGCGAGCGTGGCGACGCCCCGGTCGCCCCGGCTGTAGACCGCGTGGATCCGTGCGCCGCGGCGGCGCAGCCGCGCCACCCGCCGGGCCACCGTCTCGCCGCCGGGCGCGAGGCCCGGGATGCGCGCCGTCCAGGCCGCGAGCCGGGCCCGGGCGTCGCGCCCGACCGCCCGCAGGATCCGGCCGAGGGAGAGTTCGCCGCTGGCGATCCGGCGCCACAGGTCGCCCCGCCGCGCCCGCTCGGCGTAGCTCACTTCGCCGCGGAAGGAATCGCGGATCATCGTCTCGACGTCGGTGCCGGACGCCACGTCGAAGCAGTACAGGTTGACCAGGACCGCCGCGGACAGGCGCTCGTCGCGGCAGATCGCCTGGAAGGCCACGAAGGCGCCGCTGCACACGCCGAGGGCGACGCAAGGTGTGTGCTGGCGCGCCGCGAGATGGGTCAGCGCGGCCTCGACGTCGACGACCGCGTCGACCGTGTAGAGCGGCGGGGCGCCGTCCGGGCGCTCGGCGCTGTCGCCGACGCCACGCAGGTCGAAGCGGAACGAGGCGATGCCGGAGGCGGCGAGCCGCCGGGCGAGCCGCGTCGTCTGCCGGCCGTGGCCGGCGCGCGGGTTGCGCCCGGAATTGACCATCAGCACGGTGCCGCCGCCCCACGCCCCCCGCGGCCGGCACAGGATGCCGACGAGGCCGGGACCGAAGCGCGACATCTCCTCCTGCCAGTCCGCGTCGGCGAGCCGGCACGGGGCGGGCGGGGGAGCCGCCGAGGCGGCGAGGGGTGCGGGCGCCTGCGCCACGGCGAAGTCGCGCACCCGCGCGAAGGTCTCGGCCGGCAGGCGGGGGAAGAGGGGATCGGAGACGAGCTGGGTCAGGTCGGGCAGCGGTCCGGTCTCGACGCTGCTGCCGAGCGCGCGGTAGCGCTCGGCAAGGGCCTCGACCTTGGGCCCGAGCATCAGGATCCGCGGCGCCGGGGCGCGCTCCGCCGCCGCGAGGTCGAGCCGAGCGAGGTCGGCGAGGGTCTGCGGCCCGAGGAGGAAGCTGCCGACCATCAGCGAGTCGGGCTCCTGCGGCATCGGCGTGCGGTCGGGCATCACGTCGATGAGCCGCGCCTGCATCGCCATCTCGCGGCGATAGGCCTTGCCGGTGGCGAACGGCGCCAGCATCACCAGCCGGTCGATGTCCGCGCCCGCGAGCGCAGCGAGGGTCGCGCCGAGGCGCAGGCCCACCACCACGATCTCCTCCGCCCCCGCCTGATCGCGCAGGTAGGCGATGCCGGACCGGATCGCGTCGAGCGCCGCCGGGATCTCCGGGCCCGCCGGATCGCGCGAATCGCCCTGGCCCGGATAGTCGAAACGCAGGGTCGGGCAGCCGGTGCCGGCGATCATCGCGGCGAGCTCGCGCCAGGAGCGGTAGGCGCACCATTGCTCGAACCCGAAGGTGCCGCAGAGCAGCACGCCGCGCCGGCGCGCGCCGGGGCTGAACCAGCCGAACGCGTCGCCGAGCACGACCGGGACCGGCTCCGCCGCGAACGGCTCCCTGCTTGCGCCGTCGGTCAGCATCTGAACTCTTCCCTCGCCCGGTCTGACGATCCGCGCCCGAAGCCGTTGCCGTCGTCGATCGTTCTAGGACTTCAAGCTTGCCGAATCGTCTACGAGGGAACAGCCTCTCTATTATCGGCTACGCTTGCGCGGTCCCGGCTCACGAACGGGCGATGCGGACCGGGCGGCCGCGCGTGCCGCCGGCCAGCCGCAGGCGGAGGATCGTCGCCATGAACACCACGACGTCGACGGTGTAGCGGCGCCCGAGGCGGCGCGGCTCGCGCAGCAGGCGGAACATCCATTCGAGCCGCACGAGGCGGAACGCCGCGGGCGCGCGGACCGAGGCGCCGGCGGCGTAGTCGAGGAGGGCGCCGACCCCCATCAGCAGCCGCGCGTCGATGCGGTGCGCGTTCTCGGCGATGAAGATCTCCTGGCCGGGATTGCCGAGGGCGACGAGCAGGATGTCGGGCGAGGCGGCGTTGATCTCGGCGATCACCGCGGCCGTCTCCGCGGCCGGGAAGTAGCCGTCGCGCACGCCGACGACCCGGTGCTGGGGGTAGCGGCGCTCCAGGTTGTCCGCCGCGGCCTCGGCGATGCCGGGCTTCGCCCCGAGCAGGTACAGCGTGCGCGGCGCCGTCTCGGCGTCGAGGAAGGCCGGGATCAGGTCGGTGCCGTTGAGGTTCTGGCGGAAGAAGCGGCCGCGGAACAGGCCCGAGCACAGGTCGATGCCGAGCCCGTCGCTGACGAGCGTGAAGCTGCGCAGGGCCGCGGCGTAGGCCGGCGTGCTCAGGGCCTTGAGCAGCATGTTGGCGTTGCAGAAGCCGAGGCAGAGCTGGCCGCGCCGGTCGAGGACGTCGCGCAGGCGGCCGAACAGCTCGTCGCGGGTGAGGTCGCTGACGCTGACGCCTTCGAGGTCGAGACGGTCGACGCTCGCGGCTCCGGGCACCAGGTCGAGGGCGCGGTCAAGCATGGGACGCTTCCGTTTGGGGGTGAGTGATCCGTGTCGAGGCAAGACCATTGCCGGTATCCGTGAAGAATTACCGGCCGGCCGGACCCCGCGCAAAGTGAATGCAGCTTCCCCCACCGGAGATGCAGTCTTAATTCAGTGCAGGGTTAACGACAGCTTGTACTAATATCGACAATCACGTATCGGAGTCGTTGCGAATGGCTAAGCTTACCATTCCGTGCGCGATGCGGCGCTGAATTCTCGGTGTCCGGCGCAGGCGTGGGAGATCGCGTTAAAGTCCCGATAGGGGATGGCTGCTACGTGAAGGGTCCGGAGCGGCGGGCGCGTGGCGTCCCGCGCCCAGTAAGAGGCGACCGACACGATGCTGACACTCGTCGCGCGGCTGCGCCGGTCGGGCCGCACGCAGCAATTCGCCTCGGCCTTCGTCGCCCGCATCGCGAGCGCGGTGCTCGGCTTCGTGATGCTGCTCGTCGCCAGCCGCTTTCTCACCACCTACGAGTACGGCGTCTACGTCTTCCTGTTCACTTTCGGCAGCGGGCTCGGGCTGATCGCGGCGCTCGGCCAGCAGAACCTTGTGCTGAAGCACTACCGGGCCCGCGACGGGGTGGCGCCGCACAACGACGCCCTGGTGCGCTACAACCTCGGCTGGGTCACCGCCGCGATCCTGCTGATGGGGGCCGCGAGCCTGGTGGTCTTCGTCGCCGAGGAATCCCTGCCAGACCCCTATCACCGGCTCCACCTCGCCTGCGCCTTCGCGGGGGTGTTCGCGCTCTCGGAGTATTTGCAGAACTACTTTCGCGTCCACGGCCGGATCTGGCTCGCGCTGCTGCCCCGCGAGGTGGTGTGGCGCGGCGCCTGCTCGGTGCTGCTCTCGGGCGCGGCCTATGCGGGCCTCCTCACCGGCGCGACGGTCGCGATGGAGATCGTGCTCGGGCTGCTGCTGGCGATGACGCTCTACCAGGCCCGCCACCTCGCCGGGCTGCACGGCTGGGATTCCTGGCGCGGGGGTCTCCGGCACCCGCATAAGGCGCCGGCCTGGCGCGGCGAGAGCCTGCTGTTTACCGCCAACAACGTGATCGTGGCGGCCGCCGCCTTCCTCGAGACCGTGATCGTCGGCGCGGCCCTCGGCATGGAGCAGGCGGCGTTCTACTTCGTGGCCCTGCGCTACGCCACGCTCATCAACCTGCCGAGCGCGGCGATCGACACGGTCAGCATGCCGATGATCGCGAGCCACTTCCAGGTCCGCGACCGGGAGGGGGCGCAGCGCCTGATCGGCCGGCTGTCGCTCGCGAGCTTCGCGATCTCGTCGGCGGGCGCCCTCGTGATGGCGGTCGGCGCGCCCTTCGCGCTCGGCCTGTTCAAGCCGGATTTCGCCGCCCACACCGACGTGCTGATGGTGCTCAGCCTGTCGGCGGTGGTGGGTGCCTTCTTCGGCCCGGGTCCGACGCTGCTGACGATCGGCGGCGGCGAGCGCTACATCCTCGTTTGCAACGCGATTCTGTACTCCCTCTACGCGGTCCTGCTCTGCCTCGTGGCGGTGCCGTTCGGCGTCATGGGCGTCGCGGTGGCGAATGTCGGCTGGACGATCGTCATCAACGTGGTGCTCGCCCGCTGGGTGCGGGCGCACTGGGACATCGACAGCCGCGCGACCGCCTTCTTCACCCGCCGGGCCTGGGCGCCGGCGCAAGCCATGCCTCAAGCTCCGGCGCACGCGGCGGAATGAGATGCGCCGCCTCCTCGCCCTCGCCTGCCTGATCCTGGCGCTTCCCCCCTCCCCCGCCGCGGCAGCCCCCACCTGCCTGCGCGGCGTCAACATCAGCGGGGCCGAGTTTGGCACCGTGCCGGGCCGCTACGGCTTCGACTACCTGTATCCCTCGGCGACGACGATCGGCCGCTTCGCGGGTCTCGGCATGACGACGATGCGGCTGCCGATCCGCTGGGAGCGGCTGCAGCCGGCCCTACGCCAGCCCCTCGACCCGGACGAGCTCGCCCGCCTCGAAGCCGCGGTCTCGGCCGCGACGCAAGCCGGGATGCGCACGGTGATCGACCTGCACAACTACGCCTATTACGGCAAGGCGCGCATCGGCACCGAGATGGTGACGCCGGAGGCCTTCGCCGACATCTGGCGCCGCCTGGCGCGCCACTTCCGGGGCGATGCCTCGGTGGCGTTCGGGCTGATGAACGAGCCGCACGACATCCCGGCCGAGCGCTGGCTCATCGCCGCCAACGCGGCCATCGCGGCGATCCGCGAGACGGGGGCAAGGCAGCTCGTGCTGGTGCCGGGCTCAGGGTGGACCGGCGCGCATAGCTGGACCGCCGACCTGCCGACCGGCAACAACGCCGCGATCATGCTCGGCACGATCGATCCCGGCAACAACTTCGCCTACGAGGTGCACCAGTACCTCGACGCCGACTATTCCGGCACCCATGCCGAGTGCAGCCGCGGCGCCGACGCCCTCCAGGCGGTGGAGCGCCTGACCGGCTGGCTCGCCGAGAACCGGCGCCGCGCCTTCCTGGGCGAGATCGGCGCACCCGGCAACCGCGGCTGCGCCGAGCGCCTGGGGGCGATCCTGCGCCACCTCAACGCGAACCCGCGAGCCTGGGTCGGCTGGACCGTCTGGGCCGCCGGCGACCTGTGGGCGCCGGACTATCCGCTGCGGCTCGACCCCGCCGGGCCGACCGCCCCGGTCGTGGCCGCGATCCAGGCCGCCGCCAAGGCCAAGCCGTCCTGCGAGCCGTGAGCGCCATGCCGAACCCTGCTGCCCCCCTCTCGATCCTGCACGTGATCCGCCAGTTCCTGCCCAATCGCGGCGGGCTCGAGGACGTCGCCGCCAACCTCGCCCGCGAGCAGACCCGCCTCGGCCACAAGGTGCGGGTGGTGACCCTCGACCGGCTGTTCTCGAAGCCCGACCTGCGGCTGCCGGCCCGGGAGCGCCTGGAGGGGATCGACATCGAGCGGATCCCCTATGTCGGCTCCTCGCGCTACCCGATCGCCCCCTCGGTGTTCCGCCACCTCGACGACGCCGACCTCGTCCACATCCACGCCATCGACTTCTTCTTCGACGCCTTCGCGCTGGCCAAGCCCTTCCACCGCCGGCCGATCGTGGCGACGACGCAGGGAGGCTTCTTCCACACCCCCGCGCATGCGCGGCTGAAGGCGCTGTGGTTCGCCGGCCCGACCCGGATGAGCGTGCGCGCCTATGACGCGGTCGTCGCCTGCAGCGAGAGCGACGCGCGGATGTTCGGCCCGATCACGCCGGGCGGCGTCACGGTGATCCCGAACGGGGTCGACCTCGACAAGTTCGCCGGCGCCGCCTCGCCGGAGCCCCGCCGCGCCCTCCTCACCCTCGGCCGCTTCTCGCACAACAAGCGCCTGGACCGGGTGCTGGCCACCATGCGGGCGCTCGGCCCGGGCTGGCGCCTGCGGATCTGCGGGGTGCCCTACGACGTCAGCGCCGAGGCGCTCACCGCCGAGATCGACCGGCTCGGGCTCACCGATTCGGTCACGCTGCATCTTGGCCTCGACGTGCCGGCGATCCGCGAGCTGATCGGGCAATCGAGCCTGTTCGTCTCGGCCTCGGAATACGAGGGGTTCGGCCTCGCGCTCATCGAGGCGCTGAGCGCCGGGCTCATCCCGGTGGCCCATCCGAACGACGCCTTCGCGTGGCTCGGCCGCCGCCATCCCCTGGTGTCCCTCTGCGATTTCGCCGACGCCGCGACGGCGGCCACGACGATCCGGGACGCCTACGACCGCCTGGCCGCCGGCACGATCACCCCCGGCAGCGAGGACGTGTCCGAGTATCGCTGGTCGAGCATCGCCGCCCGCTACGTCACGCTCTACGAGGCCGCCATAGCCAGGGCCGGGCACGGGGTGGCCGCCGCGGCGGCGTGAGGCCCGGGGCCTGCGCGACAGGAGCGTGGCGCCCTCCTCCTGGATCGGGGAGGCGCGGCGCCCGCGTCAACACACCGTTAACCCTCATCCGCGACCCTGGCCGGGCCGCGCCGGCCGATGCCGGGGCGGTGCCGGCGGCGGTCCGGCATCAAGCCCTCCCTTCGAGCGCCGGGCCGCCGCCCTCCCCTCCCCCGCCCGACGGATCAGCCCGGGCCCTCGCCTCGTCGCACCGGATCGTGCGACAAGCCCGGGTGTCCCCAACCCAGGATGACAATGCACCTCGTCGTGACCGCCCACACCGCCAACGGCCCGCTCTCGCACCAGCGCACCTCGCCGGAGGGCGCCCTGGAAAAGGCGCAGGAACTCGAGGCCGACGGTCACGACCACGTCGTCATCACCGACATCACCGGCCGGGACTACGCGCCGCCGGAATTTGACAGCCTGTTCCTCAATCCCGGCCGCTGACGCCATGGCGGCGATCACCATCTACGTCGACGCCGATGCCTGCCCGGTCAAGGACGAGGTCTACCGCGTCGCCGGGCGGCACGGCGCGCACGTGGTGGTGGTGGCAAACAGCTTCATCACCATCCCCCGCGAGCCGTGGATCGAGCGGGTGATCGTCTCCGACAAGCTCGACGCCGCCGACGACTGGATCGCCGAGCGGGCCGGGCCGCAGGCGGTCGTCGTCACCGCCGACGTGCCCCTGGCGAGCCGCTGCGTGAAGGCGGGCGCCAGCGTGCTCGCGCCCACCGGCAAGGCCTTCACCGATTCCTCCGTCGGCATGGCGCTCGCCACCCGCGACCTGATGCAGTCCCTGCGCGAGGCCGGCGCCGTGACCGGCGGCCCGAAGCCGTTCTCGGCAAAGGACCGCTCCGCCTTCCTCGGCGCCCTCGACCGGGCCCTGGTGCGGCTGCGGCGCAACGCCCAGGGCGGCTGAGACCCTCCCCCGCGAACTTTCCCTACTCCCTGCGGGTTCCCTGTCCACGGCGGCGTCGCGCCTGCCGCAGGGGAGAGCCGGCATGTCGGTCGAGGAGAACACGGTCCACTACGACAGCCCGGCCGGCGGCTGGGGCTCGGTGCGGGGCATCGCGGAGGTGTTCGGCAAGGAATGGGCGACGCCGCTCGCCACCGAGACCCTGTTTCGCCAGAACAAGCCGAAAGGCTTCATGTGCGTCTCGTGCTCCTGGGCCAAGCCGGCGAACTACCATCCGTTCGAGTTCTGCGAGAACGGCGCCAAGGCGACCCTGTGGGAGCTGACCACGCGGCGCTGCACGCCGGAGTTCTTCGGCAAGCACACCCTGACCGAGCTGCGCGGCTGGAGCGACTACGAGCTGGAGCAGACGGGCCGCCTGACCCACCCGCTGCGCTACGACCGCGCGAGCGACACATACGTGCCCTGCGGCTGGGACGAGGCCTTCCAGGCGATCGGCTCGGAACTGCGCCTGCTCGATCCGAAATCGGTGGTGTTCTACTCCTCCGGGCGCGCCAGCCTCGAGACCTCGTACCTCTACGCCCTGCTCGCCCGGCTCTACGGCAACAACAACCTGCCCGATTCCTCCAACATGTGCCACGAGACGACCTCGGTCGCCTTGAAGAAGGTGATCGGCGCCAGCGTCGGCACGGTCGTGTTCGACGATCTGTCGAAGTGCGACGCGATGTTCTTCTTCGGCCAGAATACCGGCACCAACTCGCCGCGGTTCCTGCACCCGTTGCAGGAGGCGGCCAAGCGCGGCGTGAAGATCGTCACCTTCAATCCCGTGCGCGAGCGCGGGCTGGAGAGCTTCACCAACCCGCAGAGCCCGGTCGAGATGCTGACCCGCAAGGCGACGCCGATCAGCACGCAATACCACCAGGTCCGGCCCGGCGGCGACATCGCGGTGATGCTCGGCCTGTGCAAGCACGTCTTCGCCGCCGACGACGCCGCCAAGGCGCGCGGTACCCGCGTCCTCGACGTCGACTTCATCGCCCAGCACACGACTGGGCTCGATGAGTTCGAGGCCAAGGTCCGGGCGACCTCGTGGGAGGAGATCGAGCGCGAATCCGGCCTCAGCCACGCCGACATCGAGGCGGCGGGCCAGGTCTACGTCGAGGCCGAGCGGGTCTGCGCCTTCTACGGCATGGGCCTGACGCAGCACGTGCACGGCTTCGAGAACGTCGCGATGGTCGTCAACCTGCTGCTCCTCAAGGGCAATATCGGGCGCGACGGCACCGGCGTGTCGCCGGTGCGCGGCCACTCCAACGTGCAGGGCCAGCGCACCGTCGGCATCTCGGAGAAGCCGGAGCTGGTGCCGCTCGATCGCCTGTCCGAGCAGTTCGGCTTCGAGCCGCCGCGGGAGAAGGGCGTCAACACGGTGGAGGCCTGCGAGGGCATCCTGTCGGGCGAGATCCGGAGCTTCATCGGGTTAGGCGGCAACTTCGTGCGGGCGATCCCCGACCAGGACCGGATGGAGAAGGCCTGGACGGGCATGCGCCTCACCGTGCAGGTCGCGACCAAGCTCAACCGCTCGCACCTCGTCAACGGCGAGATCGCCTACCTCCTGCCCTGCCTCGGCCGCACCGAGGAGGACAAGCAGGCCGGCGGACCGCAGGCGGTGAGCATCGAGGATACGTTCAGCTGCATCTACGGCTCGCAAGGGCGCCGCACCCCGGCGAGCGATTTCCTCAAGTCCGAGGTCGCAATCGTCGCCGGGATCGCCAAGGCGACGCTGGCGCCGAACCCGAAGGTCCGCTGGGACGCGTGGGTCGGCGATTACAGGCTGATCCGCGACGAGATCGCCAAGACCTACGCGGAGGAGTTCCACGACTTCAACGACCGGCTCTGGATTCCCGGCGGCTTCTACCGCGGCAACTCGGCCCGCGAGCGCATTTGGAAGACCGAGAGCGGCAAGGCGGAGTTCACCGCGCCCGAGGTGATGTCGGCGACGGGATTCTCCGACGAGCCCGGCCGCTACCGGCTGATCACCATGCGGTCGAACGACCAGTTCAACACCACGATCTACGGCTACAGCGACCGCCTGCGCGGGATCGAGGGCACCCGCGACGTGCTGCTGATGAACCCGGAAGAGATCCGCCGCGCCGGCCTCAGCGACGGCCAGGTCGTCACGCTCGTCAGCGATGCCGGCGACGGAATCGAGCGGGTAGTGACGGGTCTCACGGTGACGCCGTTCTCGCTGCCGGACGGCTGCCTGGGGGCGTACTATCCCGAGATGAACCCGCTGATCGCGCTGTCGCACCACGACATCCAGTCGGGGACACCGGCGGCGAAGTCGGTACCGGTACGGATCCGGCCGGAGGCCGGCGGCCCGAAGCGGGACCGGCGCGAGCCGACGGGGCACGGGGCGCATCCGATCTGAGGGGCGAGGTCCCCTCCCCCTGCTCCATTGGTCGATCCCGTGATCCGGGCAAGAGCAGGGCTGTCCGGGAAAAGGAAATGGCGTGGGTTCAATCCTACCCCCTCTGCGGGAGAGGGTGGTCCCCGCGTCAGCAGGGGCCGGGAGAGGGGCAGCGCGACGCTGATCCAGGGGGCGCCTTCATGAAGCGCGCGGCCTATCCGGAAGCGGCGTCCGCTTTCCCGGCTCGCTCCGCTCGCCACCCTCCCTCGCAGAGGGGGGAGGGAAGAAGCCCGCGCCGTTTCTTCCCGCGGACAGCCCTGCGCCCGCGGGGAGAGGAGACGACGCGCACCTCGTCCGGGGAAAACCGGACCGCCCTCCCCTGCCCCGACATCCCGGCCGCCTGCGCACAAAAATGCCAGATGCCCGGGAATGACGCACAATTGTGCTTGTGCGGAAGCAAGCCGCCGGGTACCACTGTGATCACAGACACGAAAAAGGCCGCCCTCGAGAGCGGCCCGAAGTCTGGGGAGGAAGGCCCTCGATGAGGGCGAGCACCGCCGCGACGCCATCGCGGCGGTGCTTGTTTTTGTCCCATGCCGCTCCGGGCGGGGCAACCCGTCCCAAAGGACGAAGCGAGATCCGCGGCGCGCCCGCCGATCACCCCTCCCCGCGGCCCGCCGGCCGGCGCGATCGACTTTGCTTCGCTACATCAAATTCGTCGGCCCACCCGGCCCGGATCAGGCCTCCGGCGGGTCCGGGAACGGCGTCCAGTGGGTGAACGCGTCCGGCGCGTAGCCGTACTCGGTGGTGGCGACGTGCCAGGGCCGGCCGTCCTCGGCCCGCCCGGGATCCCAGCGGATCACGGCGCGCCGGTCCGGCTCGTCCCGGTGGATGGCGATGATCCAGCGCCCGTCCTGGGGCGCGCGATCGATGGGCCGCCAATCGGTCATCGGATGCTCCACGGCGAAGGCCTGTGCGGGACCAACGCGCCGGGCCGGCCGGCGTTCGCCTCAGCGCGGCGCCGCCCCCTGCGCCAGGCGCTCGCCGGCCTCGCATTCGCGCAGGTACGTCTCCCGGTTGTCGCCGGTGATCCCGGCTTGGTCGGCCTTGGCCTCGCAGGTCCGGCGCCCCTCGGCGGGGGCCGGATCGGGCGCGGTCTGGGCGGCCGCGGCGGCGGGTGCGAGCAGGGCGAGGATCAGGAGGGCGTGACGCATGGCGGGCCTCGGAACGGACGAAGAAACCTGTCCGTGTAGAGGCCCGGCCGGGCGCGTCGGTTCCCGGCCCGCAAGCGGATTACGGCTTCGCGCGGTCGGCCCGGAAGGCCGCGAGGATCTCCGGCAGCCGGTCGAGGACGTAGTCGGCAAGGCCCGGCTCCACGCCCTCGTCGAAGGACAGGGCGACCCGGTCGGGGCTTCGCTCGATCCGGGCGATGCCGCGTCCGGCCTCGTCGCTCCACACCTGCGGCGCCGGCCGCTTGGCGGCGGGGGGCGCGAGCGCGGTGAGCACGGCGGCGAAGCGCTCGTTGGTGGGCTTCTGCCGGAAGCCGGGCTCGGCGAGGAGACCGTCGATCCGGCCGGGCTTCGCCGCCCGGATCCGCTCGGCGAGCAGCATCCAGCGCGGCCGCCCGGCGGCCGGGGCCGGGCCGATCGCCCGCACGATCTCCGCCGGCACCGTGCGCGCCACCGAGATCAGGGTCGAGAGGTCGCCCTTGCCGACGCCCATCGCGGCCGTGATCGTGGCGCGGGCAAATCCGTGCTCCTCCAGCCGCAGCGCGAAGAACGCCCGCTCGATGTAGCTCAGGTCCTGCCGCTCTAGGTTCTCCTTGCCCTGCGCCACCACCAGCTCGGCGTCGCTGAGCGGGCGCACCACGGCGCGTACCGGCCGCGCGAGGCGCCGCGCCGCCTGGATGCGGCGGCGGCCATAGGCGACTTGGTAGCGCTCGGGGTGCTCGGGGTGCGGCCGGACCAGGACCGGCACCTGCTGGCCGCTCTCGCGGATGCTCTCGACCAGGGCCGCGAGACCCGGATCGTTGGCGTCCGCCACCCGGTCGGCGATGAAGGAATCGTCGATCCGCTCCGGCTCGATCTCGACGACGACGGTGCCGGCCTCGATCTCCGCCGCGGCGTCAGCCCGGGCGGCGAGCCCGCGCAGGGTGCTGCTCATCGCCCGCACCGCGCCGCTGCGGCTGCGCTCTGGCGCTCGGGGCTCCTGGGTCGCGGATTCCGGTGCGATAGCCTCCCGGTCGCGCGGGTTTGCAGCTGCAAACTCGGGCTCGGGCAGCGGCGGGTTTGCAGCTGCAAACGCCGTGGACTCAGGCGGCGCAGCCTCAGCCGCGGGCGTGGGCTTCGGCTTGGCGCCGAACAGCGCGTCGAGGTTCGACTTGCGGCTCATGGCCGGCCCCAGGCGCGGCGGATCAGGCCCTCGATCTCGCCGTTGACGGCCTCGAGCGATTCGAGCGCGCGGTCGTAGGTCGAGCGGGTCACGCTCTCGCGGCCGATCTCGTAGAGCGTCTGCTTCGACAGGCCGGCGTCGGACACGGCCGAGGACTTCAGCATCGGCGCGGTCAGCACCGCGTCCTCGAACAGGGTGCGCAGCATCCCGACGATGCGGGTCTGCGGCGCGTCCTGCTGCTCGTAGCGGGTCACCAGATAGCGCAGCCAGTCGTATTGCAGCCTGCCCCCGGATTCGGCCACCACGCCGAGCAGGTCCTCGGTCATCGCCAGGAACTGGCTCATCGAGGCGACGTCGAGCATCTGCGGGTGCACGGTGATGAGCAGCGAGGTCGCGGCGCAGAGCGCCGAGAGCGTCAGGTAGCCGAGCTGGGGCGGGCAATCAATGACGACGACGTCGTAATCGTCGGCCACCGTGTCGATGGCGTGGGCGACCCGGTCGAAGAACAGGGGCTCGCCGGCCCGGCGGCGGCTCAGTGCGCGGGGCGTCTCGTGCTCGAACTCCATCAGTTCGAGGTTGGCCGGTACGAGGTCGAGGCCGGTGAAGTAGGTCGGGCGCACCACGTCGCGCAGGGGCTTGGCGTCGTCGTAGCGGATCGCCCCATACAGGGTCTCGTCGGTCCCGACCTCGAGTTCGGGCTGCACGCCCATCAGGGCCGAGAGGCTGGCCTGGGGATCGAGGTCGATGGCGAGTACCCGGTAGCCGCGCAGCACCAGAGCCTGGGCGAGGTGGGCGGTGGTGGTGGTCTTGCCCGATCCGCCCTTGAAGTTCGCCACCGCCACCACCTGCAGGTGCTCGGAGGCCGAGCGCCGCGGCTGGTAGCGCCGGCCGCCCCGCGTGTTCTCGTCGAGATAGGCGCGCAGGCCGTGAATGTCGGCGAGGGTGTAGGAGCGGCGGCCGTTGGCCGAGACCTCGGGCTGCGGCCCGAGCCCGTCGGCGGCGAGCTGCTGGAGCCGCGACACCGTCACGCCGATGATCCGGGCGGCCTCGGTCGAGGTGAAGCGGCGCAGGCCCTTGGCGGCGGTGGGCGGAAACAGCCCGGAGGAGATCGCCTGGAGCTGCGCACGCAAGGTCGCCGCGTGGGCGCCGATCATCGCGGCGGGCGCGACGGGGGCGGGGGGTTGCGGCGGCGTATGCTGATTCATCCTCGCAGGCCCTGTTTGCAGAAAAGTCGCCGGTTCGGCGTCGAAGCTGCAATTGGCCCGTTTCACGCCCGATTCGCAATCGCCGGCCCGACGGCGGCGCAAGCCCCGCGCAAGCCGGGCGCGCCAGCGGGGGGAGGGGGCCTCGCTCCACCCGGAGCGGCGGTCCCCCGGGCGGGCGATCCCGCCGCGAGTTCCGCCGGCGCCGGCCCGCCAGGGACGCGAGATCCGGCGGGCCTTGCGCCCGCCCGCGATGAATTCCGTAAGCTTGACGGAATTCTGTCCTGCCGTCGCTTTGGCGGTTTGCCGGCCGTTAAGCTGTTCAGAGTTTAGTGTCTCGCATCCACTCGGGTCGACCCCCCGCCCCCGCAGTGGATCAGATCTTTCCCTAAAATAAACATCAGAAAATTTACCAAGCCTTGTGCCAGAGATTGCATCCTCATCTGACAGATGCGACTCGTGCCTCAGACAGGAAGGTGGTGCCTCATGGTCGAGAACTCCGACATCCGGGACGTGCTGAAGTCGCTCGAAGCACTCAAGAACGTGGTCGACGCCCTGTCGGACGACGACGACCTGTTCGAGAAGGGGCTCGATTCCTTCGGCTCGGTGCAGCTGATGCTGGCGCTGGAGGAGCGGTTCGACATCGAGTTCCCCGACTCGGCCCTCGGCCGGCGCTCGTTCTCGACCATCCGCATCATCCGGGACACCGTCTCGGGCCTTCGCCAGCAGGAGGCCGCATGAACATCCACGTCGAGGTCGCGGCGGCCCTGCCCGTCGCGGCACCTCCGGCCGGCGCCCTCGACGCGCGGGCCAAGCGGGTGGCGGAGATCGCCGCGCGCCATGCCGACGCCGTCGACCGCGAGGGCCGCTTCCCGGCCGAGGCGGTCGCGGCGCTGAAGGCCGAGCGCCTGCTCGGCATCCAGGTCCCGCGCTCCCTGCGAGGGGAGGGGGCCTCGATGAGCGAGATCGCCGAGCTCTGCGCCATCCTCGGGCGCGCCTGCTCGGCCTCCGCGATGGTGTTCGCGATGCACCACATCAAGCTCGCGAGCCTCGTCACCCACGGGATCGACAGCCCCTGGCATTGCGGGCTGATGGAGCGGATCGCGGGCGAGCAGCTGCTCATCGCCTCCTCGACCACCGAGGCCGGCATCGGCGGCGACCTGCGCAACAGCCTCTGCGCCGTCGAGGCGGACGGCGACAGCTTCCGCCTGACCAAGGAGGCGAGCGTCATCTCCTACGGCGCGCAGGCCGACCTGATCCTCGCAACCGCCCGCCGCCACAAGGACGCCGCGACCTCCGACCAGGTGCTGGTGGCGCTTCTTTCCGACCAGATCACGCTGGAGCGCACCAGCGTGTGGGACACGCTCGGCATGCGCGGCACCTGCAGCGACGGGTTCCTGCTCAAGGCCGAGGGCCTGCCGCTCGCCCAGGTGCTCCAGAAGCCCTTCGCGGAGATCGCCGCGCAGTCGATGCTCGCCGCCTCGCACCTGCTCTGGGGCAGCGTGTGGTTCGGGATCGCCTCCTACGCCGTCGACCGCGCCCGCGCCTTCGTGCAGGGCGAGGCGCGCAAGAAGCCGGGCCAGGTGCCCCCGGGGGCGCTGCGCCTCGCCGAGGCCGCCAACGAACTCCAGGCGATGAAGAGCACGGTGGTGGCCGGGCTCGAGCGCTACGAGGCCGCCAAGGGCGACCCCGACAGCTTGAGCGCGATCGGCTTCTCGATCATGCTCAACAACGTCAAGACCACCGTGTCGGCGCAAGGGGTCGACATCGTCCAGCGGGCGCTCGGCGTCGTCGGCATCCTCGGCTACAAGAACGGCACCCCGTTCAGCCTCGGCCGGCAGCTGCGCGACGTCCTCTCGGCGCCGCTGATGATCAGCAACGACCGCATCCTCTCCAACACCGCCAACCTTCTGCTGGTGCAGAAGGGCAGCGGCAAGCTCCTGAGCGCGTGATGGACCAGAGCCTCTCCTCCGACCTCCTCCTCCCGGCCCTCGACGAGGCCGTGCCCGACGGGGACGCGCCGGCCGCCGCGCCGCGCTCGTTCCTCGACCGCCTGTTCGACCGCGGCCTCCTGATCCGCACCGGGGTCGACGGGCTCTACGGCCGCTCCGGCGCCTTCGAGAGCGTGGTCGAGGCCCTCGACCGCCTGGTCTCGCGCATCGGCGGCGCGGACGGCGCCGAGGCCCTGCGCTTCCCGCCCGGCATGGCCCGCTCCAGCTTCGAGCGCAGCGGCTACCTCAAGGGCTTCCCGCACCTCGCCGGCACGGTGCACAGCTTCTGCGGCAACGAGGCCGACCACGCGCGGCTGCTGGCCTGCCTCGACGCCGACGAGGACTGGACCGCCAAGCAGGCGGCGACCGACATCGTGCTGACGCCGGCCGCCTGCTACCCGCTCTACCCGGTCGCCGCCGCCCGCGGCCGGCTGCCGGAAGACGGGCTGCTGTTCGACCTGCAATCCTACTGCTTCCGGCACGAGCCCTCGCTGGAGCCGACCCGCATGCAGCTGTTCCGCATGCGCGAATACGTCCGCATGGGCACGCCTGAGCAGGTGCTGGCCTTCCGCGAGCTGTGGCTGTCCCGCGGCACCAAGATGATGAGCGACCTCGGGCTGCCGCTCGCCATCGACCCGGCCAACGACCCGTTCTTCGGCCGCGCCGGCAAGATGCTGGCCAACAACCAGCGCGCCCAGGCGCTGAAGTTCGAGTTGAACGTGCCGGTCAACAGCGTCGAGAAACCGACCGCCTGCCTCAGCTTCAACTACCACCAGGACCATTTCGGCGCGACCTGGGGCATCGACCAAGCCGACGGCTCGGTGGCGCACACGGCCTGCGTCGGCTTCGGCCTGGAGCGCATCACCCTGGCGCTCCTGCGCCACCACGGCCTCGACCTCGACGCCTGGCCGGCGAGCGTCCGCGCCCAGCTCTTCGGGTAGGGCGGCGATGTCGGCCGCCCTCGCACACATCGCGCAGGACCTTGCGATCGACGCGCCGCGGACGGAGACGTCCGCGGCCCCCCATATCGCGCACGCGCTCCACGCCGCCGACCGGACCTGGCCGGAGACGAACTGCTACGTCGATCTCTGGATCGAGCTCCTGCACCTGCGCGGCCTCCAGCCGGAGGCGATGCTGAGCTTCACCCTGCGCCAGGATTTCGAGGGCGACCAGTTCACCTTCTTCAAGCCGAAGGCCGCCGACCTCGAGGCGCTCTACGGCCTGGAGATCCTGGAACTGGCGCTCTACGAGACCCTGGAAGGGCACAGCCTGGTCCAGGCGGCGCGGGGGCTCCCGGTGCTCGTCGAGGTCGACGCCTTCTACCTGCCCGACACCGCCGGGACCACCTACGGCCGCGAGGCCTCGAAGACCACGATCGCGATCCTCGCCCTCGACCCGGAGCGGCGCTCCCTCGACTACCTGCACAATGCCGGCCGCTTCCGGCTCGACGGTGCCGATTACGACGGGATCTTCGCCAGGGGGCGTCTCCTGCCCTACGCCGAGTTCGTGAAGCCGTGCGGCCCGGCCCTGGCCGGATCCGCGCTGGCGGACGCCGCCCTGGCGCTGCTGCGCCGCCACCGCGCCCAGGCGCCGGAGCGCAATCCCGTCACCGCCTTCCGCGCGACCCTGGCGGGGAAGCCCGACACCTTCGTGCAGCGCCCGCTCTCGGCCTTCCATTCCTACGCCTTCAACACCACCCGCCAGCTCGGGGCCAATTTCGAGCTCCTGGGCAGCCACCTCGCCTGGCTGACGGCGCAGGGGGCGGGGCCGTTCGACGAGGCGGCAGAGGCGGCGACGCGGCTGGGGCAGGAGGCCAAGGCGTTCCAGTTCCAGCTCGCCCGCGCCTTCGCCCGCGGCAAGCTCGCCGGGCTGCCGGAGCGCCTGGCGGCAGCCGAGGCGACCTACGCGGCGGTCTTCGACGCCCTCGACCGGGCGCTCGCGACGGGCTGAGAGCCTGTTTGTCCCCATTCACGACCTCATCCTGAGGTGCCGCGCAGCGGCCTCGAAGGAGGGCTCCAGATCCCGCCGAGATCTCTGGAGCCCTCCTTCGAGGCTCGCCTCGCTCGCACCTCAGGATGAGGTCGTGAACAGGACGAAACCCAGCAATCCCATCACACAGGCACCGACGCCGATGGCCCTCCTGCGAACCGTCGACCGGACCCTTGACGGTCCGTGGGAGATGATCGTGACCGCCCCCGGCGCCTGCGCCGGGCCGGGCGACCTCGACGCGCTCACCGGCTTCCTCCCCGCCCCGGTGCCCGGCACTGCCGCGGGCGCGCTGCGCGCGGCCGGCCTGTGGTCTGAGAGCGAGCCGACGCCGCTGCACGGCTCCGACGTCTGGTACCGCACGACGCTCTCGGGGACGGGCCGCGAGATCCTGCGCTTCGAGGGGCTGGCGACGCTGTGCGAGGTCTGGCTCGACAGCACTCTTCTCCTCGCCTCCCGCTCGATGTTCCTCGCCCACGAGGTCGCGGTCGACCTCGACGGCAGCCATACCCTCGCGCTCGCCTTCCGCTCCCTGGCGCAGGAGCTTGCCCGGCCGCACAAGCGCGGCCGCTGGCGGCCGCAGCTCGCCACGCCCGGGTCGCTGCGTCACGCCCGCACCACGCTCCTCGGCTTCATGCCCGGCTGGTGCCCGAGCGTCGACGCAGTCGGCCCGTACCGGCCGGTCACCCGGAGAGGGGAGGGGGGCCGGCCCACTGACGTCGACCTGCGGGCGAGCGTCGAGCACGGGACCGGGATCCTGGCGGTGGCCTTGAGCTTTCCGGAGGCCGGCGGGCCCGTAATCCTGCACTGCGACGGCCGCGCGATCCGGCTGTCGGAGACCGCGCCCGGCCGGTTCGAGGGCCGGCTCGCCCTGCCGGGCGTCGCCCTGTGGTGGCCGCACACCCACGGCGAGCCGCGGCTGCACGCGGTCGCGGTCGAGGCCGGGGCCGAGAGATTCGATCTCGGCCGGGTCGGGTTTCGCACCCTCACGCTGCGTCGCCCCTTCGCCGAGGGATTGAGCCTCGCGGTCAACGGCGTGCCGGTCTTCTGCCGCGGGGCCTGCTGGACCCCGGCGGACCTCGTCGGGCTCGCCCACGACCGCGCCGCCTGCGCCCCCCTGCTCGCGCTCGCCGTCGAGGCCGGCGTCAACATGCTGCGGGTCGGCGGCACGATGCTGTACGAAGGGCAAGCCTTCCACGACCTCTGCGACGAACGCGGCATCCTGGTCTGGCAGGACCTGATGCTGGCGAATTTCGACTATCCGACCGACGATCCCGCCTTCCGGGCGGCGCTGGAGGCCGAGATCGCGCAGCTCCTCGACCGCTGCCAGGCCTCGCCCTCGCTCTGCGTCGTCGGCGGCGGCAGCGAGGTCGAGCAGCAGGCGGCGATGCTGGGCTTTCCGGAATCGGCCTGGCGGGCCACGGCGGTGGAGGCGATCCTGCGACAGGCCGCGGCCGCGCGCCGGCCCGACCTCGTCGTGGTGCCGAACTCGCCCTCGGGCGGCGACCTGCCGTTCTCGACCGATGCGGGCGTGACCCACTATTACGGCGTCGGCGCCTATGGCCGGCCGTTCGAGGATGCGCGCCGGGCCGAGGTGCGCTTCGCCTCCGAGTGCCTGGCCTTCGCCAACGTGCCCGAGCCCGTCTCCCTGCACGAGGCGGGCCTCACCGATCCGCGCGATCCCGCCTGGGCCCGCTTCGTACCGCGCGACCGCGGCGCCGACTGGGATTTCGAGGGCGTACGCGACCACTACGTCGGGGCCCTCTACGGCGTCGATCCCGCAACGTTGCGCCGCGACGATCCGGAGCGCTACCTGATGCTCGGCCGCGCCGCCGTCACCGAGGTGATGGAGGCGACCTTCGCCGAGTGGCGCCGCGCCGGCTCGGTCACCGCCGGCGGCCTGGTCTGGCTCTGGCGCGACCTCGCGCCCGGCGCCGGCTGGGGCGTGGTCGACGTGGCGGGCCGGCCGAAATCGGCGTGGTACGCCCTCAAGCGCGCCTTCCGGCCGGTCCAGGCCGTGCTCACGGACGAGGGGCTGAACGGGCTCCACGCCCACCTGCTGAACGAGACCGCCGCGGCGATCGACGTCGCGCTGACGCTCACCTTCGCCTCCGCCGCCGGCAAGGTCGCGGCCAGGGCGGAGCGGTCCCTGACGCTCGCGGCCCGCGAGACCGTCACCCTGTCCTCGGCCGCGCTCCTCGGCCGCTTCTTCGACGCGACCGCGGCCTACCGCTTCGGCCCGGCGGCGCACGACCTGGCGCATCTGCGGCTGACCCGGGCCGACGGCACGGCGCTCGCCGAGGCGTTCCACTTCCCGGCCGGCCGGGATGCGGCGCCGCGGGAGACCGGCCTCACCGCCGCCCTCGTCGAGGGCCGGGACGGCGCGGTGCTGCGGATCGCGGCGGAGCGGCACGCGCTCGCGGTGCACGTCGCGCTCGACGGGGCGGGGCGCCCGTCCGACAACTGGTTCCATCTGGCGCCGGGGGGTGAGCGCCATCTGGCGCTCACTGGGACGGAAGGGCGGCCGAGCGGCACGGTGCGGGCGGTGAACGCGAGCGAGGTGGTGCGGTTCTGACGGGCCATAGAACCCCGCGTCCAATAACGCCGGGACGAGCTCCACTCCCACCCATCAACCTCATCCTGAGGTGCCGGAGCGCAGCGGAGGCCTCGAAGGAGGGCTCCAGATAGCATCGAGACCCCTGGAGCCCTCCTTCGAGGCTCACTCCGTTCGCACCTCAGGATGAGGTCGTGGGTGGGGGGATAGGGTCATCCGCCACTCGAACCCGCACCCCTCACTCCCCCCGCCGCAGCTCCTCGAGCGGCGCCGTCAGCGTGCACACCACCCCCTCGGGCGGGTAATGCGTCGCGACCTCGCCGTCGACGGTGCCGGCGAGCCCCCGTTCGATCAGGCGCGACCCGAAACCCTTGGCGGTCGGCGGCGTCACCGGGGGACCGCCGTGCTCCTGCCAGCGGAGCGCCAGGACCGGCGCGTCGAGGCCGTCCACCGTCCAGTCGAGGGTGACGTAGCCCTCCGGCATGCGCAGGGCCCCGTACTTGACCGCGTTGGTGGCGAGCTCGTGCGCCATCAGGGCGAGCGACAAGGCCGCCCGCGCCCCGCACTGCACCGGCGGTCCGGCGAGCCGGAAGCGGCCGGGCCGGCCGTCGTCGTGGATGGCGAGCGCGCCCTCGAGCACCGCCCGCAGGTCGGCGCTCTCGCCCTCGCCGGTCAGCAGGATGTCGTGCGCCTTGCCGAGCGCCACCAGCCGGGCCACCAGGGCCTCGCGGGCCGCCGCCGGGTCGGTGGCGTTGCGCAGGGTCTGCACCGCGATGGCCTGCACCATCGCCAGGGTGTTCTTGAGCCGGTGGCTCAGCTCGCGGTTGAGGATCTCCTGCTGCGCCTCCGCCGCCTTGCGGGCCGAGATGTCGTGGCTCACCGCCGCGAAGCCCTCGAAGGCCCCGCCAGGCTCATCCAAGGCCCCGCCGGGCCCCCGCAGGGGGAACAGGCTGTAGCGCACCGGCACCACGGCCCCGGTGGCGAGGTTGCGCAGGCGGAACTCGCCGCCCCAGCTCCCGCCGGCCCGGATCGCGGGCAGGATCGTGCCTTGCGCGAAGGGCAGGTCCTCGGGCGGGAAGAAGTCGGTCAGGCGCGCCTCCCGCGCCGCGCCATCGCTCAACCCCACCAGGGCCCGGCCGGCCGGGTTGACGTAATCGATGGTCTCGTCCGCGTCGGCGATGGCGATGAAATCGCTCGACTGCTCGGCGACGAGGGCGAGGCGGCGCAAAGCCGCCTCGGAAGCACGCTGCTCGGTCACGTCGAGGAAGACCGTCACCGCCGCGCGGATCGCCCCGTCCTCGTCCCGCACCGGGCTGCTCGAGACCTCGAGCAGGCGCATCGCCCCGGTCGCGGCGTGGCGGTAGCGCATCGCCTCGGCCGTCACCACCGCGCCGTCCCGCAGGGCGCGCAGGGACGGGTAGTCGTCCGCCGCGTAAGGACGCCCGTCGGGGTGCACGGCGCAGAACGACTCGTAGCGGGAGAGGCCGGGGCTGCCGATGTCGTGGCCGAGGATCGCCTCGGCCTGGGCGTTGATCAGGTTCGGCGCCCCCGGCCCGAGGCCGGCGACCGAGATGCCGACCGGCGCCTGCCGGAAGACCGCTTCGAGCAGGCCGCGCTCCAGGTCGAGCCGGCGCTCGGATTCGCGCCGGTCGGCCTCGGCGCGCCGGCGCTCGGTGAGGTCGAGCATGGCGCCGACCATCCGCACCGCCCGGCCGGCCTCGTCGCGGATCACCGAGCCGCGGTCGAAGACGTCGGCGTAGGAGCCGTCGGCGCGCCGGAAGCGGTACTCGCCGCTCCAGACGGTGTCCGTGCCGTCGATGACCGCGTGGATCGAGGCGTCGATCCGGGCGCGGTCGTCGGGGTGGATATGCGCGATCCACCAGGCGCCGGTCGGTGCGACGTCCACCAGCGCGTGGCCGTAGGCGGTCTCCAGCGCCTCGTTCCACAAGACGTCGCCGGTGGAAAAATCCCAGTCCCAGATCGCGTCGCGGGTGGCCTGCGCCGCCCGGCGGTAGCGCTCCTCGGTGACCCGCGCCGCCTCCAGGGCCGCCTCCTGCTCGGCATTGGCCCGGCGGAGCGCCAGCTGGCCCATCACCTGGCGCGCCAGCGCCCGCAGGTCGCCGGCCTCGCTCGGGCTCAGGCCCTCCGGCCGCGAGACGTAGTCGATCACGCAGAGCGTGCCGAGCACGTGGCCGTCCGGCGTGCGCAAGGGGGCCCCGGCATAGAACCGGATGCCGGGCTCGGCGGTGACGAGGGGGTTGTCGCGGGTGCGGGGATCCTGGGTCAGGTCCGGGATGACGAGGAGCGCATCGGGATGCGCCAGGGCGTGGGCGCAGACCGAGCGGCCGAGATCGGTCTGCGGGTGCGGGAAGCCGGTGCGGGCCTTGAACCACTGCCGGGTGCCGGCGACCAGGCTCACGAGGGCGATGGGCACGTCGCACAGGCGGCTCGCCAGGCGCACGACGTCGTCGAACCCCTGCTCGGGCAGGGTGTCGAGGACGGCGTACGCGTCGAGCGCGGCGAGGCGCTCGGGATCGCACACGGTGATCGGTGGATCGGGGGGACGGGACATCAGGGGCCGGGATACGCGTCCCCGGCTCTTAGCCCGGATGCACCCCGTGCGCCACGGACGATCGCGCTCAGTCGATCACCTCGACGACGCGGCGGGTGCCGGGCTCGACCAGGACCGGGTGGTCGTTGACGATGGTGTAGTTGTATCCCTTGAGGGCGAATTCCGGCGGCACGTCGTAGTAGACCACGCCGTCCGGCGGCAGCACTGTCCCGACGCGCAAGGGTCCCTCGTGGCGAAAGGACGGCCGGTGCTCGCCGGCGGCGTAGATGCGGAAGCGCTCGCGCCGGTCGATGCCCAGGATGCTGTTGGCCGTCCCGACCGCGGCCCCGATGGCGCCGCCCACCACCGCGCCGACCGGCCCGGCGATCGCCTCGCCCCGCGCCGCGCCGTCCTGCGCGCCGCGGGCGGTGCCCTGGGCGTGGGCGGCGGCGACGCCGCTGGCGAGGAGGAGGGCGGCGAGGGAAAGGCGCATGGGCGGGGTCCGGGGAGAGCTTGGCTGCCACCGGAGAACGGCGGGCCGGCGGGCGAGGTTCCGGAGCGTCATGGCTCGATTCGGCGTTAACCGCGATTGAAGACGATTGGGGACCACATCTAAAAACCCTGTTCCGTCCACGATTTGGAAGGCGGGCGAGTCCTAGCGTGGTTCGCATGAGAGCGATGCGGAACGACGGGACGGCAGGGCGCGGCGCGGCGCGGGAACGGGCGCGCGCTCCGGCCGGGGACGCGACACGGGCGTGACGATGAGCCATCGGCGCAACGACCAGATCGACATGGTGGTGCCCTTCGTGCACTTCCGCGACCAGCGGGAGACGATGGAGCGGCCGTTCTTCTCGATCGCCAAGCAGAAGCGCCTGAAGGAGATCGACTACACGAGCCCCGACGGGTCGGTCTGGGTGCGGGTGCTGCCGAACCAGGCCTACGGCATGGCGACGATCTGGGATGCCGACATCCTGATCTGGGCCGCCTCGACGATCTGCGAGATGAAGAAGCGCGGCCGCAACGACATCCCGCGCAAGCTCCACTTCATGCCCTACGACCTCCTCAAGGGCATCGGCCGCGAGACCGGCGGGCGCCAGTACAAGCTCCTGCGCGACGCCCTGTTTCGCCTGCAATCGACCTCGGTGCGCACCAACATCCGGGCCGAGAAGGCCAAGCGCAAGGAGCGCCAGTTCAGCTGGATCGACTCGTTCGACGACACGATCGACGAGGAGACCAATGCCAGCCGCGGGATGTCGATCACCCTGTCGGACTGGTTCTACGAGGGCGTGCTGATGGATGGCGGCGTGCTCGCCATCGACCCGGCCTATTTCGGCATCACCGGCGGACGCGAGCGCTGGCTCTACCGCATCGCCCGCAAGCATGCCGGGGGAGCGGGGGAGGGGGGTTTCGCCATCAGCCTGCCGACCCTGTTCGAGAAGTCGGGCGCGGAGGGCACCTACCGCCGGTTCAAGTTCGAGATCGCCAAGATCGCCAAGGCCGACGAATTGCCGGGCTTCGTCCTGCGGATCGAGGAGAAGGAGCGCGGCGAGCCGCACCTGCGGATGATCCGCCGCGACCTCGTCACCGACGACGGGCTGGTCGCGCCGGCCCCGAAGCCGAAGCGGACCCGCACGCCGAAGGCCGCTGCCGCCCTGCCGCTGTTCCGCCACCTCTCGGACGAGACGATCGCGCTGTGCCGCAAGGCCCATCCGGGCTGGGACGTGTACGGGCTGAAGACCGAGTTCGACCACTGGCTCGAGGGCGACGCGACCCGCGAGCCGAAGAACTACGAGAGCGCCTTCCTGGGGTTCGCCGAGCGCTTCGTGCGCGACGCCCGCTGATCCACAGGCCCGCCCGTTCCCGATGTACGAGGGAGGCGGCGGGCGCGGGGAGCCGTCCCGAGGAGAAATCCCCGGAATCCCTGTGAATGACTCCCGCGGAGTCGGCACTTCGGGAACGCCGAGGGGCAGGAGCGGCACTTCGGGAACGGCCACCGTGCGATCGGGAACGCCGGCACGGTACTTCGGGGACGGGACGGGCGGTACAACGGGGACGAATCCTCGGTACTTCGGGAACGGACCACCCGCATTAAGCATTTGGGCGCGTTCCCGGAATCGCCGCCACCCGAGCGCCTAAATCGATAAAGATTCCTGTAACACTCTAAGCGGTGCAATCTGGGGAAAACCCGGAGCCCGAGTCGGAGACTCGCAATCGCGAGTCGAGGCGGGGTCCACAGGGCACCCACAGGAGTCGACAGGACTCGACGGAACGAATCACGCAGCCATGGCATCTGTCGAACCGGGGCGGACGAGCTGGACTCGACTCGCGGACACTTTCCTGTGGGACTCTTCGGGATGGAGGATCGCGATCTCGACTCACCCGACCTTGCATCGTACGAGCGGATTCACGGCAAGGACGGGTCGGACGGCGAGGCGCGAGTGCGGCGGATCGGGTGGTATCGCCAGGGTGAAGCGTTCGTGAAGTACGCCCCGGCGGTCGGTGACCGGTCGGATCGGTGATCGGGGCCCGTGGTGATGGACGAGCGCGGATCGAAAATCTCGATCCCGGTTTGCGAGCGACCCCATGCGCAAGGTCCGAGGTGACGAAACGGCTGTGGCGACGCGCGGACGTACATCGGGGACAGCGGGGAGAACGACCGATCGGCGCGGGGGTTACGCACGGTTTCCCCACAATCCCAGACCCTGCGGGTGTGGACGAGGCGGGCGCAGGACGGGGGATTTCGGGTCGGCGGCGATGAATCGAGGGTCCGCGGACCCCGCTACCTACGAAGCCTTCCGAAGTAATCGACGCGGGCAGATGCGAAGTTCCCGAAGTACGCCGGCCGCATGCGACCGCGTCATGGACCACGATCGCGTGCCGCGGGGGGCCGATTTCCCGGTTGTCCCGGAGATCCGACAGATCGACCGGCATCTCTCTCCGTCATCCCGGGGCTCGGCGCAGCCGAGAACCCGGGATCCATGACCGCCGACATCTCAGAAGAGGTCGAAGCGCGTCGCGCTTCATCCGGTCTCGTCAGCGGTCATGGATCCCGGGTTGCGCTGCGCGGCCCCGGGATGACGGAGAGGGCTCGGACCGGCCCGATCGAGGGGCGCTCAACCGAGCGACGGCAGGTCCAGGCCGTGCTCCCGCGCGCACGCCACCGCATCCTCGTAGCCGGCATCGGCGTGGCGCATCACGCCGGTGGCGGGGTCGTTCCACAGGACCCGCTCCAGGCGCCGGTCGGCGGCCTCGCTGCCGTCGCAGACGATCACCATGCCGGCATGCTGCGAGAAGCCCATCCCGACGCCGCCGCCATGATGCAGCGAGACCCAGGTCGCGCCGGACGCGGTGTTGAGGAGCGCGTTCAGCAGCGGCCAGTCGGAGACCGCGTCGGAGCCGTCGCGCATCGCCTCCGTCTCGCGGTTCGGCGAGGCGACCGAGCCGGAATCGAGGTGGTCGCGGCCGATCACGATCGGGGCCTTCAGCTCGCCCTTGCGCACCATCTCGTTGAAGGCGAGACCGAGGCGGTGCCGGTCGCCGAGGCCGACCCAGCAGATCCGCGCCGGCAGGCCCTGGAACCGGATTTTTTCCCGCGCCATGTCGAGCCAGCGGTGCAGGTGGTGGTTGTCGGGCAGCAACTCCTTCACCTTGGCGTCGGTCGCAAAAATGTCCTCCGGGTCGCCCGAGAGGGCGCACCAGCGGAACGGGCCGATGCCGCGGCAGAACAGCGGGCGGATATAGGCCGGCACGAAGCCCGGGAAGGCGAAGGCGTCCTTGACGCCCTCCTCCAGCGCCATCTGGCGGATGTTGTTGCCGTAATCGACCACCGGCACCCCGGCGCGGTGGAAATCGAGCATCGCCCGGACGTGCACCGCCATCGAGCGCTTCGCAGCCGCCGCGACCGCCGCCGGATCGGTCTCGCGCCTGGCTTCCCACTCGGCGACCGTCCAGCCCGCCGGCAGGTAGCCGTTGACGGGATCGTGGGCCGAGGTCTGGTCGGTGACGCAGTCGGGGCGCACGCCGCGGGCGTAGAGCTCGGAAAAGATCTCGGCGGCATTGCCGAGCAGCGCGACCGAGCGCGGGGTCTTCTGGCGGCAGGATTCCTCGATCAGCGCGAGGGCGTGGTCGAGGTCGCGGGCCTGGACGTCGACGTAACCGGTGCGCAATCGGAACTCGATGCGCGAGGCCTGCGCCTCGACCGCGAGGCAGGAGGCCCCCGCCATGGTGGCGGCGAGGGTCTGGGCGCCGCCCATGCCCCCTAAGCCCGCGGTGAGGATCCAGCGGCCGGACAGATCACCGGAGTAGTGCTGGCGGCCCATCTCGACGAAGGTCTCGTAGGTGCCCTGCACGATGCCCTGGCTGCCGATGTAGATCCAGGAGCCGGCCGTCATCTGGCCGTACATCATCAGGCCCTTGCGATCGAGCTCGTGGAAGTGCTCCCAGGTCGCCCAGTGCGGCACGAGATTCGAGTTGGCGATCAGCACCCGGGGAGCATCCGCGTGGGTGCGAAACACCCCGACCGGCTTGCCCGACTGCACCAGCAGGGTCTGGTCGTCGTCGAGGTCCTTCAGCGCCGCCACGATGCGGTCGAAGCTCGCCCAGTCCCGCGCCGCCCGGCCGATGCCGCCATAGACCACCAGCTCGCCCGGCCGCTCGGCGACGTCGGGATCGAGGTTGTTCATCAGCATGCGCAGCGGGGCTTCGGTGAGCCAGCTCTTGGCGGTGAGATCCGTGCCGTGGGGGGCGCGGACGGTGCGGGCGTTGTCGATGCGGGTCATGGAGGGCTCCAGATCGAGGAAGGCCTAGAAATCGCGATTCATGAGCCTCATCCCACCCACGGCCTCAGCCTGAGGTGCCGCGTAGCGGCCTCGAGGGAGGGCTCCAGCTCGCTCGGAGACTCCTGGAGGCCTCCTTCGAGGCCAACCGACCTTCGGTCGGCCGGCACCTCAGGATGAGGTCGCGAGTGGGAGAGGAATGACGTCAACGCGGCTGCGCCTGCGGTGCGGGTCGGGCGTCGTCTCAGCCGAGAACGGGCAGCGGCACGCCTTCCACCGCCGCGACAAGGCTCCCGTCCCGCACCAGCGCCAAAGCCGCCGCGATGTCGGGGTGGAAATGCCGGTCGTTGTCGAGGCGCGGCACCTCGGCGCGCAGCCGCGCCCGCACCGCCTCGAGCGCCGGGCTGGAGGTGAGCGGCGCGTGGAAATCGCACCCTTGCGCCGCCGCCAGCACCTCGATCGCTACCACCGCGGCGGCGTTCTCGGCCATCGGCATCAGGCGGCGGGCGCCGTGGGCGGCCATCGAGACGTGGTCCTCCTGGTTGGCCGAGGTCGGGATCGAGTCGACGCTCGCCGGCATCGCCCGCTGCTTGTTCTCGGAGACGAGCGCCGCGGCGGTGACCTGCGGGATCATGAAGCCGGAATTCAGCCCCGGCTTCGGCGTCAGGAAGGCCGGCAGGCAAGAGAGCGCCGGATCGACCAGCATGGCGATGCGGCGCTCCGACAGGGAACCGATCTCGCACAACGCCATGGCGATCATGTCGGCGGCTAACGCCACCGGCTCGGCGTGGAAGTTGCCGCCCGACAAGGCCTCGTCGGTCTCGGGGAAGATGAGGGGATTGTCGGAGACGCCGTTCGCTTCCGTGGCGAGGGTGTCGGCGGCCTGGCGCAGGAGGTCGAGGCAGGCGCCCATCACCTGCGGCTGGCAGCGCAGGCAGTAGGGATCCTGCACCCGCTCGTCGCCGACGAGGTGCGAGGCCCGGATGGCGCTGCCGGCCATCAGCGCGCGCAAGGCGGCGGCGGTCTCGATCTGGCCGCGGTGGCGGCGAAGCAGATGGATGCGGGAGTCGAACGGCGCGTCGGAGCCCCGCGCCGCGTCGGTGGCGAGCGCCCCGGCGACGAGGGCGGTGCGCAGCAGGGTCTCGGCCTCGAACAGGCCGGCAAGCGCGTTGGCTGTCGAGAACTGCGTGCCGTTGAGGAGCGCCAGGCCCTCCTTCGGCCCGAGCGCGGCCGGCGCGAGCCCGGCCGAGGCCAGGGCCTCGGCGGCGGGCAGGCGGCCTTGCGGGGTGTCCGCCTCGCCGACCCCGATCATCACCGCGGCCATGTGGGCGAGGGGCGCGAGGTCGCCCGAGGCGCCGACCGAGCCCTGGCACGGCACCACCGGGATCACGTCGCGGGCGAGCATCGCCCCAAGGAGGTCGAGGGTCGCGGGCTGCACGCCGGAGGCTCCCTGCGCCAGGCTCGCGAGCTTGAGCGCCAGCATCAAGCGCACCACCGGCACCGGGCTCGGCTCCCCGACGCCGGCGGCGTGGGAGAGCACGATGTTGCGCTGGAGGGTAGCCAAGTCGCCCGCCTCGATCCGCACGCTCGCGAGCTTCCCGAAGCCCGTGTTGATGCCGTAGACCGGCTCGCCCCGGGCGAGGATCCGGGCGACCGCCGCCGCGCTCTCGGCGACCGCCGGGGCGCAGTCCGGATCGAGGGCGGCAGGCGCGCCGCGATAGACCGCGCGCCAGTGGCCCAGCGGCACCGCGCCCGGCACGAGGGTGATCGTCTCGGTCATCGTGTTCCCCGGATACGGGCGTGGAGCGGGTTGAAGCCCATGCGGTAGACGAGCTCGGCCGGCCGCTCGACCGACCACACCGCGAGGTCGGCGCGCTTGCCAGCCTCCAGGGTGCCGGTCTCAGGCAGAATCCCGAGGGCGCGGGCGGCCTCGCGGGTGGTGCCGGCCAGGCACTCGTCGACGGTGAGGCGGAACAGGGTGGCGGCCATGTTCATGGCGAGCAGCAGCGAGGTCAGCGGCGAGGTGCCGGGATTGGCGTCGGTGGCGACCGCCATGGGGACGCCATGCCGGCGAAACAGCTCGACCGGCGGCAGCTTGGTCTCGCGGATGAAGTAGTAGGCGCCCGGCAGCAGCACCGCGACGGTGCCGCTTCGCGCCATTGCGCTCGCGCCGGCCTCGTCGGTGTGCTCCAGGTGGTCGGCCGAGAGGGCGCGGTAGCGCGCCGCGAGCGCCGCGCCGCCGAGATTCGAGAGCTGGTCGGCGTGGAGCTTCACCGGCAGGCCCATGCCTTGTGCCCGGTCGAACACCCGGGCGACCTGATCGGGCGAGAACGCCAGCCCCTCGCAGAACGCGTCGACCGCGTCGACCAGCCCCTCGGCGGCGAGCGCCGGCAGCATCGTGTCGGCGACCGCAGCGATATACGCGTCCTTGTCGCCGCCGGCCTCTGGCGGCAGGGCGTGGGCGCCGAGGAAGGTGGTGCGGATCTCGACCGGCCGCATCTCGCCGAGCCGCCGGGCGGCGCGGAGCGCCTTGCGCTCGCTCGGCAGGTCGAGGCCGTAGCCCGACTTCACCTCGACCGTGGTGACGCCCTCAGAGATCAGCGCGTCTAGCCGCGGCAGGGTCTGGCGCACGAGGTCGTCCTCGCTCGCGGCACGCAGGGCGCCGACCGAGGAGACGATGCCGCCGCCGGCCCGCGCCACCTCCTCGTAGGAGGCGCCGGCGAGACGCAACTCGAACTCGTGCGCCCGGTCGCCGGCCCAGACGAGGTGGGTGTGGCAGTCGATCAGCCCCGGGGTGATCCAGCGGCCCTCGCCGTCGACGATCTCGGCGCCCCGCAAAGCCGCCGCCGGCAACTCCGCCTCGGGCCCGGCGAAGACGATGCGGCCGTCGCGGATCGCCAGCGCGGCCTTCTCGACCGCGCCGATGCCGGGAAGGCCGGCTGCGAAGGTGGCGAGCCGGACGTTGCGCCAGACCTGCGGCACGCCTTCACTCCCGCTCATGCGCATCTCCTCGGTGATTCGCCGCATATGTATAGACATTATCGAGGAGCTTTGTATAGACATGATGGGGCGCGCCGGAGCGCCGAGGATCCATGCAGGAGACGCGCCGATGACCGTGCTGCACGCCGCTCAAGGTCTCACCCCCGCGGGCTGGCAGGCCGATCTCCGCCTCACCCTGGAGGGCGGCCGGTTCACCGCCGTCGAGGCCGGCCGGGCGCCTGAGCCGGGCGATACCCGGGTGGCGGTCCTGGTGCCGGGCCTGCCGAACCTGCACAGCCACGCCTTCCAGCGCGGTATGGCGGGGCTCGCCGAGCGGCGGGGGCCGTCCTCCGACACGTTCTGGACCTGGCGCGAGACGATGTACCGCTTCGCCCTGCGGATGAGCCCGGACGAGGCCGAGGCGGTGGCGGCGCAGGCCTATGTCGAGATGCTCGAATCCGGCTTCACCCGGGTCGGCGAGTTCCACTACCTGCACCACGCGCCCGACGGACGGCCCTACGGGAACGTCGCCGAGATGGCCGAGCGGATCGCCGCCGCCGCGTCGCTCACCGGGTTGCGCCTCACCCTGCTGCCGGTGCTCTACCGCTGGTCGAATTTCGGCGGGCTCGCACCGACGCAAGGCCAGCGCCGCTTCGTCAGCGACCTCGACCTGTTCGCGCGCCTGATCGAGGCGTCCCGCGCCGCGGTGGCGGCACTGCCCGGGGCGACGCTCGGCGTCGCGCCCCACAGCCTGCGGGCGGTGACGCCGGACGATCTCGCCGCGGCGGTCGCGCTCGCGGGGGGAGGCCCGGTCCACATCCACGCCGCCGAGCAGGTGCGGGAAGTCGAGGAGTGCGTCGCCTGGTCCGGCGCGCGCCCGGTGCAGTGGCTCCTCGATCGGGTCGGGCTCGATGCCCGCTGGTGCCTGATCCACGCCACCCACATGACGGCGGAGGAGACCACGCGGTTCGGGGCGAGCGGCGCGGTCGCGGGCCTGTGCCCGGTGACCGAGGCGAGCCTCGGCGACGGCATCTTCCCCGCCCCCGGCTTCGTCGCGGCCGGCGGACGCTACGGAATCGGCAGCGATTCGAACGTGCTGGTCGGCGCCGCCGACGAACTGCGCCAGCTCGAATACGCCCAGCGCCTGGGGCAGCGCCAGCGCAACGTGCTCGCGGCGCCGGGCGCCTCGACCGGGCGGGCCCTGTTCGACGCGGCACTTTCCGGCGGCACCCAGGCGCTCGCGGCGGAGGGGGGAGGGCTCGCGGTCGGGGCCCCGGCCGATTGCGTCGCGCTCGCCGGGGCGGACCCGGCCCTGATCGAGCGGCGCAGCGACGCCCTCCTCGACGGCTGGATCTTCGCCGCTGGCTCCCGGGCGGTCGACGCGGTGTGGGTCGACGGCCGGCAGGTGGTCGCGGGCGGTCGCCACGTGATGCGGGAGGCGGTCGCGGCGCGGTATGCGAGGGTGCTCGGGCGGTTGATGGCGGAGTAATTTCCTGTTTGCGGCTCCAGCTCGCTCAGCTTTCCCAAGTCGAGCGCGCCTCCCCTCTCCAAGCGATGCCGGGCTTGCCCGGTATCGCTCAAAGTGTGGGAGAGGGCCCGGGGGTGAGGGTGACACGTTCCAGTGTAAAACTTGAGAGTGGTGCTGGCAGCGTGTCGGTCGAAGACCTATCCGGAGCCGCGCCACCCTCACCCCGACCCCTCTCCCATACGGGAGAGGGGATCCCGCGACTTGTCGTTCTCGGATCGAGCTTCCTCGAAATTGCCCTGCGGCTTCCCTCGCCGGGCTCGGATATGAGAGATGGCCCCGGCCGATCAGGCAGGATCGGCGGTACGAGGAGACGGCGCGTGCGAGCGAGAGAGCGGACCTGATCCCCGAATGACCGCGCACGATCCCGCCCGCCCCGAGGCCCGGCCGATTTCGCTGCACCAGCAGATCCTCTCCGAGCTCCAGGGCCACATCCTGTCCGGCCGCTGGCCCCCCGGCCACCGCATCCCGTTCGAGCACGAGCTGACGGCGCAGTTCGGCTGCTCGCGCATGACCGTCAACAAGGTGCTGACGCAGCTCGCCGCCGCAGGCCTGATCGAGCGCCGGCGCAAGGTCGGCTCGTTCGTGCGCCAGCCGCACTCGCAATCGGCGGTGCTGGAGATTCCGGAGATCCGCAGCGAGGTCGAGGCGCTCGGCTTGCCCTACCGCTTCGTCCTGCTCCGGCGCCGACGCCGGCGCAGCACGCGCGCCGACCGCGACGCGCTCGGGCTCGACGCGCCGGCCCCGGTCCTGGCGCTGACCGGCCGGCACGAGGCCGGGCCGCGCCCGTTCTGCCTGGAGGAGCGGCTGATCCACCTCGCGGCGGTGCCCGACGCCGAGGCGCAGGATTTCTCCGTCGAGCCGCCGGGGGCCTGGCTCGTCCACCACGTGCCCTGGAGCGCGGCCGAGCACCGCATCCGGGCGCGCAGCGCCGATACGGAGCTCGCCGCCGCCATGGCCTGCCCCGTCGGCACGCCCTGCCTCGTCGTCGAGCGCCGCACCTGGAGCGCCGGGCGCGCCGTCACGACCGTGCGCCTGACCTACCCGGGCGAGGCGCACGAGTTCGTCGCCCGCTTCGCCCCGTCACGGAACTGACGTAACACTCTGGCCCTCACAGACCCGATCGGCTATCAGCCGCCCGCCCCGGCACCCGCCGGGCCTGCCGGGCGTTACCTTGCGTCGTTGTCCCGGCGCCCTTCGCCGCGCGGCGGGGCAGCAACGGTCGAGGGCGATGCGGTACGAGGTCGAGCGGAAGTTCCTGGTCGCCCATGCGGGCTGGCGCGCGCACGCGGTGAGCCGGCACCAGCTCACCGACGGTCTCGTGGGCGAGTTCGTCGGCGGCAAGGTCCGGGTGCGACTCGACGAGGAGCGGGCCTGGCTCACCGTCAAGGGCCGGCGCGAGGGCCTGTCGCGACCGGAATTCGAGTACGAGATCCCGCGCGACGAGGCGGAGGACATGCTGCGCCTCGTCTGCGAGACCTGCCTGATCGAGAAGACGCGCCACTGCGTGCCGCATGGCGGGCTGCTCTGGACCGTGGACGAGTATGGCGGCTCGCTCGCCGGCATGGTGCTCGCCGAGGTCGAGCTGGAGCACGAGGCGCAGGCGATCGCCCTGCCGGACTGGCTCGGCCGCGAGGTCACGGCGGATGCGCGCTTCCGCCAGTCGACCCTGCTGCGGCTCGCCCGCGAGGCCGGCCGCCCGGTGACCCTTACCGAGGTGATCGCCGCGCGGCTGTGAGGATCCCGCCGGGCCCGGCCGGCGCGGGGTCGTCGATCCGTTGCCATCCCGCACCTGCCGGTGAGGAAATGCCGGTATTCCACAGCACGGCCCGGCGATGATCGCTGCGGCCGGGCTCGCCGCCGTCCGGTCGTTGTCCTTTGCCCGGGCATCGTCTATGAGGCAGAGCCAGAACCATCGAACGATAATCAGCCGGTGTCTTCCAAAGAGCCCCCGAAGCGGCCATCAGGCCGCCGCGAAGAGCGGGCGAAGCGGACGCTGCCCCGCCCTCCGGCCAATCCGGATGCGCGCGGGACCGTGAGGCCGCGAGGGACCGACAGCGTCGGGGTACCGCGGCCTCCTTTCCGAGGAAACCACCCGAAAAAGGCCCGCGCGGCGAGCCGGCATGCTCGCGCGCGATTTTGGACGCCTGTGACGGCCGGGGGCGCGCGCCCGCCGGTCCTGTACCAGAACGGGGTTTGGCCATGCGTGCCGACGACAAGACCACCTGCCAGGCCGGCGTGAGCCGCCGCCAGATCCTCGGCGGAGCCGCCGCCGGCCTCGCGGCCTCGGCGCTGCCCGGTTCGCTTGCCCTGGCGCAGAGCGCCGAGAAGGTCGACGTGCTGCTGATCGGCGGCGGCGTGATGAGCGCGACGCTCGGCGTGTGGCTCAACGAGCTGGAGCCGGGCTGGTCGATCCGGATGCTCGAGCGCCTCGACCAGGTGGCGATGGAGAGCTCGAACGGCTGGAACAACGCCGGCACCGGCCACTCGGCGCTCGCCGAGCTGAACTACACCCCCGAGAAGAAGGGCAAGGTCGAGATCGCCAAGGCGGTCGAGATCAACGAGGCGTTCCAGGTCACCCGCCAGTTCCTGGCCTGGCAGGTCAAGAACGGCGTGCTGAAGGATCCCAAGACCTTCATCAACTACACGCCCCACATGAGCTTCGTCTGGGGTGACGACAACATCGCCTACCTCAAGAAGCGCTACGAGGCGCTGAAGGCGAGCCCGCTATTTGCCGGGATGGAGTTCTCGACCGACCCCGAGCAGCTGAAGAAGTGGGTCCCCCTGATGATGCAGGGGCGCGACCCGAACCAGAAGGTCGCCGCCACCTGGTCGCCGCTCGGCACCGACGTCGAGTGGGGCGAGGTCACCCGCCAGTACATCGCCCACCTCCAGCGCCAGAAGAGCTTCCGCCTCGACGTCTCGACCGAGGTGCAGGGCATCACGAAGAACGCCGACGGCTCCTGGCGCGTGACCGCGCGCAACCTCAAGGACGGGTCGCGCCAGGCGGTCGACGCCAAGTTCGTGTTCATCGGCGCCGGCGGCGGCGCGCTGCACCTGCTCCAGGCCTCCGGCATCCCGGAGGGTGAGGACTATGCCGGCTTCCCCGTCGGCGGCTCGTTCCTGATCAACGAGAATCCGGACGTCGCGACGCTCCACCTCGCCAAGGCCTACGGCAAGGCCTCGGTCGGCTCGCCGCCGATGTCGGTGCCCCACCTCGACACCCGCGTGCTCGGCGGCAAGCGCGTCCTCCTGTTCGGCCCCTTCGCGACCTTCTCGACCAAGTTCCTGAAGGAGGGCTCGTATTTCGACCTGCTGACCTCGACCACGACCAGCAACGTCTGGCCGATGATGCGGGTCGGCATCGACGAGTACCCGCTGGTCGAGTACCTCGCCGGCCAGCTGATGCTCTCCGACGACGACCGCCTGGCGGCGCTCAAGGAGTACTTCCCCAACGCCAACAAGGGCGAGTGGCGCCTGTGGCAGGCCGGCCAGCGCGTGCAGATCATCAAGCGCGACAAGGACAAGGGCGGCGTGCTGAAGCTCGGCACCGAGATCGTCAATGCCAAGGACGGCACCATCGCGGCCCTGCTCGGCGCCTCGCCGGGCGCCTCGACGGCGGCGCCGATCATGCTGGAGGTGCTCCAGAAGGTCTTCGCCAAGAACGTCGCCACGCCCGAGTGGCAGGCGAAGATCCGCCAGATCGTCCCGAGCTACGGCCAGCGCCTCAACGACGATCCGGAGAAGGTCGCGCAAGAGTGGGCCTATACCAGCGAGCAGCTGCAGCTGCCGGCCCCGCCGGCGATCGACCGCGGCCCGCTCAAGCCCACCCCGGTGAGCGACACCGTGCTCAACAGCAGCGACACCCCGGTGAAGGGCCCGGTCAACGACCTGGCGCCGTGACGGGCCGGGCGGCAGGGCTGCCCGGAACAAGGATAAGGCGCGGGTTTCCCCTCCCCCCTCTGCGGGGGAGGGTGGCCCCCGAAGGGGGTCGGGAGAGAGGGACTCCGCTTCCGGAGAGGTCGCGACCTCGATGAAGGGCGAACCCTGGATCAGCGTCGCGCTCCCCTCTCCCGCCCGGCTCCGCCGGGCACCCTCCCCCGCGGAGGGGGGAGGGAAACCCGCGCCATTCCTTTTCTCCGGTCGCGCCGCAGACCGGATCAATCCCAGATGTCCGCGTTCAGGATCTCGTGCGCGAGGGCCCGGCTCGGCTCGCGGTGGAGACCGGGGCCGGACAGGACGAACTCGACGTCGGCGAGCCGCGGCAGGTCGGCGTGGGAGAGTTCCTGCAACCCGTCCGGGATCAGGCTGCGCGGCTGCGCCATCACGCCGACGCCGGCGAGCGCCGCGGCGCGCAAGCCGCTGAGGCTGGCGCAGGTGCAGGTGATGCGAAACGCCCGCCCCTCCTGCGTGAGGGCCGCCAGCGCCACCGCCCGGGTGATGCTGGGAGCGGGAAAGCTCGCGAGCGCCACCGGCTCGCCCCGCTCCGGCAGGGCGGTGGGGAGCCCGACCCAGACCAGACGGTCGCGCCGCACCAGCATCCCTTGCGTCTCGCCGACATGGCGCTTGCCGAGCACGAGGTCGAGCTCGCCGCGCGCGAGCGCGTCGTGCAGGAAGCCGGTCAGCGCCACGCTCAGTTCGAGGTCGACCGACGGATAGGCCTCGCGGAAGTCGCGCAGCACCTCCGACAGCCGGCTCTGCACGAAATCCTCCGAGGCGCCGAACCGCACCTTGCCGCGCACCGGCCCGCCGGTGAGCGCCCGTTCCAGGCGCTCGTGCGCGTCGAGCACCGTGCGGGCAAAGCCCAGCACCGTCTCGCCCTCCGGGGTGAGGGCGACCGAGTGGGTGTCGCGCGCGACCAGCCGGCGCCCGACCTGCGCCTCCAGGCGCTGGACGTGCTGGCTCACCGTCGACTGGCCGAGGCCGAGCTGCTCGGCCGCCCGGCTGAAGCTGCGGCTGCGCACCACCGCCGCCAGGGTGCGCAGCAGCACGGGATCGATCAGGCGGGTCATGACGGCTCTCGGCATCCTGCATGAACGAAGGCAATGCTATCGCAATCCACGATAACTGTAATCCTGCGCCCCTGCGTACCCATCCGGGGCCGGTCCGATTAGGTAGGCGGGGATCCCTCCCATCATCCGGCCCGCCATGCTCTCGCGCTTCCGCCCCGACAACTTCACGCTGATGATCGTCGGCGCCCTGATCCTCGGCAGCCTGCTGCCGGTGCAGGACCGGGCGGCCGAGTGGCTGAGCGTCTTTGCCAACGGCATGATCGCGCTCCTGTTCTTCCTGCACGGCGCGCGCATCGACCGGCAGACGGCGCTCGCCGGGCTGGTGCACTGGCGCCTGCACCTCGTGGTGTTCGCCTCGACCTTCGTGCTGTTCCCGATCCTCGGCCTCGCCGCGGGCCTCCTGAGCCCGGCCCTGCTGACGCCGGCGCTCGCCGCGGGCGTGCTCTTCCTCTGCGTGCTGCCCTCCACGGTGCAGTCCTCGATCGCCTTCACGTCGGTGGCGGGCGGCAACGTGCCGGCGGCGATCTGCTCGGCCTCGGCCTCGAACATCCTCGGCATGTTCATCACCCCGCTCCTCGTCGCGGTGCTGCTCAACACCCAAGGGTCCCACCACGACTTCGACTGGTCGGCGGTGGGCAAGATCATGGCGCAGCTGCTGCTGCCCTTCGCCCTCGGCCAGCTCCTGCAGCCGCGGCTCGGCCCGTGGCTGACCCGGCACAAGCCGCTGACCATGGTGGTCGATCGCGGCTCGATCCTGCTCATCGTCTACATCGCCTTCAGCCACGCGGTGGTGACCGGCCTGTGGAGCCGCACCCCGCTGCCGGCGCTCGCCACCATGCTGGTCGTCGACCTGGTGCTGCTCGCGCTGGTGCTCGCCATCACGACGGTGGCGAGCCGCCTCCTCGGCTTCTCGAAGGAGGACGAGATCACCATCGTGTTCTGCGGCTCGAAGAAGAGCCTCGCCTCCGGCGTGCCGATGGCGAACGTGATCTTCGCCGGCCAGGACGTCGGCGGCGTCCTGCTGCCCCTGATGCTCTTCCACCAGATCCAGCTGATGGCCTGCGCGGCGCTCGCCCGCCGCTACGCCGCCCGCCCGCAGGCCGTGTCCGCCGCCGGGGAGGGCCCGGCCCGGGCCGGCGTCGCGCCGGCCGCCAAGCTCGCGGCGCGCTGATCCGGGTGGCGTCGATCCGGCGGCGTTGACGAAAGATTCACGCCGTCGCGGCATTCTCCAACCCGAGCCAAGTTGCGTATCGGCTCTGTCGAGTGTCCGGCCCCGTCGCGCGTTCCGCGGCGGGGTCGCGCCATTTCTCGGTCCTGTTCGATCGAAGGCGATGGGAGATACTACCGAACCCCGGACTTCGGTCGCTTTTTAAGTCTTCATTAGCCTTATTGCTTCAGCCGGCGCACACCATCCCGCCGCTAGCCTCCCGGGCGCCGTCACCCGAGGAGGCCGCCCGATGGCCACGTTCGTCCTGCCGCGCCGCGACCTCTCGGCGGTTCCGGTCCTGTCGCTGCTGCACGGCTTCGGCCACGCGCTGATGGCGGCGTTCATCTTCTTTGCCTGCTTCGCCTTCTCGGACACCTCGCCCTACGACATCGTGGCGATCCCGACGATCCTGCTCTGGGTCCTGCTCGGGGTGCGGCTCTACCGCGGCGCGGTGCCGGTCGTCATGGTCCTGCTCGTCTTCATCGGGGCGACGGTCGTCGCCCTGATGCCGTATCTCGACGAGGACCTCTCGGTGATCTGGACGGTGCAGCTCTTCTACCTCGTCATCACCGGCATCTTCTTCACGCTGTTCTTCTCGGACGAGCCCGACCGCCGGGTCGAGGCCGCCCTCAAGGTCTACACCGCCAGCACGCTGCTCAGCGCGGTCCTCGGCATCGGCGGCTATCTCGGGCTGATCGGCAACGAGGACCTGTTCTCCAAGTACGGGCGCGCCGCCGGCACCTTCCAGGACCCGAACGTGTTCGGCTCGTTCCTGACCCTCGGCGCGCTCTACCTGATGCACAACCTGCTCACCGGGCGCACCCGGCGCCCGCTCCTGTCGGGGCTCGGGCTCGGCATCCTGCTCGCCGGCGTGTTCCTGTCCTTCTCCCGCGGTTCCTGGGGCGGCACCCTGGTGGTGGCCGGCCTGATGGTGCTGATGGTCTACCGCACCAGCACGCGCGCTCTGCGCCGCCGCATCGTGCTCCTGGCCGCCCTCACGGCGGGGTTCGGGGCGGTCGCCCTCGTCGGGCTGCTCTCGGTCGGCAATGTCGGCGAGACCTTCGCCAAGCGCGCCGCCGTCACGCAGGATTACGACGAGGGCGAGACTGGCCGCTTCGGCAACCAGCTGCGCGGCATCGGCATGCTGGTCGAGGATCCGCTCGGCATGGGTCCCTTGCGCTGGCGCCGCACCTTCGACCTCGAGCCGCACAATTCCTACATCGGCGCCTTCTCCAACGGCGGCTGGGTCGGCGGCGTCGCCTTCGTGTTCCTGGTGCTGATGACGGCCCGGGTGGGGTTCCGGCTGATGAGCCAGGACACGCCCTACCGGCGCCACGCCCAGATCGTGGTCCCGGCCCTGCTGATGTTCTTCCTGCAGGCGGTGCAGATCGACATCGAGAAGTGGCGCCACGTCTACATGATGCTCGGCATCGTGTGGGGCCTGGAGGCGGCGCGGGTGCGGTGGCTCGCCGGCGGGGAGGCGTGAGGCGGGCATCGGTTTGCAGGCGCCGGCAAATGGGCTAGAGCCCGGCGAACCCCGTCTCCGCGTCCAGCCCGCGCCCGTCACCGTGACGGGCCGCCCCGGCCGCGCCGACCGTTTGCCGTCCTTGCGAGACCCGATGTCCAAGCCCGCGAAGGCCGAGAAGGCCGCCACCCTCAAGCCCCGCCTGCCGCGCGGCCTCGTCGACCGCGGGCCGGTCGAGATCGCCGCCACCCACCGGATGCTGGACAAGATCCGCGAGAGCTTCGAGCTCTACGGCTTCGAGGCGGTCGAGACCCCGTTCATCGAGTACACCGAGGCGCTCGGAAAATTCCTGCCAGACCTCGACCGGCCGAACGAGGGCGTGTTCTCGTTCCAGGACGACGACGAATCCTGGCTGTCGCTGCGCTACGACCTGACGGCGCCGCTCGCCCGCTACGTCGCCGAGCATTTCGACGCGCTGCCCAAGCCCTATCGCAGCTACCGCGCCGGCTACGTCTTCCGCAACGAGAAGCCGGGCCCGGGGCGCTTCCGCCAGTTCATGCAGTTCGACGCCGACATCGTCGGGGCGCCGACCGTCGCGGCGGATGCCGAGATCTGCATGATGGCCGCCGACACGCTGGAGAAGGTCGGCATCGGCCGCGGCGACTACGTGGTGAAGGTCAACAACCGCAAGGTCCTCGACGGCGTGATGGAGGCGATCGGGCTCGGCGGCGCCGACCAGGCCGGGCGGCGCCTCACCGTGCTGCGGGCGATCGACAAGCTCGACCGCCTCGGGCCCGACGGCGTGCGCCTGCTGCTCGGCCCCGGCCGCAAGGACGAGAGCGGCGACTTCACCAAGGGCGCCGGCCTTGCCGACGAGGCGATCGAGCGCATCCTGCGCTACGTCGCGTTCCAGGCCTCCCCCACCGAGGGCGGCGACCGCCTCGCCTTCTGGGAAAGCTTCTTTCACGGCTGGGGCGAGGTCGTCGGGGAGTCCGAGACCGGGCGCCAGGGCATCGCCGAATTGCACGCGATCATGAAGCTGTGCGAGGCGGCGGGCTATGGCCACGACCGGGTGCGCGCCGACCCGTCGGTGGTGCGCGGCCTCGAATACTACACGGGGCCCGTCTTCGAGGCCGAGCTGACCTTTCCGGTGGTCAACGAGGACGGCCAGACCGTGCGCTTCGGCTCGGTCGCCGGCGGCGGGCGCTACGACGGCCTCGTCGGGCGCTTCCGCTCCGAGCCGGTGCCGGCGACCGGGTTCTCGGTCGGCGTCTCGCGCCTGTTCTCGGCGCTCCAGGTGGTGCGCAGCCCGATCGTCTCGGGTCAGGCCGCGCCCGGCCCGGTGGTGGTGCTGGTGCTCGACCGCGAGGAGACCGCCGCCTACCAGGCTCTCGTCGCGGCGCTCCGCCAGGCCGGCATCCGCTCGGAGCTCTATCTCGGCGCCTCCGGCATGAAGGCCCAGATGAAGTACGCCGACCGCCGCGGCTCCCCTTGCGTCGTCATCCAGGGCAGCGACGAGCGGGAGAAGGGTGAGGTCCAGATCAAGGACCTGATCGAGGGCGCGAAGGCGGCGGATGCCATCGCCAGCAACGCCGAGTGGAAGGCCGCCCGGCCGGCCCAGTTCTCGGTGCCGGTGGGCGAGATGGTGGCGCGGGTGCGCGAGGTGCTGGGGCGGCATTACGGGGGGTGAGGGGCGCGACACCCTTCATGACACCCTCCGGGTCATCCTGGGGCCCGGCGCAGCCGGGAACCCGGGATCCATAACCGCTGACGATGCCGAACGAGGCGGTCGGCGTTCCGCTTCATCCTGTACCCTCAGCGGTTATGGATCCCGGGTTCCGCTGCGCGGCCCCGGGATGACGGGGAGGAGTGTTGAACAAGGAGCGCGCCTGCCGCCCGTCGGGTCATCATGGATCACTCCGTACACCCCCACGGTCGCCAAGCCCGCCCGCGGCTGCTACACGGCCGTCCGAGTTTCACAGGTATCGTGACCAATGACGGGTAACGGAGCCGCGGCCCCCCGGCCGGCGGCGGCGCACGAGGCGCTTCTGGCGCTGTTCGAGGACCGGGGCTACGCGCGGGTCGAGCCGCCGGTCCTGCAGCCGGTCGAGCCCTTCCTCGAATTGTCCGGCGAGGACATCCGCCGGCGCATCTTCATCACCCAGGACGGCGCCGGGGCGGAGCTGTGCCTGCGGCCCGAATACACGATTCCCGTCGGGCGCCATCACCGCGCCGTCGCCGACGGGCAGGCGGCCGATTACAGCTATCTCGGGCCGGTCTTCCGCCTGCGGGCGGCCGAGCCCGACGAGTTCCACCAGGCCGGCATCGAGTCGATCGGCCGGACCGACGTGCCGGCGGCTGATGCCGAGATCCTGGGCCTTGCCCTCGACGGGCTCGACCGGCTCGGGCACCGCGACCGGCAGGTGCGCCTCGGCGACATGGGGCTGATCACCGCCCTCCTCGACGCGCTCGCCGTCCAGCCGGCGGCCAAGCGCCGGACGCTCCGGGCGGTGGCCGCCGGCCGCTCCCTCGACGCGATCGCCGCGCCCGTCGCGGTCGATGCGGCCCATGCCGGCCTCCTCTCGGCCATCCAGGGCCAGGACCCGCAAGGGGTGCGCGCCTTCGTCGAGGACGTGCTCGCCATCGCGGGGATCAGCCGGGTCGGCGGCCGCACCGCCGGCGAGATCGCCGAGCGCTTCCTCGCCAAGGCGGCGGCCCACGCGGAGGGTGGCGCCGGCCTCGGGACGAAGGCCCGCGAGGTGCTCGATTCCTATCTTGCCCTCACGGGTGATCCCGACGCCGCGGCGTCCGCCGCTCGCGACCTCGCCCGCCGGGCCGGGCTCGACGATCCCCGGCTCGAGGCGGCGCTCGCGCTGTTCGAGGAGCGCAACGGCTTCATCGCCGCCCGCGGCCTGCCGCTGGAGCGCTTCGCCTTCGCCGGCAGCTTCGCGCGCAACCTCGACTACTATACCGGCTTCATCTTCGAGGTCGCGCAGGACGGCGAGAAGCCGGTGGTCGGCGGCGGGCGCTACGACGGCCTGCTCCAGCACCTCGGCAGCACGGACGCCCTGCCGGCGGTGGGCTGCTCGTTCTGGCTCGAACGTTTGGGAAGTGCGCGCTGATGGGCGACACGATGATGGATGGCCCGCTGGTCCTGGCGGTGCCCTCGAAGGGCCGCCTGCAGGAGAACGCCGCCGCCTTCTTCGGCCGCGCCGGCCTGACGCTGGCCCAGACCAGCGGCGCCCGGGACTATCGCGGCCGCCTCAAAGGGGTGGACGGGGTCGAGGTGCGCTTCCTCTCGGCCTCCGAGATCGCCGGCCAGCTCGCCTCGGGTGCGGCCCATCTCGGCATCACCGGCGAGGACCTGATCCGCGAGACCCTGCCGGATGCCGCCGGCCAGGTCGAGCTCCTGACGCCGCTCGGCTTCGGCCAAGCCACCGTGGTGGTGGCGGTGCCGCAGGCCTGGATCGACGTGCGCTCGATGAGCGACCTCGACGAGGTGGCGAGCGACATGCGGGTGCGCCACGGCCGCCGCCTGCGCATCGCCACCAAGTACGTCAACCTGACCCGCCGCTTCTTCGCCGAGCACGGCGTCGCCGATTACCGCATCGTCGAGAGCTTAGGCGCCACCGAGGGCGCGCCGGCCTCGGGCAGCGCCGAGATCATCGTCGACATCACGACGACCGGCGCCACGCTCGCGGCGAACGCCTTGAAGATCCTCGACGACGGGGTGATCCTGCGCTCGGAGGCGAACCTCGTCGCCTCGCTCGCCGCCTCCTGGAGCGAGACCCCGCGGCGCGCGGTGCAGGCGGTGCTCGGCCGCATCAGCGCCGAGGAGCGCGCCCGCACCACCCGCGAGGTCCGCGCCGGCATGCCGGCCTCGGGCGAGATCGATCTGGCGGGCTTGGCCGCCCTGCACGAGGCCGAACTGCCCTACGGCGCGCCGGAGGGGCGGGGCGAGATCGTGCTGCGCTGCCCGGCGGACGCGGTGTTCGGCCTTGCCGACGCGCTGGTCCGGGCCGGCGCCCAGGCCGTGAGCGTGCGCCGGATCGACTACGCCTTCGCGGCAGAGAACCCGCTGGTGGAGCGGCTGCTGGGGCGGCTCTGATCGGCGCGGGAGGCGATGCCTCCCGCTCCGGCTCGCGGCGCTACCGGGTCAGCCGCAGCTTGCCGATGCTCGCCGCGATCGCGTTGAAGGCCCCGATGAGGCTGTTCCCGTCGTTCGCCTGGAAGTACTGGTTCGGCGACGCGCAGGTCTTGAGCAGGTCGATGCCCTGTGCGTCGATCGGGTCCGACGAGACGCTGAAGCCGATCGTGTAGACCGAGACCTTGGCCGGGTCCGCCTTCGCGTTGGCGCAGGCGAGCTTCGTCAGGGCGTCGAGGGCGTTGCGCGCCTGCGTACCGTTCGCGATGTTCTGGTTGGCCGGCGGGAAGTGGATGTCGGCGTCGCTGCCATCGGCGTTGACGAAGTACCCGTTCGAGGAGAGCAGCGACTTGTTGTAGGAGCGGCTGTTGTCCGTCCAGGTGTTGGCCCCGTCGGTCATCAGCACGATGATCTTGCTGACCGCCTCGTTGCTGTAGGCCGACCCGTCGGCGAAGACGCTCTTGGGCGAGATGGTGCGCCAGCCCCACATCAGCCCCTCGTGGATGTTGGTGCTGCCGCCGGCGATCATGTTGTCGATCAGCGTCGTGAGCACGCTGGCGTTGCGCGTCAGCCGCTGCAACGGCTGCGTGCTGCATCCGAAGTTCGGTCCGATCACCACGCCGTCGCCGATGCTGCCGGTCCGCGCGTTGCGCGGAGCCTTGTACTTGCACGAGCGGCTCTGCGCCGTGGCGTACGGCCCCGTGTTCGGCAGCTTGGGGCAGGTGCCGTCGGTCGTGCCGTCGTCGTCGTCGATGTAGCTGTTGATGCTGAGGCTGCCGTAGGCGGACGCGATGTAGCCGGCGGGCGTGCCCGCGCCGCCCTCGTCCGGGGCGAGGTAGGGCATGTAGAGCGAGGCGTCGCCGTTCGTCGCCATGTCGCTCACGTTCTGCGGATAGGGCAGCGACTCGAAGCAGCCGGCCCATTTCCAGCTCGGCACCACCTCCTGCAGCTTCGCGAAGATGTCGAACCGGCTCGCGAACCCGGCGGTGGCGGTGCCGGAGAAGTTCGTCCAGTGATAGGGGGACTTGCCCTGCGTATCGACCCAGCCGGCATTCCGGTAGGTGGCGGAATCGACCGCGACCGCGGAGGAGAACGGGACGATCGCGATCCTGGTATCGGTGGCGAAGTTCTGGTTGTTGAGCACGTAGGTGACGAATTTCTTCGCGGCCGAGCGGAGGGCGGAGATCTTCGATACGCCGTCGTTGCCGGAGTTGTTCATCGATCCGGTATTGTCGAGGATCAGGGCGATCTCGAAGGTCCGCGGCATCGGCGTGGCACATTGCGCGCGGGCGGCCGGATTGATTCTGGACGTGCCGGTGATGCGGCCGAAGAACACGGTCGAGAGCTTGTGCGCCGTCAGCGTGATCTGGCGCGGGTTGCTGGTGATCGCCAGCGGATCGACCACGAGGCCGTCCTCTCCCATCTGCCCGATCAGGGTCGTGCGGGCGAGCGCGTCGAGGTCGGCATTCGTCGTGGTCAGCGGGGTCTGGCACAGGAGAAGCGAGGTCGCGTCGGTCGCGGCCTGCAGCTTGGTCTCCACGCGCATCGCCACGCCGTAATCGACCGCCGCGCCGGCAAAGATCAGCATCGGCAGCAGCAGGAACGCGAACAGGATCGTGAGATTGCCCCGGCGATCGCCGGGAAAGCCGCGCGCCTGGTCCGCGGCGCGGCGCGCCGCCGCCCGGGCCGCGGCGTCAGGGTGCCGAGCCATCGCAGGCCTTCGGGTTCGAGCCGGGCAGGACGACCTCCGTGAAGGTGTTCGTCCCGTAGGTCTGGCCGCCGCGGATCGGCCACGGGACGGCGGCGGTGAGCGTGATCTCGCTGCTGGCGCCGTTGACGAGCTTGACCAGGGCGCCGCCGATCATCGGGGCGTAGGTGCCCTTCACCTCGACGAGGACGTAGCGCATGCCCTGGGTCTGGTAGCCCGGCGGCACGGTCAGGTCCCGGGCGGGGCCGATCGCCCGCGCCGCGGTCCCGGAGGCCGTGGCGGAGCAGACCTGCGGCACGAGCTCGAGCTTGGCGGGATCGACGCCGAGCGCGCTCACGGCGATCTGCACGCCGGAGGCATCGAACGGGCGCAGCACCCGCGGGGCGATGGCCAGGATGTCGGTCATCGCGCTCGCGCCGAACGGGTTCTGCGAGTCGCCCTGCGACACGAGGTCGGCCACGGTCCGGGCGAGCAGCGTGAGCTTGCGCCAGTTGTCGAAGGCGCGGGACAGCTCCGACATGCCGACGAGCAGGAGCAGCATCACGGGCAGCAGCAGGGCGAATTCGAGCGTGGCGGCGCCGCGGCGGTCGCGCAGGAAGCCGGGTCTCAGCATGCGCCCGCTCCGGTCACCTGGTACGGCTCGGTGCGGAGCACGGCCGTCGAGGTCAGGAGGCTCCATCCGTTGTCGGCGCCGCCGGTGAACTGCCGGGTGACCAGGCCGAGCAGGTTGAAGAAGGTCGGGACCGGGACGGCCGCGGTGACGACGATGATGGTCCCGGGCTTGGCGCAGGCGTAGTTGGTTCCGAAGCTGGTGCTCCAGGTGCCGGTGCCGGTATCGAGCGGCTGGACCGGCGCGGCGCCCGCGAACGTGCTCGCCGTCGCCACGTCGATCCTCACCTTCTGGCAGTCGAAGACGGTCACCACGTTGGCCGAGGCCGATCCGCACATCGTCGCCCTGAGATTGGCGAGCAGCGTCGGCGCGTCGGTCTTCCCGGCATTGGCGAGCTGGAACTGGCCCGTGAGGATCGTCCTGACGCCGTTCTGGACCGCGCGATCGAAGTTCTGGGCCGCCCAGATCTGGAACGCGACCTGGATGATCGCCCCCACGAGGCCGAGGAAGGGCAACGCCACCAGGGCGAATTCGACGGCGGCGCTGCCTCGTCGATCGGCGGCGAGCCGCCGGACCCGCGGCCAAGCCGGGTTCGCTCCGCATCTCCACCGAGGCGCGTCCGTGAAGTGCCTCGCAACCAGGTATTGTAGACTTTGAACGCGCCGGCGATCGTCGCGAGGTCGTCTGTCCCGGGAAAAAGACTCGGCCGTTGCCGTCCTATGCCGGGACATAAAAACACTTTCAGCTCAGCCTGGTGACGCGCTGAGGCGAATAAATGCCCACAGGTCTAAACCAATGGTGAATGTTTCGCGATTTGGAATTGTATTATACTGAATGCTCAACCACAGCTCGAAAAAATCGAGAGGGTACAAGCTGCGTCTGTCGGGCTCGGGACGGCGAGTTCATGTCCGGGTTCTGGAGGCGAGCCGACTCGATCGGCGAGTGCCGGAAAGCGCCCGGATGGCCCGCGCCCGCCTCCGCGATGAAGACAGGAACTGCGGACATGCCGGATCTCGCACGCGCCAGGCGGAGCCCGCGGCGTCGTTCGGCGCGCTGACCGCCGGTTTCCGCGGCAGGGGAGGTCGATCGCGGCGTCTGCGACAGGCGACGTCGCCCCGCGGCCCTCTCCCGGCCCCGCCGCTCGCAAGGCCGGCCGCGAACCGTCGCGAGATCGGATCGCCGGCCGATGCCGGGACGCCCGCGAGGGGGCGCCTACTCTGCCGCCTCGACGAACACCGTCCCGGCCCGCGGCAGGTTCAACGCGTCCCACACCTCGACCAGGGCTTCGCGGAGCGCCGCGATCTGCGCCTCGCCGTGGAACGGGGAGGGGGTGATGCGCAGGCGCTCGGTGCCCCGCGGCACGGTCGGATAGTTGATCGGCTGGATGTAGATGCCGTGGCGCTCCAGCAGACGGTCGGCCGCCGCCTTGCAGGCCTCCGCGTCGCCGACCATCACCGGGACGATGTGGGTGTCGGTGGGAAGCACCGGCAGGCCGGCGTCGAGCAGGGCGGCCTTGGTGCGGGCGGCCTGGCGCTGGTGCGCCTCGCGCTCGAGGCTCGACTGCTTCAGGTGGCGGATCGACGCGATGGCGGCCGCCGCGATCGCCGGGGGGAGCGCGGTGGTGAAGATGAAGCCCGGGGCGTGGCTGCGCACCGCGTCGCAGAGCGCCGCCGAGCCGGTGATGTAGCCGCCGACGCAGCCGAAGCCCTTGGCGAGCGTGCCCTCGATCACGTCGACCCGGTGCATCACCCGGTCGCGCTCGGCGATGCCGGCGCCGCGGGGTCCGTAGAGGCCGACGGCGTGGACCTCGTCGAGATAGGTCATGGCGCCGTAACGGTCCGCCAGATCGCAGATCCTGCCGATCGGCGCGACGTCGCCGTCCATCGAGTAGACGCTCTCGAAGGCGATCAGCTTCGGCCGGTCGCCCGCGGCGGTCAGGAGTTCCTCGAGATGGGCGAGGTCGTTGTGGCGGAAGATCTGCTTGTCGCAGCCGGACTGGCGCACGCCCTCGATCATCGAGTTGTGGTTGAAGGCGTCGGACAGGATCAGGCAGTCCGGGATCAGCTTGGCGATCGTCGAGATGCCGGCCTGGTTCGAGACGTAGCCGGAGGTGAAGACGAGGCCCGCCTCCTTGCCGTGCAGGTCGGCGAGCTCGCGCTCCAGGTCGACGAGCGGCGAGTTGTTGCCGGCGATGTTGCGGGTGCCGCCGGCGCCGACGCCGCAGCGCTGCGCGGTCTCGGTGAGCGCCGCCACCACGGCGGGGTGCTGGCCCATGCCGAGATAGTCGTTCGAGCACCACACGGTGATCTCGCGGGTGCCGATGCTGCTGCGCCACAGGGCGGTGGGAAAGCGGCCGTTGATGCGCTCGATGTCGGCGAAGACGCGGTAGCGGCGCTCGTCGTGCAGGCGCGTGAGCGCGCCGCGGAAGAGGGCCTGGTAGTCGGTCGCGCTCTGACGGGTCTCGGGCCGGGTCTCGGGCATCGTGGTCCTTCGCGGGGCTGGCCGGAGGGTTAGTCCGGGGCGGGACCGGGCGGGGCTCCCGAAACGGAGCCCGTCCGCGCGGGGGACGACCGTCAGGCCGGGTCCACCGCTGGTCGCGCCTTGATCTCGCTCAAATGCGACGGCTTTGTCTTTTGAAAAAGTCGAGGGCGAGGTCGGCGTTCTGCCGCCTCCCGCACGGGCACGGAAGCGGGAAATTGGTCATGGCGACGAAGGGTCGCGCGCGATGAGCGGGCGGGACGAAGGAAACGGGCAGGACGGCCGGCAGCCGACGCGGGACGAGCGGCTGAAGGCGGCTTTGCGGGAGAACCTGCGCCGGCGCAAGGCGCAGGTGCGGGGCCGCGAGGCGGCCGAGCCGGCAGCTGAAGCCCCGCCCGCGGATCGAAAGTCCGGGGACGAGCGTTGACGCTCAAGCGTAGCGGTAGCATCGCTGCGGTGCAATAAACGGGTTTTCGGAATCCGGGTTTTCGGAATCGCAGGGCGCGCCGGTCGGGCGCGCGGGACGCGCCGCGGCGCGAGGGACGTTGTCACCATGGATCGCATCCACATCGTCGGCGGCCAGCCGCTTCACGGGGTCATCCCGATCTCGGGCGCCAAGAACGCGGCGCTGCCGCTGATGATCGCCAGCCTGCTCACCGGCGAGACGCTGGAGCTGTCGAACGTGCCCCGGCTCGCCGACGTCGCCTCGCTGCTGCGCATCCTCGGCAACCACGGCGTCGACCACATGGTGGTCGGCAAGCGCCCGGGCCAGACCACCGAGGCCGGCCAGACCATCCGGCTCACCGCCTCGAACGTCATCGACACCACGGCGCCCTACGACCTCGTCTCGACCATGCGGGCGAGCTTCTGGGTGATCGCGCCGCTGCTCGCCCGATTCGGCGAGGCGCGGGTGTCGCTGCCGGGCGGATGCGCCATCGGCACGCGCCCGGTCGACCTCCTGCTGATGGCGCTGGAGACGCTCGGCGCCACGATCGAGATCGACGGCGGCTACGCCGTGGCGCGCACCAAGAACGGCCTGCGCGGCGGCGAGATCAAGTTCCCGAAGGTCACGGTCGGCGGCACCCACGTCGCCCTGATGGCGGCGGTGCTGGCCCACGGCACCACGGTGATCGAGAACGCCGCCCGCGAGCCGGAGGTGGTGGACCTCGCCGCCTGCCTGTCGCGGATGGGGGCGAAGATCGAGGGCGCCGGCACGCCGCGCATCGAGATCGAGGGCGTGTCGCGCCTCTCGGGCGCCCGCCACGCGGTGCTGCCCGACCGGATCGAGACCGGCACCTACGCCATGGCGGTGGCGATGACCGGCGGCGACGTGACGCTCGAGAACACCCGGGCCGACCTCCTGCACAGCGCGCTGGACATCCTGGCCACCACCGGCACCGAGGTGACGCCGCTCGACCACGGCATCCGGGTGCGCCGCAACGGCCACGGCATCGCGGCGGTCGACGTCACCACCGATCCGTTCCCGGGCTTCCCGACCGACCTCCAGGCCCAGTTCATGGCCCTGATGACCAAGGCGAAGGGCCAGTCGCGCATCCGCGAGACGATCTTCGAGAACCGCTTCATGCACGTGCAGGAACTGGCCCGCCTCGGCGCCAGGATCCGGCTGGAGGGCGACGTCGCGGTGGTCGAGGGCGTCGAGCGGCTGAAGGGGGCGCCGGTGATGGCGACCGACCTGCGCGCCTCGGTGTCGCTGGTGATCGCCGGGCTCGCCGCCGAGGGCGAGACCCAGATCAACCGGGTCTACCACCTCGACCGCGGCTTCGAGGCGCTGGAGGCCAAGCTCGTGCGCTGCGGCGCCGAGATCCGGCGCGAGCGCGTGTGACGATCGTCGCTGCCGGTCCCGCCTCCAGCGGGGCCGGCGCCGCGGCGGCTACTTGCGGTAGACCGCCATCGCGTTGCCGTCGGTCAGCATGAACACGATCCCGGCCTCCCGCAGCGCCGCGATGGCGGCCCGGCGGGTGCGGGAGGTCAGGGCCTCGCCGTTGTCCTCCAGGCGGCGGATCGAGGAGAGCGAGAGGCCGCTCTGGGCGGCGAGATCCTGCATCGACCAGTCGAGCAGGCCGCGGGCGGCGCGCAGATGCCGGCCGTCGATCCCGCTCTCGAGGCCCTGCCGCACCGGCTCGTCGAGGGAGGCGGCCATCGGCCCGTCGAACCGCGCGACCATGATCGCCCAGCTGCGGATCGCGTCGCGCTCGTCGCCCTCGTCGCGCAGGGGCGCGTAGGCGAAGCGGAAGCGCGCCTCCCCGCCCTCGGCGAGGCGCAGCGCCTTGCCCATCACGAAGGGCCGGCCGGCCTCCAGCAGCGTGCGCACCTGCTCGCGCGCGCGCGGCCGGTCGTCGGGGGCGATCACCCGGCAGCAATCGTCGCGGTACTCGTCCTGCGTGAGGCCGGTCAGGGCCAGCACCTCCTGCGAGCCGACGCGCAGCGCGGGATCGTCGACCGCCGCGTGGATCCAGGACTGGGTCTGCTCGAACAGGGCCCGCCGGCGGCGGCGCTCCTCCGCCTGCACGGCGGCCAGGCGCTCGCGGTCGGTCACGTCCAGCACGGTGCCGGCGGCGGCCCGCGGCCGGCCGTCCGGGTCGTGGTAGATCTCGCCGCGAAGGGACAGGATGCGCAGCGACCCGTCCGGCCGGATCACCCGCACCGTGCAGTCGGGCAGGGTCCCGCTCTGGATCGCCTGCGCCGTCGTGGCGAGGTCGAGGCGGTCGTCCGGGTGCACCAGCGCCAGGAGGTTGGCGTAGCTCGGCCGGATCGCACCGGGATCGAGGCCGAGCAGGCGGTACAGGCCGGGCGACCAGACGTGCTCGTCGGTGGCGAAGGTCCAGCCCCAGCTGCCAGTCAGGCCGTGGATCTCGAGCAACCGCAGGAATTCCCGCGAGGAGAAGACGGGCCGGTCCGATGTGCCTGACAGTAAGGGAGACATGAGGCGATCCTGAACAGCCGTGCGACGCCGGTCCGGGGGCAAGTCGATTCCCCGAGTATACTGGCGCCCCGGCTCTTCCGTCGCGACGCCCCGGCACCGCGAGACTGATGCATACGCTGCCTCCCAGCCGCCCCTAGGTCAAGCCGCCGCCTCCGCGGGCTTCGTCCGCTCGGCGGCGAGCCGGGTCACGGCCGTGAAATCGACCTTGCCGGAGCCGAGCTGCGGCAGCCTGTCGACCGTCACGATCTCGGCCGGGACCGCGAGCTCGCTCAGGCCGGCGGCGCGGGCGCGCGTCTGGAACGCGGCGCGGGTCGCGTCCGCCTTCTCGGTCACCAGCACCAGGCGCTCGCCCTTGCGGGCGTCGGGCAGGGCGGCGACGGCGCTCGCGGCGTCCGGGTAGAGCTCGGCGGCCAGCGCCTCGACCGCCGACAGCGAGATCATCTCGCCGCCGACCTTGGCGAAGCGCTTGGCCCGGCCGCGGATGGTGACGAAGCCCTCCGGGTCGATCGTCACGATGTCGCCGGTGTCGTGCCAGCCCTCGGGCGGGGCCTCGAGCACGCCGGGATTCTCGGCGCGCAGGTAGCCGAGCATCACGTTGGGGCCGCGCACGAACAGGCGCCCGCCTTCCGCGACGCCCGCGACCGGCTCCAGCCGCGCCTCCATGCCGGGCATGATCCGCCCGACCGTGCCGAAGCGGTTGAACATCGGCGTGTTCAGCGCCAGCACCGGCGCCGTCTCGGTGACGCCGTAGCCCTCCAGGATCCGCAGGCCGAACTTTTCCGCATAGGCCTTGCGGGTCGCGGGCTTCACCGGCTCGGCCCCGGCCAGGATGTAGCGCAGCGAGCGGAAATCGTAGGCGTGGGCGACGCGGGCGTAGCCGGCAAGGAACGTGTCGGTGCCGAACAGGATGGTCGCGTTCGAGCCGTAGACCAGCTCGGGCACGATCCGGTAGTGCAGCGGCGAGGGGTAGAGGTAGACCGGCACGCCGGAGACCAGCGGCAGCACCAGCCCGACCGTCAACCCGAACGAGTGGAACACCGGCAGGACGTTGAACACCTTGTCGGTGCGGCCGAAATCGATCCGCGCCTGGGCCTGGGCGGCGTTGGCCAGCATGTTGCGGTGGGAGAGCACCACGCCCTTCGGCGTGCCCTCGCTGCCCGAGGTGAACAGGATCGCCGCCGGGTCGTCGGGCTTGCGCGGATGGAGCGCCTGGCGCCAGCCCAGCAGCCCGCGCAGCTTGTCGAGCCGGCCGACCTGCCCGCGGACGTCCTCCAGGTAGACGATGGTCAGGCTCTGGCCCAGCGCCTCCAGGAGCGCGTCGAGGCGGCCCTTCTGCACGAAGGCCCGGGAGGTGACGATCGTGTCGACCTCCGCCGCCTTGCAGGCGTTGAGGATGTTGGTCGGGCCGGCGGTGAAGTTGATCATCGCCGGCACCCGGCCGGCCGACATCAGCCCGAGCACCGTGACGGCGGCGGCGTTGGCGTTCGGCAGCATCACGCCGATCGCCCGGCCCTGCGGCGCCAGCGGCCCGAGCTTTCCTCCCAGCACCCGGGCGCCGATCAGCAGGCGGCGGTAGGTGAGCTTGCCCGACACCGGATCCTCGACCGCGACGCGGCCGGTTCCCTCGCGCTCGGCGGCCTGGACCACCGCGTCGAACACCGTGCGGTCGACCGGCGCGGTGCGGAAGATCAGGTCCGACATCACCCCGTAGAGCGCGGCGCCCGCGGCCTGGCGGCGGGCCTTGCCCTTGAGCGCGGGATCGAGGTCGAGCCGCACCGGCTCCAGCACCGTCACGGTGAATTTCGGCCACCAGCGCCGGCGCACCTGGGCGCGCGACAAGCGCGAGAACACCGTGTGCTCCGGCCCCTCGATCTTCACCGGCACCACCGGCACGCCGGACTTGTCGGCGATGAGGCCGGCGCCGTCATAGACCTTCATCAGGCTGCCGGTGACGGTGAGCCGGCCTTCGGGAAAGATGATCAGCGTCTCGCCGGACTTCACGGCGTTGATGAGGGTGCGCGTCGCCATCGGCTTCGTGGGATCGAGCGGCAGCGCCCGGGTCAGCCACAGGAAGGGACGCACCCACCATTTCTGCGCGATGGCGTGGTCGATGGCGAAGGTGGGATCGCGCTCGGTCAGCGACAGGGCGAGGCCGGCATCGAGGAAGCTGACGTGGTTGAGGGCGATGATGGCGTTCGGCCCCGCCTTCTCGACGTTCTCGATGCCGCGCACCTCCAGCCGGTAGAAGGCCCGGAACAGGATCGACAGGAAATCGCGAAAACCGCTGGTTGGCAGGACCAGGAGGATCGCGATCCCGGCCAGCAGGTTGGCGATGCCGACGATCAGGAACTGGCCGGCGGAGGACAGCCCCGCCTTCTGGAGCACCGCGAGGCCGACCGCGCCGAGGACGATGAGGGCCGCGGCGAGCACGTTCGAGGCGGCGATGACCCGGGCGCGGCGCTCCTTCGGGGTCCAGGCCTGGAGCGCGGCGAAGGACGGCACGATGAACAGGCCAGCCGCCGCCGCCAGCAGGACGAAATCGAGGGCGATCCGCGCGCCGCGCCAGGAGCCGAGGAAATCGAGGGCGCCAACGGGCGAGAGGGGCGGCACGCCGGTCGCGGCGACGTGGGCGAGATCGAGGGAGACGAGGCCCATGATCAGCGCCGCGATCGGCGTCGGCAGCATCACGATCCGCCCGGCGCAGAGCCAGGAGGCGAGGCCCGATCCGAGAGCCACGCCGACCGAGAACATGGCCAGCAGCGCCGTCACCACGGTCTCGTCGCCGCCGAAGGTGCCCTTCACGAGCGCGGGCAGCAGGGCGAGCACCACGGCGCCGACGAGCCAGAACCAGCTGGTGATGACGCCGGTGCGCCACAGCCGCGTGTCCGCGTAGAGATCGCGCATCAGGCCGCCGGTCGAGCGCAGCACGTTGCGGTCGACGGTCAGCGTAGGTGCCGCCTCGCCAGTCTTCGGGATCAGGAGGCTCGCGAGCCAGCACAGGACGGCAAAGCCCATCACCAGGAGCCCGAAGGCGTGCGCCCCGCCATGGGTGACGGCCAGGCCCCCCGCGATGGTGCCGGTGAGGATGGCGAGGAAGGTCGCGGCCTCGATGAGCGCGTTGCCGGCCGGCAGTTCGGCCCGTTCGAGGTGATCGGGCAGGATGCCGTACTTGATCGGCCCGAACAGGGCCGCGACGATCCCGAACAGCACGAGCGCCACGAACAGGATCGGAACCGAGGCGAGCCAGAAGCCGAGCACCGCGACGCCCGCCGCCACGATCTCCGCCGCCTTGAGGCGCCGCGCGATGAACGCCTTGTCGTAGCGGTCGGCCAGTTCCCCGCCGAGGCCCGAGAGGAAGAAGAACGGCGCAATGAAGGCCGCGCCGGCGAGCGTCACCAGGGCCGCCGAGCCGCCATCCGCTCCGCCGCCGACCCCGCCCGCCCCGAACATGATCAGGAACACCAGGGCGTTCTTGAGGAAGTTGTCGTTGAAGGCGGAGAAGAACTGGCACCAGAACAGGGGCGCGAAGCGCCGGCTGGCCATCAGCGATCCGGACATGGAGAGCGTTCCTCGCTCGGTGACGGGTGGGCGGATGGGCCGGGCGCCGCCGCGGCAGGAGACGAAGCCCTTAGCCGGGAAACCCTAACCGGCTTTGCCGCCGTGGTCTCGGGGTGATCCCCTCTGGCGATCCCTTGCGGCGATCCGATGTCGGGGGACGGCCTGCCGGTGGAGACGGTCTACTCCTTGCCCATCTCCATCAGCAGGCGCTCGGCCCGGGCATCCTCAATGCGGTTGACGAGGCGCTTGCCCTCGTGGACGTCACGCACGGTCTTGACGAGGGTGATGCAGGACTGGACCAGCATCGTCACCCCCATGGCGAGGTAGCCCTTGGTCCAGAGATCGAGGGGCAGGAACAGGATGCCGCCGGCCACCATGGTGGCGGCGCCGATGAAGGAGGCGTAGGTGAAGGCCACCCAGGCGGAGGTGTGCTGCGAGGTCTGCGAGGTCATGGATGGGGTTTCCTCGAAAGCGTGAGACGGTGGGTGGGCCGCGCTCAGGCGGCGTTGGTCCGAGCCTCTGCTTGAGCGCGCAGGCGCTCCATCACGCGGCCGGCGCTCGGGCGGGTGCGCGGGCCGAAGCCAGCCTCCTCCAGGCGCTCGCACAGGGAGTCCGGTGCCGCCGCCTCGATGATCGCCAGCGCCTCGTCGGAGGCCGCGTCCGCGGCCTGGGCCTCGCGCAGGCGCCGCAGGGTGGCCTGCGCCTCGGCGAGCGCCGCCGGGCTCCCGAGGCCCTGCCCGCGCCGGGCCCGCAGGCGCTGCACGGCCTCCGCCGCCCGGGCGATGCGCTGGCCGCGTTCCAGTTCGGCGAATTGCCGGCTGCCCTTGCGCACCGCCCGGCGCAGGGCCGCGACCTCCGCCGCGTAGGCCGCGCGGGCCGCCTCCAGCCCTTGCGCCTCCTCCTCCATCTCGGCCAGCGCCTCGGCGGCCTCGGTCGCCAGGTCCTCGCGCCCGCCGGTGAGCGCCGCGACGGCGCTGGCCTCCAGTTCGGCGATGCGGGCGGTAAGCGCGGCCTGGCGCTTCCCGTCGGCCGCCTCCTGGGCGATGGCGCGCGCCAGCGTCCGGCGGCTGTCGTCGAGGGCGGCGGCCGCGTCGCGCAGCTGCTGCTCCAGGATCAGGAAGGCGTGCTGGTCGTGAAGGTCCTCGGCGGCCCTTGCGGCGGCGCCCCGGACGAGGGTGGAGAGGAGGTTGAGCATCGGTGGCTCCGCTGGCGTGAACGTTGTTCACGAACGCAGATTTCCACATCTCTGAACGTTGTTCAAGCGCGAATTTGAACGACGTTCACGAGGTTTTCCACGACGGTGCGAAAACGCACGCGAGAGGCGGGTACGGCATGCGCAACGACGACCGGCGGGAGCGGCTGCGGACAGCCTTGATCGACGCGGCGGAGGCCACCATCGCGGCCGACGGCCTGTCGGCCCTGAAGGCGCGCGACCTCGCCCGGGATGTCGGCTGCGCGCTCGGCACGATCTACACGGTGTTTCCCGACCTCGACGCCCTGATCCTCCGGGTGAACCTGCGCACGCTCGCCCTGTTCGAGCGGGCGATCACCGCGGTGCCGATCGCGCCGGGGCCGGAGGGCGCGCCGACCCCGGCCGAGCGGGGCGCGGCGGTGGAGGCCTTGGTGCGGCTGGCGGTGGCCTACCTGCACTTCGCGGCGGCCCATCCGGCGCGCTGGCGCGCCCTGTTCCAGCACCGGGTCACGCACGCGCTGCCGGACTGGTACCTCGTCGAGCAGGTGCGCCTGTTCCGCTACATCGAGGCGCCGCTGCGGGTGCTGCGGCCCGATCTCAGGGACCGCGAGCGGGCGCTGCTCGCCCGCTCCCTGTTCTCCGCCACCCACGGCCTCGTCAGCCTCGGCCTCGACGAGAAGCTGATGGTGCTGAGCGAGCCGGTCCTGCGCGGGCAGATCGAGATCGTGGTGGGGGCGTTGGGAAGGGGGTTGGCGGGGGAGTGAGACAGTTCCCTGTGCGCCGAACCCCTCGGCAAGCTGGCAATTATTTAAAGCGAAGAATTATTTATCGATTGAGTGCGGCCCAGTCATATCTAGTATTTCTGCTTCAATTCTGTGAATTTCTTCAGGATGTCTCTCCATGACTCGCAGGAGATTTGTCATGGCTCTGCTCGGAGTTATTTCTCCGCTCTCATATTTCTGGAACGAACGAGGCCCACCACCCAGGATCTCGCTTGCTTTCACTTGCGATAGGCCGAGCTTCTTGCGAACACGAGCGACTTCGCTCGGGGTTGCAAGACCGTCAACCTCAGCCTTGAGTGCCATCAACGCGCGATCTGAAACTTTGAGGTCTTCACGCGAATGGATACTTTCCCCGCTGTTATCGCAGTACCAGCCCGGCAAAGAGATATTTTGCTTGCGACCTTTGTAGGAAATTACGAAAGGACGGGTATCCCTAATCATCGATTCGCCGGTCACAGGACAGACAGGTGTTTCATCCATCGTTCCTCTCCTTGAACGACAGTAGCAGAAACTCAGTGACGGTGTCAGATCTGAATTTGACGTACAATATACCTATCTCGGACGGTACGTGGTAAACGTCCTGCCATTCGCGCGAATTATGATGCGAGGTGACTGACTTGTTGAAGTGTCGCCTTTGCATGGTCTGAATGGCGTCGATCATGTCGGTTGCACCAAAGCCGATCTCTGCCGCAGTCCGGATGGCCGATCCTGCTACGCGGAAGCGGGGGCTCTTGGCCCAGGCTTGGAAGCTGTCGAGGTCATAAGTCGGCTTCCGCTTCTCGGACATGTGTTATAATACACCATGATGGTGCATTGACCAGCCAGTAGCGGCGAGGCGATCGCGACTGGCCGGTGCAGTTTGGAGGCAGGCGTAGCAGCGACCCTACCACGCCACCGTCTCCCCCCGGTAATCCACGTACGCGCAGCCCCGCTGCCCGAGCCGCCCCTCGACCACCGCCACCATCCCCTCGGTACTCGTCGCCACGTCGATGTCGGCGTCGGGACCGCCCATGTCGGTGCGCACCCAGCCCGGATGCATCAGCACGGTGCCGAAGGCCGCGTCGCGGTGACGGGCGGAGAAGGAGCGGGCGAGCGTGTTGAGGGCGGCCTTGCTCGCCCGGTAGCTCTCCCAGGTGCCGCCCTCGTTGAGCGAGACGCTGCCGAGGATCGAGCTCATCAGCACCATCAGGCCGCCGGGGGCGACCCGGTCGGCGAAGGTCTCGGCGAAGCGGATCGGGCTCACCGCGTTGGTCTCGTAGACCTTGAGCGCGCTCGCCCGGTCGCCCTGCGGCAGCGGCACGTGGGCGCCGTCGGCGATCCCCGCCACCACGAACACCACGTCGAAGCTTTTTCCCGCGAGGTCGCCATGCAGCCGCGCCACGGCCGCGTCGTCGTCGATGTCGACCCGCGCGAGGGCGGGCGCGGCGGGGCTCAAGGACGCGAGCGCCGGCGCCTCGCCCCGGGCGGTGGCGGTGACGTCCCAGCCGCGGGCGAGGAAGGCCCGCACCAGCCCGAGCCCCAGGCCCCGCGAGGCCCCGATGATCAGCGCGCTGCGTTCCTGCTTGGCCATGGCGGTCTCTCCGTGTCGGTTCCGGCGCGGGAGATGGAGGCCCGCGCGGCCGCGGCAAGCGCTGTCAGGCCGCGTCGGCCGTCCGCGTCGCGCTCCACCGCTCCACCGTCGCCAGCAACTCGTCGGGCCGGAACGGCTTGCCGACGTGGTCGTCCATGCCGGCGGCGCGGAACTGGGCGACCTGCTGCGGCAGCACGTTGGCGGTGAGCGCCACGATCGGCAGGCGGCTTGCCGGGGGGCCGAGGCCGCGGATGTGGCGCGTCGCGGTCAGCCCGTCCATGCCGGGCATCTGCACGTCCATCAGCACCACGTCGTAACGGTCCACCTGGAGGGCCGAGATCGCCTCGGCACCGTCGCCGGCCACGCTCACGTGGTGGCCGCGGCGCTCCAGGATGGCGCGGGCGATGTCCTGGTTGATCGGGCTGTCCTCGACGAGGAGAACCTTGGCCGGCCGCGCGAGCGGCGCGGGCAAGGATCGCTCCCGGGCCGGATCCTCCTGCGCCGCCGGCGCCAGCGGCACGGCGAACCGGAAGGTCGAGCCCGCGCCCGGCCGGCTCTCGACCCCGATCTCGCCGCCCATCGCCTCGATCAGCTTCCGGCTGATCGCCAGGCCGAGGCCGGTGCCGCCGAAGCGGCGCCGGATCGAGCCGTCGACCTGGCTGAAGCGCTGGAAGAGCTGCCCGAGCCGGTCGGCCGGGATGCCGATCCCGGTATCGCTGACCGCAACATGCAGGGCGTGGCGCCCGTCGGCGAGCGGCGCGCTCGCGAGGTGCAGGGTGACGCGGCCCGCCGGCGTGAACTTGATCGCGTTGTTGAGGAGGTTGAGCAGCACCTGGCGCAGCCGGTCCGGGTCGCCGACGAGGCGGGGCGCGAGATCCGGCGCGGTCTCGACGAAGAGCGCCAGCCCCCTGGCGTCGGCCGCGGTCCTGACGATCGACACCGCGCCGTCGGCGAGCGCCGCCGGCGCGAAGGGCTGCGGGTCGAGGTCGATCTGCCCGGCCTCGATCTTCGAGAAGTCGAGCACGTCGTTGACCACCGTCAGCAGGGCCTGGCCCGCCTCCTGGATCCGCACGGCGCTGCGGCTCTGGGCCGGCGACAGGTCGCCCGAGCGGACCAGCAGCTCGGCGTAGCCGATCACGCCGTTCAGCGGCGTGCGGATCTCGTGCGACATGGTGGCGAGGAACTCGGTCTTGGCCGCGCTCGCGGCCTCCGCCTGGCGCTGCGCGGCCTCGGCCTGGAGCCTGGCCGCCTCGGCGACGCGGTTGGCCTCCATGACGGCGAGTTCGCGCCGCTTGCGCTCGGTCACGTCCGAGAAGGTGCGGATCGCCCCGCCCTCGGCGAGGCGCACGGTGCGCACCTCGAGCACCGTGCCGTCCGGGCGGGTGCGCTCGTAGACCGGCGGGGCGCCGAGGAGGTCGCCCCGGAGCTTGAGCCAGGATTCGCGCTCCGCCCGGGCCTCGCCGAACTCGCCGCTTGCGGCCTGCCAGGCGACGAGGTCGGCGAAGGCCGGATGACCGTGGCGGTAGTCCGGCGGCAGGCCGAGGAGGTCGATCGCCCGCCCGTTGCAGAGCTGGACGATGCCGGCGGCGTCGATCACCAGCACGCCCTGGTCCATGTTGGCGAGCGTCGCGTCGAGCAGGGCCTTCTCGCGCCGAAGCGCCGCCTCGGCCTCGCGGCGCGCCGTGATGTCGGTGAGGGTGCGCAGGACGCCGCCATCGGCGGTCGGCGCGTTGTGCACCTCCAGGATCGTGCCGTTCGGCCGCGTGCGCTCGTAGCGCGCGCCGATCACCGCGAGGTCGCCGACCGAGATCGCGCGCTCGAAGGCCGGATCGATCCCCGCATACTCCCCCGCCGCGGTGAGCACCCGCCGCATCTCCGCCCGCGACGGGCGCGTGGCCAGGAAGGCGGGGTCGAGGTCGAGGAGCTCGGCGAGCCGCCGGTTGGTGACGGCGACCCGCCCCTGCGCGTCGACCATGATCAGGCCCTGGTCCATCGCGTCGAGGGTCATCGTGAGCACCGCCTCCTTGGCGACGAGCTCCCGGGTGCGGGCGGCGATGCGGTCCTCGAGATCGGCGTTGCTCCGGCGCAGGGCATCGGCCTGCCGCTGCAGGATCGCGGAGGTCTGCGCCAGCACCGCCCCGACCTCGTTCACCTCGCGGATCGGCGTCACCGGCATTCGCAAGGTCACGCCCTGGCTGAGGTCGGCAGCGGCCTGCGCCAGCAGCGCCTTGGCGAGCAGGATCCGGCGACCGACGAGCAGCGAGGCGATCAGGGCGATCAGCGTCAGGCCGAGGATCACCGGCGCCAGCACCAGCACCGAGGTGACGAAGGGCGCCCGCAGCGCCGCCTGCTCGACGCCGATCGTCACCACCCAGCCCGAGAGGGCGGAGCGGTGATGGGTGCCGAAGACCGGGATGCCGCTGAGGTTGCGGCCCCACCACTGCCCCGTCGTCCCGCCGACCGAGCGGAAGCCCGGCAGCGGCTTGCCGGCCGCCACCTCGGTATCGACCGACCGGCCGATGATGATCCCGTTCCGGTCGGCGACCGAGCCGGAATAGGGCGCGGAGACGCCCGCTTCCCGCAAGAGCTCGCCGAACAGCGAGGCCGGCAGGGTGGCGTTCAGGAAGTAGGTCGGCGCGCCGTCGCGCCGCACCGGCACGGTGACGACGACGGTCGGCTTGCCGGTGACGGCTCCGAAGAAGAGATCGGAGATCGCCGGTGCGCCGGTCTCCCTCAACAACCGGTGGTTGTCGAGGATCGTCCGGGGCAGAGGCGCCCCCCAGGGCAGCCGCGTGTTCACGCGCTGCTGCCCGTCGGTGTCGAGCAGCACGATGGTGGTGCCCTGGAGGCGCACCAGCTCCCGCGCCTGGCGGTCGAACCGGGCGAAATCCTCCACCTCCAGGGCCGGCGAGGTGGCGAGCGCCTGCAGCATCGCGATCTGGCCGGTGAGGAAGCGGTCGATCTGCTCCACCGCGTGGGCGTTGAGGGTCGCGGTCCGCTCCTCCATCCGCGCCTGCTCGGCCTGGACCCAGCGTTGCGCGATCAGCCCGATGATGAGGAGCGCCGGCACCAGGAGGGCGACCGCCAGGGCCGCCACGTGGGTGCGAAGCGGGCGCGCGTGGAATCCGGACGGTCCCGCCGCGCTCGTCCCGCGATGTTCGTGATCGGCCACTCGCCTGCACCGGAAGAATCACCTTGCGCCCACCGCAAGCCGATCGTGTGTACGGCAGAAGAATGGAAAACGATGTTGCTGGTAAGGCGATAACGGTTATGCGCGGCCTGATCTTCGAGATCGAGCAGGCGGCGTGCGAACTAATCCGTTCGGCAGGAAGATATAGGCTGCGTGATCAGTCCGTGCCTCGGCTCGATCCGAGCCCCGCGCGTCAGTCCATGTCGCGGCTGGAATCCCCGCCGTCGAGGTCGTCCTCGGCCTCGGCATCGGAATCGTGCGCTTCGAGGCCGGCGGCCTCGGCGAGGTTGCGGGCGGCGCGGCGCAGGAGCTTGCGCAGGCGCCGGCGCTCCTTGTTGTCGAAGCCCTCCAGCATCTCGGCCTCGATCTCGTCCCACAGGCCCTCGATCGCCGCGGCCTTGGCCAACCCGGACTCGGTCAGCCGCACCCGGACGATGCGGCCGTCCCCGGCCTCGGTCCGGCGCTCGACCACCCCCATGGCGGCGAGCCGCGTGATGGTCTTCGAGGCGGTGGGCGGGCGCACCCGCAGGGTCGCGGCGAGGTCGCCCATGGTCATGGTGCCGGCCGAGGCCAGGGCCTGCACCACCTGCTCCTGGCCGGCGAAGAGGTCGAGCTCGGCCAGGCGGTCGCCGATGCGGCCGCGATGGAGGCGGGCCGCCTGCATCAGGGCCCAGCCGACGCTCTTGGCGCCGGGGGGACGGTGGCGCTTGGCCGACCGGCGCGGCACGTCCACGGCCAAAGCCTGCTCGCCCGCTGCCATGGCATCCGCCCCCGCTCTCGAGACAAATCCTGCCGCGCGTGCGGTGTCGGCGCAAGGACGGCGGGCGGGGCGCCGCGTGGCGCCCCCGACGGCGCACATGCCAGCCGGCCTGTGACGCCTGGATGACGCAGAGGCGGTTTCGGCCGATGCGTCCGCGGCTTATGGTCGGCCGCGCGAGCGAGGGAGAGTGCACAATGCCGGCCCGGCCCTGGGGCGACCTGACCACCGAGGAATGCCGCGACGGAGGGTTGCGCGCCACCGTGGCGGTGCTGCCGGTGGCGGCCGTGGAGCAGCACGGGCCGCACCTGCCGCTCTCCACCGACGTCGTCATCGCCGAGGGCTACCTGGCGCGGATCGTGGACCTCGTCCCCGACGACCTCGACGTGCGGGTGCTGCCGGTGCAATCGGTCGGCCTGTCGCCCGAGCACGGGGACTTTCCCGGCACCCTGACCCTGAGCCCGGAGACGGCGCTGCAGGCCTGGGGCGAGATCGGCGACGGGGTGGTGCGGGCGGGCTGCACCCGGCTCGTCATCGTCTCCTCGCATGGCGGCAACAGCGCGCTCATGGACCTCGTGGCGCTCGGGTTGCGCGGCCGGCACGGGATGGTGGCGGTCACCACCGCCTGGAGCCGCTTCGGCACCCCGCCGGGCCTCTTTCCGGACGAGGAGGTGCGCCACGGCATCCATGGCGGCGGGATCGAGACCGCCCTGATGCTGGCGCTCCGCCCCGACCTGGTGCGGCGCGACGCGATCCGCGACTTCGTGCCGGAGAGCCGCCGGATGGAACGCGCCTACACCCACCTGCGCGCCGGGCGCCCGGCCGCGCTCGCCTGGCACGCGCAGGATCTCAACCCGGCCGGCGCCATCGGCGACGCGCGCCTCGGCACGGCGGAGGCCGGCCGCGCCCTCCTCGACCACGGCGCGCGCGCCTTCGTCGAGCTGCTGCGCGACGTCGCCCGGTTCACCCCTCCCGAACCGGCCTCGCGCCGGGCGGAGTGACACACTATATCACCCGTCGCGGCGCCCCCCGGCGCCCGGCTCACCCGCGAACAGACGGCCCCGCATGTCCGACAAGATCCCCGTCACGGTGCTCACCGGCTATCTCGGCGCCGGCAAGACCACCCTCCTCAACCGCATCCTCACCGAGCCGCACGGCAAGCGCTACGCCGTGATCGTCAACGAGTTCGGCGAGATCGGCATCGACAACGACCTCGTGGTCGGCGCCGACGAGGAAGTGTTCGAGATGAACAACGGCTGCATCTGCTGCACCGTGCGCGGCGACCTGATCCGCATCATGGACGGGCTGATGAAGCGCAAGGGCAAGTTCGACGCGATCATCGTCGAGACCACCGGCCTCGCCGACCCCGCTCCCGTCGCCCAGACCTTCTTCGTCGACCAGGACGTCGGCGAGGCCGCCACCCTCGACGCGGTGGTGACGGTGGCCGACGCCAAGTGGCTGTCCGAGCGCCTGAAGGACGCCCCCGAGGCCAAGAACCAGGTCGCCTTCGCCGACGTGATCCTGCTCAACAAGTCCGACCTCGTCGACGAGGCCGGCCTCGACGCGGTCGAGCGCCAGATCCGGTCGATCAACCCGTCCGCCGAGATCCACCGCACCCAGCACTGCGCCGTGCCGCTCGCGACCGTCCTCGACCGCAAGGCCTTCGACCTATCGCGCATCATCGAGGTCGAGCCGGACTTCCTGGAGGAAGGCCACCATCACCACCATTCCGACGAGATCCAGTCGATCTCGGCGCGGATCCCCGGCGCGGTCGATCCGAACAAGTTCATGCCGTGGATCTCCGACCTGACCCAGGTCCAGGGCCCCGACATCCTGCGCTGCAAGGGCATCGTCAGCTTCCCCGACGAGCCGCGCCGCTTCGTCTTCCAGGGCGTGCACATGATCCTCGACGGCGACCTCCAGGACGAGTGGAAGCCGGGCGACCCGCGCGAATCCCGCGTCGTGTTCATCGGCCGCCACCTCGATCCGGACGCCATCCGGAAGGGCTTCGAGGCCTGCCGCGCCTGAGCGGGAGCGGTCGATCCCGCCTCGCGCGGGAGCGACCGATCTTTGCTCTTTTGCGCAACCCTACGGCCGTGCTACAGCCTCGGCCGTCCGTTGACGATCGCGGGAGAGACCGGCTTCGCGCCGGCACCGAAGGGGAAAGGCGTGCCAGCCGTGCTGCGCGCCGAAGCTCTCAGGTAGAAGGACCGCGATCGAGAGGGCACTCTGGAGAGGGCGCTTCGACGCCCGCCGATGGAGCAAGCCGGGTCGCAAGGCCCGGCGAATCTCTCAGGCCACCCGAACAGAGTTCCAACTCCTGCGACCTGCCGCAAGACCGGCGGGAAGGATGGAACGCGTGTCGGGACAGAAAACCTCCTTCGACCTCATCGTGCTCGGCGCCGGCGTCGTCGGCACCGCCACCGCCTACTGGGCCGCGAAGGCCGGCCTGTCGGTCTGCGTGATCGACCGCCAGGGCGGCGCCGGCCTCGAGACCAGCTACGCCAATGGCGGTCAGATCTCGGTGAGCCACGCCGAGCCGTGGGCGAACCCCTCGGCGCCGCTCAAGGTGATGAAGTGGCTGTTCGACGCGAAGGCGCCGCTCCTGTTCACGCCCCGCCTCGACCGGCACCAGTGGTCGTGGATCGCCGGCTTCCTGCGCAACTGCACCCCCGAGCGGGCACGCCGCAACACCGTCGAGATCGTGCGGCTCGGCGCCTATAGCCGCGCCAAGCTCCAGGAGATCCGCGCCGCGGAGAACCTGTCCTACGCGGAGAAGACCCTCGGCATCCTGCATTTCTATCGCGACGCCCGGGAGTTCGAGGCGGCCAAGCCCGTCGCCGAACTGATGCGCCAGCACGGCTGCGAGCGCCGGGTGGTCTCGCGCGACGAGGTGCTGGCGATCGAGCCGGCCTTCGCCCACGCCATCGACGACGTGGTCGGCGCCACCTACACGGCGGAGGACGAGAGCGGCGACGCCCGCGCCTTCACCCAGGCGCTCGCCGCCCGCACCGCCGCGATGGGCGCGACCTTCCTGTACGGCTCGGAGGCGACGCGCCTGCTGCTCTCGCCAAGCGGCGACCGGATCACCGGCGTCGAGGCGATGGTGGCGGGCGGGCACCAGCGGCTCACCGCCCCGAACGTCGTCGTCTCGCTCGGCGCGTGGTCGGCGCCGTTCCTGCGCCGCTACGGCGTCAACCTGGCGATCTACCCGGCCAAGGGCTACTCGGTCTCGATCCCGATCGAGGGCCATAACGGCGCCCCGCAGGTCAGCCTCACCGACGACGAGTACAAGCTGGTCTACTCGAACCTCGGCACCCACCTGCGCGTCGCCGGCACCGCCGAACTGTCGGGCTACACTCGCCACCTCGATGCCGCGCGCGTCGCGGCGATCCTGGAGAACGCCCGGCGCACTTTCCCGAATGCCGGCAACTTTTCCGCCGCCACCGCCTGGAGCGGCCTGCGCCCGACCACGCCCTCGAACGTTCCCTATCTCGGCCGCACCGCGATCCGCGGCCTCGTGCTCAATACCGGCCACGGCACGCTCGGCTGGACCATGGCAGCCGGCTCCGGCCGCATCGCCGCCGACCTCGTGACCGAGCGCGAGACCGAGATCCCGGCGCCGATGGCGGCGTGAGCGGAACGGCCCCCGGTGCGGCGCATCCGGGGGCCGGTGCCGGCCACGATCTCGTTCCGAAGGCCGGTTCGGTTCGGCCGGCCGGATCCAGGTCTCCCTGGTCATCCCGGTGCCTTGCAGCGAAATCCGGGATCGATGCGAACGGGAGCGCGATCGCGACGCCGGATGGAACGGCCGCGCCTCCGGCATGAGAATCCGAAAACTTACCGCACCGTCACCTGACCCTTGATCTTGTCGTAGGTCGCCCGGCTCAGCACCCGCTTCGACAGGAGCTCGCCCGGGGAGGCATAGGGCCGCTTGGCGATGATCGCCTTGCCGATCATGCCGCCGCCCAGGCCGTTCAGTTCCGCCACGCTGGCGGTGTTGAGATCGACCGTGCCGCCCGACGGCGCGTCGGCGGTGGTCTCGGCCGGCGGCAGCGGCGCGGAGGGCGCGGCCGGGGTGAACACCGGGGGAGGGGAGGGCGCCGGAGCGGGAGGCGGCGCGGGAACCGGCGCCGGCATGGGAACGGGGCTCGCGGGGGCGGGGCTCGCCGCCGGGGGCGCCTCCGCCGTCGGGGCCGGGCGCGGCGCCGGCGGATCGGCCGGGCGCGGGCCGCCCGGATAGACCGATCGCACCGCGTCCCCACTGGTCGGGGCCGGCGCCGTGCTCCGGCCGGCCTCGGCGCGCTTCTGCGGCTCGGAGACGTGCGGGCCGGCGGCGCGCGGCATCAGGAACTGCCACAGCCCGGCGAGGCCGGCGGCCAGCACGACGATGACGAGGGCGCGGGTGATGGCCGAACCGGTCAGCATCGCGGGCAGGTGTCCTCAGGGCTCGGGAGACAAAGGACCGCCGGCGGCGGTTCCCGGCGCCATTCTACCGCGGGTTATGGCCGGCGCGAGGCATGAACGGCCGCGCGCAATCAAGATCCCGCCAGATGTCCACGGAATTACGCGCGACATCGCCGTCCTGCCGGGCGAAATTGCCGCAGGGTTACGGCGATCGTCGCCGCGCCGGACTGGCCGAACGCCCTGTCAGGCGGCGGGTTTCAGGCGCCGCACCGTGAGGATCGCCCCGTCTCCCGTGCCCGGCCCGGTCCGGCCGGCGCGGATGCGGCCTTCGGCTTCGGCCAGGGGCTCGACCGCCACCGCCATGTGGTGGCCGTTGGCGTGGATCAGCCGGGTCTCGTCGAGCATCATCCCGACATGGCCGCGCCAGAATACCAGGTCGCCTCGCCGCAGGCCGGAAAGATCCGGGGCGAGCGCCAAAGCCTCGCCGAGCGCCGCCTCCTGCTGGTCGCTGTCGCGTGGCGCCGGGATGCCGGCGGCGGCGAGCGCCGTCTGGACCAGCCCGGAACAGTCGAGCCCGAGGCTGCTGCGCCCGCCCCAGAGATAGGGCGTGCCGAGGAAGCGAAGCGCCGTCGCGGCGACGTCGGGCTCGACCGCACCGAGGGGCGCGAGGTGCCCGGCCCAGACGAAGGACCCGTCGGAGAGGCGCGCGTAGGCGCCTTCCCGCGCCGCCACCGCCACGAGGGCGCCGAGGCCGAGCGCACCGAGGACCGGACGCTTCAGGTCGGCGGCGGGGTAGAGGAAGGTGCGCAAGGCCGAGACCCGGTGGGTCGGGGCGGGATCCGCAGGCCCGAGCGCCTCGGCCGGGAGGTAGCCGACATAGCCGTCGGCGGAGAGCTGCGCGAAGGCCCAGCCGTCGCGCACGTCGTAGACCGTGACGGCCTCGCCGAGGAGGGCCTCGCTGTCGAGGGCGGCGGCCGGATCGGGCGCGCGCCGCAAGGGGGCGACGGGCACGACGATCCGCTGCGCCCGGCCGGGCACGTAGCGCGCCGCTTCGACGCGGCCGCGCAGGCGCTCGTCGGCGAGGTCGGGCCGGGCGGGGGTCAGGCGCGGGTCGAGGCGGGGCAGATCGGTCATGGCCGCCCAAGTCTCCCAGGTCCGCCGGGTCCGGGCAAGCCGGACGCCGCGCAGGGCTGCGACGTTATGCCCGATATCCCGTTCCGCGCACCGGACGGGCTCGAATTCCCCTGGCCGCAGCGGGGACTAACCGTGAGGGAGGCGCAACCATTCCAGCGGCGCCGGGTTGGACATGCGCGTGTTGCACTGCAACAATCGCGATCTCCGCGCTATGCTCAGCCGCATGATGATGAGCCGCCCCGTGAAGAAGCCGACCGACAAGCCCCGCAACCTGCCCCCGATCCGGGTGCGCAAGGAGCCCCCCACCGTCTCCGAGGCGGTGGCGGCGGCGCAGGACCTCGCCGACGACGTCGAGCAGCAGGTCGAGATCGCCGCGGGCCTGATCGGCCTGCCGCTAGAGGAGGTGCGCCCGCACGTGCTCCAGGCGGCGCAGGCGCTCGCCGCCAAGCCGAAGACCGAGCGCGCGCCGGAGCGGATCATCAGCACCGGCAGCGGCCTGCGCGGTCCGCGCACGGTGATCGTCGAGCGCCGGGCCGGCCGGCCGCTGGTCGAGCGCCGCCTCCGTCCGCCGCTCGACGGCCGGCGCTGAGCCGGAGCGCGCCGGGATTTTCCGGCCGGGCCCGTGATTTCGGGCGGCCGCGATCCTGTCGCCCATCTTATGCTGTTGCGGATGCAGCCCCATCCGAGAGATGATCGTTCACCATCGAACGCATCCGCATGGATTTCGGTGGTCCGGCTGGCGTGTTAGGCTGGCTGAATGAAGATCCTGCGGCGGGGGCGGCGCCCAGGTGCCGTCGGTATGGTGTGAACATGAACTCTCTCGAGCCTGTCCTGTCAGGTGTGGAAGCGCTGCGGCTCGACAACCAGCTCTGCTACGCCCTCTACGCGGCCTCCCACCGCATGACGAAGTGCTACCGGCCGCTGCTGGAGCGGCTGGGCCTCACCTATCCGCAGTACCTCGTGCTGATCGTGCTGTGGGAGAATGACGGGCTGACCGTCTCCGACATCGGCCGGCGCCTGCGCCTCGATTCCGGCACGCTGACCCCGGTGCTCAAGCGCCTCGAGGCCGCCGGCTTCGTGCGCCGCACCCGGCGGCAGGCCGACGAGCGCGAGGTCGAGATCAGCCTGACCGAGGAGGGCCAGGCCCTCCAGGCCGAGGCGGTCGAGGTGCGCCGCTCGGTGGTGCGGACCCTGCAAATGTCGGAGGGCGAGATCGCCGACCTGCGCGCCCGGCTCGACGCCCTCATCGCCACCCTCGGCGGCGAGCCCTGACCCCGGCGCGACGATTGTTTTGCCGGTTAACAAATCCTGCTTGAGCGCTGCGGCCCGTCACGGCTAAAGGGACGGGAGGGGTGCGTCGTCCGCCGCGAGGGAGTCCGGACCGCGGAAGCGTGCCCGATGGATCTTTCCCGGCCGATGCGGTTTCTCGCGAGGGGAACCCGCGCCGGGATCCCTCCCAAACGGGGTGTCCCGGGTATCGGCCCGGGAACGGACCAGCGAGTGCGCCGCGACGTGACATCCGTGACCTGCCCCCGGCCCTGCCCGAGCTCTCGCCCAAGCCGTCCTCCCCGCTGCCGCCCGGGCCGCCGTTCCGCCGCGGACCGCGCCGGATCATGAAGAGCCTGAAGGCCCTGGCGGGGTTCCTGACCGGCTGGTCGGAGCGCGGCGGCGAGCCGCGCCGGCAGGTCGCCGTGCTGCCGGTCCGGCCCGGGCCGGATGGCGGCCTCCAGGTCATGCTCATCACCTCCCGCGAGACCCGGCGCTGGGTGGTGCCCAAGGGCTGGCCGATGAAGGGCCTGAAGAACTACGAGGCCGCCGCCCGCGAGGCCTACGAGGAGGCGGGCCTGATCGGCCGAGTCGGCCGGCGGGCGCTCGGCAGCTACTTCTACAACAAGCGCCTGAAGAGCCGCGACGCGGTCCTGTGCCAGGTCCAGGTCTTCCGCCTGGAGGTGCGCAAGCAGCTCAAGACCTGGCCCGAGCAGGCCGAGCGCGAGTGCCGCTGGTTCAGCGTGCCGGAGGCGGCGGAGGCGGTGACCGAGGCCGGGCTCGCCGCCCTGATCCGCGCCGCCGGAGCCGAGGGCGCCAAGGCCCGCAAGGACAAGGCGAAGGTGGTCAAGGCCCAGAGCCTGAAGGGGTCGGCGCTGAGGGGGCCGGATACCAAGACGTCCTCGTCCAAGGTGCCCTCGTCCAAGACGTCCCCCTCCGGCAAGACCGTGCCCTGACGGCGGCGCTATCCGGCCGTCACACGGCCCCGCTATAGGCCAGGGTTTCGGCGCTGGGCCGCGCGGGGCTGGCGCACATCCCTCACGAGCGGCGCGACGCGATGGCGATCATCCAGGCCTTCCAGGCCGGCGAATTCCTGAACTCGGCCCTGAGCCTGCTCTGCGCCTTCGTGCTCGGCACGCTGATCGGGGCGGAGCGCCAGTACCGGCAGCGCACCGCGGGCCTGCGCACCAACGTGCTGGTGGCGGTGGGAGCCGCCGCCTTCGTCGATCTCGGCATGCGCATCGGTCACGGCGACGGCGCGATCCGCATCGTCGCCTACGTGGTCTCGGGCGTCGGCTTCCTCGGCGCCGGCGTCATCATGAAGGAGGGGATGAACGTCCGCGGCCTGAACACCGCGGCGACGCTGTGGTGCTCGGCCGCGGTCGGCGCCCTGTCGGGCGTCGATCTCGCGGCGGAGGCGGCGCTCGTCACCGTCGCGGTGCTCGCCGGCAACACGCTGCTGCGGCCCCTCGTCAACGCGATCAACCGCATCCCGATCGACGAGCGCGATTCCGAGGCGACCTACGAGGTCCGCGCCACCACCGACACCGACCGCCTGTCGGAGGTGCGCGACCTCCTGGTCGAGCGCCTGGAGGCGGCCCACTACCCGGTGAGCGAGGTCGACGTCGAGGAGCGCGGCGACGACGATGTCGAGGTGGTCGCCACCCTGGTCAGCACCGCGATCGAGCCGGAGGAGATCGACGCGGTGATCGCGAAGCTCGGCGCGGCGGACGGCATCCGCCGGGCGACCTGGACGGTGCGGACGACGGATTGACGGGAGGCCTGCGGGAAAAAGGAGGCGCGGGTCTTCCGTCACCGGACGGCCCCGCGACCAAGGAAGAACGGTTCGCGGCCGTCCCCGACCGTCCTGGTTGCAGCGCGGACGGCGACACGGTCGCGCCGCGCGGGTCTGGCGGCCGTTCCGCGCTACGCGCTCGCCGTATCCGGCGTCCCGCGCGCATTGCGCCGGATGACCTGCGGCGGCTGCCCGAACGCACGGAGGAACGCGCGGCGCATCCGGTTGCGGTCCGAGAAGCCGGTCTGGTCGGCGACGGCGTCGACCGGATGCCGGCTGCGTTCCATCAGCACGCGCGCCGCCTCGACGCGCAGGGTCTCAACCGCCTTCGCGGGCGACTGGCCGGTCTCGGCGTGGAAGACGCGGCTGAACTGGCGTGGGCTGAGGCGGGCGGCCTCCGCCAGTTCCTCCACCGATAGCGAGCGGTGGAGGTTCTGCTTGGCATAGGTCAGGGCGGCCTGGATGCGGTCCGACTTCGCGCCGAGGTCGAGCAGGGTCGAGAACTGAGACTGTCCGCCCGCCCGGCGGTGATAGAGCACGAGCTTTCTGGCGACCGCCTTCGCCACCTCCTGACCGAGATCCGCCTCGATCAGGGCGAGCGCGAGATCGAGGCCGGCGCTCATGCCCGCTGACGTCCAGATTGGCCCGTCGGTGACGTAGATGCGGTCCGGCTCGACCGAGCAGGCCGGGAACCGGCTCTGCAACTCCCGCGCGTGCATCCAATGCGTCGTGACCCGCCGGCCGTCGAGCAGGCCGGCCTCGCCGAGGATGAAGGCTCCCGTGCAGATCGCGGCGACGCGCCGTGCCTCGATGGCCGCGCGCCGCACGAGGGCGACGAGGTCCGGCGTCGTCGGATGAACGAAGCTGCCGCCGCCGACGACGAGCGTGTCGAAGGCCATCTCGCCGAAGATCTCCGTCTCCATCGTCATGCCGGCCGACGTGCGGACCGGCCCGCCCCGCTCGGAGACGAAGTGGATGTCGTAGGTCGCACCGTCCGCCATCAGGTCGGCGACCTCGAAGGCCGAGACGGCCGCCAGCGCCATGACCGAGCAGTCCGGATAGACGACGAAGCCGAGGCGCTGCATGGCGGAGTCCCTATGTCCTGAATCGACGCAAGTATGACATTTGCGCCGCGCCGCAGCAACGGTAGCTTTCTCCCATCGAACGCCGCCAGCCACTGGCGCGAAGGATCAGGAGAGAGACGATGGCCAACCAGTACAGCCAGAGCCCCGCCGCCAGGGGCCTCGCCGTGGTGACCGGCGCGTCCGCCGGCATCGGCGCGGTCTACGCCGACCGGCTCGCCAAGCGGGGATACGATCTCCTGCTGGTCGCCCGCAGCGAGGAGCGCCTGCACGCACTGGCCGACCGCCTGGCCCGCGAGACGGGCCGCAGGGTCGAGCCGTTCAAGGCCGACCTCGGCCGCAAGGACGATCTCGCGCGCCTGGAGGCCCGCCTGCGCGAGGACGCGAGCATCACCCTGCTCGTCAACAACGCCGGCATCGGTTCCGTCGCGTCGATCCTCCAGGCTGACGTGGACGCGATGGAGGCGATGATCCAGCTCAACGTCACCGCGCTGACCCGCCTGACCTACGCGGTCGCGCCGGCCTTCGTGGCGCGCGGCTCGGGGACCATCGTCAACATCTCGTCCGTCGTCGGCATCGCGGCCGAGGTGCTCAACGGCGTCTACAGCGCCTCGAAGTCCTACGTTCTCAGCTTCGGACACTCGCTGCAGAAGGATCTCGCGAGCAAGGGCGTGCGCGTCCAGACCGTGCTGCCGGGCGCGACGGCCACCGAGTTCTGGGACGTTGCGGGCTACGCGGCGCAGAAGACGTCGTCGATCACCATGTCGGCGGCCGATCTGGTCGATGCCGCGCTGGCCGGTCTCGACCAGGGCGAGCTCGTCACCATCCCGGGTCTCCAGGAGATCGGCGACTGGTCGCGCTGGGAGGAGGACCGCCGCGCGATCTCGGCCAAGTTCAACAACGCCAAGCCCTCGCCGCGCTACGGGCTCGGAACGGTGAGCGCGGCCTGAGCCCGGAGCATCATTCAATAGCGCCCCGATCGAATGATGCTCCAGGTCTTCGAGTTTGCCGCATTGTTTTCGACGAACCGGAATTCCACTCCGATGGAAAATGCCCTTGAGGACGCGTCCATGCCTTATCTTCAGCTCGACGTCACCGGACCGCATTCCGTGGCAGCCAAGAAGCGCCTCGCCGCGCTGATGAGCCGGACCTACGCGGAGATGATGTCGGTCGATATCAGGCGGATCAGCGTCGCCATCCGTGAGCTGGGCGAGGGTGGCGTGTGGCGGATACCGGAAGCCGGCGGCGAGCCGGTCCCGGTCGCCGTGATGATGCTGGACATCCGGAAGGGGCGCTCGGCCGAGTTGCGGATGCAGGTTGCCAAGGCGCTCTGCGCCCATTGCGTCGAGGTGCTCGGCTTGGCGGAGGATCGCCTCAACGTGGAGTTCACGCAGCACTCCGGCGACGAGATGTACCACCCCGCCCTCGGTGGCTACAGTCCCGAGTGGTCGCCGGACGAAAGGTGACCCGCCTCGCGACCACGGGCACAGGTCACGACAACCCGAACCCCCGCCGCACCAGCCCGGCCATCGCCCCCGACAGCCGCGCCTGGCGGGCGATGCGGTCGCGCGGCGTGCCGTAGAGCATCAGCACCAGGGCGCGGCGCTGGGCGAAGTCCGGGTCGAGCCGCACCAGGCCCTCGCCGAGGGGCGCCGCCGGCACGGCGCCGATGCCCGGCAGGTGCAGCACGGCGCCCGCGGAAACCGGCACGTCCGGGTCGAGGGTGGCGCGGTCGGTCGAGAGATGGGTGACCCGGGCCGGCATCGAGCGCCCGCCCGCCTCCACCACCGCGTCGAGGGCGCACGGGAACAGGAGGTCGGCGCGCGGGTACTCGAAGCAGACCAGGAAGGCCACGAAGGTCAGCACCATCGCGACGCCGGCCCAGACCAGGTTGAAGTAGTCCATCGAGGACACCTCCGAGGCCGCGTCGGGCGCCACGAAGGCCCAGACGATGCTGAAGGCCGAGAGCAGCGAGAAGCCGCCGAACAGGGCGGCGAGGCGCCAGCGCACCATCATCCGCGAGCGGTCGCCCCCCTTGTCGGTGACCTTGAACGGCCGGCCGAACGGCTTCACGGCGGCCACCGCCAGCGTCACGGTGATCGGCAGCGCCGTCATCGTGTGGGTGACCTCCATGAACAGCGGCAGGGTGCGCGAGCCCGAGATCCAGCCGTTGTAGGCCCACACCGCCAGCAGCATCGGCAAGCCGAAGCGCAGGAACGAGAGGTAGTCGGCCTGGAAGGCCGGCAGCCCGGCGAACCAGTAGATCGACGGCGCGATCAGCATCAAGACGATGAACGGCTTGCACAGCCAGTTCAGCACGCCGTGGACGAAGTGCAGGCGCTGGATCGGCGTGTAGCCGGAGCCCAGCAGCGGACCGGAGCGCAGGAGGGCCACCTGCATCGTGCCGAGGCACCAGCGGGTGCGCTGGGTGATGTATTCCGGCAGCCCTTCCGCCGAGAGGCCCATGCTCAGGCGCTCGTTGAGCCAGTGGGTGCGGTAGCCCGCCCGCATCATGCCGCAGGAGAGGTTCAGGTCCTCGCAGATCGCCGCGTCGGGAAAGCCGCCGATCTCGTTCAGCCGGTCGCGGCGCACGATGAACGAGGTGCCGACGCAGAACGAGCAGCCCCAGGCGTCCTTGGCCGGCTGGAACACATCGAAGAAGATGCGCTGATCGTCGACCCAGCTCTCGGAAGCCGAGAGGTTGTGCTGGATCGGGTCGGCATTGAAGAAGAATTGCGGCGACTGCACCACCGCGGCGCGGGGATCGTCGAACAGGCCGACCATCCGCGTCAGGATGTCGGGCTGCGGCGCGAAGTCGGCGTCGAGGACCAGGATCAGGGGGGCGTTCGTCTCGGTCGCGGTCGCCCGCAGGCCGTTATTGAGGTTGCCGGCCTTGGCGCCCTTGTTGTCGGGCCGGCGCAGGTAGCGCGCACCGACCTTGTCGCAATAGTCGCGCAGCCAGTCGCGCCGGGTGTCGTCGAGCACCCAGACGGTCTTGTGCGGGTAGTCGATGGCGAGCGCCGGCAGGATCGACTTCTCGAGCACGTCGATGGGCTCGTTATAGGTGCAGATGAAGACGTCGACCGCCGGCCAGTCGTTCGCGGTTTCGTGACGCGCCTGCGCCAAGTCGGCCTCGGCCGAGCGGTCCTTGTAGCGCATCAGGATCGCGATCGACATCAGCGTGTAGGTGATCGCCACCGCCTCGAAGGTGAAGAACAGGTACGGCCACAGGGCTTCGGCCGAGAGCTCGAACGGCGGCAGGGTGTCGGTCCAGCGCCACGAGACGTAGGTGACGACGAGCGCCGCCGTGAGGCCGCCGAAGACCCAGCGGTCGTAGGCGCGCTGCGGCACGAGCAGCGCCGGCAGGGCGTAGAGTGCCAGCGCCACCGCGAGGTTGAGGGCGAGCACCGTCGAGACGTCGCCGGGAGTGCCGAACATGCGTGCTACCTCAGATGCTTGCCGTCGAAGGGGTTCCAGCCCGCCTGCGCCAGCACGGCCCAGGCCGTGGCGCCGAGATGCGGGCGGCGGAAGTAGAGGAAGTCCGGCGTGGTGCTCCCCGGCCCGATCGTCAGGCCGGTGGTGACCTTCGCCTCCCGCGTCGCGTAGAGGAGGCCGGAGGGCGCCCGCTCCCGCAGCGCGCGCGCGAGCAGCGCCGCGCTGCGGGCGTGGTCGCCGGCGGCGCGGTAGGCGAGGGCGGCCTGCGCCGTGCCCTCGACCCACAGCCCGTCGCGGTCGTCGTTGAAGTCGAACCCGCCCTCCACGCCGAGGCGTTCGTCCGCGCAAGGAAGGGCCCGGCGCCAGGGCGCCGGCGGCTCGGCCACCGCGAGGAGCGGCCAGAGCTGGGTATCGAGGGCGATCTCGGCCGTGTCGCGCATCCGCCCGTCGGGCCCGGTCCCCATCCGGAAGCAGCCCGCCGTCGCATCGAACGCCGCGTCGACGAAGGCGCGGGCGGAGCGCGCCGCCGTCGCGCCGTCCTCGCCGAGCCAGGTGCCGAGGGCCACGACGTCGAGGTTGTGCTCGGTCGAGGCCCAGGGCAGCGGTGCCTGCTCGGGGTCGTAGCCGTCGCGGCCGCCGGTGAAGCCGAGGGGGCCGGCCGTGTTCGCGGTGATCCAGCCGAGGAGCCGGGCGGCGCCGGCGCGGTAGCGCACCTCACCGGTGGCCTCGTGCAGGGTCATGAGTGCGAGGCCGACCCAGGCGACGTTGCCGGTGGCGCTGCCGACCTGGTAGCGGTCCTCCGACCAGCTTTTGGCCTCCCCGTCCCACCAGCCCGGCAGCAGCACCGGGCGCGCGGTCGCCGGCCCGGCCCGGTAGGCGTTGCGCACCCGCCCGTCCGCGAAGGTGCGGTCCGAGCCCAGCGCGCCCAGGAACGCGTCGCCGATCCGGCGGGCGCGCCCCGCGTCGCCGCAGGCGGTCAGCGCGATCGCCGCGAGCGCGTTGTCGTACGCGAAGGCGGCGTTGCGCAGCGGGAGCGGCACCTGCGCCTCGCCCGGACCCGGCCCGTAGCTCGCCGCGAAGGCGGGCCCGCCCCCGGGCGCCGCCGCATCGAGGGCGGCGGCGACCGCGCCGCACAAGGGGGGCGCGGCCTGCGCCCGGGACGCTCCCACCGGCGCCCCGAGGCCGGTCAGCAGGCCGGCGAGGAGGCCGATCGCGGCGGGAAGGGCTGGCGCCCGCCGCGCCTTCAGCGCTCGGCCCTCTGCTCGCGCCGTCCCCGCTTCTGCTCGGCCGCGTCCGGCCCGAATTCCTGCGGGCGCTGCGGCGGCAGCGGCACCGCGTCGGCGCGCCGGTTCGCGGTCGGCGCGGTCGTGGCGGTGGTCTCGGGGTCGGCCACCGGTGCGGACGCCTTGGCCGGCCGCGGGGCGGGAGCGGCGACCGATTGCGGGGCCGGAGAGGCGACGGGAGCGGCGACCGGCTGCGGCGCGGGCGCACCGGCCTGCTGCGGGGCCGGCGCGGCGGGCTCGTCCGCCGCGACCGCGGTCTCCGCGGTGAACGGCTTCAGCGCCGCCGTCACGACGGTGCCGGCCTGCGTGGCGAGGTTGGCGGCATGGTCGCCGACCGAGCGCCACAGCATTGAGGTCGAGGGCACCCAGCCGGCCTCGCGGGTCACGCTGACCCAGCGGCCGACGCCGCAGCTGTTGGTCGGTGCCGTGGCGCCGGTCGCGGCAGCCGGAATCGCCGCCGGTTCGGGCTTGACCAGGACGTAGAGCTCGCGCCGCTCGGTCTGGGGGAAGGGCACCGCGTAGGCGGCGTCGGCCTTGTCGCTAGTCTTAGGCAGGATCTCCGTCACGGTGCCGGGCTGCTGACCGGCCGGCCCGCCGTTGATGGTGACGCGGCTGCCGACCTGGAGGTTCTGGCCCTGGCGGTAGGAGAAGATCGCGACGACGAAGCTCTGCTCGCAATCGACGAGGGCGGCAAGGCTGTCGCCGGCGGTGACGTGGCGGCCGACGCTCGCCCCCACGTTGAGCACGAAGCCGCCGCCGGGCGCGCGGATCTCGGTGCCCGACAGGCTGTCGATGCGGGTGTTCTCGCGCGCGAGCAGGCGCTGCTGCTCGCCGAGCGCCGCCTTCAGCTCGGTCTCCTCGATCTGCAGGCGCTGCGCGTCGTAGAAGATCGCCAGGCGCTTCTGCGTGATCTCGGCAAGCCCGCTCAGTTCCTCGCCGGCATAGACTTTGCGGTTGAGGCCGTCGAGCTGGGTGGTCTTCTGCAGCAGCTTCGCTTCGGCCGCCTTCTGCTCCTGCTGCGCCGCGTTGTAGGCCTGAGAGGTCGACTTGACCATGTCGGGACTGGCGACGTTGCGCGACACCATGTTGATCTGGCGATCCATCAGGACCTTCTTCTCCTCGGCCGAGGCCTGGGCCGAGGCGATCTTGGCCTTCAGGCCCTCGATCTCGGAGCGGAACATCTGGGCGATGCCGTCCGACTGGAGCGCGATCGCGGAATCGAGGCTCGCGAGATAGGCGAGGTTCGACAGGCGCTTGCGCTCGGCCGAGAGCGCCCGCTCGCGCAGGTCGGTCACCTTGCTGTCGAGCTGGATCGACGTCGTGCGGTCGACCCGCGGGTTGGAGATCCGCGCGAGCAGCGCGCCGGGCTCGACGCTGTCGCCGGGCTTGACCGGAATCGCCGCGATGTCGCCCGAGATCGGCGCGGTCAGGAGCGCCACCGGGGCGTTGACCACCGCGCGGTCCGACTGGTCGGCGACCAGCGGCGGCAGGACGGAGGTTCCGATCAGGAGGGCGAGGACCGAGGCCAGGCCGACGCTCGACAGCCGGACGAGGCCACGGTGCCGATGCGGCACCTGCGGGCTGGAAGACGATTGGGTCACCGGGACCTCCGATCGACGCGTTGCGGGCGAGCACCGACGATCAGGAGCGCGCCCGAACGGGCAGCCCATGTCTCTCGTTGATGCGATTGTTCTTGAAATACCGCACTGCGAGATTCGGTCAAATTTTTTAACGGATCTTTTATATTTGATTACGAGCGTTTTGAATTTTCACACCGACGTGATGGAACGGTTTATCGATCACATCTTCCACCAGTTGGAACCCGCGCGGCACCCGGGTCTGCGAGTGGATGCTGCGGTGCAGCAAAGATCGGAATGCGGCGGCAATCGGGCAGGCGAGGTTTCGGGGAAAAATTATCTAGCCGTTCCGGACGCGATGACTGGGCCATATCGCGACGGCCGTGCCGGTGATGACGTCAAGGCAGTATCGATAGAGTTGCGCGATTCACATGGTATAATGTGACACCGCTGGCCTCGACGCCGGCGCGTGGCAGCGAAGCGGCGCCTCGATCGGCCTTTCCGGGCAGACCAAGCGCGCACAAGGGCGTCCGGCGGCGCCCGCGATGCGGCATAATGCCTGTCGGCGGACCGGGAAATCCGGTCGCCGCGGGATCAGAAGTCGCGCTGGACCCGCATCCGGAGCTGGAACACGTCGGTGCTGGTCACCGTCCGCAACGGCGCGCCGGCCGCGGTGACCGGCACGCCGTCGACCACGTCGGCGACGACGGCGCCGGGATAGCGGCCGAGGTCGATCGTGCGGCCGGACTGGAGACCGACGCGGCTGTAGAGGCCCTCGAGCCCGATATCGAGCTCGCGCACCGGCGACCAGATCAGGTTGAGGCCGGTCACGAGCTGGTTGGTGTCGCGCAGCAGGCCGCTGAGCGCGAAGGCGCCGGGCCGCGTCACCGGGTTCGGGACGCCGGCGAAGTTGAGGAGGCCGAGCCCGGTCCGCGCCGCCTTGCCGAACGCGATCTCGCCGTAGCTGCCGAAGACCGCCGAGCGCCACTCGGGCGACCAGTTGTGCAGGTAGGAGGCGAGGATCGTCCAGCTCGTCGAGCGGTCGAGGCGGCCGGTGACGGGGTCGAGCACCGCGTCGACGAAGTCCTGCGGCACCGAGGTGCCCTGGCCGAGCGCCGAGGTCGCGGCGTAGCTGGCGGTGTAGTTGGCGTAGCCGGTATAGAGCGTCGCCCCCTCGCCGTAGGCGCCTTGGAGGTAGAGCGCGTCGCCGGCCGCGATCGTCGGCAGGTTGAGCTTGAGGCCGCCCTGCACGGCGAAGCCGTAGGTGGTGGCCGGGCGCCGGGTCGCGACGGCGTCGGCCGGCGCCCCGGCAAAGCGCGTCAGCGACGCGGCGTTGCCGGCGTTGATCTCGTGCAGGGCGGCCGAGGCCTGCGCCGAGCCCCATTTCGCGTCGTAGCGCAGGGCGCCGACGAAGTCCGGCAGGCGCGAGCGCTGCACCACGTCGTAGAACGCCTCGCCCACCGGCACCCCGGCGGCGTTGGTGGCCAGGAGCGGGGCGAAGTCGCCGCTGCCGGGCAGGAAGACCTGGAACTGGCTCGCGGTGTTGCCGGCGATGCCGTTGCCGAAGATCGGGTTCTTGCGGTGGAGCGGGTCCTCGACCGACAGCGTCGCCGAGAAGCCCTCCCCGATCTTCGCCGTGTAGGCGATCAGGTTGGTGGAGAACACGTCGGAGCCGAGCGAGACCGCCGCGAGCTCGAAGTCGTGGGCGTAGAAGTCGTAGAACGAGCTGGCGCGGCCGGCGGTGAGGCCGGCGAACTGGATGAACGCCTTGTCGACGTTCACGAAGGTCTGGGCGCGGCCGAACGCGTCGACGCCGAGCGCCGGGAAGGCGCGGCCGATGCGCTGCTGCGAGCCCGACGTGACGTAGTTGCCGGTGCGGCTGGCGATATCGATGCGCACGAAGGTGCGCAGGGTGCCGTAGGCGGTCTGCGTGCGGGCATCGAGGTTGAGCCGGCCGGCGCCCAGGAAGTTGGTGAGGTCGCCGTTGGCGCCCGAGCGGCTGTAGGACTGGACGTAGCCGGCCTGGGCTTGCGCCCGGCCCGAGACCCGCAGGCAGGTATCGGTGCCGGGGAGGAAGAAGAAGCCGGCGCCTTCGGTGGTGCAGATCCGGACGTACTCGACCGGCGCCGCCTTGCGCGCCGGCAAGTCCGCGGCGAGCGCTCCGTGCCCGGCGCCGTGCAGGGCGGCGAGCCCCGCCACCGACCCGAGAAGCCGCCTGCCCCCGCGCATCCCCTGCTCCCCGTATGTCCCGTCCGCGCGTCGCGGATCGTTGACGCAAGGGAGAGTGCGCGACCCTGCGGCAGGGTTCAACGGCGCCGGGCGGACGGTTGCCGGATTGTGACGGATGTGTGTCCGGCGTGCACCGCCTTCAGGTGCCCGGCAGCGTCACCCGCTTCGCCCGCCGGCGCTGGATGGCAAGGAAGCTGCCGAAGGCGAGCCCGATGACGAGGAGCGAGACGCCGGTCGTCACGGTGCCGAGCGCGTAGATCTCCGGCGTCGTCACGGTGGTGGTGAGGCCCTGCAGCTCCAGCGGCAGGGTGTTGCGCCCGCCGATCGCCTGGCTGGTGCGGGCGAGCTCGTCCCAGGACAGGGTGAAGCCGAAGAGCGCCACGCCGACGAGGGACGGCAGGATGATCGGCACCACGACGTGGCGGAGCGATTGCGGGCCGGTGGCGCCGAGATCGCGGGCGGCCTCCTCGTAGGCCGGGTTGAAGCGGTTGAACACCGCGAACATGATGAGGAGGCCGAAGGGCAGGGTCCAGGTCAGGTGGGCGCCGAGTGCCGACGTGAACAGCCCCATCACGGTGCCGTGGTCCTGGAGGAAGCCCCAGCCGGTCCGGGCGGCGAGCGCCTTGATGCCCTCGTCGATCAGCCGGAACTCGAGGCCGATGCCGAGCGAGACCACGATCGAGGGCACGATCAGGCTCGCCACCGCGACGTAGAACAGCGGCGTCTGGCCGAGGAAGCCCTTGCGGAAGGCGAGGCCCGCGAAGAACGCGATGGTGACGGTGAGCCCCATCACCACGACGCCGAGCGCCAGCGAGCGCCGGAACGCCGCCCAGATGTCGACGACGCCGAGCCCGGCCCAGAGGCGCGAGAACCAGAAGGTCGAGACCCCGTTCATCGGGAAGGTGAGGCCGCCCTGCGGACCCTGGAAGCTCAGCACCAGGATCGTCAGGGTCGGCCCGTAGAGGAAGAGCACGAACAGCCCGAAGAAGGCCGCGAGCACGTAGAACGAGAAGGGGCGGGGCCCGTCGCGGCGCATCTCTCTAAAGCTCCCGGCGCAGGTCGATCAGGCGGGTGAGCGCGGCGATCAGCACCATCACGGCGCCGAGCAGCACCACCGCGTTGGCGGCCGCCGCGGGGAATTGCAGGTAGGACATCTGCACCTGGATCACCTTGCCGACCGAGGCGATCTGCTGGCCGCCCATCACGCCCACCGTGACGAAGTCGCCCATGATGAGGGTGAGCACGAAGATCGACCCGATGGCGATGCCGGGCTTGCACAGCGGCACGATGACGTTCCACAGGGTCTGCCAGGGCGTGGCGCCGGCATCACTGGCGGCCTCGATCAGCGAGCGGTCGATCCGCATCATCGAGTTGAAGATCGGCACGATCATGAACACCGTGTCGAGGTGGATGAAGGCCAGCACCACCGAGAAGTCGGAGTAGAGCAGCCCCTCGATCGGAGACCGGATCAACCCCAGGCCCATCAGCGTGTCGTTGACGAGGCCGTTGCGCCCGAGCAGCGGCACCCAGGCGATCATCCGGATCACGTTCGAGGTCCAGAACGGGATGGTGCAGATCAGGAACAGCACCGTCTGCATCGCCGTCGAGCGGACGTGGAAGGCGACGAAGTAGGCCACCGTGAAGCCGATCGTGAGCGTCGCGGCCCAGCCGAGCAGGCAGAACTTCAGCGTCGACAGGTAGGTCCGGAAGGTGGTGCAGAGGTCGGCACCCGACAGGCAGCCGTCGAACACGTCGACGTAGTTCTGGAGCGTGAAGGACGGGATGATCTCGTACTCGTTGTACTCCCAGAAGCTGACGATCAGGGTCAGCGCCAGCGGCACCAGGAAGAACACGAGGAAGACGAGCCCGAGCGGCATCGCCTGCCAGTAGGCGAGACGGCGCTGGCGCCGCGTCGCGGCGGCGAGGCCCGTCGGGGTGGAGGCGGCTTGCGCCGCCTCCGGGAGGGCTGGAGCCGCGACCGTGCTCATGCGGCGATGAACTCGTTCCACTTGCGGACCATGTAGGTGTTCTCGTCCATGACCGAGTTCCAGCAGGCGACCGCGCCCATCCGCTGCTCGAACGAGCCGCCGTCGCGCACCGCGCCAGCCTTCTCCATCACGGTGCCGTCCGGGGCCTTGATGTCCTTCTCGGCCGGCTTGCCCTCCATCCAGAATGCCCATTCGTAGGGCTCCATGTGGGCCTTCGCCGTCTCCAGCACCGCCGAATAGTAGCCCTGGCGATTCAAATAGGCACCGGCCCAGCCCGACAGGAACCAATTGATGAAATCGTAGGCAGCATCGAGCTTCTTGCCGGTCAGGGTCTTGGGCAGGCCGAAGCCGGTGGCCCAGGCGCGATAGCCTTCCTTGAGCGGCTGGTAGGTGCAGGCGACGCCCTGCGAGCGCACCTTGGTGACGGCCGGCGACCACATCGACTGGATCACCGTCTCGCCCGACGCCATCAGGTTCACGGATTCGTTGAAGTCCTGCCAGAAGGCGCGGAACTGGCCGGCGCGCTTGGCCTCGATCAGCACCTTCATGGTGCGGTCGATCTCGGCCTTCGTCATGTTGCCCTTGTCGGGATAGGTGTAGTCGCCGGTCGCCTCCACCACCATCGCGGCGTCCATGATGCCGATCGACGGGATGTTGAGGATCGACGCCTTGCCCTTGAACTCGGGATTCAGGAGTTCCTTCCACGAGGTGATCGGGCGCTTGATCAGGTCGGGGCGGATGCCGAGCGTGTCGGCGTTGTAGGTCGTCGGGATCAGGGTGATCCACTCGGTCGGGGACGAGGCGAACTTGGTCGAGGTCGGACCTTCGAGATAGAAGACCTTCTTGGGCGCCGTGCCCTGGTCGCCGATCTTCTTGCCCCCGACCTCGCCCCTGGTGAAGACCGGGGTGATCTTGTCGGCATTCTTGATGCGCTTGGCGTCCATGCCGACGAGGTTGCCCGACGGCATCAGCTTCTTGAGGCTGAAATACTCCGAATCGACGATGTCGAACGAGTTCGGCTGGGTGACGACGCGCTTCGACACCTCGTCGGTCACGACCGGGATGTACTCGATCGTGATGCCGAGATCCTCCTTCACCTTGCGGGCGATGTCGCCGCTCTGGTTCACGGCGGTGCCGAGGTAGCGCAGGGTCACCGGCTCGGCGGCGATGATCGCCGGAAAGCCCGTGATGACGCCCGAGCCGGCGGCGAGGCCGGCCGCGGCGCCGGCGCCCTGCAGCAGCGTGCGGCGCGACAGGCGAGGTGTCTTCATCTCGGTCATGCTGGATTCTCCCCTCTTTGAAAGTCGTCAGGCGTCGAGGCGGTGGGCCTCGTTCGCCGGCCAGCCCACCCGCACCGTGTCTCCGAGGGCGAGGGGGTGGCCGGCATAGGCGTGGTCGCTCAGGATCGCCGTGAGCGGCGCATTGGGTTCGGCGGCGAGGTCGGGCGCCTCCAGGCTCACGTGCACGGTGCTGCCCTGGTACTCGACCGCGACGACGCGGGCGCTTCTCGCCTCCGGGCCGGCTTCCGGGCCGAGGCGCATCCGGTCGGCCCGCACGGCGACGCGCCGGTCGGGCAGCGCGATGACGTTGTGGCCGCCGATGAAGCGGGCGACGAAGGCGGTGGCCGGGCGCTCGAACACCGTGCGGGGATCGGCCGCCTGCTCGATGCGGCCGCCATTCATCACCACCACGAGGTCGGAGAGCGCCATCGCCTCCTCCTGGCTGTGGGTGACGTGCACGAAGGTGATGCCGAGTTCGCTTTGCAGCCGCTTCAGCTCGGTCCGCATCCGCACCCGCAGGAACGGGTCGAGGGCCGAGAGCGGCTCGTCGAGGAGCAGCACCTTCGGGCCGGTGACGAGGGCGCGCGCCAGCGCCACCCGCTGCTGCTGACCGCCCGAGAGCTGCGCCGGCAGCCGCCCGGCGAGGTGGTCCATCTGGACGAGCGCCAGCATCGCCTCGGCGCGCTTGATCCGCTCGGCCTTGGGGACGCCCCGCATCTTGAGCCCGAACGCGACGTTGTCGCGGCAGGTGAGGTGGGGAAACAGCGCGTAGCTCTGGAACATCATCGCGGTGCCGCGCTGGGCCGGCGGCAGGTCGCCGACGGCCTTCGGGCCGATCACCACGTCGCCCGACGACACCGTCTCGTGCCCGGCGATCATCCGCAGCGTCGTGGTCTTGCCGCAGCCGGACGGCCCGAGCAGGCAGCAATACGAGCCCGAGCGAATCTTCAGGTCGATGGAATCGACCGCGACGGTGTCGCCGTAGCGCTTGGTCAGGCTGGCGAGTTCGATGTCCAACGAGAAAGCCCCCCACGGCGTGCTGCCCTTGCGGGAACTCTGAAGCAAGGTGCGGGCCAGGGGCGCGGTGACGGGCGGGCCGGGGCGGGGTGGCGATTCCTGGCAGAGATTCCCGGCGGCCAGCCTGTTGCAATGCGCCGGGTGATCCGCTATCCCCCCGCTCGTCTTCGGCGCACCACGGTTCGCCCGGCCACGCGGCCATGGGCGAGACGAGCGGCGCCGACGGGCCGTTGTAGCTCAGTGGTAGAGCGCGTCATTGGTAATGACGAGGTCGGGAGTTCAATCCTCCCCAGCGGCACCACCTTCACCGTGAGAGTCAGAGATTTCGCTCGGTGTGTCTGAAGGCTGTCCGGTCCCGGTTCGGGCGGGCAGCGCGGCACCGGCGCGCCGTTGTAGCTCAGTGGTAGAGCGCGTCATTGGTAATGACGAGGTCGGGAGTTCAATCCTCCCCAGCGGCACCATTCTCCCGACTTGCGCGCGGTCGTCTCTCCGATGCATGCGGGTCCGGGACGTCCAGGATCTCGATGGTCACGATTCTGTCGTCGGCATCGAAGTCGACGATCAGGCCGGGATACACCTCCTCGCTCTCGACGATGGGAACCGCGGCGAAGCGCAGGTAGAGCGCTCGCGCCTGCGCATCGTACCGTGACCTCATGGGCAGCCTCGGGCGGTGGACGGGGACGGTCGTGGGGCGGTGGCCCGCCGGGTATCGTGGATCAAAGCGATGCCGGCGGAAAGGACATCCCCGGCCCGTTAGAAGCCTTCCCCGAGAATGAGCCGTCTACGACCCGCGTTAACGAAACGTTAACCATAACGGCGCAGTGAGCCGGCCATGTACTCACAGCTCCGCCAGTACGGCTGGCGCCCGCTCGAAGCGGCCGGCCACATCGCGCTCTGGATCACCCTGCTGACGGTCGGCCTCGCCTGCGCGGGGGCGGACCTTTTCGGCGGCTGGGAGCAGGCCGGCCGGATCTTAATGGGGCGGGGCTGATTCTCTCAGGAGCGGGACCGGGCGGCACCGACCGCACCTCCGGGAACGGTGCGATGAAGCGCTTGCCCCGTCGCCGGTTCTCGATGCTCGCGGACAGTGGACCGCCCCCGGATCCGGCCGAGGCAACAGTACACCGCACGATCACGCGCGCGGCTGCGGGCTTTCACACCTCGTCGTGACGCCAGCGATCGGGCGCCATCCGGGTCTCATGCTGACGCCCCTCCGGCGATAGTCGCGGCGCCAGCCGGCGGTTACGATCTCGAAACCATCCCGGTTGCATCGCAGGGCCTAGCTGCTAAGCTTGGCTTGGCCGGTCCGCGCACAGCGTGGGCCCGAACGCCGCTTCGCCGCCCGGGGACGGGCGGCGCCACACGTCTCCCGCGCCGCCGGAGGGTGGCGCCGGCTCGATCCGCGCCGGCCGTGAACCCGGGCGCGGGCGATCCTCGATGCTCCGGCCGCGGCCCCGCGTGCCGCCCGTCGCCCCCGCGCCGGGCCGGATGCGCCTGGCCGCACGCAATCAGGGAAAGGATCCGACGCGATGATCGATCACCGCCGCCGCCTCCTCAGCCGCGCCGCACTCAGCCAGGAGGGCTGCATCACGCTCCGGCGCGAGCCCGACCGGGCCTGGCCCGGCGACCACAGCCGGCTCTGCGCCCTGGAGAACGACGGCCACCTGCTGTTCCTGGGCGAGCGGCCCGGCCCCCATCCCGGCAGCGCCTCGGCCGCCTGGCGCATCACCGCGCAGGGCCGCGAGGTGTTGCAGCAGGGCTGAGGACCGGCGATCCGCCGGGGGATCGCGCCGGTTCTTCAAAACCCACCTGTTCGCGCTTACATTGAAGGTGTGGGCCACGGCCCGGACTGGAGCCGCGCCCGATCACGTTGCGATCGGGCGCGGCTCTAGATCTTTGATTTTGCCGCATCTTCTGCGACGAACCGGGATCCGCTTCGTCGGAAGATGCTCCAGCCGCCGAGGTGAGCGATGGACTACGTCTGCGACGTCCCCGGCGAGAAGACCTGGTTCCAGATCGAGACCGAGGCGGAGGCGATCCGCGAATCGGCGCTGATGGGCCACGCCGTCGAGAAGCACTACCGCCAGGCCCTGGCCCGCGCCGAGGCCTCCTACGTGCCGCCCTCCGGCCCGTTCATCGAGCAGCAGATCGGCCTCAAGGCGCATCTGCGCCGGACCATGCCGCGCTTCTTCACCCTGCGCGACCCGGAGGGCAACGGGCTCGCCACCGCCATGGTGCCGTGGGGGGCGGGCTGCCCGATCGTCGTCGGCATCGGCAACCGCGATCCATACGTCGAGCACGCCGAGGCGATCCGGGTGCTGGCGACGCATCTCGGCATCCCGCTCGATCGCGGCCGCTGCTACCCCTACGGGCGCTGACGGGTCACGCCGCCACGCTCCGGGCCGCGGGCGGCACCGCGATGCGGCAGACGAGGCCGGTCTCCGCGTAGTCGAGGCGGACCTCGCCGGCGAGCTCCCGCTCCAGGCTGGTGCGGATCAGCCGGGTGCCGAAGCCGGTCCGGGTCGGCGGCGCGACTGGGGGACCGCCGCTCTCGCGCCAGGACAGGGACAGCGTCTCGGCTCCGGCCTGCGGGTCCAGCCGCCACTCCACCGCCACCTGCCCGGTCCCGACCGAGAGCGCGCCGTACTTCGCCGCGTTGGTGGCGAGCTCGTGGATCGCCATCCCGAGGGGCAAGGCGACCGCCGGGGTGAGGGAGACCGGCGGTCCCTCGAGGCGGATGCGGTCGGCCCGGCCGCCGGCATAGGGCTCCAGCTCCGCCGACAGGATGCCGCGCAGGCCCGCCCCCTCCCAGTGGTTGGCGGTGAGCACGTTGTGGGTCTGCGACATCGCCAGGAGCCGCGCCTCGAAGCTGCCGGTGAAGTCGGCGAGGGAGGCGGCGCTGCGGGCGGTCTGGCGCGCCATCGACTGCACGGTGGCGAGCGTGTTCTTCACCCGGTGATTGAGCTCGTGGATCAGCAGCTCCTGGCGTGCGTCGGCCGCCCGGCGCTCTTCCTCCTGCCGGCGCAGGGCGCGGGCCGCGGCGGTGAGGGCGTGGCTGATCGCCTGCGCCTCGCGCACGGCGGAGTCCGGCACCGCCACCGGCTCGCCCCGGCCGAGGGAGGCGGCGGCGACCGCGAGGCGGCGCAAAGGCCGGGCGAGCAGGCCGGCGGCGAACCAGCCGATGCCGGCGGCCACCGTGGCGACGACGAGGCCCCAGAGCAGGATCTGCCGGCGCAGCTCCGCCACCGACGCGAAGGCGGTGGCGGCGTCCTGGCGCACCAGTACGCTCCAGCCGAGGCCCGGGAAGCCGCGATAGCCCTGGGTCGGCCGGTAGCCGGTGAGGTAGCGCCGGCCGTCCGGCCAGGTCTCGGCCTCGGTGCCGGCCCGCCCCGCCCGCGCCGCCGCCACGCTCGGCAGGTCCGCCGGCAGGCGCCCGCGGCGCAAGGATTCGGGGCCGAGCAGCACCGTACCGTCGCGCGCGAGCACCAGGGCGGCGACGTCGCGCGCGCCGGCCGAGGTCTCGCGCAAGGACGCCTCGACGCCCCGGGCCCAGGCCCAGTCGAGATGGCCCGAGACGACCCCGATTGCGCGGCCGTCGTCGCCCCGCACCGGGGCGGCGATGTCGAGCACCCGCGGCGGGTCGGCCGGATCGTGGCCGGGCTTCAGCCGCGCCAGCAGGTGGGCGTCGTGCAGGTCGCCGACGAAGGGCTCGCGCCGCCCTCTCGTGAAGTATTCCCGGTGCGCGACGTCGATCCCCTCGAGCGCCCCGGTGCTCGTCGCCACGATCGTTCCGGCGGCGTCGATCAGCCCGATGATCGCGTAGTCCGGATAGGTCTCCTGCGCCCGCCGCAGCACCCGGCGCTTGCGCTCGACGGGTGTGTCGGGATCGCGGATGGTGTCGTTCTCGGCCAGGATCACCATGTCGCGCCAGCGCTCGAACAGGCCGCGGTCGAGCCGGCCGGCCATGGAGGTGGCGACGTCGGCGAGCTCGGATTCGATGCGCGCCTCGAGCCGCTCGCTCGCCACCCGGGACGCCACGAGCGCGAGCACCAGGGTCGCCACCAGGCCCGCGGCCCCGAGACCGAGGGCCAGGAAGACGCGGAGCGGCGGCTGGGGCAAGGGGATGTCCGGGTCTTCGTCGCGGCGGGGAGGCCGTCCGATGCGGGCCCGATCCTATCTTATGGCAACCGGCGCGGGAAAGCCTCGCCGTTTCCGATTCGTCGCGGAGCGCTCACGTCCGGCCCGGCTCGATCATCGCCCGGACCTTGGCGGCGAAGGCGTCGATCGAGAACGGCTTGGTGATCATCCGCATGCCGGGCGCGAGGTGGCCGTTGCCGAAGGCGGCGTTCTCGGCGTAGCCGGTGATGAACAGCACCCGCAGGTGGGGCCGCGCCGCCAGGGCCTCGTCGATCATCCGGCGACCGTTGAGGCCCGGCAGGCCGACATCGGTGACGACGAGGTCGATCCGCCCGGGCGCCTCCAGGAGGCGCAGGCCGGTCTGCCCGTCGGACGCCTCGATCACCCGGTAGCCGAGCTCGGTCAGGGTCTCGCCGATCAGCGCCCGCACGGTCGCATCGTCCTCGACCACCAGCACGGTCTCGCCTTGCTCGGCCCGCGGCACCGGCAGGCTCGGGTTCGGCGCCGGCTCGTCCGCGACGTGGCCGAGATGGCGCGGCAGGTAGAGCTTGACCGTCGTGCCCTGGCCGACCTCGGAATAGATCCGCACGTGCCCGTCGGATTGCTTGGCAAAGCCGTAGATCATCGACAGGCCGAGGCCCGTGCCCTGGCCCAGGGGCTTGGTGGTGAAGAACGGATCGAAGGCCCGGGCGATCACCTCCGGCGGCATGCCGGCGCCGGTGTCGCTCACGCCGATGCAGACGTACTGCCCCGCCCGCACGCCGATCTCCCGCGCCACGTAGGCGTCGTCGAGATGGGCATTGGCGGTCTCGATGGTGAGCCGCCCGCCCTCAGACATCGCGTCGCGGGCGTTGATCGCGAGGTTGAGGATCGCGTTCTCGAGCTGGTTGGCGTCGCAGAGCGTCAGCCACAGGCCGCCGGCGACCACGACTTCCAGCTGCACCCGCTCGCCGAGCGTCCGGCGCAGGAGATCGTCCATCGTGCGGACCAGCCGGTTGGCGTCGACCGCGCTCGCCTCCAGCGGCTGGCGCCGGGCGAAGGCGAGCAGGCGATGGGTCAGCGCGGCGGCGCGCCGGGCCGAGGCCGTGGCGAGGTCGGCATAGCGGGTCAGGTTCTGCGTCCGGCCCTCGTTGATTCGGGTCTGCATCAGGTCGAGCGCGCCGACGATGCCGGTGAGCAGGTTGTTGAAGTCGTGGGCGATGCCGCCGGTGAGCTGGCCCACCGCCTCCATCTTCTGGGCCTGGCGCAACGCCTCCTCGATCCGGGCGCGCTCCGCGATCTCGGCGGTGAGCCGCGCATTGGCCTCGGCGAGCGCCGCCGTGCGCTCGGCCACCTGCGCCTCCAGCGCCTCGCGCCGCTCCGCCAGGATCTCGCGGGCCCGGACCTGGTCGTCGATGTCGGTGCAGGTGCCGAACCAGCGCTCGATCGCCCCGGTGCGGGGGTCGCGGATCGGCACCGCCCGGCCCAGCACCCAGCGGTAGACCCCGTCGTGCCGGCGCAGGCGGTACTCGATCTCGTAGGGCTCGCCGGTGGCGAGGGAGTGGCGCCAGCGCCGCCAGGCCTCCGGCTGCTCGTCGGGATGGAAGATCGCGTTCCAGCCCTCGCCGTCGGTCGAGCCGTCCGGCATGCCGGTGAATTCGTACCAGCGCGGGTTGTAATAGTCGTGGTAGCCGTCCGGCAGGGTCGACCACACCATCTGGGGCATCGATTCGGCGATGGCCCGGAACTTCAGGGCGCTGTCGGCGAGCGCTGCCCGGGCGTCCGTCTCGGCGGTGATGTCGACGCCGAGCAGGTGCAGGTCGAGGATTCTGCCGCCGGGGCCGCGATGGGGCACGTAGCGCACCATCGCGTGGCGCCCGTCGCCGCCGGGATGGGCGGTCTCGAACGTGACGGTCTCGCCCGCGAAGGCCCGGGCGAGCAGCGGCCGGCGCACGGCGTAGAACGCCTCGCCGATGATTTTTTGGAACGGGCGCCCGACGGCCTCCTCCGGTGCAAGGCCGTACCAGCGGGCGAAGTTGCCGTTGGCGAAGCGGCAGACCTCGTCGCGGTCGATGGTCGCGATCAGGGCCGGGGCGGCCTCGACGATGCCGCGCAGGCCGTCGCGCTCGGCCCTCGCCTGGGCGAGCGCCCGGGCGAGGCGGGCGGCCTCGGGGATGTCCGGCGCGCCGGCCTCCCCTCCGGCCGGCTGCATCTGTCCGCTCGCGTCGTGTCTGCTCATGCCTGATCGTCGCGGTCCGCCGCCAAACCCTGCGGAACGGCTGCCGATAAACGGAGGATATTCCGCAGGCAACCACCGAGGCGGCGCAGGGTTTCGCGCGCCGCCCGCCTCGGCCCCGCGCACCGCGCCTCTTGGGTCCCGCGCACCGCGCCTCTTGGCCCGACGACCCGGCTCCTGCGGCGCGATGACCGGCCGGTGCGGGTTGCGGCGCCCGCCCCGAATCAGTAACCTGTTGATTATGTTGTAGTTTTCAAAAGTTCTAATCTGAGAGCGGTCAGCGGGAGCGTTTCCCCGGCCCTCCGCGGATCGGGTGCTCCAGTCACAACATGATCGTCTGTTCCTGCAACGTGCTCTCCGACGGCCAGGTGCGCGGCTGCCTCAATCCCGGCCCCGCCTGCCCGCGCACGCCCGCCCAGGTCTATGCCTGCCTCGGCTGCAGCCCGAAATGCGGCCGCTGCGCCCGCACGATCCGGGGCATCCTCGACCGGGCGCTCGCCGAGGCGCACGCCGCCTGCACCACCACCTGCGGGGCGGCCTGCACCCTGAAGGAACTGGAGGAGGAGGCCGCCTGACGGCGGCCTCCAGCCCGGCGGCTCACTCGACCTCGGGCTCGATCTTCTCCAGGCCGCCGATGTGGCGCTGGGCGTAGAGCGGCAGGCCGACCTGGCGGATCAGCTCCTGCTGGGTCTCGAGGAAGTCGATATGGCCCTCCTCGTCGGCGGCCAGGTCCTCGAACAGCTGCTTCGACACGCGGTCGTTGATCGAGTCGCAGTACTTCGCGGCCTCGAGATAGAGGCTGCGCGCCTCGACCTCGGCGGCGAGGTCGCACTCGATGATCTCCTGCACGTTCTGCCCGATCCGCAGCGGGTCGAGTTCCTGCAGGTTCGGGAAGCCCTCGAGGAACAGGATCCGATCGACGAAGCGATCGGCGTGGTTCATCTCCTCGATCGATTCCTTGCGCCAGAACTTGGCGAGATCGATGTAGCCCCAGTCGTTCAGCATCCGGAAGTGGAGCCAGTACTGGCTCACCGCGGTCAGCTCGCTGCGCAGGCCGCGGTTGAGGTACTCGACGACCTTGGCGTCACCCTTCATCGCTCGATCTCCCGTGTCGATCGTCCATGGACCGGGTAGGTGCCGGCCCAACCGGGGCCCTAGCTAGCAGCGAACGTGCCGCAGGACCACCTCGGCCGTAGCCCGACCCGACGCGATCGGCGCGACGCGGTCACACGTCGATGCAGGCGAAGGCGTCGAGATCGAGGGCGTGGCCGGCCCGGTCGCGCTTGGCGGTCAGGTAGCGGATGTTCTCCGGCGTGATCCGGCCGAGCGCCCGCTGGGTCTCGACCACGGTGAGGCCGGCGGCCTCCAGGCTCGCGGCCTTCTCGGGGTTGTTGCTCACGAGCCGCACCTGGCTCACGCCGAGCGCCTTGAGCATCGCCGCCGCGAAGTCGAACCGGCGCTGGTCGAGGCCGAAGCCGAGGGCCTCGTCGGCCTCGTAGGTGTCGAGCCCGCGGGCTTGGAGGTCGTAGGCGCGGATCTTGTTGGCGAGCCCGTTCCCGCGGCCCTCCTGGTCGAGGTAGAGCACGATGCCGCCGCCATGCTGCGCCATCCAGCCGGCGGTGCCGCGCAGCTGGTCGCCGCAATCGCACTTGAGCGAGCCGAACAGGTCGCCGGTGAGGCAGGCCGAGTGCAGCCGCACCGCCACCGGCCCCGACAGGTCCGGCCGGCCGATCACCACCGCCACCTGATCGCGCAGCCCCTCGCCGCCGCGGAAGACCACGAACTCGCTGTCCGGCGCGCCAGCGAGCGGCACCGGCGCCCGGCTGACCGGCCTCAAGGCGGCGGCCTGCCGGGCGGGATAGCGGGCGACCGCCTCCGCGGCGACGCCGAGCGTGCCGGAGGGCGCGGCCTCGCCCGGCACCACCAGCACCGCCGGCAGCACCTGGGCCAAAGCCATCAGGGCGAGCGCCGCGTTGTCGCCGGCGGAGGCCGGCGCCACGGGCGCGTCGATCCGCCCGTCGAGGCGCAGCGCCAGGGTCTCGATCCGGGCCGGGTCGATCGTCGGCAGGGCGACCGCGCCGGCCTCGACCCGGTCGGGAAGGCCGAGGCGGCGCAGGCGCGGCGCCGGCAGGACGAGGCGCGCACCGTTCCCCGCGAGCGCCGCGAAGGCTTCCGCCGTCTCCCCGTCGAGCGCCTCGGCCGAGACGGCGAGCACGGGATCGCGGCCGCGCAGGGCCACCGGGCGGCCGGCGCGGATCTCCGCCAGGGCCCGCTCGACGTCGATCTGGTCCCGGCCCGCGGCCGGGTCTACATTGCTGCTGCTCTGCATCGTGACCGACATCATCGACCCTGAGAGAGACGGCCCGGCGCAGTCGCGGCGGACCCTGTGGAAGAACCGGTGCGGACGAAGCCACGGTTCGGCAACGGACCGCATGTGGTGCGTGCGGCCCCGCTTTGCCGCGGATCCCTCCATCAACCTTTCGCGATTGTCCAGGCCGACCATACATCCAGGGAGTGAGGCTGCATGACGCCGCGCATCTACGCCCCGTCCCAGAAGGTCCTGCACTGGGCGGTCGCCGCCCTGGTCTTCGGCCTGGTGCCGATCGCGCTCGCCATGGCCAACCTGCCCGACGGCCCGCTGAAGAACGCGCTCTACGAGTGGCACAAGTCGTTCGGGCTGACCGTGCTGGCGCTGGCGCTGGCGCGCCTCCTGGTGCGGGCCGCCCGCGGCGCGCCGCCGCTGGTCGACGGCCTGCCCGCCTGGCAGCGCGGGGCCGCCCGGGTCTCGCACCTCGCGCTCTACGCCCTGATCGTGGTGGTGCCGCTGCTCGGCTGGGCCGGCACCTCGGCCTGCTGCGCGCCGGTGATGCTGTACTTCACCCTGCCCCTCACCCTGCCGGTCTCCGGCGGCATGCCGGTGGGCGAGGCGATCCTGAAGGTGCACCAGGTCGCGGCCTTCACGCTGGTCGCCCTGGTGGCCCTGCACGCCGGCGCGGCCCTGCACCACCACCTGGTGCGGCGCGACGGGACCCTGCGGCGGATGCTGCCGGGGCAGGGGAGGGGATGAGCGGGGGGCCTCGCGGCACGAGCCCGTCGGGGGGCGCGGCGAAGCACGGAGGCTGCAACGATTGATCGAAACCCATCGGCAGTGAAAACTCCCGGCCCGCCCACCGGCCGTCTAGACTGTGCGCCGAAGAGCAACGCGCGTCGACTGTCGTCATTCACCGCGCCTTGCCAGGCTTGCCCCAGACGCGTGCCGATCACTGGCGTCCAGGCTTCCACCGGTGTACACGCTTCGCCAGTGTGCTGAAGCTGGGAAACCGGGGGTCATTCCGGCAAAGTCACGAATCGACGATCTTTGATTCGGTCGCAGCGCAAACGAGACGATACAACCTCAGCGCGGTCATCTCGCGCGATTCTGGAAGAGAAGCTGTGTCATGACGTTAGAGAACGACGGCCTGATCCACCCGGTCATCCTGTGCGGCGGCTCTGGCACGCGGCTGTGGCCGGCCTCCCGCGAGAGCTTCCCTAAGCAGTTCCTGCCGCTGGCGGAGCCCGGCCGGTCGTCGTTCCAGGCCGCCGCCGCGCGGCTGACCGACGGCGCCACCTTCGCCCGGCTGACGGTCATCACGGCGAACGACGCCCGCTTCCTCGTCGCCGAGCAGCTCGCTGAAGGCGGGGTCGCGGCCGACATCCTGCTCGAGCCGTGCCGGCGCGACTCCGCCGCGGCGGTCGCCGTCGCGGCGCTCCACGCCGCCGCCCGCGATCCCCAGGCCCTGGTGATGATCCTGCCCGCCGACCACGCGGTCGGGGACGACGCGGCCTTCGCCCGCGCCGCCCGCGCCGCCCGCGCCGGGGCGCTCTCCGGGCATATCATGACGCTCGGCATCGCGCCGACGCATCCCTCCACCGCCTACGGCTACATCCAGCCCGGCAGCCCGCTGCCGGGCGAGAGCGGCGCGCACACCGTTGCGCGCTTCCTGGAGAAGCCGGACGCGAACCGCGCCGCCGGCCTGATCGCCGACGGCGCCCTGTGGAATGGCGGCTACTTCCTGTTCCGCGCCGACGTCATGCTGGACGAGCTCGAGGTACACGCGCCGGCGGTGCTGGAGGCGGCCCGCGAGGCGCTCGAGACTGCGGTCCGCGATCTCGACTTCGTGCGGCTCGGCGAGGAGGCGTTCGGCCGGGCGCCCAAGATCTCGATCGACTACGCCGTCATGGAGCGGACCCGCCGGGCCGGCGTGCTGCCGGTGAGCTTCCCGTGGTCGGACATCGGCACCTGGGGCGCGCTGTGGGAGGTCGCCGAGCACGACGGGAACGGCAACGCGCTGCGCGGGCGGGTGACGGTGCAGGGCACCCGCAACAGCCTGGTGCATTCCTCCGGCGAGATCCTGACCACCGTGGTCGGCCTCGACGACGTGGTGGTGGTGGCGACCGACGATGCGGTGCTGGTGACGAGCCGCAGCGCGGGCGCGGCGGTGAAGGACCTCGTCGAGACCCTGCGTGAGCGGGGCGACCCGGAGGCCGATGCCCACCGGCTGATGTACCGGCCCTGGGGCTCCTACCAGCGCATCGACCTCGGCGGGCGCTTCCAGGTGAAGCGGATCACCGTGAAGCCGGGCGGGCGCCTGTCGCTCCAGAAGCACCATCACCGGGCCGAGCACTGGGTGGTGGTGCGCGGCACCGCCGAGGTCACGGTGGACGGGGTGGTGCGCCTCGTGCACGAGAACGAGGCGGCCTATCTGCCGATCGGCTGCGTGCACCGCCTGGCCAACCCGGGCAAGATTCCCCTCGAGCTGATCGAGGTTCAGGTCGGCAGCTATACCGGCGAGGACGACATCATCCGCATCGAGGACGTCTACGGGCGTTGATCTCCAACGCGTCTCGCGTTGCGTGAGAAAAAACTGCTTATGCCGATATTTGCCAATGCGCCGCTCGATGCAGTCAGCATGAGCGGCGGAAAAGCAAATTTCCTCCGCAAGGAGTCGGCATTTGCAGAAATTTATATGATGGTCATCGGCGGCGCCTAGAGCATTGTCCGACGAGGTGGATGCCGGTTCGTCGGAGAAAATGCGGTCGTACAAAGACCTGGAGTACTTCACGATCGCAGCGTGATCGCGAAGTACTCTGGAAGGGCCTGATCCGGGGCCGACGAGGACCTGGGGGCGTTCATCGGGGCCGACGACATCCCGGTCAGCCAGAACTCGCCCGACCGGCGTCGACCTGGGTTCCAAGGTCGCCGCTGCCCGCCTCCGTGCAGGCCGGGTCGGACTTCGCGGTGCTGCGCCTCGACGAGGATGCCGAGCCGTGGGCGAGCGTCTCGCTGCGCGGGCGCGAGCTGATCGAGAGCGGACACTCGTTCAAGGTGGGCCTGTCGACGATGCGAAAGGCGTTCGAAGCGGTCCACCTCTACACGCCGTGACCGGCGGTCCTCTCGTCCCGCGCGGGTCGTCTCGCGCGGGTTCAGGCCGGCACGGCCAGGAGGTCGCGATGCCCGATCACCGCCCCGGTGCCGGGTGCCCGCCGCGCCGCGGCCCAGGCCGCGGCTTGCGCCGCCGCGACGCGCCCGGTCTCCTCCGCCGCCCGCGCCGCGCCCTCGGCGAGCGGATGCAGGAGCGCCGCCGCCTCCGGCCCGAGGCGCCAGGGGCTGGCGGCGGTCTCGATCCTGTAGCCGTGGCCCCGGAAGGCTCGCTCCAGCGCCGCGGTCGCGCCGGGGCCGGCGGCGGGGCCGAATCCCTTGTCGCCGGCCTGGTGGGCGAGGAACGCGGCGTGGATCGCGGAATCTGCCGGGTGCGGCGGCGTCCAGCTCTCCTGCCCGTCATAGGTGAGGGCGGTGTAGAACACCGCGCCGGCGCCCGCGATGGCTCGCGCGAGCGCGGCGATCCAGGCCTCCGAGGTGAGGTCGAACAGGGCCGCCGCGGTGACGAGGTCCGGCCGCCCGGCAAGGACCGCCGCCGGATCGGCCGCGAGGTCGAGGGCGCGCAGCCGCACGGCGATCCGCGCAGGCCCGCGATGCAGGACGAGCGCGTCTCCGGCCTCCTCCGCCCGCTCGGCCCAGGCGGCGAGGCGCTGCCTGGCGGCATCGAGCAGCGCGGGATCGTGGTCGACCAGCATCCACTCCTGCCGCGGACCCAGATGCGGCGCCAGCGCCCGCAGGTTCGAGCCGGTGCCGCAGCCGAGATCGACGACCCGCACCGGCTCGGGCAGCGCCCGCGCCAGGGCGGCGACGAGGCCCGCGTCGCGGGCGGCGTGGTCGGCGGGCTCGCGCAGGGCGAGCCAGTCGGGGCTGAAACCGCTCATGCTCTCCTCACGAAGGCGGCGACGGCCGCGGCGGTGTCGGGCCAGTCCGGCAGGCGCCGACCGGCGGCCCAGGACGCGGCGGCGGCGGCGGCCCGGCGCGCCGGATCGGCGACGAGCGCACGGAGCGCCGCCGCGAGGGCGGGCGCGTCGCCGGGCGGGACCGGGAGGCCGGCCCCCGCCGGCACCGTCTCGGCGGCGGCACCCCCTGATGTGGCGACGAGGGGCAGGCCCCGCGCCAGGGCTTCCGCGAGCGCCATGCCGTAGCCCTCGAACAGCGAGGCCGAGACGGCGAGATCGGCCTCGCCGGTGAGCCGGTCGAGCGTCTCCGGCGTCACCGCGCCGGCGAGCGTGATCCGGTCCCGGAGGCCCGCCGCGGCGATCTGCTCGCGCAAGGCGGCGGCGCAGTCCGGCGCCCGGTCGAGGCTGCCGACGATCGTCAGCGACCAGTCGAGATCGGTGAGCGTCGCGAGCGCCCGCACCAGCACGTCGTAGCCCTTGCGCGGCGACACGGTGCCGACGGCGAGGAGCCGGACGTGCGGGCCCTTGCGCGGCGCCACGCGGGCGGCCGGCGGCGTGCCGGGCTCCGCGACCGCGATCCGCTCCGGCGCCACCCCGAACTCGGCGGCGAGCAGCCCTGCGGTGTAACGGCTCGTCGCGACGACGCGAGCGGCCAGGGCCAGCGCCGCGCGCTCGCCGGCGACGAGCGAGGCCGCCCGCTCCGGCGACAGGCCGGTCTCGTAGCCCAGCGGGTGGTGCACCAGCACCGCCACCGGGCGCCCGGCGGCGCGGATCAGGTCCGGCGGCAGCGCCCCGTAGGCGAGGCCGTCGACGAGGAGCGCGGCATCGGCCGGCACCTGGGCCAGGAGGGCGGCGGTGCGGGCGAGGTCGTCGGGGGTCGGGTCCGGGAACCCGCCCGGCAGGGCGAGGTGCGTGACCGACACTCCTTCAGCCGGCAGGTGCGCCAGGAGCTGGCGGGCATAGGCGTAGCCGCCGGTCGGCGCCGAGAGGTCGCCCGGGACGGCGAGAACGAGGCGCATCAGGCGAGCGGCGCCTCGAACCAGGCCCGCGCCAGGTGGGATTCGTGCAGCGTCACCCGCAGGCGGCTCACCCCCTCGCCGCCGGGGCCGAGGGCGCCGTCCCGCGTCGCGGTGGCCATCGCCCGGTGGATGTGGCCGCACAGGAACTCGGTGGTGGTGTTCTGGCCGGAAAATTCCGGCAGGTCGTCGAGGTTGCGGTAGTTGAGCGGCGCCAGGATCGCCCTCAACGCCTCGCTCGCCCGGCCGATATCGACCACCACCCCGTCCGGGGTCAGGCTCTCGCGGAAGAACGCCACGTCGACCACGAAGGTCGCCCCGTGCAGGGCTTGCGCCGGCCCGAACAGCGCGCCGCGGAAGCTGTGGGCGATCATCACGTGGTCGCGGACCTCGACGGCGTACATGGGGGCTCCTGTCAGTAGCGGATCACGGTGCACAGCCCCGGCGCGCCGGGGGCAAGCAGGCGCGGCAGTTCGGCGGGCAGGTCGTCGAAGGCGACCTCCTCGGTGAGGAGGGCGTCGAGGCGGTCGTCGCGCAGGAGGTCGAGCGCCTTGAGGAGGCGGCGCCGGTGGCTCCAGCGCGGGCGGCGCGAGGCCGCCACCGCCCCGACCTGGCTCGCGACGAGGCGCAGGCGCCGGGCGTGGAAGGCGAGGCCGAGGGGGGCGGCGACCGCCGTCTCGCCGTACCAGCTCAGCTCGACGATGCCCGCCTCCTCCCCGGCGAGCGCCAGGCCGAGCGCCAGCCCGGCCTCGCTGGCGCTGGCGTGGAAGACGATGTCGGCCTCGCCCGGCGCCGCCTCCGGCAGCGCGAAGGCGAGGCCGAGCGCCCGCGCGGTCTCGGCCCGGGCGGGATCGCGGTCGATCAGACGGACCTCCGCGCCCGGCAGCCCGGCGCAGAGATGGGCGACGAGGAGCCCGACCACGCCGCCGCCGACCACCGCGATCCGGTCCCCCGGCCCGGCGCCGGATTCCCACACCGCGTTGAGCGCCGTCTCCATGTTGGCGGCGAGCACGGCGCGCCGCGCCGGCAGGCCCTCCGGCAGCGGGCACAGCGCGCTGCGGGGGGCGTTGAACGCCTCCTGGTGCGGCTGGAGCGCGAAGACGCGCTCGCCGTCCTCGGTCTCGGCCACCGCGCAATAGCCGTACTTGACCGGGAACGGGAACTCGCCCTCCTGCGCCGGCGCCCGCATCCGCCCGGCCACCGCCTCCGGCACGCGGCCCTCGAAGACCAGCCGCTCGGTCCCGCGGCTCAGGGCCGTCCACAGGGTGCGCGCCCGCACCGCGTCCGGCTCGGGCGGGGACAGGCGCTCTTGCCGCAGCTCCGCTCGGCCGGCCGCGCTATACCAGAGCGCCCGCACGGCGTCCGCCGTGCCGCTCCCGGATGCCTGACGATGCCGCAAACCGACTCCTCGGTGGTCACCCTCGCGGAGGGAGCGCCCCGCGCTCCTCTCACGACGCCGACGGGCCTGCAAGCCTGCATCACCCTGCGTCGCCGTCGCGGGCTGGTGCTCGGGCTCACGCTCGCCACCATCCTGGGCCTCGCGGCAGCCCTCGGACTGGTGCTGGCGCAGGACGGGCTCGACGGGCTCGACCTCGCGCTCCTCGCCTGCGGCCTCGCCACCCTGCCCTGGACCGTGCTGGGATTCTGGAACGCCGCGATCGGCTTCGTGCTCCTGCGGGCGGGCCGGGCGGGCGTGCTGGCGGCCGCGCCGCACGCGGCGGCCGGCGAGGGCGAGGCCCCGCTCCACCTCACCACCGCCGTGGTGATGACCCTGCGCAACGAGGACCCGGCCCGGGCCCTGTCGCGCCTCGCCCTCGTGCGCGAGAGCCTGGAGCGCACCGGCCACGGCTCCGCCTTCCGCTACCACGTGCTGAGCGACAGCGACGATCCGGAGGTCGTCCGGGCCGAGGAGGCGTGGGTCTCGCGCTGGCGCGCCGGGCTGCCCGAGGCGGACGCGGCCCGGATCCACTACCGCCGGCGCGCCGACAATGCCGGCTACAAGGCCGGCAACCTCCAGGAGTTCTGCGCCCGCAGCGACGCCGACCTGATGCTGCCGCTTGACGCCGACAGCCTGATGACCGGGCCGGCGATCCTGCGCCTCGTGCGGATCATGCAGGCGCATCCGCGCCTCGGCATCCTCCAGAGCCTGGCGGTCGGCGCGCCGGCCGGCAGCGCCTTTGCCCGGCTGTTCCAGTTCGGCATGCGCCACGGCATGCTGCCCTACACCCTCGGCGCCGCCTGGTGGGGGGCGGAATGCGGCCCGTTCTGGGGCCACAACGCGCTCGTGCGCATCGCCCCCTTCTCCGCCCATTGCCGGCTGCCCCCTTTGCGCGGCGGCGGGGCGATCCTGTCGCACGACCAGGTCGAGGCGGTGCTGATGCGCCGGGCCGGCTACGAGGTCCGGGTGCTGCCGCTCGAGGAGGGCAGCTTCGAGGACAACCCGCCGACGCTCCTCGACCACCTCACCCGCGACGCCCGCTGGTGCCGCGGCAACCTGCAATACCTGCGCCTGCCGGCCATGCCGGGCCTGATGCCGATGAGTCGGTTCCAGCTCGCCTGGGCGGTGATGATGTTCCTCAACCCGCCGGCCCTGACGCTGGCCCTGCTGCTCCTGCCCTGGCGCGCCGCGACGCACGAGGGCCCGGCGACGGGCGCCGCTTCGCTCTACCTCGCCTGGCTCGTGCTCTCGCTCGCCCCGAAGCTCGCCGGCTACGCCGCCGTGCTGGCGGACCGCGAGGCGCGGGCGGCCCATGGCGGGGGTCTCCGCTTCCTTGCCGGCACGATGGCCGAGGTCGCGGCCTCGTTCCTTCTCCTCGGCGCCGCGTCGGTGCGGCTCACCGGGGTGATGATCGGGCTCGCGCTCGGCCGTGCCGGCTTCTGGACCGCGCAAGACCGGGATGCCCGGGGCGTGCGCTGGGGCGAGGCTGTCCGCGCCTTGGGCGGCGTCACGCTGTTCGGGGTCGGGGTGTGCGGGGCGCTGGCCCTCGTCTCGCCGGCGCTCCTCGCCTGGAGCCTGCCGCTCACCCTCGGCAGCCTGCTCGCGGTGCCGTTCTGCGTCCTCACGGCGGCGCCGGGGCTGGGGCGGGCGATGGTCCGGGCGGGCCTGTGCGCGACGCGCGAGGAGATCGCGCCGCCGTGGGAGATCGCGCGGCTGGGGGAGGCGGGTGGCGGTGTCGCGATGGCTTCGGTCCGGTGAGCCGGTGGCCGGGACGTCCGACGCCTCGTTCCCATTCGAAAGATCGTACCGGCGGTCGCTCTCAACGACGGTGCAGGTCGGGCGGGCTCTACAAGGCGTGGCGCAGTGCCTCGACGCAACGCTTCACGTCACCCTCGTCGGCCCAGACATGTGGGCTGAGGCGCAGGGCCCCGGATCGTTCGCTCGCGAAGATGCCCGCCTGCCGCAGCCGATCAGCCAGGCCGGGCGGCAGGCCGCCCGCCGCGCGGAGCCCGAGGATATGCGGCGAGCGCAGGTGCCTCGCCGTCGCGGAGACGCTGAGCCCGACGACGCCCTCAGCCAGCTGATCGGTGAGGCGTCGCAACCGGGTTGCCACCGCCGACACGTCCCAGGACAGGACCAGTTCCAGCCCGGTCGCCGCCATCGGCAGCAGGATCGGATCGTTCAGCTCACCCCGGTCGTAGCGCCGTGCACCCGCCGCGGGCGGGCGGTTGCCGATGTTGTCCTCGATCGCTGTGCCTCCCTGCCGATGCGGTGCGGCATACAGAAAGGCGAGCCCGTAGGGACCGAGCGCCCACTTGTAGGTCGGGAAGGCCAGGAAGTCGGGGCGCCAGCGACCGACGTCGACCGGCAGGGCTCCCGCCGCCTGGGTCGCGTCGATCACCAAGGCGGCACCCGCGGCGTGGATGGCCGGAGCGAGCCGATCGAGGTCGATCAGCCCGCCGTCGGTCCAATGGAGGGGCGTCAGGGTCGCGACCGCGACGGGCGGTGCCCCGGGGCGTCCGATCGCCGAGAGCAGGGCTGCCGTCCAGTCACCGTCCGGCGGGCGCGGCACCTCCTCGACGATCAAGCCCCTGGCCGTGGCGAGCCGGTCGAAGGCGTAGCGCAGGGACGGGAACTCGTCGGCGACGCGCAGCACGCGCCCGCCCGGCGCGACGGCCAGGTTCGCGGCGGCGGTGGCCATCGCGTGGCTTACGGACCCCATGATGGCCACGTCGTCCGTGGTCGCGCCGATGAGCCTGGCCGCCACTCCCCGCGCCCGCTCGGCCTGGGCCGGCACCGCCTCGCGCGGGTGCTCCCAGGGCCGGGCCTTCACCAGCAAGCCCGCTTCCCCGGCCTCGCGCACGGCCCGCGGCAGCGGCGACCACGCTGCCGCGTCGAGATAGCTGACGTTGTCCGGGACCTCGAACAGGTGCCTCTGGCAGGGCAGGTGGTCGGTCGCGTCCATGCTAGCGCACCCGTGTCCGCGCATCCGGACATGGGCACGGGCTGCGCATGGTCGTCGGAGGGAGGAAGGCGACCGGCCTCGTCGCGATCCTGCCGCGACGAGGCCCGGAGCGGTTCATGATCCCGCCGGAGGCCTCTCCACCCGTGACACTCCGCGAGCAGGACGAGGCGGCTTGTGCCCGTTGCACGACGATCCTAGCCCTCGAACTCCCGCGTCAGCCCCCGCCGGGTCCGGTGCCGCTCCAGCGCCAGCTCCACGAGCCGCGTCAGCAGCTCCGGATAGGGCACGCCGGAGGCTTCCATCATCTGCGGGTACATGCTGATCGAGGTGAAGCCCGGCAGGGTGTTGACCTCGTTGAGGTAGAACTCGCCGCTCGCCCGGTCGAGGAAGAAGTCGACGCGGGCCATGCCGCTGCATTCGAGCGCCTCGAAGGCCCGCAGCGCCAGCGCGCGCACCCGCTCCATCTGCTCGGGCGCGATGTTGGCCGGAAGATCCACGCTGGCGCCCTCGGGGTCGAGGTACTTGGCGGCGTAGGAGTAGAAGTCGTGGTGGGGTTGCGGGTTCAGCTCGCTCGCGATGCTGACGAAGGGCGGGTCGCCGTCGAGCACCGCCACCTCGACCTCGCGGGCGTCGATGCCCTGCTCGACCAGCACCTTGGTGTCGTAGCGGAAGGCGTCGGCCAGCGCCGCGGGCAGGTCGGCCCAGGCCTTGACCTTATGGATGCCGACGCTGGAGCCCATGTTGCAGGGCTTGACGAAGACCGGCAGCGTCATCGTGGCGGCGATGTCGTCGAGGGTGACCGCGCCGCGCTCCCAGGCGCGGCGGGTGAAGGCGCGGTAGGGCGCGACCGGGATGCCGGCGAGGCCGGCGAGCCGCTTGGTGACGTCCTTGTCCATGCCGACCGCCGAGGCCATCACGCCCGAGCCGACATAGGCCGTCTCGGTCAGCTCCAGCAGGCCCTGGAGCGTCCCGTCCTCGCAGAGCGGCCCGTGCAGGACCGGAAAGACCACGTCGAACTCGGCGCGCGCCGGCTCGCCGTCGAGGGTCACCACGGCGGCACGGCCACCGGCGCCTTCGCCGGTTCCTTGCGCCAGGCGCACCTCGGGGCTCTCGGGAGGGATCGACAGGCTCTCGTCCCCGGTCTGGGTGATGCGGCGCAGGTCGTGGCGCTGCCAGCGCCCGGCCTTGTCGATGCTGACCGGGATCACCTCGAAGCGGTCGCGGTCGAGGTGGCGGATCACCGAGGCGGCGGAGCGCAGCGAGACCTCGTGCTCGCCGGATCTGCCGCCATACAGGACGGCGACGCGGGTCTTCTCGGTCATGCGCGAACCCTCGATCACCTGACACCCAAACATCCATGCCGCGCGGCACCCGCGGGGCGGCCCTGATTATCGCCGGATGAGGATTTCAGAAACCCTACGAGGCGCCACCGCCCGGATCGGCCCGGCCGAGCGCGTCGCGCATCAGCCCCAGGAAGTTCTCCGTCACGGCGCCGGCCGGCATCCGGCAGAGGGCGCAGACGTCGGCGACCGGGGCCGGGCCGGTGAGAGGGCGATAGGCGACGTCCGGCCGCTTCAGGGCGCCGACCGAATCCGGCACCAGGGCGATGCCGAGCCCCGCCGCCACGAGGTTCACCAGCGAGGCCGATTCGACCACCTGCTGCACGATTCCCGGCACGAAGCCGGCCGCGAGGCAGGCCTCGTGCAGGTGGGCGGCGAAGCGCGAGTCGCGCAGGCGCAGCGAGACGAAGGGCTCGCCGGCAAGATCGCTCAAGGCGAGCGCGGCGCGGGCCGCGAGCGGATGGCCCGCCGGTAGGGCGACCCCGACCGCCTCGGGCCAGGCCCGCACCACCCGCAAGGCGGGGTCGTCCGGCGGCGCGCGCAGGAAGCACAGGTCGGTGCGGCGGGCGTGCAACGCCGCCGGCTGCTCGCCCGGCGGCATCTCGTGCAGGCGCACCAGAACGTCGGGATAGCGCTCGTTGAAGCGCCGGATCAGCCCCCCGAGGGGGCCGGCGAGGATCGAGCCGGTGAGCCCGATATCGAAGGTGCCGGTGCGCCCGGCCCCGACCGCCCGGGCCTCGGTGCAGGCCTCCTCGACCTCCGCCAGGATGCGCCGCGCCCGGGCGAGGAAGGCGGTGCCGGCGGGGGTGAGCGCCACGCTGCGGCTGGTGCGCCAGAGGAGGGGGGTGCCCAGCTCCGCCTCGAGATCGCGGATCTGCTGGCTCAGCGGCGGCTGCGAGATGCCCAGGCGCTCCGCCGCCGCGGTGAAGCTCAGGGAGTCGGCCACCGCCGCGAAGTAGCGCAGGTGCCGCAATTCCACGATCGATCGGCCGGATCCAGACGAAAAACGACTGGACCATACGCAACGGAATATTGGAAGTCCAGCGACGCCGGCCGCAAGGATGGGCCCCGCGCTTCCAGCCTCGGGCGGTGCGGCTCCGGCCCGGATCGGCGGCTCAACTCAGCCACCCGAGCCGGCCAAGGGACGGCTGGACAGTCCCCCGCCTCGGCCATACCCCAAGGGACATCGATCGGACCCGACCGCCATGCAGCACGACCGGCCGCCTGATCCCGCATCCCCCGGCGACACCTCCCTCGGCGCCGTCGTGATGGCGCGCCTCGACGACCTCGCGCGCTTCAGCGACGACGCCGACGGGCTCACCCGCCTCTACCTCACCCCTGCTCACGCGGGCGCCGCCCGGCAGGTGGCGGCCTGGATGGAGGCGGCCGGCATGACGACGCGGCTCGACGCCGCCGCGACCGTGGTCGGCCGCTACGAGGCGGCGGTACCCGGCGCCCCGACCCTGCTCCTCGGCTCGCACATCGACACCGTGCGCAACGCCGGCCGCTACGACGGCAATCTCGGGGTCGTGACGGCGATCACCGCCGTGCAGGCCCTGCACGAGGCCGGCGAGCGCCTGCCCTTCGCGGTCGAGGTGCTGGCCTTCGGCGACGAGGAGGGGGTGCGCTTCCCCGTCACCCTCACGGGCTCGCGGGCGCTCGCCGGGCTCGTCCGGCCCGGCGCCCTCGACGCGCGCGACCGCGACGGGGTGAGCCTGGGGCAGGCCCTGCGCGATTTCGGCGGCGATCCCGACGGCGTGGCGGACCTTGCCCGCGATCCGGCCTCGGTGCTGGGCTACCTCGAGGTCCATATCGAGCAGGGCCCGGTCCTGGAGGACGCGGACCTTCCGGTCGGCATCGTCACGGCGATCGCCGGGGCGAGCCGCCTCGTCGTCACGGTCGAGGGCCGGGCGGGCCACGCCGGCACGGTGCCGATGACGCTGCGCCGCGACGCCCTGGCGGCGGCGGCCGAGATGGTGCTGGCGATCGAGGCCGAGGCGAACGGCACCCCGGACCTCGTCGCCACGGTGGGCCAGATCGAGGTGCCGCGGGGCGCCGTCAACGTCATCCCGGCGCTGACCCGCTTCAGCCTCGATCTGCGCAGCCCGAGCGACGCCGTGCGCCACGCCGCGCTGGCGCGCCTGCGCGCCACGTTCGATGCCATCGCCGGGCGCCGCGGCGTGACGGTGAGCGCGCAAGGCAGCTACGACGAGCCCGCCGCGTCCTGCGCGCCCGGGCTGATGGCGGCCCTCGCCGAGGGCGTCGCGCGGCTGGGCTGTCGCCCCCTGCACCTGCCGAGCGGGGCCGGCCACGACGGCCTGGCGCTCGCCGGCCTGTGCCCGATCGGCATGATCTTCGTGCGCTGCGCCGGCGGGCTCAGCCACTCCCCGGCGGAATCGGTCACCGAGGCCGACGTCGACGTGGCGACGCGCCTGCTCGTCGACGTGCTGCGCCGCTTGCGGCGGGAAACCTTGAGGCCGGAAACCTTGCGGCCCGAATCCTAGCTTCTCGACGCCCTGGCCCGGTCCTCGCTTCGAGGCCGGGCCTCGCCCCCATCCCCCACCAGGAGACACCCCCATGACGGAACTGAAGATCAAGGCCGGCCCGTTCGACCTCGTCGGCCGGCTCGAGCTCGAGAAGGCGCCCCAGACCTGCGCGGCCTTCCTCAAGGCGCTGCCCTTCGTGAGCGAGGTGATCCACGTGCGCTGGAGCGGCGAGGGCGTGTGGATGCCGCTGGGCGACCTCGATTTCGGCGTCGGCTACGAGAACCACACCAGTTACCCGGCGCCGGGCCAGATGATCCTCTATCCGGGCGGCATCAGCGAGACCGAGATCCTGCTCGCCTATGGCGGCGTGCATTTCGCCAGCAAGGTCGGCCAGCTCGCCGGCAACCACTTCCTGACCATCACCACCGGCATCGAGCACGTCTACGACCTCGGCCGCATGACGCTGCTCAAGGGCGCCCAGCCGATCCGCTTCGAGGCGATGTAGGGGCGGGGCCCCCTCAAGGCCACGCTTGCACTCACAAGATCCACTTGCGGCGGGGCGATCCGCCCCGTACGCCTGGCGCCAGAGGTCCGACCGGGCCGTCGCTCGCGACGCCCGGACGGGGCGCGGGGCGGCGCGTGTGAGATGAACCTGAAACGGTCCTACCGGTCTCTCGTGGGCGGCGTCTGGGCGGGCGTGCTGACGACCTGCCTCGGCCTCGCGACGGTCACGGTCTGGACCGACACCCGAGACTACGAGCGCACCATCCGCGACGCGCAGAGCACCGCCGAGGCGGTGGTGCAGGCGCTCGGCCAGGAGGCGAACCGCCTCGTCTCCTCCGTCGACATGCTGCTCAGCGCCGCCGCCGCCCGGGTCGACGCCCACACCTTCGGGGCGAGCCAGAACTACACCCGCCAGCTCCTCTCCGGCCTGATGGCCCACATCCCGGCGGTGATGGCCGTGCGGGTGCTGGACGGCAGCACCACCGGCGTGCTGTTCGGGCAGGGCGGGGCGGGCGCCGAGGGCCGCGCCACCGACGCCGACCTCGTCCACGCCGCCCTGGCGGTCGGCCAGTCCGAGCTCGCCATCGGTCAGCCGACCCGGATCGGGCCGGCGGATTCCTGGTTCGTCAGCGTCGCCCGCCTGGTGATGCCGCGCGCGGGCGAGACGCCGCTCGTCGCGGTGGCCGATCTGTCGCTCACCGAGCTGCAGCGGCTCTACGGCCGGCTCGACCTCGGACCCAACGGCGCCATCGGGCTCCTGCGCAGCGACGGCGTGATCCTGGTGCGCCACCCCTACGTGCCGGACAAGGTCGGCCGCAGCGTCGGCGGCGCCCTGGTGCGGGCCGCCACGAACTCCCTCGGCGGCACCTTCGACGGCAGCCCCTCGCCGATCGACGGCGTGCCGCGCTACGGCAGCTTCCAGCGCGTCGCCGGCGCGCCGCTCCTCGTCACCACCGGCGTGTCGAAGGACGAGACCCTGGCGGCCTGGCGCGAGGGCGTGCAGCAGGACGCCGCGGTGGTGCTGGGGATCAGCACCGTGCTCGTCGGCCTCGGCTTCGGGCTGACCCGGGCCCTGATGCGCCACCGCGACCTCGAGGCGGAGGCGCGGCGGGCCGCCGGCATGCTCTCGGCCGGCGAGGCGCGCTACCGCCTGCTCGCCGAGAACACCAGCGAGCTGATCGTGCTCGCCCACGACGACGGCCGGCGCAGCTACGTCTCGCCGGCGGTGCGGCGCCTGCTGGGCTACACGCCCGAGGAGGCCGTGGCGATGCGCCTGCGCGACTGCGTCCACCGCGAGGACCTCGCCCTTCTGGTGACCCAGGCCCGCCGCCTCGCCGGCGGCGAGACGCAGGTGAGCGTCGTCTGCCGCGCCCGCCACCGCACCGGGTCCTGGGTCTGGGTCGAGGGGGCGTTCCGGCGCATCCCGGGGGCGGCGCCGGGCGAGCCCGCGATCATCGCGACCTTCCGCGACGTCGGCGAGCGCCAGCGCCACGCTCGCGCCCTGGAAGAGGCGCGGATCACCGCCGAGCGGGCGAGCCAGGCCAAGACCGACTTCCTGGCCTCGATGAGCCACGAGATCCGCACACCGTTGAACGGCGTCATCGGCTACGCCGACCTGCTGCTCGCCGACCGCACCCTGCCGGGCCGGCACCGGCGCTACATCGACCGGATCGCCTCCGCGGGCGGGGCCTTGCTCACCGTCGTCGACGACATCCTCGACTTCTCGCGCATCGAGGCCGGCGGCATCGCGCTCGCCGAGGTTCCGTTCGCGCCCGCCGCACTCGTCGACAACGCCGCCTCGATCGTGCGCGGCCTGTCCGAGCCCAAGGGCCTCGCCCTCGACGTCGCCCTCGGGCCCGCGGTGCCGGACTGGGTCCGGGGCGATCCCGACCGCCTGCGCCAGATCCTGCTCAACCTGCTCAACAACGCCGTCAAGTTCACCCCCGCCGGCCGGGTCGCCCTGCGGGTCGAGGCCGAGGGCGCGGGCTTGCGCTTCTCCGTCACCGACACCGGCATCGGCATCGCCCCCGAGCAGCACGGCCGCCTGTTCCAGCGCTTCAGCCAGGTCGACGGCTCGATCCGCCGGCAATACGGCGGCAGCGGCCTCGGCCTCGCCATCTGCAAGGGGCTGGTCGAGCTCATGCACGGCACGATCGGCGTCGAGAGCCGGCCGGGCGCGGGCTCGACCTTCTGGTTCCGGGTGCCGCTGCCGGCCTGCCCGGCCCCGGCAGCGGAGGCCGCGGAGGGCCGGCCGGAGCCGGTGCACCCGGCCCGCCTGCTGCTCGTCGAGGACGTGCCGATCAACCAGGACCTCGCCCGGGCGGTGCTCGAAGCCGAGGGCCACCGCGTCGACGTCGCCGGCGACGGCGCGGCGGCGATCGAGGCGGTGCGGGCAAGAACCTACGACCTCGTGCTGATGGACGTGCAGATGCCCGGGATGGACGGGATCACCGCCACCCGCACCATCCGGGGCCTGCCGGCGCCCGCCGGCACCGTGCCGATCGTCGCGATGACCGCCAACGTGCTGCCGGCCCAGCTCGAGACCTTCCGGGCCGCCGGGATGGACGGCCATGTCGGCAAGCCGTTCAAGCGCGCCGAGCTCGCCGCGGCGATCGCCCGCCACCGCGCCGATGCCGGGCCCGCCCCGCTCCCGGCGCTGATCGACTTCGAGGCCTTCGCGGAGGCCCGCACCCTGATGGGCCCGGAGCGGATCGACGGCCTGCTCGGGATGCTCGCGGCCGAGCTGGAGCAGCGCTTCCGCGCCCGCAGCGGCGACCGCGCCGGCCTCGCCCGCGACGCCCACGCGATGATCGCCGCCGCCGGGCTCCTCGGCTTCACCGGCCTGTCCGACCTCTGCCGCGAGATCGAGGGCGCCTGCCTCGCCGGCGCCGACCTGCCGGAGCTCCAGCGCCGGATCGAGGCGGCGCGGGCGGCAGCCCTGGAGCAGATCGAGACGTTGCGGGCGGCGTAAAAATCAGAATCACATATAAAATATACTGTATGCGATTTTTGCCGCCCGTATCACTATCCGAAGCGAAGGCAAGTTGCTTGATGCCTACTCGGAGCCATGAATTATTTTAAGTTCCTGCCGACGCGTTCTATCGCCGGCTAGCAAAATGCTCTTAGCTGCTTTTTCCGCCGCTTCTTCGGGGGATGGGGTCTGCTCGCGTCTATTAATTAATCCCATAGTGGATCTAGGGCTGCGCTCGGGGTATTCTATGCTTTTGCGCTTTCCTAATACCATTACCGCCTCCACCGCTGATCGCTCTTCTTTGCAGGAAATCTGGGTTTAAGTCAAGATCGAAATAATGCTTCCTGTTTATCCACACAAATCCATCACTTTTCGATATAATCGCTACATCTATCTCTCCTCCGACCGACTCGACAGCCGAGGCAAATCTTCGCCGCAATGCTGTTATTTCGACCATCGCTCTAGCCATGTACGCCATTTCTTCCTTAGGAAGTGCGCGAATCGTATCCAAGATCGGTTTTATAAACGCTTTTCGTCGATATTCCTTGAATTGTTTGCCAAAATCCTCAATCATGGATTTAATTTCTTTGCTTTGTATGAATTTTTCTACTAGCCTTTCGTCTGCATCTAAAACTAAATCATCTATCATTTTATCAGTTTTACCGCGTAAAACCTGCATGAAAGTCTTTGAAAGAAATCTTAAATACTGAGGCGCGATCCCCTCAAGGAATAATTGAGCAATATCTGCTTGTGCAAATGGTATAATCGCAGCATCTTGGTTGCGTTTTTTATTTAGATCAAAACATTTGTTCGACCTCCATGTTCTAGTGAGTCCCAAGCATTTGCCATCGAATACATGGTGAGATATGCTTGGAAATAATTCTTCCCGCCCATATCCCGCGATGACAACTCCCGTATAATATTCCGACTCAATTTCATGACTTATAATAAGATATAGATATCTTACTACCGATTCGAGCGGATAATTGCCGATTCCCATGCCAAATTCTTCAATTACAAGGTTCTTTATTAATTTATTGAAATATTTTTTGAATTTATCATAATCAAACGGAACATTTATCTCTGTTGAATTGTGAATACTCCGCTCAAGTCGGCCAATTTTATTTAAAATATCATCTTGTATCTCTGTTCTATTATTATATTTTTTTTTCGTCCCTTAGATCTTCGAGAGCTTCTGCAAATATGAGTGCAAAACTTACGTCCTCAAAATCACGAGATGCAAATTTATCAGATTTAACAAAACTCACAAACTCATCGGCAAAATCATTGAGATTATCAAAAATTTTATCTTTGACTTTATACTTGAATTCTTTCACTATAACTTCCCATGGAACGCTCAAAAAATCTCCGCTATTGTAGATCATCACTCCAATATCGTTAGCGGGGCCGAAAGAGAACAACTTGTTTGCATGTTTCCAGACTCTATTTTTTCCGATTGTAACCGCGCTATCTGCAGCGAGCGCAACTGCTTGCTGATTAATAATAACGATTTCTGCTGTCATTTTCCCTAACCAAACTCACTGATCTGACGAGGTGGTGATAATTTTCTGTGTCTTAGTTTTTTTATTCGCAGTACCTCGCATTGTTCCATGTGCGCCTCAAAGCCACTGAGCATGCAGTTTGTCGCATAAATATCTTATTGTCGAGTCCTATATGTTTGGCCAAAAGAACAGTGCAATTATACGTCTGCTGATACGTTTCGACGAATTAGACATGTTGCTTATCAGGATAAAGCAGATATAAAAATTATAATAATATGCAATATTGATATTAGATACACATGCAAGTAATGTTCCCGTAAGTTCTATCGACCCAGATCGCGCGCTGTCAGATTGCGCCGCACCGCCTCCGCCCCCACCACTGTTCCACCGCCCGCCTCGATCGCCCGCCGCGCCGTCGCCACCCACTCCCGGTTGCCGCGCGCGCTCCTCCACGGCGCATCCTCCAGCCCGACCCGGACGTGACCGCCGCGGGCGACCGCCGCCGGCACCAGCGGCAGGATGTCGACGCCGAGGCCCGCCACCATCCAGGGGGCGCCCGGCGCGCACTCGGCGAGCAGCGCCAGGTGCGCCGCGAGATAGGCCTCCCGCGGCGGAAACCCCCAGGCGAACTCGTCGGAGAACATGAAGCGGTAGATCGGCACCGGCGGGCGCGGCTCCAGGCCAGCGAGTGCGGCGCCGAGCCGCGTGAAGCCCGGCTCGTAGATGGCGTAGCCCGGGCGGATGCGGTGGGTGCGGGCGATGCGCAGGCCCTCGCGGATGTCGGCCATCGGGTTCTGGTAGAGGAAGCCGCTCGCCTCGTCAGAGGCCTCGTCGTAGCGCAGGAAGGTGGTCGAGCCCGGATCGCACACCGCCCACTCGATCAGGCCGCGCCGGGCCAGCTCCTCGGTATGGGCGTAGCGCGTCGGCGCGCTCGCGGCGTAGTCCGAGCCGGCGAGCGGGATCGTCGGGTAGACGATCACGTCGGCTTTCGCGCGGATGCCCTCGATGATGCGGGCATAGGTCTCCCAGGCGTCGTTCTGGCGCCCGGTCTCGGGGTCGTAGGCGTGGACGTGGACGATCGCCGCTCCCTCCGCGGCGGCGGCGAGCCCGTCGGCCACCACCTCCTCGACCGTGATCGGGATGCCGGGCTGGCGCTCGCGCCCCCACGGCCCGTTCAGGGCCGCCTCGATCCAGATCTCCGCCATCGCGCACCTCCCGCTGTTTTGGGGGCATCATGCGCCGGACGCGGGGCGCTGTCTTCCTCGGCGGCTCGGCTCTTGCAGGAACCGCAAGGGCCGACATCCCGGGAGGATCCATGCCGACGCACCACGAGATTCCCGCCACGCCCGACACGATGGTGATGGGCTACTTCGACGCCGCCCTGCCGCCGGTGCTGACGGTGGACTCCGGCGACACCGTCACGCTGCACTCCCACCCGGCCGGCGGGCGGGCCTCGCTCCATCCCGATCCCGCCCGCCACCCGGCCGACTACCTCGCGGCGCTCGACGCGCTGTCGCCGGGCCCCGGGCCGCACTTCGTCACCGGGCCGGTCCACGTCCGCGGCGCGGTGCCGGGCGACGTGCTCCAGGTCGACATCCTCGACCTGAAATTCCGGATGGACTGGGGCTTCGTCGCGATCCTGCCGCTCCTCGGCACCCTGCCGGACGAGTTCACGGAGTACGAGACCATCCATCCGGACATCGACGCCGAGCGCGGCGTCGCGGTGCTGCCCTGGGGCACGGAGCTGCCGCTCGACCCGTTCTTCGGCATCCTCGCCACCTCGCCGCCGCCGGCCTGGGGGACGGTGACCTCGCCGGTGCCGCGCCGGTTCGGCGGCAACATGGACAACAAGGAGCTCAAGGTCGGCACCACCCTCTACCTGCCGGTGCTGGCGGAGGGCGCGGGCTTCTACGCCGGCGACGGCCACGGCGTGCAGGGCGACGGCGAGGTCTGCATCACGGCGCTCGAGACCGGGCTCACCGGCACGTTCCGGCTGACCCTCCGCAAGGACCTCGCCCTTGACTGGCCCTTCGCCGAGACGCCGACCGACCTGATGTCCATCGGCCTGCACGAGAGCCTCGACGAGGCGATGCGCCAGGCGGTGCGCGAGATGATCCGCCACGTCTGCGCCCGCACGAACCTCACCCGCAACCAGGCCTACATGCTGTGCTCGCTCGCCGGGAACCTGCGCATCACCCAGACGGTCGACGGCAACAAGGGCGTGCACATGCTGCTGCCGAAGAGCGCCTTGCCCGAAGGCTCCTTGCCGAACGGCGCGCTTCCCGGGAGGCCGTGAGCGCATGGACCTGCGCTTCGACGATCTCCCGTCCCGCGACCGCTACCGCCTGCTCACCGCGCTGGTGACGCCGCGGCCGATCGCCCTCGTGACCACGCGCTCGGCGGCCGGCACCGACAACGCGGCGCCGATCAGCTTCTTCCAGGTGCTCGCCGAGGAGCCGCCGATCGTGGCCCTCAGCTTCAACCTGCGCTCCGACGGCACGCTCAAGGACACCCCCCGCAACATCGCCGAGACGGGCGAGTTCGTGGTCAACCTCGTCGACGAGGCGCTGGTCGCAGGCATGACGGTCTGCGCCGCCGAGTTCCCGCACGGGGAGAGCGAGATCCCGGCGGCGGGGCTGACGCTCCTGCCCTGCACCGGCGTCGGGCCCGGGCGGATCGCCGAGGCGCCGGCGAGCCTCGGCTGCCGGACCCACACGGTGATCGACCTCTCGCCCGAGCGCCGGATCGTGCTCGGGCAGGTGGTGTCGCTGCACGCCGACGACGACCTCTTCACCCCGGACGGGCGCCACCTGCGCGACGGTGCCTTCCTGCCGGTGGGGCGGCTCTACGGCGACCTCTACGCCCGCACCGGGGACCGCTTCGCGGTGCCCCGGGTCACGCCGGAGGAAGCGAGGAAATCCCGCCTCACCCCCTGACCGCGTCCGGCACCCCGAACACCGCGAGCGTGGTCTCCCCGGCCGAGAGCCGCTTCTCCCAGCCGATCTCGGCCCGGGCCCGCTCCTCGGCCCTGGCGATCAGGCCCTCGGCCGCCTCGCGCGGGATCACCACGACGCCGTCGTCGTCGCCGAGGATCAGGTCGCGGGCGCGCACCGGGGCGCCGCCGATGGTGACGGGGGCGTCCACGGTGCCGCCGTCCTTCGAGGCCGGGCCGCGCGCCGTGACGTGGCGGGTGAACACGGAAAAATCGCTCCAGCCGCCGAGGATGCCGGTGTCGCGCACCGCCCCGTCGGCGACGAGCCCGACGATGCCCTTGCGCCGCGCCGCCGTCGAGAGAAGGTCGCCGATCATCGCGACGTCGCCCCGCCCGCCGGCATCGATCACCACCACGTCGCCGGCCTCCGCCACCGCGATCGCGTGGTGCACCGCGCCGTAATCCTTCGGATCGCACGAGGCCGTGACGGCGCTGCCGATGAGCGACGGCCCCCCGGCGATGCGCCGCAGCGGCCGGATCGCCGGATCGACCTGGGTGCGGCCCTCCAGGAGATCGACCACCACCGCCACCGGCACGGCGGCGAAGCGCGCGATCAGGTCGGCGGACAGGCGGGGCGGGGTCCCGGCGATGATGCGGGTCGGCATGGCGTCTCCTCCTGGCGTTCGGCCTTTGGCGTCCGGCCGTCTTCGCTTTTGCGGCCGGTCCCCGATCCCTATAGGCTTGTCGGCAACGCGCCGACAGGCGCGAGGCAAGAATCGCCCCACGGGGCACGAGGGAGGACCGACATGGCGGAGGGCGGGAGCGCCCCGGGCTCGCGGCGGCTCGAGGGCAAGGTGGCTTTGCTGTTCGGCGCAGGCTCGGCGGGGCCGGGCTGGGGCAACGGCAAGGCCGCGGCGGTGACCTTCGCGCGCCACGGCGCCCGGGTGGTCTGCGTCGACGTGCGGCGCGAGGCGGCGGAGGAAACCGCCGAGATCATCCGGCGCGAGGACGGCGCCGCCACGGCTGCGTCCTGCGACGCCACCGATTCGGGCGCGGTCGCGGCCCTCGTCGCCGAGGTGATGGCGGCGCAAGGGCGCATCGACGTGCTGCACAACAACGTCGGCTACGCCCAGATGGGCGGGCCGATCGAATTGAGCGAGGCCGACTGGCACCGCACCCTCGACCTCAACCTGACCACCTGCTTTCTCACCTGCAAGCACGTGCTGCCGCACATGCTGGCGCAGCGCGGAGGCAGCATCGTCAACATCTCGTCGGCGGCGGCGATCCGCTACACCGGCTATCCCTACGCGGCGTACTACGCCGCCAAGGCCGCGGTGAACAACTTCACGCTCGGCCTGGCGCTGCAATACGCGAAGGACGGGATCCGGGTGAACGCGATCATGCCCGGGTTGATGAACACGCCGCTGATCCACCAGCAGATCTCCGGCCAGTACCAGGACCCGGCCGAGATGGTGCGCGCCCGCGACGCCGCCTGCCCGATGGGCCGGATGGGCACCGCCTGGGACGTCGCCAACGCGGCCCTGTTCCTGGCCTCCGACGAGGCCGCCTACATCACCGGCGTGGCGCTGCCCGTCGATGGCGGCCTGACCGGGAGGGTCGCGTGACGCTTCAGGCGACCTCCGATCTGCTGTGGCGGCACTGGCGCGAGGGAACGCTGCTCGCCGCGATCCCGCCGGACCTCGCGCCCGCCGACCGCTCGGAAGCCTACCGGATCCAGGCACTCCTGGAGCCGCGCAGCGCTCGCCCCCTCTACGGCTGGAAGATCGCCGCGACGAGCCTCGCGGGCCAGCGCCACATCGGCGCCGACGGCCCGCTCGCCGGCCGGCTGCTGGCCGAGCGGGTCCTGGACGCCGACACCCCGGTGCCGCTCGCCGGCAACCAGATGCGGGTGGCCGAGCCCGAGGTGGCGTTCCGCATGGGGGCCGACCTGCCGCCGCGGCCCGAGCCCTACACGCTCGACGCGGTGATGGCGGCGGTGGCCTCGGCCCATCCGGCGATCGAGTTCCCGGATTCGCGGCTCGAAGCCTTCGAGCGGGCAGGGGAGGCGGCGCTCATCGCCGACAATGCCTGCGCCCACCTCTTCGTCCTCGGGCCCCGCGCGCCCGAGGGCTGGCGCACCATCGACCTCGCCGCCATGCCGACCCGGATCGGGGCCGAGGGCAGGCCGCCCCATGACGGCCGCGGCGGCAACGCCCTCGACGACCCGCGCCTGGCGCTGACCTGGCTCGCCAACGCCCTGTCGGCGCAGGGGATCACCCTGCGCGCTGGGGAGGTCGTGACCACCGGCACCACCGCGGTGCCGCTGCCGGTCGAGCCGGGGGACGTGGTGCGGGCGGAGCTCGGGGGATTGGGTGAGCTGACGGTGCGGGTCGGCAGCTGACCGTGATCCGCCTGAGCGTCGTCTCGGCCCTGCAGTCAGGGCCGACGGACGGATGGGTGGCCCGCGCTTCTGTTCCGGACTCCCGAAATGCAGCTGGGGTGGACGAGGCCATCCCCGTCCACCCCCTTCGTTCGGTTTCGCCTGCGACGTGCGCGATCGGGCGTCAGGCCGCCTTCACCCCCTTCAAGAACTCCGCCACCTCGCGCTCCAGCTCCCCGGCGTAGCGCCCGAGCCGATCCGCGGCGCCGAGCACCTCGGCCGCGGCCGCGCCGGTGCTGCCGGCCTCGCGCTGCACCGCCACGATGCCGGTCGTCACGGCCTGCGTCCCTTGCGCGGCGTGCTGGACGTTGCGGGCGATCTCCTGGGTCGCCGAGCCCTGCTGGTCGACGGCGCCGGCGACCCCCTCGGCGATCTCCGACATCCGCTCGATCACGCCGGAGATGTCCCGGATCGCCTGCACGACGCCGCCGGTGGTCTCCTGGATGTGGCCGATCTGCTGGGCGATCTCGGCGGTGGCGCGGCTCGTCTGGCTCGCCAGGTCCTTGACCTCGGCGGCCACCACCGCGAAGCCCCGTCCCGCCTCGCCGGCCCGCGCCGCCTCGATCGTGGCGTTGAGCGCCAGCAGGTTGGTCTGGGAGGCGATCGAGGAGATCAGCGCCACGATGTCGCCGATCTGGTCGGCGGACTTCACCAGCCGCTGCACCGTCTCGTCGGTGCGGCGCGCCTGGTCGACCGCGTCGCGGGCGATGTCGGAGGACTGCGCCACCTGGGCGGCGATGCCGCCGATCGAGACCGACAGCTCCTCGCTCGCCGCCGCCACCATCTGGACGTTGGCGAGCGTCTGCTCGGCGGCGCCCGCGACCTCGGTCGAGCGGCCGTTCGTGGTCTCGGCGGCCTGGGTCATGGCGCGCGCCGTCGCCTCCATGCCGGCGGCGGCCGCGCCCAGCGTCTCGGTCATCGCCACCACGTTGGCCTCGAAGGAGCGGGTGACGGAGTCCAGCCGCGCGGCCCGCTCGGCCTTGGCGGCGGCCTCGGCGGCGGCCGTCCGGTCGGCCTCGTCCTTGGCGATGAGCGCCTCGCGGAACACCCGCACGGTGCCGGCCATCGCGCCGATCTCGTCGCGGCGTGCTTGCGCCGGCACCTGCGTGCCGAGGTCGCCGCCGGCCAGCGCCCGCATGGCGCCCGACAGCTGGTCGATCGGCCGGGTGATGCCGCGCCCGATCAGGAGGGCGAGCGCCGCCCCGATGGCGCAGGCAAGCCCGACGCCGCCAGCGAGCAGCCACAAGGCCCGGTCGCGCTCGGCGGCGAGCTGGGCGAGCTCGTTCGCGCCGATGCCCTGCGCTGCCTGGACCAGCTCGGCCGCGCGCCGGTCGAGGTCGGCAAAGATCTTTCCTTGCGCCTCGTTGGCCTTCACGATCTCCGGGATGCTGTCCTTGAACGCGCGCACCTTGGCGCCGAGGTCGCGCAGGACCGCCTGGGCGGCGGTGTCGATGTCGCCGTACTGGATCGTCTCGGCCTGGTCGATCAGCGCGGCGGCGGTCTCGTCGAGGGCTTTCGCGGCGGCGGCGTCGCGGGCGAGGATCAGGCTCTGCTCCAGCCGCTCGGCCTCCTTGGCGGCGCTGATCGCCTTGCCGCTGGCGACGAGCAGGCTGGTGCCCGAGGCGACCTTGTCCTGCTGCTGGCGCAGGCTCACCTGGGCGGCGGTCTGGGCGTTGTTCTGCGCCTGCTCGATCTGGCGCAGGCCGACGACCAGGCCGCCGAGCAGCGGCGCGAGATCCTCCGAGAGCGCCGCCTTGCCGCCCGGCCCCAGCGGCTCCTCGAGCTTGGCGCGATACTCCTCGAGGGCCTTCAGCGCCGGGTCGACCGCCTCGACCGACGTCATGGCGCCTAGGCGGCGCAGCAGCACCGCGACCGAGTTCACCTTCGACTGGATCTCCAGCTTGCCGTCGTCGCCCTCGCCGGCGAGGTAGCCGACCTGGAGCACCTGCATCTCGAGCGCCGAGCGGATCGCGAAGGCCACGACGACGCCGGTATTGGTGGCGCTCTTCTGGTCGGCGAGCGCCCGTTCGAGGGCCTTGCCGGCCTCGGCGAGCTGGCGCTCCTGGGCCGCGCCGATGCCGGCGACCGTCGACTGCAGCTCGCCGATCAGGGCGGCGTGGCGCTCCTGGAGCGCGCGCTTCTCGCCCTTCTGCGCCCCGAACGCCTTCACGGCGGCCTCGAACCCGTCGAGGGCGCCGCCGATCCCGGCGGCGGCGGAGGCCGCGCTCGGATCGTTGGCGAGGCGGCCCGAGAAGGCGCCGGCGCTCGCCCGCACCCGTCCGATCGCCGCCTTGAGCGCGTCGTCCCGGCGCGCGTCGTCGCTCTTCAGGGCGCGGTCGGTGGCCAGGGCGAGATCGCCGATCTCGCCGGCCAGGAGCTGCGCCGCGTTGGCCGTGTCGACCCGCCGGGCAAAGCCCGTCAGGCTGTGCCAACCGATCACCGCAACCGCGACCGTCAGCAGGAGGATGAGGCCGAACCCCCCGAATACGCGCGCCCTGATGGACATTCTCTTGTGTCTCCTTGTCAGAGCCAAGATAGCCACAGGGTCTGAACCAATTCCTACTATAGATCCACAACCTTTGGTTGATCTGACATATCCTGCCGGTGAGGGTCCGGCGCCGGGGCGCCGGACCGGAATCACGGGATCAGCCGGTCGGCGCGCAGGCGCTCGAACAGGTCGAAGAAGGCGTCGTCGGTGGGCTGGTAGTCGAGGAAGCCGAGGCGGCGGCTCTTGCTCATGTCGGTGACGACCTCGATCGGCCGGCCGAGATCGGCGTCGGTGTGCCAGGGCGAGGCGAGGCGGTCCAGGTCCGGCTCGGCGAGGTTATGCTTCTTCGCGATCTCGGCCCAGAGGGGCGCGTCGCCGGCCATCTGCTCCTCCAGCGGCCGCATCGTGCCGTCGAAGGGCGCCGGGTCGATCCCGAACCAGGCGGCGATGCGGCCCCACATCCAGCTCCAGCGGAAGACGTCGCCGTCGACCACGTTGAAGTCCTGGTTCGCGGCCTGGGGCGCGGTCGAGGCCCAGAGCAGCTGGCGGGCCAAAAGCCGCGCGTCGGTCATGTCGGTGAGCCCGTTCCACTGCATGGCCGAGCCGGGGAAGCGGAACGGCCGGCCGGTCTCGCGGCAGAGGGTGGCGTAGACCGCGAGCGTGGTGCCCATGTTCATCGCGTTGCCGACGGCCTTGCCGATGATGGTGTGCGGCCGGTGCACGCTCCACGAGAAGCCGTCGCGCTTGGCCGCGGAGAAGACCTCGTCTTCTTGTGCGTAGTAGAAGTTCTCAACCGGCAGCCGGCCCTGCTCCTCGCGGAATGGGGTCTGGGGCACCGCGCCCTTCCCGTAAGCCTCGAACGGCCCGAGATAGTGCTTCAGCCCCGTCACCAGGGCGACGTGGCGCACGCTGCCGGCCGGCCGCAGGGCGTCGAGGAGGTTCCTCACCATCGCGCCGTTGACCCGGATCATCTCGGCCTCGGTCGGCCGGCGCATCCAGGTCGAGAGCACCACCCGGGTCGGCCGGTGCGGCGCGAGGGCCCGTCTCAGGCCCTCGGGATCCTGGAGGTCGGCGGCGACCGGCACCACGCCCTTCTGCGCCGGCGGATTGCGGGCGAGCCCGAGCACGGTCCAGCCGGCCTCCCCCATCACCGTCGCCGCGGCGCTGCCGACGATCCCGCTCGCGCCGACGATCAGCACGGTCTCCGTCATGTCCGGTTCCTCTGTTCGTTCCTGGTCGGCGGGACAACGCCTGTCGGGCGGGCGGGTCCCGCGCGGCAATCGCGCCCTGCCCTCAGGGCATAGCTTCCTCGCCTAAGCCATGGCCTGCACGGAGCCCGAGGGGAAGATCCGCGTTCCTTGACGCGGCAGCGGGGCCTTGAGCGCCCGGGCATGCCGGCGGAGGCGACCCGTGGGCCAGCTCATCGGCACCGAGGACGAGACCTCGTCGAACACGGGGCGGACGGCACAGGCGCACGAGCCGGCGCGGCGGCTGAAGCCCGCCCTGCTGCTCGGTGCCCTCGGAGTCGTCTACGGCGACATCGGCACGAGCCCGCTCTACGCCTTCAAGGAGGCGGTGCGGGCGGCCGGCCACGGCCATGCCGAGCCGGCGGCGGTGATCGGCGCGGTGTCGCTGATCCTGTGGGCGCTCATCATCGTGGTCTCGCTCAAATACGCGGTGCTGATCCTGCGCGCCGACAACCACGGCGAGGGCGGCATCGTGGCGATGCTGGCGCTGCTCGGCGCCCGCCATGCCGAGCCGAGGAGCTGGGCGGGCCTCCTCCTCATCGTCGGCCTCGTCGGCGCCGCGCTCCTCTACGGCGACGGGGCGATCACCCCGGCGATCTCGGTGCTCAGCGCCGTCGAGGGACTGAAGGTCGAGGCGCCCGGCCTCGCCCGCGCGGTCCTGCCGATCACCCTCGTCATCCTGGTCGGGCTGTTCCTGATCCAGAGCAAGGGCGCGGCCTTCATCGGGCGGATCTTCGGGCCGGTGATGCTGGTCTGGTTCTGCGTCCTGGCGCTGCTCGGCTTGGGCGGCATCTTCCAGTCGCCGCAGATCCTGTCCGCCCTCAACCCGCTGAAGGCGGTCGACTTCCTCACCCATGCGGGCTTTGCCGTCAGCTTCGCGATGCTCGGCGCCGCCTTCCTGGCGGTGACCGGCGGCGAGGCGATGTACGCCGACCTCGGCCATTTCGGCGCCCGGCCGATCCGGCTCGCCTGGTTCGGCCTGGTGCTGCCGGCCCTCGTCATCAACTATTTCGGGCAAGGGGCGGTGCTGCTCGCCGAGCCCGACGCGATCGAGAACCCGTTCTACCGCCTCAGCCCCGACTGGGCGCACTACCCGCTGATCGGGCTCGCCACGCTCGCCACCGTCATCGCCTCGCAGGCGATCATCTCGGGCGTGTTCTCGCTGACCCAGCAGGCGGTGCAGCTCGGCTTCCTGCCCTACATCCGCATCGTCCACACCGCGCGCGAGGAGCGCGGCCAGATCTACGTGCCGATCGTCAACTGGCTGCTCGCCGCCGCGACCCTGAGCGCCGTGCTGATCTTCGAGACCTCGGACGCGCTCGCCGGCGCCTACGGCATCGCGGTCTCGCTGCTCATGGCGATCACGACGCTGCTCGCCGGGCTGATCGCCCGGCGCTGGGGCTACAGCCTCCTCCTCGTCCTCCTGGTCAACGGGCTGTTCCTGGTGATCGACCTCGTGTTCCTGTCGGCCAACAGCGTGAAGGTGCTCGAGGGCGGCTGGTACCCCCTGGTCCTCACCGCGATCGTCGCCGTGACGATGCTGACCTGGCTCCAGGGCACGCGGCTGATCGAGGCCTACCGGGTCGGCGCCCGCCAGGACGAGGCGGTGTTCCTGGCCCGCTTGCGCGACGACCCGCCGATCCGCCTGCCCGGCGCGGCCGCCTTCCTCTCGGCGGCCACCAAGGGCATCCCGCTCCACCTGACCCGCTTCCTGGAGCGCAGCCACGCCCTGCCGTCCCGCTGCACCATCGTCACCGCGCTCTACGAGGAGATGCCGGTGGTGCCGGAATCCGAGCGCGCCGAGGTGACCCGGATCGCCCCCGACCTCTACCGGGTGACCCTGCGCTACGGCTTCATGGAGGACGCCTCGATCCCGGAAGGGCTGGCCTGCGCGGTGGCGCATCGCGGCCTGCCGGCCGATTTCGTCGAGGACGTCACGGTCTTCGTCGGCCACGAGACGATCATCCCCAAGCGCGACCACCGCGGCATGGCGACGTGGCGCGAGACCCTGTTCGCCTTCATGATGCGCAACGGCGAGCGCACCGGCGCCTTCTTCTGCGTGCCGGCCCGGCAGGTGGTGGAGGTGGGGACGGAGATCGAGATCTGAGGATCCTTGCCAGCCCTGCTTCAGCTGATGAGGTTGCTCACCTCGATCAGGTTCTCGTCGGGATCGTAGAAGTAGACCGACAGGATCCGGCCGGTCGCGCCCGTGCGCTCGATTGGCCCGCCGATGATCGCGACACCCTCCCGCGTCAGGTGGGCGACGACCTCGGTGAGCGGCGTATCGGTCAGCAGGCAGAAATCCCCGGCGCCGCGGCTCGGGTGGCGGGTCTGCGGATCGACGCTCGCGTGCAATTGCTGGAGATTGATCTTCTGGGACCCGAAATGCAGCGCCCAGCGTTTCGGCGCGATCTCGCGTGCTTCAAGGCCGAGCGTGCGTTGGTAGAACTTCACCGTCGCGTCGATGTCGAGGACGACCAGCACGAAGTGGTCAATGGCGCGGATGCGGATCGGAGTCATGATTTCGTCCCAGCCACCGGCCGCTCCCCCAGCTTCGTCCCAAGCCGGAGCAGGTACCCGTCCGGATCCTGCACCAAGAACTGGCGCTGCCCGACCTAGCTGGTACCGGCCCAGTACCAGGCATCCTCGACCGCCATGAACAGCGGCCAGCCGGCCGCCTCCAGCCGGCCCAGGACCGGCTCCACCGCCGCGACCTCGATCTGGAGGTTGATCCCGCGGCCGAAGGGCTTGTCCATCGGGCCGGTCAGCCAGTGCCGGGCGGATGGGTTGTACTGGTCCAGCATCACCTGCGCCCCGTCGAGATCGAGGTAGGCGAAGTGGTTCTCCGGCCGGTCATAGGCGATCCGGAAGCCGATCAGGCCGATCCAGAAACGTAGGCTCGTGGCGAGATCGGCGACTACGAGCTCGGGGACCAGTTTGGCGCGCGCCAGCGTCATCGTCATGCTCGTCCCCATCCCGACCCCGGTTGACCTCACGCTGTCGATCCCCGACGGTTCACGCAACGGCGCCGTGAGCGCCGAGATATCGGGACGGGGAGGGGGAACATGAGCCTGTACCACAAGCTCGCCGCGCGGGCCGAGGCCGGCAACCCGGTGCGGATCGGGGTGATCGGCGCTGGCAAGTTCGGCTCGATGTTCCTGTCGCAGGCGCCGCGCACGCCGGGGCTGCACGTCGTCGGTATCGCCGATCTCGATCCGCAGCGGGCGCGCGCCGCCCTCGCCCGGGTCGGCTGGCCGGCGGAGCGCTACGCGGCGACGAGCGTCGCCGAGGCGATGCGCCGGGGCACGACCGTCCTCACCGACGACGCCGAAGGGCTGATCGCCAGTGACGGGATCGAGGTGATCGTCGAGGCGACCGGGCACCCGGGCGCCGGCATCCGCCACGCGCTCGCCTGCTGCCGGCACCGGCGCCACATCGTGATGGTCAACGTCGAGGCCGACGCGCTCGCAGGGCCGCTCATCGCCCGCCGGGCGGCGGAGGCCGGCATCGTCTATTCCTTCGCCTACGGCGACCAGCCGGCGCTCATCGCCGAGATCGTCGACTGGGCCCGCACGGCGGGCTTCCGGGTGGTCTGCGCCGGCAAGGGCACGAAGTACCTGCCGGTCTACCACGCCTCGACCCCCGACACGGTCTGGGGCCATTACGGCTTCTCCGAGGAGCAGGTGGCCGGCGGCGACTTCAACCCGCAGATGTTCAACTCCTTCCTCGACGGCACCAAGTCGGCGCTGGAGATGGCGGCGGTGGCCAATGCCTGCGACCTGACCCCGCCGCCCGCCGGCCTCGCCTTCCCGGCTTGCGGCGTCGACGACCTGCCGACCCTGCTGCGCCCCGAATCCGCCGGCGGCATCCTGCCGGTCGACGGCACGGTCGAGGTCGTGTCGTCGCTGGAGCGCGACGGCCGCCCAGTGTTCCGCGACCTGCGCTGGGGCGTCTACGCCACCTTCGAGGCGCCCTCCGACTACGTCCGCAAGTGCTTCTCGGAGTACGGCTTGAAGACCGACCCGAGCGGACGCTACAGCGCGATGTACAAGCCCTACCATCTGATCGGGCTCGAACTCGGGCTCTCGGTCGCCAGCATCGCCGTGCGAGGCGAGCCGACTGGCGCAACGCGCGGCTTCTCCGGCGACGTGGTGGCGACGGCCAAGCGCGACCTGAAAGCCAGCGAGCGCCTCGACGGGGAGGGGGGCTACACCGTCTACGGAAAGCTGATGCCGGCGGCCGATTCGCTCAGGGCCGGCGGCCTGCCGATCGGCCTCGCCCACGGCCTCACCCTCACCCGCCCGGTCGCCGCCGGCCGGCCGGTGTCGTGGAACGACGTCTCGTTCGCGGCCGACGACCCGGTGATCCGGTTCCGGCGCGAGATGGAGGACGTGTTCCGGTCCGAGGCGGGGTGAGAGCCGCCGCTTCCGGCGACCCATCCCTCGCAGAAGGCAGGGCTGCCCGGGAAAAGACAAAGCGCAGGAATCCCCTCTCCCCGCGGGCGGGAAGAGGGCTCCGCCCCCCTTGTCGGGGGTGGAGCGGGGGTGAGGGGGTGGTACCGGAGAAGTCTCATCCGGAGATACCCCCTCACTCCCGCCCTGCGGGCTTGCCGAACCCTCTGAACGAGGGTTCGGCCCTCTCCCCGCCCGCGGGGAGAGGGGAAGACCCGCGCCATTCTTTTCCCCAGACAGCCCCCTGCGTAGAGGGGGAAGGGTTACGGGTGCGCTCGACCGTCCGTCGTCGATCACTCCCGGCCGGCACGTCCTCGCCTCACCCCACCTCCAGCGGCACCGGCCGGCCGAACAGGTAGCCTTGCGCCTCGGTGCACCCCGCCTGCCGCACCGCCGCGAGCTGCGCCTCGGTCTCGACGCCCTCGGCGGTGACCGTCGCGCCGAGCTGGGCGGCGATGCCGACCACCGCGCGAACGATCGCGGCGGTGTCGGGATCGGCGATGTCGGCGATGAAGGAGCGGTCGATCTTGATCGCGTCGAAGGGGAAGCGGCGCAGGTAGCTCAGGCTGGAATAGCCGGTGCCGAAATCGTCGAGCGCGATGCGCACCCCGAGGCGGCGCAGGGCCGGCAGAAGGTCGACCGCCTCGCCGCCGTCGATCAGCAGGCTCTCGGTGATCTCGATCTCGAGCCGGTCGGCGCTTAAAGCCGCTTCGCGCAACGCGGACTGGACCGCGGCGGTCAGCGAGCCGTGCTGCACCTGCGCCGCCGAGACGTTGACGGCGACCCGGGTGCCGTCGCTCCAGGCGGCGGCGTCGCGGCAGGCCCGGCGCAGGATCCAGGTGCCGAGGCGGTCGATCAGGCCGGTCGTCTCGGCGAGCGGGATGAAGGAGGCCGGCGGCACCAGGCCGCGGGTCGGGTGGCGCCAGCGCACCAGCGCCTCGCGGCAGACCACCTGGCGCTCGCCCACCGTGACGATCGGCTGGTAGTGCAGCTCGAACTCGCCCCGCTCCAGCCCGAGGCGCAAGTCGAGCTCGAGGCCTTGCTGCTCGGCGAGCGCCGCGTCCATGCCCGGGTCGTAGAGCCGGAAGGTGCTGCGGCCGGCGGCCTTGGCGCTGTAGAGCGCCCGGTCGGCCCGGGCCATCAGGGTGTCGGCGTCGCCGCCGTGGCAGGGGCTAAGCACGACGCCGATGCTGACGCCGACATGCATCGGCCGGCCGGCGACCGTGACGGGCTGCTGCATCGCCTCGATCAGGGCGGCGGCGGTCCGCGACGCCGAGAGCGGGTCGCCGTCGGCGAGGAGCACCGCGAACTCGTCGCCGCCGAGCCGCGCGATGGTGGCGCCGGCCTGAAGGACGCCCCGCAGGCGGCGGGCGACCTCGCACAGCAGCGCGTCGCCGGCGGCGTGGCCGAGCGTGTCGTTGACGACCTTGAACCGGTCGAGGTCGAGCCACAGGATCGCCCCGGCGCCGGCGGCGAGCAGGGCGTCGAGGCGCTCGCGGAAGAGGGTGCGGTTCGGCAGGTCGGTGAGGGCGTCGTGGCGCGCCATGTGGGCGATGCGCCGCTCGGCCTCGCGCCGCGCCGTGATGTCCTCGACCTGGAGCAGCGTCCCGGCCGGGTCGGGCGGCAGGTGCAGGCGCACCGCCGAGACCCGCGCCCACATCGGGCTGCCGTCCCGGCGCGGAAAGCGCATCTCGCCCACCGCCGGCCCGTGCTCCTCCGCCCGGGTTACCGCTTCCGCCAGCAGCCCTTCCAGCACGCCGGCATCCTCGGGCAGGACGAGGGCGGCGAGCGCCTGCCCGACCGGGTCGGGCCCGTCGCCGAGGGCGGAGCGGAAGGCGCGGTTGGCGTCCGCCAGCCGTCCGTCGGCGGCGACCACCAGCATCCCGGCGGGCGCGTGCTCGATGATGCCGCGAAACAGGCTCGCGCTGCGGCGGGCCTCGGCCCCCTCGGCCCGGAGCGCCGCCTGCTCGCGCTTGAGCGCGCTGATGTCGAAGTGGAAGCCGGTGCGCTCGCCGCCCTCGCGCACCCGCTCGATCACCCGGATCCAGCGCTCGCCCGGCAGCGGCACCTCGAACGGCGCGCCGGCGAAGCGCTGCGACTCGCGCAGGTGCGCCAGGAGATGGGGCGGCGGTGCGGCGCCGGATTCCTGCCAGGCCCGGGCCACCACCGCCTCGAGGGTGAGGCCCGCGGCCTTGCCCGGAGGCAGGCCGTAGAGCTGGCCGAACTGCCCATTGGCCGAGACGATGCGCCCGTCGGCATTGGCCGCCGCGATGCCGTCCGGCGCGCCGATGCGCAGATCGGCGGGGTTGGAGCGGGGAGAGGGATCGGGCTCCCGGGTGATCTGGCGCCACAGCCGCACCCGGCCGAGGCCCGGGATGGTCTGGGCCGAGACCTGGAGCCAGGTGCCGCGGTGCTCGAACTCGAACGGCCGGGTCTGGGCCTGGTGGCGCGCGATCCCGCTCGCGATGTATTCCTCGACGTAGGGCAGCTCGTCGGCGGTCAGGCGGGTGCGGTAGAACCGCAGCAGGTTCTCGCGGTAAGGCTCGCCGACATGGACGAAGCCGTCGTGCTCGGGGAAGAAGTACAGGAAGGTCTGGTTCCAGGCGAGCGTGCGGTCTTCGGCGTCGAACACGCACAGGCCGATGTCGAGGCCGTCGAGCAGGTCGGCGAGGAGGCCGAGGCTCGGCTTGGGCTTCAGCATGGCTTCGACATGCGAGCGACCTCGGTGGCTCTTCCTGGCGTCGGTGCCGGCCGTCGCCGCCCACTCCCGGGACGTTTCGGCAGCGGCAAAGCGTAGCGCGCTTCGCGGCCCGGCCCAAGGTCCCGCGAACCGGGTTTGCACGGACAGTTCGACCATCGTCCGCCCGCGGGGCGGCGCAGGATGCGTCCGGACCGGAGCGCCGGTGCCGAAGAACCCATGTGCCGAAGAACCCTCGTGCCGAAGGGCCCTCGTGTCGAAGAAGCCTTGCCATGCCGGCGCGGATCGGCTGTGAAGGCGGAAGTGACGACAAAGGCGACCACGCGCGGACGACGCGGGCGCCGGGAGGAACCGAGCGATGATCCGTTTCACCACCGCCCTGGGCGGGGCGCTCCTCGCGCTCGCGGCGCTCAGCGCTCCGGCCGCGGCGCAGATCTCCGACGACGTGGTGCGGATCGGGGTGCTCACCGATCTGTCCGGGCCCTACGCCGACAGCGGCGGGCGCGGCTCGGTGGCGGCGGCCGAGATGGCGGCCAAGGATTTCGGCGGCACGGTGAAGGGTAAGCCGATCGAGATCGTCTCGGCCGACCACCAGAACAAGCCGGACGTGGCATCGAGCATCGCCCGGCGCTGGTACGACGTCGACAAGGTCGACGCCGTCGTCGACCTGCCGGTGACGGCGATCGCGCTCGCCGTCCAGGCGGTCGCCAAGGAGAAGAACCGCACGGTGATGATCACCGCGGCGGCGACTTCCGACCTCACCGCCAAGACCTGTTCCCCGGTCAGCTCGCACTGGACCGACGATACCCATGCGCTCACCGCCGGCACGGCGCGCGCGGTGTTCGAGCGCGGCGGCAAGTCCTGGTACTTCATCACCGTCGACCACGCCTTCGGCCACGCCTTGCAGAAGGAGGCGACGACGGTGGTCGAGGCGCTCGGCGGCAAGGTGGTGGGCACCTCGCGCCACCCGATCAACACCGCCGACTACTCGTCCTTCCTGCTCCAGGCCCAGAGCTCGGGGGCGGACGTGGTCGCCTTCGCGAGCGTGGGCGACGACTTCACCAAGGCGGTCAAGCAGGCCGACGAGTTCGGCCTGACGAACGGGCGCCAGACGCTGACGGGCTTCCTCGTCTACGTCACCGACATCAAGGGCCTCGGCCTGCCGGTGGCGCACGGCCTGACCTTCTCGGAAGCCTTCTACTGGGACCAGAACGACGCCGCCCGCGCCTTCGCCAAGCGCTTCTTCGAGCGCACCGGCGCGATGCCGACGAAGAACCAGGCGCTGATCTACGCCGCCGTCACCCACTACCTGAAGGGGGTCGACAAGGCCGGCACCGACGAGGCGGTGGCGGCGAATGCCGCGATGCGCAGCCTGCCGGTGGCGTTCTTCGACCACCCCGCCACCTTGAGGGCCGACGGGCGCCTCCTCTACGACCCCGTTCTCTACCGGGCGAAGGAGCCGTCGGCCTCGAAGGGCCCGTGGGACCTCTACGAGGTGCTGCGCACCATCCCGAAGGAGGAGGCGTTCCTGCCGATGAACCCGGCCTGCGCCGGCAACGGGCGCGGGTGATGAGCGACCCCGCCCTCGTCCGCGGCTTCGACCTCCGGCGCCTGCCGGAGGGCTTCATCGACGATCCCTACCCGGTCTACGCGGCGCTGCGCGAGCACGCGCCGGTCCACGTGATGGGTTCAGGCCCTGCGGGCGAGGCGCAGATCCTGCTGTCGCGCTACGCCGACCTGGAGCGCGTCTACAAGGACGCCGCGACCTTCAGCTCGGACAAGACCGTCGAGTTCGGCGCGAAGTTCCGGGTGGCGGAGGACGGGGCCTGCCCGCTCTACCGCCACCACACCACGAGCCTCGTCTTCAACGATCCCCCGCGCCACACCCGGGTCCGGCGCATCATCGCCGGGGCGCTGACGCCGCGGGCGGTCGCCGCGATGGAGGCCGGCATCGTCGCGCTGGTGGACGGCCTGCTCGACGCGGCCGAGGAGCAGGGACGCATCGACCTGATCGAGGACTTCGCCGCCGCGATCCCCGTCGAGGTGATCGGCAACCTGCTCGGCGTGCCGCGGGCGGAGCGCGGGCCGTTGCGGTACTGGTCGCTGGCGATCCTCGGCGCCCTCGAACCGGTGCTGTCGGCCGAGGTCGAGGCCGCCGGCAACCGGGCGGTGACCGAGTTCCTGGCCTATCTCGCGCACCTCGTCGCGGATCGCCGCCGGCACCCGGGCGACCCGGACAAGGACATCCTCACCCGGTTGACCCAGGGCGAGGTCGGCGGCGAGCGGCTCTCGCCGGAGGAGCTTTTGCAGAACTGCATCTTCATCCTCAATGCCGGGCACGAGACCACCACCAACCTGATCGGCAACGGGCTCCACCTGCTCTCCGAGCATCCCGGGACGCGGGCGCGGCTGCTCGCCGAGCCGGACCTGATGCGCAAGGGCGTGGAGGAGATCCTGCGCGTCGAGAGCTCGAACCAGCTCGGCAACCGCGTCGCGACGGGCGCCTTTTCGATCGGCGGGCACGACTTCCCGGCCGGCACCCAGATCACGCTGTGCATCGGCGCCGCCAACCGCGACCCGGCGCAGTTCCCCGACCCCGACGCCTTCGACGTCGCCCGCGACCCCAACCGCCACCTCGCCTTCGCCAGCGGCATCCACCAATGCGTCGGCATGGCGGTGGCCCGGCTCGAGGGCCGGATCGCGCTGTCGCGCTTCCTCGCCCGCTTCCCGGATTACCGCCTCGACGGCGCGCCCGTCCGCTCGCAGCGCGTGCGCTTCCGCGGCTTCCTGCGGCTTCCGGCGCGGCTGGGGTGAGATCGGGGTAGATATCCCGAGTATCCGGGCTAGCAGCGGTCAATCGACGGGCCGGGAAAAACAGTTTTCCATTTGCGGATCTATTGTCGGGTGGCCGATCGATGCTACGACCAAGCTGAGCCGTAAGCTCGCTCGCACGAAGCTCGGGTCGTCGCATGATGTCACGTTCGTCCAGTCTGGGCGGCCGGCTGCGCCCGGTCGTCCTCGGCCTTGCCCTCCTCTGCGTCGGTACTGCCCGCGCCGCGGACGGAGCCGACCCGATCGGCACGATCATGGACCGCGTCACCGGCGGCGGGTCGCGCCGGGACCTGATGGACCAGATCGAGCGCGCCGAGGCTGAGAGGGCGCGCCAGCAGGCCGAGCGGGCCGCCACCGAGGCCGAGCTTCGCGGCCTCTTGCGCGACATCGACGACAAGATCTTCTCGATCCGCCTGAACCTGGCCGAGTTCGCCGGCGGCCGCCCCTCGTGCCGCACCCTGCGCGCCCGCGCCGCGGCCCTGGACGCCCAGATCGCGGATCTCGACCGCCTCGCCGCGTCGGCCCAGGCGCGATGCCGCGCCTCCTCCGACGCATCGGCCGTGACCGACCTGTGCCGGACCCGCCTCGCCGAGATCGCGCAGGGCCGCGCGGCCGCCGAGGCCGAGCAGGCGCGGGCGACCGCCGGATGCCCTTCCGATCCGAACCCCGCCAAGGAGATGCGGCCGTGACTCGCCTTCGTCGCCGGATGGTCTGCCGTCTGCTCGTCTCCGGTGTCCTGCTCGGCGGGACATCGGGCGTCGCAGTTCTGGCCCAGGCGCCCTCTCCCGCCGACCGGGCAGCCATCGTCGAGCAGCGCCTCGCCACCGCAAAGAACGAGCTTTCCAAGATCCAGGAATCACTCCGCAATGCGAAGGCAATCGTCACTTATTTCGAACTGATCACGCGTAATCTGGCCGAATACCGGGAAAGCTTCAAAGTCTATGAAATTAACTGCTTCGAGCGCAAGCGCGAGCTCGAAGAATTGCAGAAGGAGAACAGTCCGTTCGTGCCGCGCTTGGTGCCGGCCGTGCAGCGATGCCAGGCCGATCGGGCCGGTTTCGATGAAACGATCCGCAGATTCTCGGCGATGGCAGACATCATCGCTCGCGATGTCGCGTTGATAAAGCGAGAAGTCGAGCGCCTCGAAAGGGAAGGTGCGCGCGTGCTGAATGATCAGAAGATCGCGCAGATCGAGCAAAATCTTGAACGAGAGCTGCGAGAGCTACTGGATCAAACATCGAGATACAAGAGAAGTGGCTTCTAAGGCGACGATGAACATCTCTCGTTTCATTCGATTGTCCGCATGCGGACTGACCGCCATCTGGCTCACCAGCCTGCCGAGCTTCGCGGCGGAACTGCCGGCGATCGATCGGGCGATCGCCGAGGCGATCACGAGCGGGCGCAACGGGACCGCCCTCGCCTCGACGGTGCTGCGGGGGCGCGAGGGTGCCGTTGCGTCCGGCGTGCGGGATGGCCTCTCTCGGCGCGAGGTCGTGCTGGCGGCTCTCGACGGTATCGCTCGGAGCGACGCGAAGGGCGGCGACGTCGATCTGGCCGAGGCCAACCTGCTCGTCGGCGTGCTCCGCTCCCTCGACGCGATCCGGCAGGTCGAGGCCGGCAACGGGGTCGAGAACGGCATTCCGGCCGTCACCGCGGCGGTCTGGCGGCGCTACGTCGCGCCGCTGGTCGCGCGCGGCGCCGAGCGCGACCTGCATCCGGTGGCGCCGCGGTTGACGGGCACCCTCATCGCACAGTGGCTCGACGGCGCCGCCACCGTGCGGGCCTTCGACCTTTGGGCGGACGGCCGCGCCAAGAGCCTGTTCTGGTCGCGGGCGGAGTTCGCCGCGCCGCTCCCCCGGGCGGAGGCCCTGCTCGAGCGCGGCCTGATCACGACACCCCGGCCGCCGCGGCCGCGGCTCGCGCTCTACGTCGATCTGGCGGCGTTGCGGGACGGCGAGCGGAGCGCCGTGCGCCGCGCCGCCGCCGCGAGCGGCGACGGACGCCTCCTCTTCGTGCTCGACGATTCGCAGGAGCGGCTCGACGAATGCCTGGCGGCACAGGCGTCCCGGCGCGATGCCGAGGCCGAGGAGGCTGCAGCCCACTGCCGAGTGCGCACCCGCCCCGAGGCCGACCGGGTGCTGCTGTTCGATCCCAAGCGCCGGCTGCAGGTGCGCAGCTACGACCCGGCCGACCCCGCCCTGCCGGTGGCACGCATGCTCGCGGAGGCCGCCGGCCTGGCGCGGGTCTGGCCATGATGTCGACTGCCATGAAGCCACCAGGGTGTTTTCCGAAGAAATGGAAACTCGTTGGCCGTAGGAAATGCGATAAGATCCAGGACCTAGAGCAGCATCCAACTGCAACGCGATCGAGTGCTGCTTTGGCCACGGGGCCCATCCAGCGGCGTCCGACTCGCTTTCCGCTTCTTCTCGCGCCGCTCCTGCTGGGGCTGGTCTCCTGCACCGCCATCCGCGCTCCAGCGCCGATCCGCGCCGAGGAGCTGGGCGCGACCCTCACCACGGCGGCCCGTGCGTCGGCCGGCACGGACCTGTTCGACGCCTGCCGGGGCCCCGAGGCCGAGGCCGCGCAAATCGTCGTCTCGGGCTGGTTCGACGTCGTCACCCACATCGACGCCTGCGACGTCGCCGCCGCGCGCTACTATACCAGCCCGGCGATGGAGGAGGACATCGCCGCTCGCCTCGACCGACTCGGCGCGGCCGTGGGGGCGAGTTGCCGCGGCCAAGCCCGCACGGTTCTGACCCGGATCCGCGCCGCCAACCGCCAGGTCACCGCCTGGATCCCGCACGCACTTCCGACCTGCTCCCTCGCCAACCAGCGCGACGCGGCCGCGGCGGACCGCGATCGGCTCAGCCGGACAACGCGAGAGATCCGGTGTCGAATCAGACGGGGCTTTCCGGAATTGCCGGGGGGAGTCTGCACCTGATGGATTATGGAGGTTTACTGTCGCTGATTCCGGCAGCGGCCGCGATCGCGAGTTTCATTTTCAGCGTCGTTAAATTTTACGTTGATTATGAGGGATCTATTGAAAAATGGACAAAAAAATCCAGCAATAAAAGATTCATTACGATAATCGTATCAATATTCTTACTTAGTATAGCGACGTCTTATTTTTTCGTGATTGCGGATAAAGAAAAAAATTTGCAAAAAAGCAGTGCTATCGGTTCGAATCAAGGCAAATCAACTGCTATTGTCCTGGAATCTTCTATTCAAGATCGGAGCTCAGGCGATCAGGCTACAGATACAAACGAGAATGTAGCAAATGCAAAAACATGTGGCTCAGGCATCAATAATGTTAATTTCTACGACACAGTAGACAATTGTGTATCCATCTTTGCGTGCTCGGCCTCGGTACATCTCTGTGCCGGTCTCGCGCGATCGACCGGGCGCGACATGGCGACAGATGCGATCTGTCCGGTCCGACTCGGACGATCGTTGTCCCTCGACAAGCGCCGCGACATCTCCGACCGCCTGCTCCTGCGGGGCTGCTACTTCGAATCCTATTCCTGGCTCGCCGGCCTTCCCGGACCCGAGGCTGACAACGCCCGCGGCGCCTGGCGCGCCAGGGTCTGCCCCGAGGCTCCCGCCGTCTTCTCCGACCGGCGCTTCGCGCAACTCGGCCCGATCACAGACGGGACCTGCTCCCGCTGACGTCATCCCAATCCCCACCACGAGGAACCAGTGCGATGATCCCGCCCGCCCTCCGCTCCGTCATGGCCGCCCTCGCCCTCGGCCTCACCGGCACGGGCTGCATGACGAAGGACCCCGCGACCCGCGAGGACAAGGTGCCGAACGCCGTGAGCCAGGGCCTGGGCGGCGCGGCGACCGGGGCGGCGCTCGGGGCTCTGAGCGCGGTGACGAACGGGCGCAACGTCGCGCAGGAGGCGGTCAACGGCGCTGTGACGGTCGGCCTCAACGGCGTGCTCGCGGGCTTCGCCATGGACCGGTTCGAGGCCGGGCTGCTCAAGGAGTTCGAGGCGGTCGGCGTCAAGGCGACGCCCCGGGGGCTGAACGTCGTCCTGGAGATCGGCGACGGCATCCGGTTTTCCCAGAACAGCGCGGCGCCGAGCCCCGCGGCGGTGCGCAAGCTGCGGGCGGTGGGCCTGATCCTTGCGCGCTTCCAGCGCAACCGCGTCGACGTGATCGGCCATACCTCGGCCGAGGAGCCTGCCGGCGTGTCGGGGCAGCGGGCCGCCGCCGTCGCCGGGTTCCTGGCGCAGCGCGGCGTCGCTGCGGGCCGGATCCGGCGCGAGGGCAAGGGGGCGAGCGAGCCGGTGCGGGTCGACAACTCGGAGGCCACGCGCAGCCTCAACCGCCGCGTCGACATCTTCATCGCTCCTCTGACCTGAGTGACCTCAAGCGGTCGTGTCCGGGGCAGGCATGGCGCGGGGCCGCGGACGCCCTAGCTCGTGCCGGGCAGGTCGACCGAGGAGATGCCGCATGAAGCTCCACCGCCGCGCCGTGCTGGCCGGCTCCCTGGCCGCGGGCCTGCTCTCGGGCCGATCCTTCGCGCAAGCCGATGCCCCGGCGCGAGGCGACGGGCTGCTGCGCCGCCCGATCCCCTCCAGCGGCGAGACGGTGCCGGCGGTCGGCATCGGCACATCGCGGCGCTACGACGTGGCGCCGGATTCCGACGGCATGGCGCCGTTGCGCGAGACGGTGGCGACGTTCGTCGCCCGCGGCGGCACGGTGATCGACACCGCGCCGGATTACGGCCGGGCCGAGGAGGTGCTGGGCCTGATCCTGAAGGAGACCGGCCTTCGCGAAAAGATCTTCCTGTGCAGCAAGGTCGCGGCCAGGGGGCGCGAGGCGGGACAGGCGCAGATCGAGCAGTCGTTCCGCCGCCTCGGCACCGACCGGATCGACCTGATCGCGGTCCACAACCTGATCGACCCGGAGGTGCAGCTGCCGCTCCTACGCGACCTGAAGGCGCAAAAGCGCATCCGCTACCTCGGCGCCACCACCTGGGCCGAGAAGCAGTACGGCGACCTCGAGGCCCTGATGAAGGCCGAGACGCTCGACGTGATCCAGGTCAATTACGCCGTCGACGCCCGCCAGGCTGCCGAGCGCATCCTGCCTCTCGCGAGGGACCGCGGCATCGCCGTGATGGTCAACGTGCCGTTCGGTCGCGAGCGGTTGTTCAACCTGGTGCGCGGCCGCGAGCTGCCGCCGTGGGCGGCGGAGTTCGACTGTGCGAGCTGGCCGCAGTTCTTTCTCAAGTACGTCCTGTCGCACGAGGCGGTGACCTGCCCGGTGCCGGGCACGGCGCAGGTCCGCTACGCCGAGGACAATCTCGGCGCCGCCCGCGGCCGCCTGCCCGACGCCGCCACCCGCCGCAAGATGGAGGAGTTCATCGATGGCCTGTGATCGCCGCATGGTCCTGCGCGCCAGCGCCCTCGCCCTGGCGCTCGCCGCCGGCCCCGCCCTCGCGCAGCAGGAGCCGAAGATCCCGATCGCGGTGATCGGCGGCGGCAATATCGGCGGCACCATCGGGGGGCTCTGGGTCAAGGCCGGCCACCCGGTGATGTTCGCCTCGCGCCACCCGGAGGACCTGAAGCCGCTGGTCGAGACGCTCGGGCCCCTCGCCAAGGCCGGCAGCGTCGAGCAGGCGCTCGCCTTCGGCGACGCGGTGCTGATCGCGGTGCCCTACAAGGCCTATCCGGAACTCGGCAAGGCCTATGCCGGGCTCCTGAAGGGCAAGATCGTGCTCGATGCCGGCAACGCCACCAAGGCGCGCGACGGCGAACTCGCGGCCGAGGCCGAGAGCGCCGGCATCGGCGCCACCTCGGCGAAGTATCTGCCCGGCGCCCGGCTGGTGCGGGCCTTCAACGCCGCCAACTACCGCCTCTTCACCCAGAACGCCCATCGCAGCGGCGCCCCGATGGCGGTGCCGATCGCCGGCGACGACCGGCAGGCCCTCGGCGTCGCCGCGGCCCTGGTGCGCGACGCCGGCTTCGACCCGGTGGTGGTCGGCGGGCTCGACGCGGCGCGGCAGTTCCAGATGGGCAGCCCCGCCTTCCAGCGCGACGCCACCGGTCCCGAGGCGCGCAAGGCCTTCGGGGTCGCCGAATGAGCGCCTTCCCCGGCGCCGCCTCGGCGGACGAGGCGGCGCGCGCCGGCCTGAAGGTGCCGGCCTGGCTGCGCCGCCTCACCGACGTGCGGCCGGAGGAGGTGCCGGCGCTCGGCTGGGCCTGGCTCTACATCTTCGCGCTGCTCTCGTCCTACTACGTGATGCGGCCGATCCGCGACCAGATGGGGCTGGCCGGCGGACTCGAGAACCTGCCCTGGCTGTTCACCGCCACGCTCATCGGCATGCTGGTGCTCAACGTGCCGTTCGGCTGGCTGGTGCGCAAGCTGCCGCGGGCCCGCTTCATCCCGATCACCTACCGGTTCTTCGCCGCCAACATCCTGGTCTTCGCGGTCGTCCTCTACCGCGCCGGGCCGGAGGACGCGGTGTGGATCGGCCGGGTGTTCTTCGTCTGGCTGTCGATCTTCAACCTGTTCGTGGTCTCGATCTTCTGGGCCACCATCGTCGATGTGTTCGACACCGAGCAGGGCAAGCGGCTGTTCGGCTTCATCGCGGCCGGCGCGACGCTCGGCGCCATCACCGGCTCGGCCTTCACGGCGGTGCTGGCCCGCGACGTGCCGACCCCGTTCCTGCTGCTGGCGGCAGCCGCCCTCCTCGAGGTCGCGGTCATCAGCATGCGGGGGCTCGCGCGGATCTCCGACGCCCTGTCGCGCGAGCCGGGAGAGGCCGCCCAGGCGATCGGCGGCAGCCCGTTCGCCGGCATCAGCCGGGTGCTCGGCTCGCCCTACCTGCTCGGCATCTGCCTGTTCCTGCTGCTGTTCTCGATCACATCGACCTTCCTGTACTTCGAGCAGGCCGGCATCGCGAAGCGCAGCTTCCCCGACCGCGGCTCGCAGACCGCGTTCTTCGCCTCCGTCGACCTCGCGGTGAACGTGCTGACGCTCGGCGTCCAGCTCTTCCTCACCGGGCGGATCGTGCGCCGGCTCGGCGTCGGGCTCACCCTGGCGATCCTGCCGCTCGTCAGTGCGCTGGGCTTCGGGCTGCTCGCGGTCGCCCCCACCATCGCCAGCGTCGTGGTGTTCGGCGTGCTGCGCCGGGCCGGCAACTTCGCCATCGCCCGGCCGGTGCGCGAGGTGCTGTTCACGGTGCTGCCGCGGGAGGACCGCTACAAGGCCAAGGCCTTCATCGACACGGTGGTCTACCGCCTCGGTGACCAAGTCGGCGCCTGGTCCTACGGCCTCGTGGGGGTCCTGGGCTTGAGCGCCACCGCCCTGTCGGTCGTGGCGGTGCCGCTCTCGCTCGCCTGGCTCGTCAACGGACTCTGGCTCGGGCGCCGGCAAGAAACTATGCAAGAATCCATGGCCTCGGCCAGGGCGGGCGAGAGGCGGGAGACGGGCGATGGCTGAGACCGAGGCGAGCCTGCGGGCGGCGATCGTCGCGACCTGCCGCAGCATGGCCGAGCAGGGCCTGAACCAGGGCACCTCCGGCAACGTCTCGGCGCGGTTCGGCGACGGCCTGCTCATCACCCCTTCGGGCCTGCCCTACGAGGAGATGACGCCCAACGACATCGTGCCGATGACGATGGACGGCCGGGCCGAGCACGCGCTCGCGCCCTCCTCCGAATGGCGCTTCCACCGCGACATCCTGCGGGCGCGGCCCGACGTGTCGGCGATCGTCCACGCCCACCCGACCTACTGCACCGCCTTCGCGATGTGCCGCAAGGACATCCCGGCGGCGCACTACATGATCGCGGCGGCCGGCGGGCCGAATGTGCGCTGCGGCGGCTACGCGCTGTTCGGGACGGAGGAGCTGTCGCAGCGCGCCCTGGAGGCGCTCCAGGACCGCACCTGCTGCCTGCTCGCCAACCACGGCATGATCGCCACCGGCCCGACGTTGCCCAAGGCCCTGTGGCTCGCGGTCGAGCTCGAGACCCTGTGCCGGCAATACGCCGTGGCGCTCCAGGTCGGTCGGCCGCACATCCTCAGCGAGGCCGAGGTCGCGGAGGCGATGGAGCGGTTCAAGTCGTACGGGCCGCGGCCGAAGGCGGGGTGAGGGCGTGGCCCGACTTCTCGGGCATGTGCGATCGTTCGACAGACTGCATCGTCATGCCGGGGCCGCGCAGCGGAACCCGGGATGACGATGCAGGATGAAGCGGATGGCATACCGCGTGGTTCGTTTCCATCGGCGGTTATGGATCCCGGGTTCTCGTCTTCGACGAGCCCCGGGACGACATGGAGCGGTGGCGAGGTCGGCGATCTTCCGCCCTACAACTCCATCTTCATCGCCTGCGGGTAGTACCGGAACCCGCCCTGGCCGTTCTCCGCGACGTGGCCGATGCCCGGCCAGGCGAAGTGATAGGCGAGGACCGGGATCCGGTTCTTGGCCAGCATCGTCAGCATCCTGAGCCGGGTCTGGGCCGACTGCTTCGGATCGGTGTCGTAGGCGAACTCGGTCAGCGGCTTCTCCATCAGCAGCACCGGATGGTGCGTCAGGTCGCCGAGGTAGCAGAGGCTGTCCTTGCCCGAGGTGATCATGAACATCGTGTGGCCGATGCTGTGGCCCGGCGCCGCCAGGGCCTGGATGCCGGGCAGGAATTCCTGGCCGTCCTTGACGAAGACCAGCCGGTCGCGAATCGGCAGCAGGTTCTTGCGCGCCGTGTCGAGGAAGGCGCTGAACGAGGCCGGCACCTTGCCCGGATCGGTCCAGTAGTCGAAATCGGCCTGCGAGATGTAGAACTGGGCGTTGGGGAAGTGCGGCGCGCCGTCGTCGCCGACGCAGCCGCCGCAATGGTCGACGTGGGCGTGGCTCATCACCACCGCGTCGATGTCCTTCGGGTCGATGCCGGCCTGGCGCATCGTGGTGAGCAGCTTGCCGGTGGTCGGCCCGAACAGCTTGAGCGAGCCCATGCCGGTATCGAACAGCACCAGCTTGCTGCCGGTGTTGAGGATCAGGATGTTCTGCTCCAGCACCGCGTTCGAGAGCGGCAGGAAGTTCGAGGTCAGCTGCGCGTCCATCTCGGCCGGGGTGAGGCCGAGGAAGTTGGCGTGGGGGTCGCCGAGCGGCAGGGTGCCGTCGGAGACCATCGTCGCCTCGGCGTCGCCGAGGGTGAAGCGGTAGAAGTACGGGCTCTGGCTGCGCAGCAGCGGCGCCTTGGCTTGGCTTGCGCCCGGCAGCCCGGCCGTCACCGCGGCCGCCGCGGCGCCGAGCATCAGGCCGCGCCGGCTCGGAATGGGCAAGCTCGGGCCGTCCAACCGAATCGTCATCTGGGGTTCCCTCCACGCTGCGAGCCGCGGGCGCCCTTGTGCGCGCGCTCGATCGGCGGGATGTCCCCCGGCGCGAGCGCGGCCGGTAACCTCTGCGGCGCCGTCTTTGTCCGCTGGCCCGAAAATCTTGTCAAACCGGCCATTGGGTCATGTGCCGCCGGCGCGGGCACGGATCCGGCGTCCCCGCCCGAATTGCGGGCGCCCTGCGCAAACCCCCGGCACCCCGAGCCATCGCCGCCGGCGCCCGAATTGACAGCCCTCCGGGGCGGTTCCTACACCGCTCGCAACTAGGGAGGGCCTTTCGATGCCGAGCCACGATTTCGACTACGACCTGGTGGTGCGCGGCGCGACGCTCGCCGGCCCGGCCGAGGTGTTCGAGGGCGATCTCGGCGTGCGCGACGGGGTGATCGCGGCACTCGGCCGGAACCTGCGGCGGGGCTTCGAGGAGATCGATGCCAGGGGCCTCGTCGTCACGCCCGGCGGCCTCGACCCGCATTGCCACATCGAGGAGCCCTCCGAGGGCGGCGGCGTGCAGGAGGAGAGCTTCGCCAGCGGCTCGGCCGCGGCGCTTGCCGGCGGCACCACCTCGTTCATCTGCTTCGTGCCGCAATGGAAGGGCCACCCGATCGCCGCGACGGCGACCGACTACGAGGCCCGCGCCCGGGCCTCCCGCGCCGATTACAGCTTCCACCAGATCATCACCGACCCGACGCCGGACGTGCTGGAGCGCGAGGTGCCGGCGCTCGTCGCCCGCGGCATCCGCAGCCTCAAGGTCTTCCTGACCTACGATCCGTTGCGCCTCACCGACGGCCAGTTCCTCGAGGTTCTGGCGACCGCCCGGCGGCTGGGCGCCTTCGTGACGGTGCATTGCGAGAACTACGACGCCATCGGCTGGCGCATCCGCGCGCTGCTCGACGCCGGCCTCACCGATCCGCTCCAGCACGCCTGGGCCCGCCCGCCGGTGGTCGAGCGCGAGGCGACCCACCGCGCCATCGCGCTCGCCGAGCTCGTCGACCAGCCGATCCAGGTCTTCCACGTCTCCTGCGACGAGGCGGCAGAAGAAATCGCCCGGGCGCGGGCGCGCGGCGTGAAGGTCTGGGGCGAGACCTGCCCGCAATACCTGACGCTGTCCACCGACGACCTCGCCAAGCCCGATTTCGAGGGCGCCAAGGTGGTGTGCTCGCCGGCCCTGCGGGCGCCGGGCGAATCCGAGCGGATCTGGGCGCGCATCCGCGAGGGCACCCTCGACGTCGTCTCGTCCGACCATTGCGGCTTCTCCTTCGCCACCGCCAAGCGCGATCCGGGCTCGAGCGGCTACGGCCAGGGCGGGGCGGGGGCCCGGCCCGACGGGATGCCGGCCTTCAACGCGATCCCGAACGGCGTGCCGGGCATCGAGACCCGGCTGCCGGTGCTGTTCTCCGAGGGCGTCTCGGCCGGGCGGATCGACCTGCCGACCTTCGTGCGCCTGACCTCGACCAACGCCGCCCGCCTGTTCGGGCTCGCCGGCCGCAAGGGCACGCTGGCGCCCGGCGCCGACGCCGACCTGGTCTTGTGGAACCCCGATACCGAGCGGGTCCTGACCAACGCCGACCTGCACCACGCCATCGACTACACGCCGTGGGAGGGGATGCGCCTGAAAGGCGCGCCCACCATGACCATCCGGCGCGGCGAGGTCGCGGTGCGCGACGGCGAGGTCCTGGCCGAGCCGGGCTCCGGCCGCTTCCTCGCCCGCGGCGCCTACGCGCTCGCCACCCCCTCGGGCCGGGTGCCGGACGGCTTCGACGCGGCGGCGCGGCGCTGACCCTCTCGACGCCGGCCGCCGGCTGATCGATTCTGCGCGCCCCACCGGGAGGAGCGAGCATGGCGACCGTGAAACTCTGGAGCGACGCGGAGGCGGAGGCCGACCCCCGCGTCAAGGCGGTGTTCGACGACATCCGGGCGGCGCGGCGCTCCGACTTCATCAACAATTTCTGGCGCGCGCTCGCCAACCAGCCGGCGGTGCTGGAGCGGACCTGGGCCGACCTGAAGCAGGTGATGGCCGCCGACGGCGCCCTCGATCCGCTGACGAAGGAACTGATCTACATCGCGGTCTCGACCGCCAACGGCTGCAGCTACTGCATCCACTCCCACACCGCCGCGGCGCGGGCCAAGGGCATGACCGAGGCGCAGTACGGCGAGTTGCTGGCGGTGATCGGCATGGCGAACACGACCAACGCCCTCGTCACCGGCATGCAGGTGCCAGTGGACCGGGAGTTCCAGGTCTAAGCGGACGAAGCGTTGGCAGGCCAACGCTTCGTCCGCTCAGGTTCTTGTTGTGCCGCAGATTTCTGGCGCCGAACCGGCAACCACTTCGGCGACATCCGCTTGGGTGTGTGGTCCCGGGGTCCGGGCCGCGGCGCCTCGCCCGCCTATATCTCCCCGATGGACATCCCCGCCGACAGCCGCCTCACCGCCTGGCGCCGCGCCGCGAGCGCCCGGCTCGGGGCCTTGCGCCACCTACCCGCCCTGTTCCGCCTCGCCTTCGCGACCGATCCGCGGCTCACCCTCGCGAGCCTGACCTTGCGCCTCCTGCGCGCCGGGCTGCCGGCCCTGATGCTCTACGTCGCCAAGCTCGTGGTCGATGCCGTGGTGGCGGGGCGCGCCGGGCCGCCGCCGGCGGAGGGCTGGCTCGCCGATCCGCGGCTGCACCATGTCGGGCTCCTCGTCGGCATCGAGCTCGGGCTCGCGATCGTCTCGGACCTGCTCGGGCGGGCGACCTCGTACGTCGACGGGGTGCTGGCGGAAAAAGTCGGCAACGCCACCACCCTGCGCCTGATGGCGCATGCCGCCGCCCTCGACCTCGAGCAGTTCGAGGACAGCGCGGTGCAGGACCAGCTCGAGCGGGCCCGGCGCCAGGTCGCGTGGCGCTCGAACCTGATCGGCCAGCTGCTCGGCCAGCTCCAGGACCTCGTGACCGCCATCACCCTGGCGGCCGCGGTCGGCACGATGCTGCCCGGGCTGGTGCTGCTCCTGGTGCTCGCCCTGATCCCGGCCTTCCTCAACGAGCTGCACTTCAACGCCCGCGGCTATCGCCTCGCCTGGCGCCGCAGCCCGGACCGGCGCGAGACCGACTACCTGCGCTACCTCGGCGCCGACGCGCACAGCGCCAAGGAGGTGAAGCTGTTCGGCCTCGCCTCCCACCTCTCGGACCGGTTTCGCGACCTCGCCGGCCGGCTGCTCGCCGAGAACCGGGAACTGGCCCGGCACCGGGCGCTCGCCGGCGGCGCCTTCGCGAGCCTCGGCACGCTCGCCTACTACGCCGCCTACCTCGTCATCGCCGGCGAAGCGCTCGCCGGCACGCTCACCGTCGGCGACCTCACCTTCCTGGGCGGCGCCTTCCTGCGCCTGCGCGGCCTCGTCGAGGGGCTGCTGCTCGGCGCCTCGCAGCTGCTCGGCCAGGCGCAGTACCTCGACGACCTGTTCTCGTTCTTCACCATCGCGCCGACCATCCGGTCAGGGGGGCGGGCGGTGCCCGAGCGCCTGCGCGAGGGCTTCGTGTTCGAGGATGTCGGCTACCGCTATCCCGGCGAGGAGCGCTGGGCGGTGCGCCATCTGTGCCTGCACATCCGGGCCGGCGAGGTGGTGGCGCTGGTGGGCGAGAACGGCGCCGGCAAGACCACGATCGTCAAGCTCCTCGCCCGGCTCTACGCGCCGACGGAGGGGCGCATCCTGCTCGATGGCCGCGACCTCGCCGAGTACGACATCGCGTCCTTACGCGCCCGCATCGGCGTGATCTTCCAGGACTTCATGCGCTTCGACTTCACGGCGAGCGACAACATCGCGGTCGGGCGGATCGAGGCGCGGGCGGACCGGGAGGGGATCGCGGCCGCCGCCCGGCGGGCCCTCGCCGACGCGGTGATCGAGCGGCTGCCGGGCACGTACGACCAGCGCCTCGGCCGGCGCTTCGAGGACGGGGTCGAGCTGTCGGGCGGCGAGTGGCAGAAGGTCGCGATCGCCCGGGCCTACCGGCGCGACGCGGCCGTGCTGGTCCTCGACGAGCCGACGGCGGCCCTCGATGCCGGGGCGGAGGCCGAGGTCTTTCGCCGCTTCGGCGACCTCGCGGCGGGGCGCACCGCGCTCCTCATCTCGCACCGCTTCTCCACCGTGCGCCGGGCCGACCGGATCGTGGTCCTGGCCGGCGGCCGGGTGCTGGAGGAGGGCACGCACGCGGAGCTGGTGGCGGCGGGCGGGCGCTATGCCGAGTTGTTCGAGCTCCAGGCGGCCGGCTATCGGTGACGCCGGATCCGGGAGGCAACTCCGGAAGCTCCATGGCACGGTGGCGGGTGGGCGCCCGCACGCCTATATGCCGGGTCTCCACTCCGCAACGATTCCTCCGGGTCCCATGCTGCCGCCCATCGACGAGATCGTCTCCAACTTCGAGTTCCTGGACGAGTGGGACGACCGCCATCAGTACCTGATGGAGCTCGGCCGCAAGCTGCCGCCCCTGCCCGAGGAGGCCCACAACGAGGCCAACCGGGTGCGCGGCTGCGTCAGCCAGGTCTGGCTCGAGACGAAGGTCGACCGCTCCGGCCCCGAGCCGCGGCTGCACTTCCTCGGCGACAGCGACGCCCACATCACCAAGGGCGTGGTCGCGGTGCTGATCGCGTTCTTCGACGGCCGCACCGCCACGGACGCCGCCCGGGCCGACGCCCTCGGGCTGTTCCAGAAGCTCGGCCTCTCCGAGCACCTGACGGCGCAGCGCTCGAACGGCGCCCGGGCGATGATGGACCGCATCCGGGCCGATGCCGAGGGCGTCGCCGCGGCGGCGTAACGCCGTCTCTCCCTTTGCCCGCCCGTGCCCTTTGCCAAATCTTGCGGCGGCGGCCCCGGGACGGCACATCCGCCGTGACAGTCACCTCCCGGGGAGCCGCATGACCCTTCGCCTGAGCCCGCCCGCCGCCGCGCCGACGGCGCCTGTCCGGCCCGTCACCGTCACGGTCCACGGCCGCGCGGTGACCGACCCCTATGCCTGGCTCAAGGCGGAGAACTGGAAGGACGTGCTCAAGGACCCCTCCGCCCTGCCGGCGGAGATCCGCGATCTCCTGAGCGCCGAGAACGCCTATGCGGACGCCGCGCTCGCCGGCACCGCGCGCTTGCGCGAGACGCTGGTGGCCGAGATGCGCGGGCGCATCCGCGAGGACGACGGCAGCGTGCCGGATCGCGACGGCCCCTTCGCCTACTACACCCGCTACCGCGAGGGCGGGCAGCACCCGCTGGTCTGCCGCCGCCCGGCCGACCGCGTGGCCCCCGGCCTCGTCGGGGACCTGGCGGGTGAGGGCCAGGAGATCTTCGAGCAGATCCTGATCGACGGCGACCGGGAGGGGGAGGGGCACGCCTTCTTCAGCCTGGAGGGCGCCGCCCATTCCGACGACCACGCGCTGGTGGCCTGGAGCGCCGACACCAAGGGCTCCGAGCTCTACACCATCCGGGTCCGCGACCTCGCGACCGGCCAGGATCGCGACGACCGGGTGCTCGCCACCACCGGCGACGTGGTGTGGAGCGCCGACGGCCGTGCCTTCTGGTACGTCGCGGTCGACGAGAACCACCGCCCCGCCACCGTGATGCTGCACCGTCTCGGCACGCCGCAGAGCGACGACGAAACGATCTACGAGGAGAGCGACGCCGGCTTCTTCGTCGGCATCGGCGAGACCCAGTCCGGCGCCTACCTGATGGTGACGGCGAACGACCACGAGACCTCCGAGGTCCACCTCGCCGACCGGGCGAAGCCCCACGGCCCCCTGCGAGTCGTGGCGCCGCGGGAGCACAAGCTGATCTACTCGGTCGAGCATCGGGGCGACGAGTTGTTCGTGCTCACCAACGCCGACGGCGCCGAGGACTTCAAGATCGCGGTGGCGCCGCTCGATCGCCCGGGCCGGGCGAACTGGCGCGACCTGATCCCGCACCGGGCCGGCGTGATGATCCGGTTCCAGCACGTGCTGGCGCGCCACCTCGTGCGGCTGGAGCTGGAGAACGCCCGGCCCCGCCTGATCGTGCGCGACGCCGAGAGCGGCGCCGAGCATACGGTCGCCTTCGCGGAAGAAGCCTACTCGCTCGGGCTGTCGCCGGGCCACGCCTTCGACACGGATCTGATCCGCTTCACCTACTCGTCGATGACGACGCCGGCGGAGACCTACGACTACCACGCGACCACCCGCGAGCGGACCTTGCGCAAGCGCCAGGACGTGCCGAGCGGCCACGACCCGGCGTCCTACGTCACCCGCCGCCTGTTCGCGACCGCGCCGGACGGGGAGCAGGTGCCGGTCTCGCTCATGCACCGGCGCGATACGCCGCTCGACGGCACCGCGCCGCTGCTGCTCTACGGCTACGGCTCCTACGGCTCGCTGATGTCGGCGGCCTTCCGCACCAACCCGCTCTCGCTCGTCGATCGCGGCTTCGTCTACGCCATCGCGCATGTCCGCGGCGGCACCGAGAAGGGCTGGCGCTGGTACCTCGACGGCAAGCGCGAGAAGAAGCCCAACACCTTCACGGATTTCGTCGCCTGCGCGCGCGCGCTGATCGAGGCGCGCTACACCGGGGTAGGCCGCATCGTCGCCCATGGCGGCAGCGCCGGCGGCATGCTGATGGGGGCGGTGGCGAACCTCGCACCGGAGCTGTTCGCCGGCATCGTCGCCGACGTGCCCTTCGTCGACGTGCTCAACACCATGCTCGACGGCGACCTGCCGCTCACCCCGCCGGAATGGCCCGAATGGGGCAACCCGGGCGCCGACCTCCAGGCGTTCGAGACCATCCTGTCCTACTCGCCCTACGACAACGTCGTGCCTAAGGCCTACCCGGCGATCCTGGCGCTCGGCGGCCTCACCGACCCGCGGGTGACCTACTGGGAGCCGGCGAAGTGGGTGGCGCGCCTGCGCGCCACGATGACCGGGGGCGGCCCAGTCCTGCTGCGCACCAACATGGAGGCCGGCCACGGCGGGGCGGCGGGCCGGTTCGACCGTCTGGAGGAGGTGGCGCTGATCTACGCCTTCGCGCTCGCGGCGGTGGGGACGGAGGCGGCGTAGACCTGTCGCAGCACGCCGCGCCTGAAACCCTCCCCCGCAGAGGGGGAGGGGAGGGTGTCGCGTCACACCGGCCGCATCGACCCGCCCGGCGTGCCCGTCGCGACGAACCGGCTCCTCAGCCGGAAGGCCAGGATCAGCATGAACACCCCGAAGGCGATGGCGTAGCCGCCCATCCAGTAGGTCAGAACCAGCAGAGACAGGATCGGGCTCGCGATCAGCGCGATCGCGAACAGCACCGAGAGCACCCCGCCGATCGCCAGCCACCAGCGGCCGTGGTCGAGGTGGAGCCGGAACGCCGCGGCGATCATCAGGCCGCCGGTCACCAGCGCCCAGGCGGCGATGAGGTAGACGAAGGCGACGAGCGTGCTGCCCGGCATCAGGAAGGCCAGCACCCCGACCAGGATGTTGAGGAGGCCGGCGGCGAGCAGGTAGCCCCAGCGCTCGTGCCGCTCCGCCGCCCGCACCGCCGCCACGATCTCGGCGATGCCGTCGACCAGCATGTAGGCCGAGAAGAAGATCACCAGGGTCAGCAGCGTGGCGCCCGGCGCGATCAGGGCCACGATCCCGAACAGGATCGCGAAGGCGCCGCGGAGCGCGATCAACCACCAGTTGCGGGCGAGCACCGCGCTCATCGCGGTCAGGCGCGCGAGCGGATCGGGCGGCGAGCCGTAGGGAGACGAGACGCCAGGATTGGTATTAGGCAGCGGCGTACCAGTACTCATGGCAATATCCTCCAGGACGACGCGCAGTGGGCTGTCGCGAAAGGCCCCGCTATTCACGCGTCAACGTCCGCCGAGCGTGGCTGTTCCACGGATCGGCAGCGGAGCCGCTGCGGACGGCCGGTGACGAGAATTCATCCCGGGGTCGCGCGGACTTTTTTGCCGCATTGCGGAACCGGTGCCCGCGCCCGGGCGTCTCCCAGGCCGAGGCGGGCGCCTTGCCCGGTCCGGTTGGACCGTCGCGTGGAATTCACGACATGCTGGACGATCAGTCGCGGGCGGAGGCCCCTGTGGGGCGGGACGCGCCGGCGCCCGTCGTGGCGCGAAATGACTCGGCGCGAGAGGACTTTTCGCGGGAGGACTCGGCGCGCGACGAGAACACGCGCGCCCTGTGGGAGAACACCCGCGCCCTGCGCGAGCACACGCCGCAGGACGAGGCCGAGGGCAAAGACCAGGACGGCAAGGACAAGCAATCCGACGAACAGGACGACGAGGCCGAGCAGAAGAAGCCGAGCCTGATCAAGCGCCATCCGCTCTGGTTCGTCCTCGGGGCGGTTCTTCTCCTGGTCGCCGCGGCCGGCGGCTACTGGTACTGGCTGACCTTCATCCATCCCTTTGAGAGCACCGACGACGCCTTCGTCGACGCGCGCCAGTTCGCGGTCTCGCCGAAGGTGTCGGGCTACGTCACCGCCGTGCCGGTGACCGACAACCAGCACGTCGAGGCCGGCGCGGTGCTGTTCCAGATCGACAAGCGCGACTACGAGGTGGCGCTCCAGCAGGCGCAGGCGCAGATCCAGTCGGCCCAGGCCCAGATCCAGGGCTTCGACGCGCAGATCCAGGCGCAGCAGGGGAGCATCCAGGAGGCCAAGGCCCAGGTCGAGCAGGCGAAGGCCGCGCTGCAATTCGCCAAGCAGGACGCCGCCCGCTACCAGGACCTCGCCCAGCGCGGCGCCGGCTCGGTGCAGCAATCGCAGCAATCGACCTCGAACCTCCAGCAGCAGCAGGCCAACGTCGACCGCTCGAACGCCGCCGTGACGGTGGCGCAGCGCCAGATCGGCTCGCTCCAGGCGCAGCGCGCCGGGGCCGAGGCGAGCCTCGCCCAGGCCCGCGCCCAGGAGGCGCAGGCGAGGCTCAACCTCGCCTACACGACGGTCACCACCGCGCAGGCGGGCCGCGTGGTGCGCCTCACCGGCGCGGTCGGGCAGTTCGCCCAGGCCGGCCAGGCGCTCAGCATGTTCGTGCCGGACGACATCTGGGTCACGGCGAACTTCAAGGAGACCCAGATCACCGACATGCGCCCCGGCCAGTCGGTCGACGTCGAGATCGACGCCTATCCGGACCACAAGATCACCGGCAAGGTCGATTCGGTGCAGCCGGGCTCGGGCACCGCCTTCAGCCTGCTGCCGGCCGAGAACGCCACCGGCAACTACGTCAAGGTGGTGCAGCGCGTGCCGGTGAAGATCACGGTCGAGAACTGGCCGCAGGACGTCTCGATCGGCCCCGGCATGTCGATCGTGCCGACGGTGCGCGTCCGCTAGCCCGGAGATGGTGCCGTGAGCGGTCAGAACCCCGCCGACAGCGCCGCCGGCGACCACAACCCGTGGATCATCGCCATGGTGGTGGCGATCGCCACCTTCATGGAGGTGCTCGACACCACCATCGCCAACGTGGCTTTGCGCTACATCTCGGGCGGGCTCGCGGTCGGCCCCGACGAGGCGGCCTGGGTGGTGACGAGCTACCTCGTCGCCAACGCGATCGTGCTCACCGCGTCGAGCTTCCTCGCCAAGCGCTACGGGCGAAAAGCCTTCTTCATGGCGGCGATCGCGCTCTTCACGGTTTCGTCGATCCTGTGCGGCTTCGCCTGGAGCCTCGAATCGCTGCTGTTCTTCCGGGTGCTCCAGGGCCTGGGCGGCGGCGGCATGGCACCGCTGGCGCAGTCGATCCTGGCGGATTCCTTCCCGCCGGAGAAGCGCGGCCAGGCTTTCGCCCTCTACGGCGTCGCCATCGTGGTGGCGCCCGTCGTCGGGCCGACGCTCGGCGGCTGGCTCTCCGACCAGTATTCCTGGCACTGGTGCTTCCTCATCAACGCACCCGTCGGCGCCATCGCGCTGTTCCTGATCTGGTGGCTGGTGCAGGACCCGAAATCGGCGATCGAGGAGCGGAAGCGCCTGCGCCGCGAGGGCGTGCGCTTCGACATCGTCGGCTTCGTCCTGGTGGCGACCTTCCTCGGCTCGCTCGAGGTCGTCCTCGACGAGGGCCAGCGCAAGGACTGGTTCGGCTCGAGCATGATCATCATCTTCGCCTGCGTGGCGGTGGTGTCGTTCGTGGCGATGATCCCGTGGGAGCTGAACCACAAGAACCCGGTCGTCGACCTGCGCCTGCTCGGCCAGCGCCAGTTCGGCTCGTGCTTCCTGGTGATGCTCGCCACCGGCGCCATCCTGATCGCCACGACGCAGTTCCTGCCGCAGCTCCTCCAGGATTACTTCGGCTACACCGCCACCTGGGCCGGCCTGGCGCTCTCGCCCGGCGGCGTCGTCACCTGCGTGATGATGTTCGTGATCGGCCGGGTCTCGGGCTACGTCCAGCCCAAGTACCTGATCGCCACCGGCGCCACCATCATCGCCTTCGCGATGTACGACCTCACCAACCTCTACGGCGATCTGAACTTCGGCTTCTTCGTCTGGTCGCGCGTCTATATCGGTATCGGCCTGCCGATGATCTTCCTGTCGATCACCGCCGCCTCCTACGAGGGGATCACCAAGGATCAGACCGACCAGGCCTCGGCGCTGATCAACGTCGCCCGCAACGTCGGCGGCTCGATGGGCGTGTCGCTCGCCCAGAACATCCTGGCCTACCGCCAGCAATTCCACACCAGCCGGCTCGTCGAGCACGTCGTCCCCTCGGAGCCGGCCTACCAGGAGGCCCTGCGCGCCGCGACGCAGTTCTTCTCCACCCGCGGCGCCAGCACGGTCGACGCGCAGAACCAGGCGATCGCCTGGATCGGGCAGCAGGTCCAGACCCAGTCCGCCTTCCTCGCCTATATCGACGTGTTCTGGGCGCTCGCCATGGTCTCGGCCTGCGCGGTGCCGCTCGCGATGATCCTCAAGAACGTGAAGCGGGGCGGGGAGGCGCCGGTGGGCGGGCATTGAGGACGGAGCTGTCTCCCCTCCACGGCCCCGGGATGACGCGGAGGGTGTCGGAACCGCCGGCTCGATACACGCAGATCCAGGATACCGAAACCTTGGCCCCAACGGGATCGAAGCTCGTCGTCTACGCCGCACTGGCCGGCAACCTCGCCATCGCGGTCACCAAGCTCGCGGCCGCCTCCTATACCGGGTCGGGGGCGATGTTCACGGAAGCGGTGCATTCCTTCGTCGATACCGGCAACCAGGGCCTGCTGCTCTACGGGATGCGGCGCGCGGCGCGGCCTCCCGACGACAGCCACAATTTCGGGCACGGGCTGGAATTGTACTTCTGGTCCTTCGTCGTCGCACTGCTGATCTTCACCCTCGGCGGCGCCTACGCGGTCTACGAGGGCGTCGAGAAGCTCCACCATCCCGAGCCGATGACGGCGCCGTGGGTCAATGTCGGGGTGATCGTGCTGTCGGGCGTCTTCGAGGGGCTGTCGTTCCGCACGGCGCGCCGCGAGATGCGGGCGCGCTTTGCCCGCGAATCGCTCTGGACCGCGGTCACCCGCAGCAAGGACCCGGGCACCTTCGCGATCATCCTGGAGGACGGGGCGGCGCTGATCGGACTCGGCCTGGCGCTCGTCGGCGTCGTCGCCAGCGGCTTCTTCGGCTGGCCGCACGGCGACGGCGTCGCCTCGGTGGCGATCGGCTGCCTGCTCATCGCGACCGCCGGCGTGCTGTTTCGCGAGACCCGCAGCCTGCTCACCGGCGAGAGCGCCTCGCCGCGGGTGATCGAGCAGGCGAAGGCGATCCTCGCGGCCGATCCCCGGGTGGTGCGGATCGAGCGGATGCGCAGCCTTCAGCTCGGCCCCGGCACGGTGCTGCTCGCCGTCACCCTCGACCTCGCCCCGGGCCTCTCCGGCGAGGAGCTGCGCCGCGCGATCCATGACCTGCGGGCCGCCATCCGCCACGGCCTGCCGGGCGTCGCCCACCTCTATTTCCAGCTGCCGGTGCGGGAGCACGAGCCGATCCGGAAGGCCGGTTAAAAAATCGCGAACGAGCCGGAACCGGTCGGCGCATCCGACGTTGTCGCAGTGTCCAGAGGCGACGGGCCGTCCTTCCCGTGCGCCGTCCCCACGGCCGCTTCGCTCAAGTTGAGGCCCAGGGTGTGAAAATCAGGGCAGCTGGCTCAGGGCCGCGGGCGGGGCATCGCTCGGGCGGCGCGTGTCGATCTGCTCCACGAATGCCACGACCGGCTGGTACAGGTCGAGGCGCTGGTCGATCATGCCGTCGAGTCGATCATAGACCTCGGCGACCGTCAGGCTGCGCGTCTTCCGGCCTTCGCGACGAAAGAACAGGCTGCGATTGGCCTTCGCGGCCGCCCGGAACGAGGCCTGGGCCGGCTGGTGCGGCTTCTCCGCCGTCAACTCCATGAACTTGCCGGCGCTCGCGGCGCCCAGGAAATGGGCGAAGTAGCATTCCGTCGTGGTCAGGTCGCGCCCGAGGCGCTGCTCGACCCGCGAGCGGTCGCGCTTCATCATCTCGCCGGCCATCAGGCTCGCCACGTAGGGGTCGCGCCGCAGGGCCAGCACCCGGCGCCGGTCGGCCTCCTTGAGCACCACCAGCGTGCCGCCGCGCTTCTCGATCATCTCCGCCTCGGCGGCGTAGCCGTGCTTGGCGCCGAAGCTGCGCAGCAATTCGAGCCAGGTGCCGGTGAGGAACTGGAACAGCCCCTCCGCCGTCGAGGTCGCGGCCCGCACGCTCGGCTGGAAGCTCGATTCCTTGTCGGCGAGCGCCATCAGGTAGACCGGGTCGGTCTCGGTCTCGCGGGCGGCCCGCACGATGGTCTCGACCAGGGCCTGCGGTACCTTCTTGTCGCCGAAGACCACCCGGCCGTCGGCGGTCACCTCGGGAAGCGCCGTGACCTCCGGCAGGGAGATCTCGTCGAACGCGAGGGCGTCCTGAGACAGCGACGCCTCCGGCGTCGGGCGGATCTCCTGCGTCGAGGGGAGGTCCTGAGCGGAGGGGGATTCCTGCACCGGGGAAGGCTCCTGCGCCGCGGGGGATCCTTGCGGCAACGCGGCCTCCCGGGCCGATGCGGTCCCGGCCGCCTCGTCCGGCGCGGTCAGCGCCGGCACCGTCTCCCGCATCTCGGCCCGCAGGCGCTCGAGGTCGTCGCGGATCAGCGCCGTCGTGCTCGGGGTCTCCTCGGCCGGCGCCGGGCCCTGCCAGTCCGGCGTCACGCCGCGGGACGCCGGCGGGCGGGGGGCGGAGAAGTCGATCCGGTCATGCGCCTCCGCCGCCGGGGCGACGGCGTCCTGCGGCAGGCAGGCCGCGAAGGCGACGCCGACGGCGAGCACGGCGGCAGCCTTGCGGCCGAGCGAGGCGGTCAGGGACAGGGCCCGGCCGCGCGCTACGGAATGGTGGCCTTCGCGGGCATCGAGCCAGCGGATGGTGTCGGTGCCCGTCTCGGGCACGAGTCGGCCAGCGTCGTCGGCGCGGGGCGCCGGCTCCGGGTAAACCCCCATCTCCAACCTTTTGTCCTTGGCACGGGTCCTGTCCTGGAGGGCCGCGCCGTGTTTCGTGCTTCGCTCGCCGGCACCTCTGGCCGTCCGGTGTGTCCAGAATGGGACGAGGCCGCGGCGAGCCGTGAGGTCATTTTGCGGCACCGTTTCTCTCGGGATGGTTAACGAGGCGTTGCGCGCGAGCCCGGCGGGTCGTCCCGGCCGACCGCGAGGGCACGAAAAAATCGCGCAAGAGCCGGAACCAAACACGTCCCGGGGCATTTCCAGTCGCCACGCGGAGTGGGCGAACGATTGCCCCGGCGCCCCGTCCGGGGTCCGCGGGCCATGAAGAGGACAAACCCTACCGATGAGCATGCAGCCCGGTCGGCGCGTTGGCGTCGCTTTCGTCGGCATGGGTGGGGCTGTCGCCACCACCGCCATCGCCGGCATCGAGATGATCAAGTCCGGTTCGAATCGTCTCGACGGTCTGCCCCTTGCGGGCCACGCGGTGGCCGGAATGGTCGGGTACAAGGATCTCGTCTTCGGTGGCTGGGACCTCAACGGTGACGATCTCGGCGCCGCGGCGACCGGTCACGGCGTGCTCACCAAGCAGGACATCGAGAACGGCGCCCAGGTGCTCAACGGCATGAAGCCGTGGCCGGCGGTCGGCAGCGCCAAGTTCTGCAAGAACATCGACGGCGGCAACCGCATCGTCGCCAAGGATCACCGCGAGGCGGTCGACTGCATCGCCGACGACCTCAAGCGCTTCCGCGAGGAATCGGGCGTCGACGACGTGGTGGTGGTCAACCTCGCCTCGACCGAGCGCTGGCCCGACCTCGACGACCCGACGCTGAACTCGGCGGCCGCCTTCGAGCGCGGCCTCGACGCCAGCGACGAGGCGATCAGCCCGGCGATGCTCTACGCCTACGCGGCAATCAAGAACGGCATTCCCTACGCCAACTTCACCCCGTCGGTCGCCGCCGACGTGCCGGCGCTCGTCGATCTGGCCAAGCAGATGAACGTCCCGGTCGCCGGCAAGGACGGCAAGACCGGCCAGACGATGATGAAGACGGTGCTGGCGCCCGCGCTCAAGTCGCGCGCGCTCCACGTCGACGGCTGGTTCTCCACCAACATCCTCGGCAACCGCGACGGCCTGGCGCTGAACGACAAGGACTCGCTCCAGTCCAAGCTCAACACCAAGGGCACGGTGCTGGATTCGATCCTCGGCTATCCGGTCGAGGATCACCTGGTCCACATCCACTACTATCGCCCGCGCGGCGACGACAAGGAAGCCTGGGACAACATCGACGTCACCGGCTTCCTCGGTCAGCGGATGCAGATCAAGATCAACTTCCTGTGCAAGGACTCGATCCTGGCCGCTCCCCTGGTGATCGAGATCGCCCGCGTGCTGGATCTCGCCAAGAAGCGCGGTGACGGCGGCGTGCAGGAGCAGCTGTCGCTGTTCTTCAAGGCGCCGATGGTCAAGAACGGCCACGGCCCCGAGCACGCCTTCGGCGCGCAGGAGCGCATGCTGCTCGACTGGCTCGGCGTCCACTAGGGATGGCCGGCAGCAACGACTCGGCGGGCGGGGCTACGGCCCCGCTTCCCCTGCGCGAGCTCCTGGTCGAGCTCAACGACATCAAGCGCGTCCGGTCCGCCGGGCGCGACGGCTCGATCGCCCAGCGCCTCTTCCTCCAGGCCTGGGCGGCGCTGACCGGCGGGGCCGACCCGGAGGCGCTCGCCCTCGACATCACCGCCAAGGCGCTCGCCGCCTCCCGCCTCGGCGACCTCGACGCCGCCTTCCTCTCCGTCGCCGGCCTCTCGCCCGATCAGGCCTCAGCCGTGCTGGTGCGGGGCTTCGACGAGGTGGCGGGCCCGCTCGATCCTGCCCTGGCGCAGCGCCTGCGCGCCTGCCTCGCCGCGCCGCGGGACTGGACGCCCGGTCCGCTGCCGCACTTCGCCGTGCTCCAGGCCGGCCAGCCGCGGGCCGGCGTCACCTGTCCGGGCAAGCCGCGCATCCTGCTCGAGCCGCCGGAGAACCACGCCGAGCACTGCCTGATGGTGGCGGCCTACGGCGTCGCCTTGAGCCCGTTCTACGGCGCCGACCCGACGACGGTGTTCGTGGCGGCCCTCGCCCACCACCTCCACAACGCGCTGATGCCCGATGCCGGCTTCACCGGCGAGATCCTGCTCGGCGACCACCTCGATGCGGTGATCGCGACCTTGAGCGAGCGGGCGCTCGCCGAACTCGATGCGCCTTTGCGCGCCACGGTCGTCTCCTCGCGAAAGATCCTGGCGGATGACGGCACGGCGGAGGGCCGTGCCTTCCACGCCGCCGACGTGATCGACCGGGTGTTGCAGATCGCCCAGCACCTGCGGGCGGCCTCGCTCACCATGGACACGGTGCTGGGCGAGATGGCGCTGGTCCACGACGGCCCCGTGAAGGGCTTTCACGACCGGGTGCTCGCCGACATGCGGCTGCCGTGACGAGGATCGCGGACGCCGTTCGGGGTCCGCGCGTCCTTGGGCGTCCGTGCCCGCGCCCTATCTCACGTCAGAGCCTGCTGTTGGGCGGGCGCCGCGAGGAAACGCATCCGTGATCCCGTTCGGGCTCCTCTCGCCGGTCACCGGCGAGGCGCTGCACCACGACACGCCCCATTCCCTGCGCGAGGGCAAGCGCGGCCCGCGCTGGCCGGTGGTCGACGGCATCCCCTACCTGCGTGTCGGGCGCGAGGGCCTGGTGGGTGAAGTGCTGGGGCACCTCGACAAGGGTGCGCCGGGCCACGCCCTCGAATTGCTGCTCGCCGACCAGGACGACTGGTGGACCGGTCCGAAGGCCGATCCGGCGGCCCTGCGCGACCTCGTGCGCGAGATGAAGTACGTGTCCCTGCGCGAGGCCTGTGCCCGCCTCGGCTGGGGCCGGGTCGGCGATTACTTCGTCAACCGCTGGACCGACCCGACCTACCTCGCCGGGCTCGCCCTGCTGGAGGCGCACTGGAACAAGCCTCTCTGCGCCTTCGAGCTCGCCTGCGGCATCGGCCACTACCTGCGCGAGTTGCAGGGGCGGGGGGTGCGGGTGTCGGGGGGCGACGTCGTCTTCGCCAAGCTCTGGGTCGCCCGCCACTGGGTCGCCGGGCAGCGGCCGCAGCTCGTCTGCTTCGACGCCGCCGGCCCGCACTGGCCGATCGACCAGGCGCCGGTCGACCTCGTGATGTGCCACGACGCGTTCTACTTCCTGCCCGAGAAGGCCCGCATCCTCGAAGCCTTGCGCAAGACCGCCGGCGAGGAGGGCTGGCTGGCCCTGAGCCACGTCCACAACAGCGCCCGCCCCGGCTTCTCGGCCGGGCACGCGGTCTCGGCAGCCGAGATCGAGGAGCTGTTTCCCGACGGCCTCGTCTACGACGACGACGAATTGACCCGGGCGCTGGTCGAGGCGCGCGCGCCGGTGCCGGCGGAAGCGGCCGCCCTCGATCACGCCGAGGCGTTCTCGGTCGTCTGCGGCCCCGGCATGCGCCCGGCGCCCCGGCCCCTCGTCGACGGGCTGACCCTGCCGCGGGAAGGCGCGACCTTGCGGCTCAACCCGCTCTACGCGCCCGACCCGGCCGGGGGCTACGCCATCGCCTGGCCTTCCGAGCGCTACCGCGACGAGTACGCGGCCCGCGCCACCTATCCGCTGCATTCCGAGGGCCCCGAGACCTTGGAGGCCAGCCCCGAGACCATCGAACGCGCCCGCATCCGCGAGTTCGTCGACCTGCCGGAGCGCTGGTGATGGGAGACTCGATCGGCTGGGGCATCGTCGGGTTCGGCTGGGTCGCCCGGGACTTCATGGCCCCGGCGATCCGGGATGCCGGCCACCGCCTCGTCGCGGTCTGCGATCCCGGCGCCGAGGCGCGGGAGGCCGCGCTGGCGCGCGGCGCGCGGGCGCATGCCGACCTCGCCGGGCTCATCGCCGAGCCGGAGGTCGAGGCGGTCTACGTCGCGACCCCCAACCACCTGCATCGCGGCGCCGTCGAGGCCCTGGCTCATGCCGGCAAGGCGATCCTGTGCGAGAAGCCGATGGCGGCGGCGCTGGAGGACGCCGAGGCGATGGCGGCGGCGGTCTCCCGCACCGGCACGCTCTACGGCACCGCCTTCGACCAGCGCCACCACCCGGCCCACCGCCTGCTTCGCGACGAGATCCGCGACGGGCGGGTCGGCACCGTCACTGCGGTCCGCATCGTCTATGCCTGCTGGCTCGACCGGGGCTGGACGGCGATTCCGGGCCAGGCCAACTGGCGCATCGACCAGGCCCAGGCCGGCGGCGGCGCGCTGATGGACCTCGCCCCCCACGGCCTCGACCTGACCGACTTTCTGCTCGACGAGCCGGTCCTCGACGTCACCGCGCTGACCCAGGCGAGGGCGCAGGATTACGCGGTCGACGACGGCGCGCTGCTGATCGGGCGGACCGGCTCGGGCGTGCTGGCGAGCCTGCACGTCGCCTATAACTGCCCCGACGCCCTCCCGCGCCGGCGCCTGGAGATCGCCGGCACCAAGGGGCTGCTGGTTGCTCAAGATACGATGGGCCAGGAGGCGGGCGGCAGCGTCACCTTCACCGACGGCGCCACCGGCGGGACGATGCCGCTCTCCTTCGACACGCAGGCCTCGCCGTTCCTGGAGCAGGTGCGGGCCTTCGGGCGCTCCTTGCGCGATCCCGCCGGGCGCGAGGCCTGGTCGGCCGCGCGCGACCTGCACACGATGCGGCTGCTCGCCCGCGCCTACGCCGCCTCGCCCTCGCATCTGCCTGACCCATCCCCCGTCGTGCCGGCCGCCTGACGGCCCCCGAGGAGTCTGATCGCTCGTGGACAAACCCGCCGCACCCCGCCCCTACTCGTACGGTTCGAGCCGCGTCATCGAAGGCCTGCCCGAGCGCCTGCCGGACGCCGTGCGCGCCTATCTCGATGTGCTGCCGCCCGGAAAGATCGTCGGCTTTCCCCTGGCGCCCCTCGACCGGACCGGAGTGCCGTGCTGGTTCGTGTCGCTGTTCCTGGATGATCCGTACTTCGTCGGCGCGATGCCGAGCGGCATCGGCTACGGCGCCACCGACGACGAGGCGATCATCGGCTCGGTGGCCGAGATCGCCGAGAACCTGATGCCGAGCCTGGCGCTGATCCCGCGCAAGAAGGAGCGCGGCAGCTACCACGACCTCGTGCGGGTGTTCGGCGCGAACTCCGTCGCCGATCCGCTCACCCTCGGCCTGCCGGCCGGCAGCCCCGTCGACCGCGACACCGTGCTCGAATGGACCGGCACCGTGCGGGCGCGCACCGGCGAGACCGTGCTGATGCCGCTCGATCTCGCGGCGACCGACTATTTCGAGCTGTCGGAGGGCTACCAGCCCTTCACCAACCTCATCACCAACGGTCTGGGCGCGGGGCCCGACGTCGCGTTCGCCCTCGGGCACGGGCTGCTCGAACTCTTGCAGCGCGACGGCAACGGCCTGTTGTTTCGCGCCCTCGACCAGGGCGTGATGCTCGACGTGTCGGAGGGCTTGGGCCCCGAGACCCGGGGCATGCTCGACCGGCTGGAGGCGTTCGGCATCCGTGCGATGCCGAAATTCGCCACCGACCAGTTCGGCTTCACCAACGTCTACTGCGTCGGCTACGACCTCGACGCCTCCCGGACGCCGGCGCCGATCGCGCTCTCGGCCTGCGGCGAGGCCTGCGACCCCGACCGCGAGCGTGCCCTGCGCAAGGCGATCCTGGAATTCCAGGCCGCGCGGGTGCGCAAGACCTTCGGGCACGGGCCGCTCGCTCTCGCCCGCTCGATCACCCCGCCGGGCTACGTCGATGCCTTCATCGAGAAGGCGCTGCCGAGCCTCGACCTGGAGGAGGGCCGGGCGCTCGCCGCGATGCTCGACTGGATCGACAAGCCGGCCGAGACCCTGCGGGGCTTCCTTAGCCAGACCGTCTATTCCGAGCGCGCGACCAAGCGCTTCACCGACCTGCCGACGCAAGCCGCGCCCACCGGCCAGGACCGCGGCCGCATCGCCCGCGAGCGGCTGGAGGCGGAAGGGTTCGACGTTCTCTACGTCGACGCCTCGCCGCCCGGCGGCGGGGTCGGCATCGTCAAGGCGATCGTGCCGGGTCTCGAGGTCGAGACCATGAGCTACTACCGCATCGGCGAGCGCAACACCGCCAAGCTCATCGAGCGCGACCACCCGCTGATCCGCTTCGGGGAGCCGAGCGAGTCCCTGCGCCCGGTGCGCCTGACGCCCGAGGCGCTGGAGCGCTTCGGCGGCCAGCCGCTGTTCGACGTCGCACTGGCGGAAAAAATCGTCGGTCCGCTCTATCCGCTCTACCGCGAGCCGGAATCGCACCACGCGCCGTTCCGCCTGGAGCGCCGGGGGAGGGCGGCATGACGCTTCGCTTCGCCTACAACACCAACGGGGCGGCCAACCACCGCCTCGACGACGCGCTCGGCCTGATCGCCGATGCCGGCTACGATGGCGTGGCGCTCACCCTCGACATCCACCACCTCGACCCCTTCGCCGAGGATTGGGCGCAGGCGGCCGAGCGGGTCCGGGGCCGGCTCTACAACTTGAATCTCGGCTCGGTGATCGAGACCGGCGCCCGGTTCCTGCTCGATCCGCGCGCCAAGCACGAGCCGACCCTGGTGACGGCCGATCCCGCCGGCCGCGCCCGCCGGGTCGCCTTCCTGCACCGGGCGATCGACATCGCGGCGATCCTCGGCTCGGAGGCGGTGTCGTTCTGGGCCGGGGTGCCGAAGCCCGGCGTCGATCCGGGACAGGCGCGCGGCTGGCTGCGCGACGGCCTCGAACAGGTCGTCGCCTACGCCGCCGAGCGCCGGGTCGTCGCAGCGCTCGAGCCCGAGCCCGGCATGCTGGTCGAGACCCTGGACGACTACGTCGCCCTCGACGTGCACGGCCTCCGGCTCGCGCTCGATACCGGCCACTGCCTGGTGACGCAGGAGCGCGAGCCGGCCGCCGCGGTGAAGGAATTCGCCGACCGGCTCGGTACCGTGGCGATCGAGGACATGGCGCGGGGCACCCACATCCACCTGCCCTTCGGCGAGGGCGACATGGACGTGCCGGGCGTGCTCGACGCGCTGGAGGCGATCGACTTCGACAAGCTCGTCTGCGTGGAACTCTCCCGCGAGAGCCACCGGGCCGACCGGATGATCCCGGATTCGCTCCGCTACCTCCGGGAGTGCCGCCGATGAGGGTGTGTTTCGTCAGCCGGCGCTACTTCCCGGCCATCTCCGGCATGAGCGTCTACGCCCAGAACCTGCTGCGCGAGCTCGCCGGGGCCGGCCACGACGTCACGATGGTGAGCCAGTACCGGGGCGACGCCTTCGGCACCAAGGTCTATGGCGGCGGTCCGCCCCCTCCCGTGCCCGGCGTGCGGGTGGTCGGCCTCGAGCAGGTCGGCGAGCAGGAGAGCGGCGACTTCGAGCGCGACATCGCCACGATGGTCGAGACCATCGCGGCCGAGCACGCGCGCAAGCCCTTCGACGTGCTGCACGCGCAGTACGGCTACCCCACGGGCTTTGCCACGCTGATCGCCTCGAAGAGGCTGGGCGTGCCGAACGTCGTCTCGATCCAGGGCGGCGACGGCCACTGGGTCGGCTCGTGCTGCGAGACCCACCGCCTCGCCATGGTGCGGGTGCTCGCCCACGCCAACGCGCTCCTGATCGGCGGGCGCTCCTTCGTGGCCGAGGTCTGCGACCGGCTCGGCAGCGATCCCGATCGCTTCACCATCGTGCCGGGCGCGGTCGACACCGCGCGCTTCCGCCCGCCTGAAGGATGGAAGCCGGGCGACGCGACTGACCCGGTGCGGTTGTTCTATCACGGCCGGGTCGACCGCCGGAAAGGCGTGCTCGACTTCCTCGACGCGCTCAGCCTGCTGCGCCTGCGCGGCACGCCGTTTGCCGCCATCATCTCCGGCATCGGCCCCGACGTGGAGCCGGCCCGCGCGCTCGCCGCCGATCTCGGCTTCTCGGAGAGCCAGGTGCGCTTCACCGGCTACGCCGAATACGACGCGGTGCCGGGCCTCTACGCGATGGGCGACGTGTTCGTCTCGCCGACCTACGCGGAAGGGTTCTCCAACACCATCCTGGAGGCGATGGCGGCGGGGCAGGCGGTGGTCTCGACCCATTCCGTCGGCGTCTCGGACTGCCTGCGCGACGAGGAGAACGGGCTGATGGTCCAGCCCGGCGACGTGCCGGCGCTGGCCGAGGCCCTGCACCGGATCATCACCGACCGGCCCTTGCGCGCCCGCCTCGCCGCGGCGGCGCTGGAGGAGTGCCGGCGGGTCTATTCCTGGCAGGCGGTGGGGCGGCAGATCATGGAGGTCTACGCCGCGGTGAAGGGCGAGCGGCCGGATCCGGCCTTCGACCCGAACCTGCCGCACGATCCGGGCTGCCGGTTCCGGGCGGAGCCGCATCTGTTGTGAGGGCAATTCCGGCGCGGACGGAAGTTTCCCTCCTGGGCTACGCGCATATCTCCTCTCCCCGCGGGCGGGGAGAGGGCTGCTGACCCCTTGTCGGGTCAGCAGCGAGGCGTCAGCCGAGGGTGAGGGGGTATTTCCGGAGGAGCCTCATCCGGCAACACCCCCTCACCCTCGCCCTTCGGGCTTGCCGCGCCCTCTGAACGAGGGCTTGGCCCTCTCCCCGCCCGCGGGGAGAGGAGAACCCTGCGCTCTGCTGGTTTCCTCTTAATATGTGAGTCGATGCCCACAGCCCTCGCCCTCTCGCCCCATCTCGACGATGCCGCGTTCTCCTGCGGCGGCACCCTGGCGCAGCTCGCGCGCGGGGGCTGGCGGGTGGTGATGGTGACGCTGCTCACCGCCAGCGTGCCCGATCCCACCGGCTTCGCGCTCGCCTGCCAACTCGACAAGGGGCTCGGGCCCGATATCGACTACATGGCGTTGCGCCGCGACGAGGACCGGGTCGCCGCCGACGCGCTCAGGGTGAACCCCCCGGTCCACGTCGCGCTTCGGGAGGCGCCGCATCGCGGCTACGCCTCGGCGCCGGAACTCTTCGCCGGGACCCGGCCCGACGATTCCCTCGCCGACGACCTCGCCCCGGTGCTGGCCCGCCTGATGGAGGAGGCCGCGCCCGACCTGCTGCTCGCCCCGCAAGGGGTGGGCGGCCACGTCGATCACGTCCAGCTGGTGCGCGCGCTCACCGCGCTCTCTCCGGCCTGCCCGGTGCTGTGGTGGCGCGACTTTCCCTACACCGTGCGCCACCCCGACCCGAAGGAGCCTTTTCGCGAGACCTTCGCGGGCCTTCCCGCCCTCACCGTGCGCCTGTCCCCGGATGAGGCGGCGGCCAAGCACGCGGCCTGCGCAGCGTATACGAGCCAGATCGGCTTCCAGTTCGGCGGTCCCGACGGCCTCGCCGAGCGCCTGGACGCCGAGGGCGCCCGCGAGCATTTCCGCCTCGCCGGCGCCGTGCCCGAGGGGCTGGTTCTCGCGTGAGCGGCGGGCCGGCGACGCCCAAGAGCCTCGCCGATCCCGGCGCCGTCGCGGCGCGCCACGCCCTCGTCGAGGTCAGCCCCCACCTCGCCCCCTTGCGCCGCCTCGCCGGGCGGATCCGGACCGAGCGGGACCGGCCGGTGCCCGAGGCCGATCCCCTCGACGGCGGCGTCGAGGCCCGCCTGCTGCTGCTGCTCGAGACGCCCGGCCCGGCGACCGGCCGCACCGCCTTCGTCTCCCGCGACAACCCGACCGGCACCGCCGCCAACCTGTTTCGCTTCCTGTCGCAGGCTGGCATCGCGCGGGCCGACACCCTGATCTGGAACGCCGTGCCGTGGGTGATCCACGAGCCCGGGGCCCGCAACCGGGCGCCGCGCACCGGGGAGATCCGGGCAGCGAGAGCCTACCTGCCGCCGCTGCTCGCCCTGATGCCGAGGCTCGCGGTTGTCGTCCTGTCCGGCCGGGTCTCCCAGACGCTCGCGCCGGACCTCGCCGGGATCCGGCCCGACCTCCCCACCGTGGCGATCCCGCATCCGAGCCCGACCTACGTCTGCACCAGCCCGCTGGTGGCCCAGCGCATCGCCGCGGGGCTCGCGGAGGCGGCGCGCCATCTCCGTCCTTCCGGTTGATTTCCCGCCCGTTCCTCCTGGCCTGCCGCATGGTCCGGCTGGTCATTCGCCGGCAGACGGCCTACATGGCCCGGTATGCGAGCGGGGCTCGGTCGGAGTGCCGCCGGGCACTTTTGTGCGCGAGCCTGGCCGCGATCGGCCGCGGGCTCGCGCCGGCGACCAGCGGGGTCTGACGCCGACGCGATGAATTTCGCCACGCAGGACAACAACCTCGCGCAGGCCAAGCCCCTGCGCGACGACGGCGCCGGGATGCCGCGCGACGAGGACCCGGCCGGGCAGGATCCGGGCCGCGACCCCGCGCCTCGCGATCCCCAGCAGGATCCTCAAGCCGCGCGCCAGGCCCGGCACCGGCGCCGCTACGCCTGGATCGGCACGCTCGCCAGCGTGGTGCTGTTCGTCATCTCCCTCGGGGTGCTGGGCAAGCTCGTCTCCACCGTCACCTGGGCCGAACTGCGCACCGCCTTCCTGGCGGCGACGCCCGAGCAGGTCGGGATCGCCATCGCCCTCGTCGTGGTGAGCTACACGTTCCTCACCTGCTACGACGCCCTGGCGCTGCGACAGCTCAAGCTGAAGGTGCCCTACCGCACCACCGCGCTCGCCTCCTTCACCAGCTACGCGGTGAGCTTCAACCTCGGCTTCCCGCTGCTCACCGCCGGCACGGTGCGCTACTGGATCTATTCCGGACAAGGGCTCAGCCCCGGGCGCATCGCGGCGCTCACCATCGTCGCGGGCTTCACCTTCTGGCTCGGCATGGGGGCGGTGCTCGGCATCAGCCTGATCCGCGAGGCCGGGCCGCTCTCGCACCTCACCTATACCAGCGTCCTGTTCAACCAGGGCCTCGGGCTCGCGACGCTCGCCGCGGTCGTCGCCTATCTCGCCTGGGTCTCGCTCAAGCGCCGCAGCGTCAAGGTGCGGGGCTGGCGCCTGGAGCTGCCGGGCCTGAAGCTGTCCTTAAGCCAGATGCTCGTCGGCGCCGGCGACGTCTGCGCGGCGGCCGGCGTGCTCTACGTGCTGCTGCCGGCCGGCCACGGCGTCAGCTTCGAGGCCTTCGTGGCGATCTACGTGCTCGCCGCGATGCTCGGCATCGCCAGCCACGCGCCGGGCGGGCTCGGGGTGTTCGAGGCGACCGTGCTGCTCGCCCTCTCGGGCCTGCCGCGGGAATCGGTGCTCGGCGCGCTCCTGCTGTTCCGGGTCTGCTACTACCTGATCCCGTTCGTGGTGGCGCTCGCCGCGCTCGGCGCCTATGAGATCGCCAAGCGGGCGCGCCTCACCCCGCGGGAGGCGCCCGACGATGATGCCGAGAGCGACCCGACGTCCTGACGCCGGCGTTCCGGACGACGCGCCTCCCGACGATCCGGCGGTGCCCCCCATCCTGCCCGGCGCCTCCGGCGCCCTCACCTCCGCCCGGCGGGCGGCCTGGCGCGGGGCGCTCGTCGCCGTGCTGGTCGTCCTCGCCATCCATGCCTGGCACCACGGCTTCGATCTCGGCACCGCGCTGTCCGGCCTCGTCGCGCTCGTGGCCGGCGGCCTCGCGGCCTCGCCGCGCCGGGGCGAGCCGGTGCCGCGCTCCGACGCGGCGCCGGGCCGGGGCCGCCACGGCCTCGCCGAGGCGCTCCTCGCCAACATCCCCGACCCCGTCATCCTGATCGACCGCCGCGCCCTGGTGATCGAATCGAATGCCGCCGCCCGCGCGCTCCTGCCGTCGCTGCGGCCCCGCCACCCGCTCTCCTTCGCGCTGCGCGATCCCGACGTGCTCGCCGGCATCGAGACGGTGCTTCGCACCGGCGAGCCGCTGAAGACGGTCTATTCCCCGCGGGTGCCGACCGAGCGCACCTTCGAGGTCCAGATCGGCGCCATGCAGGGCGGCGAGGCCGGTCGGGCCGGGCCGAACCTGGTGCTGTTCCTGCGCGACCTCACCTCGGCCCAGCGCCTGGAGACGATGCGGGTCGATTTCGTCGCCAATGCCAGCCACGAGCTGCGCACGCCGCTCGCCTCGCTCCTCGGCTTCATCGAGACCCTGCAGGGACCGGCCCGGGAGGACGCCAAGGCGCGCGAGCGCTTCCTCGGCATCATGCGGGTCCAGGCCCTGCGCATGACCCGGCTGATCGACGACCTCCTGTCGCTCTCGCGCATCGAGCTGCGCGCCCACGTGCCGCCGACGCAAGGGGTCGATGTCGGCCCGCTCGCCCGCCAGATCGCCGACGCGCTCGGGCTGATCGCCCGCGAGCGCGGCGTCGCCCTCACCCTCGAGTCCGGGCCGGGGCCGCACCGCGTGCTCGGCGACCGCGACGAGCTCCTGCGGGTGATCGAGAACTTGGTCGAGAACGCCGTGAAGTACGGCGGCGACGGCGGCCGGGTCGAGTTGCGGCTCGCGACCCTGCCGGCGGAGGACGGCCGGCCGCCCCAGGTCGAGATCGCGGTGCGCGACGAGGGACCCGGCATCGCCCCCGAGCACCTGCCGCGCCTGACCGAGCGGTTCTACCGGGTCGACGCCGCGTCGAGCCGCCAGCAGGGCGGCACGGGCCTCGGGCTTGCCATCGTCAAGCACATCCTCAACCGCCACCGCGGCCGGCTGGTGATCGAGAGCACCCCGGGGGAGGGGGCGACGTTCCGCGCGCTCATCCCGGCGCTCGGCGAACCGGCGGCGCTCGCCGATCAGGGACAGGCGACGAGCAGGCGCCCGGTATAGTCGGCGGCGGCCGCTGCCGCCGCGCCCGGCGTGCCGGTGGCCTCCCCGTCGGGGATCAGCTGCTCGCCTTCCCGAGCCTGCTGGGGCGGGCGGGTGAACTTCAGGACGCAATCGGGCCCGCCCGACAGCCGCACCGCCTCGCCCGGCGGGAAGCCGAAGGCGACGTAGAAATCCGGATCGTCGACGCTCATCACCAGGGTGCGCACCGGGCCGGTGGGCCCTTGAGGCACCAGGGTGAAGTCGAAGGTGAGCCGGCCGTTCGAGAAGCTCGCCTTCGGGGCGGGCCCGCCCTTCAGCGCCAGCGGGCGCCCGTTGAGCTTTCCTTGCGTGAAGTACGCGGTCTCCGCCATCGCCTCCAGGCGCTCGGCCGCCATCGCGTCGAGTTTGGGCTGGTCGGGCACGCCGTCGCGCTTCGAATCGAGGTTCAGCACCGCGAAGGCCGAGTATTCCGGATCGAAGGTCCAGGATTCGCGCACAGCCACTAGGTTGCGCTTCTGGTCGAGCACCAGCTCGGCCCGGGCCTGCACCCAGACATGCGGATGCGCCAGCGCCGCCCCCGCCCCGCCGCACAGCATCGCCACTGCCGCCGCAACCCGCCCGATCATCGCCCGCTCCCGCTTCGCCCCGCCTCCGAAACCGCCTGGATCATGTCCCGGAGGTTTCCCGAGGCGGCCCGCTGCGCTCTGAGGCTCGAGCACGGCGAAACCATGTTCGGGACGCAACGGCCGTCGGCGATCCCGGCCATGTCGCTCCGCTGCCCCGCCCCCCACATCGGATGCGGGAGACCGCACCATGACCGCACCCGCCCGCCGCCTCACCCTGCCCGTCGAGGGCATGACCTGCGCCTCCTGCACCGGCCGCGTCGAGCGGGTGCTGAGCCGCGTACCGGGCGTCCAGGCGGTCGCCGTCAACCTCGCCACCGGCCGCGCCACCCTCGATCTGTCTCCCGACAACGACCCGACGGCGCTCACCGACGCGGTGGAGGGCGCCGGCTACGCCGTGCCGGAGGCGGTGAGCGAATTGTCCGTCGCGGGCATGACCTGCGCCTCCTGCACCGGCCGGGTCGAGCGGGTGCTCAGGGCCGTGCCCGGCGTGCGCGAGGCGAGCGCCAACCTCGCCACCGGCCGGGTCACCGTGCGCCACCCCGCCGGCCTCGTGCCGCCGGACGCCCTCGACGCGGCGATCCGGGACGCCGGCTACGAGCCCCGCCCCGTGCCGGCGGCGATGACGGCACCCGAGAAACCCCGCGAGGCCGCGGCGCTGACCCGCGGCCTGGTCCTCGCCGCCCTGCTCTCGCTCCCCGTCGTGGTACTCGACATGGGCAGCCATCTCGCCGGCCACGGCCTCCTGCCGGGGGCCTGGAGCGCCGGCATCCAGGCGGTGTTCGCCACCCTGGTCCTCGCCGGCCCAGGCTGGCGCTTCTTCTCCCGCGGCCTGCCCGGGCTGGTGCGCGGCCATCCGGACATGAACGCGCTCGTGGCGCTCGGCGCCGGCGCCGCCTACCTGTTCTCGCTCGTCGCGACCCTCGGTCCCGGCCTGCTGCCGGCGGGGGCGGCGCACGTCTATTTCGAGGCCTCGGTCCTCATCGTCACCCTGATCCTGCTGGGCCGCAGCCTTGAGGCGCGGGCGCGGGGCCGCACCGGCGCGGCGGTGGCCCGCCTCGTCGGCCTCGCGCCGAAGACCGCGCTGCGCCTGCGCGACGGCGTCGCGACCGAGGTGCCGGCGGCCGAGCTCGCGGTCGGCGACCACGTCCGCGTCCGCCCCGGCGAGCGCCTGCCGGCGGACGGACGGGTGATCGAGGGCCGCTCGCGCATCGACGAGAGCATGCTCACCGGCGAGCCGATGCCGGTGGCGAAGGCGCCGGGCGACCCCGTCACCGGCGGCACGGTCAACGGCACCGGCGCGCTCACCCTCGCGGTCGAGCGGGTCGGGGCCGACACCGCGCTCGCCCAGATCGTCCGCATGGTCGAGGCGGCGCAAGGGGCGAAGCTGCCGATCCAGGCGCTCGCCGACCGGGTCACTGCCCGCTTCGTGCCGGCGGTGCTGGCGCTCGCCTTCGTCACCTTCGTGACCTGGCTCGCGCTCGCGCCGGCTCCTGCGCTGGGCGAGGCCCTGGTCCACGCCGTCGCGGTGCTGATCATCGCCTGCCCCTGCGCCATGGGGCTTGCCACCCCGACCTCGATCATGGTCGGCACCGGCCGGGCGGCGGAGCGCGGCGTGCTGTTCCGCAGCGGGCAGGCGCTCCAGGCGCTCGAGGGGGTGCGCGTCGTCGCCTTCGACAAGACCGGCACCCTGACGGAAGGGCGGCCACAGCTCACCGACCTGATCCCCGCCCCCGGCTTCGACCCCGACGACGTCCTGGCCGCCGCCGCCGCTCTCGAGGCCCGCTCCGAGCACCCGGTCGCCCGCGCCATCGTGGCCGCCGCCGCGGAGAAGCGCTTGAGCCTGCCGCCGGTGAGCGAGGTCGCGGCGGTGCCGGGCCACGGCATCACCGGCCGGGCCGGCGACCGCACGGTCGCGGTCGGCAACGCCCGCCACCTCGCCGGTCTCGACCTCTCGGATCTGGCGCCCGAGGCCGAGCGCCTGGGGGGGCAGGGCCGCTCGCCGCTCTACGTCGCCCTCGACGGCGTGCCGGCGGCGGTCCTGGCGGTGTCCGATCCGGTCAAGCCCGGGTCGGCGGCGGCCGTGCGGGCGCTCACAGGCCAGGGCCTCGCGGTAGCGCTGGTCACCGGTGACGCGAGGGGGACCGCCGAGGGTGTCGCCCGGACGCTTGGCATCGGCACGGTGCTCGCCGAGGTGCTGCCCCAGGCCAAGCGCGACGCCGTCCGGTCCTTGCGCGAGCGGCACGGCCCGGTCGCCTTCGTGGGCGACGGCATCAACGACGCCCCGGCGCTCGCCGAGGCCGAGATCGGGCTCGCGATCGGCACCGGCACCGACGTGGCGGTGGAGAGCGCCGACGTGGTGCTGATGGCGGGCGACCCCGCCACCGTCGCCGAGGCCCTGCGGCTGTCGCGGGCGGTGATGCGCAACATCCGCCAGAACCTGTTCTGGGCCTTCGCCTACAACGTGGCGCTGATCCCGGTGGCCGCCGGCCTGCTGCGGGTGGTCGGCGGGCCGTCCCTGTCGCCGGTGCTGGCGGCGGGCGCGATGGCGCTGTCGAGCGTGTTCGTCCTCGGCAACGCCCTGCGGCTGCGGCGGGCCTGAGACCCTGGGGCGTCAGGCGCGGATGGCGTCGAGCCCCTTCCAGTCGAAGGCGATGCCGTGGCCCGGCCGGTCGGGCGCCACCGCGAAGCCGTCCCGGATCGCCAGCGGCTCGGCGATGTAGGCGTCGAGCCCGAAGCCGTGCGCCTCCAGGTAGGAGCGGTTGGGGCTGGCTGCGAGCAGGTGCACCGTCACGTCGTGGGCGCCGTGCGAGGTGACCGGCAGGTTGAAGGCCTCCGCCAGGTGCGCGATCTTCATGAACGGGGTCACGCCGCCGCAATTCGTCACGTCCGGCTCCGGATAGGTGACGCCGCCCGCCGCGATCAGCTGCTTGAAGTCCCACAGGGAGCGCAGGTTCTCGCCGGCGGCGATCGGCAGGCCGCCCTCGCGCACGACGCGAGCCTGGCCGGCAACGTCGTCGGGGATGACCGGCTCCTCCAGCCAGTACGGCGCGAAGGGCTGGAGGGCGCGGGCCGCGCGGATCGCCTCGTCGGCGCTCCAGCGCATGTTGGCGTCGACCATCAGGGGAAAGCCCTCGCCCAGGTGCTCGCGCATCGCCCGCACCCGCTCGACATCCTCGGAGAGACGCGCCCGCCCCACCTTCATCTTGATGGCGCGAAAGCCCTTCGCCAGGTTGTCGTCGGTCTGGCGCAGCAGCTGGTCGAGGGGCAGTTGCAGGTCGATGCCGCCGGCGTAACACGGCACCTTGGGGTCGTTGCCGCCGAGCAGCGTCCAAAGCGGCTGCCCGAGGCGCTTCGCCTTCAGGTCCCACAGCGCCATGTCGATGGCGGATTGCGCCAGCACCGCCGCGCCGCCGCGGCCGCCGTAATGCTGGCCCCACCAGATCCGCTGCCACAGGCGCTCGATCCGGTCGGCCTCCTGCCCGACGACCTGCTCGGGGATGTCGCGCCGCAGGATCGCGTCGATCGCCGCGCCGTTGCGGCCGCAGGTATAGGTGTAGCCGACGCCCTCCGCGCCGTCGGCGTCGCGCAAGACCACGGTGTTGAGCTCGAAGGCCCGCATGTCGCCGTGCATGCTGTCGCTGAGGGTCACGGCCAGCGGCACGCGGTAGTAGCCGGCCTCCAGCGAAACGATGCGGGGCATGGCGTTCCTCCTGATCTCGCAGCTCTTCGGCCGCTCCCGGACAGGTGAGCCCGGTGTTGTGACCAGGGCCTATGGGCGGTTAGCCGCATCGTCAAGACAGGGCGGCGATGCCTGATCGATGCGGCGGGGTGTATTGTCGGCAAGAGTATTGTGTCGTAAGGCGGAAATACTCGCAGTGGTGAATTGATCGAGCGCAATCGGGTTTTGCGCGGTCATACTTTGTGTTGACTTCCGCCGAATTGCCTCCCGCGCCGTCCCGTGCTGATATGCCGGCAGACCGCCCGGCCAACGGGGCGGGTGGGAGGATTCGATCGATGAAGCGGGTGATCGCGGGAGCGTTGTCGTTTGGCGCCCTGATTATGGCAGCGCTGCCGGCCGTCGCGCAGGACAACAAGACGCTCACCGTCTGGTTCAGCAAGGGCTTCTACCGCTCCGAGGACGAGTCGCTCTGGGCGACGATCAAGAAGTTCGAGCAGAAGACCGGGATCAAGGTCGAGCTGTCGCAATACGCGATCCAGGACATGATCCCGAAGACCGTGGCGGCGCTCGATTCCGGCTCGCCGCCCGATGTCGGCTATTCCGACACCTACAACAACCAGGCCGCCGGCAAGTGGGCCTACGAGGGCAAGCTCGAGGACCTCACCGACATCCTCCAGCCGATGATGCCGCGCTTCGCCCCGCAGACCGTCGAGCACGTGCTGCTCATGAACGGCCAGACCGGCAAGAAGGCCTATTACGGCTTCCCGCTCAAGCGCCAGACGCTCCACACCGAGACCTGGGGCGACATGCTCGAGAAGGCCGGCTTCAAGCCGACCGACGTGCCGAAGAACTGGGCCGAGTACTGGTCGTTCTGGTGCGACAAGGTCCAGCCGGCCTACCGCAAGGCGTCCGGCACTCGCACCTACGGCATCGGCGCGCCGATGGGTGTGGAATCGACCGACAGCTTCCAGTCCTTCTACGCCTTCATGGACGCCTACGACGCCCGGCTCGTCGACAACGACGGCAAGCTGACCGTCGACGACCCGAAGACCCGCGAGGGCCTGATCAAGGCCTTGAGGGACTACACCGACCCCTACGTGAAGGGCTGCGTGCCGCCGTCGGCCACGACCTGGAAGGACCCCGACAACAACGTCGCCTTCCACAACCGCACCACGGTGATGACGCACAACTTCACCATCTCGATCGCCGCCAAGTGGTACGAGGACAGCGTCAACCCGAACAACACGCCCGAGCAGCGCGAGGCTGCCAAGAAGGCCTACGAGGAGACGATCATCACCGCGCCGTTCCCGAACCGGCCGGACGGCAAGCCGATGACCTACCGCGCCGACGTCAAGCACGGCGTCGTCTTCTCGGGCGCCAAGAACAAGGCGGCGGCCAAGGAGTTCGTGAAGTTCATCATGGAGGAGGACAACCTCCGTCCCTACGTCGAGGGCGCGATCGGCCGCTGGTTCCCGGTGACCAAGGAGTCGATCGAGAGCCCGTTCTGGCAGGCCGACAAGCACCGCAAGGCGGTCTACAACCAGTTCAAGTCCGGCACCGAGCCGTTCGACTACGTGAAGAACTACAAGTTCACGCTGGTCAACAACGAGAACGTGTTCGCCAAGGCGATGAACCGGGTGGTGAGCGAGAAGGTCCCGGTCGAGAAGGCCGCCGACGAGATGCTGGCCCGGGTGAAGCAGATCGCCGGGCAGTAACGAGGACGGGGCTGCCCGGGGAAGGACGAGGCGCGGGAATACTCCTCTCCCCGCGGGCGGGGAGAGGGCCGAGCCGCCGTTCAGGCGGCGCGGCTAGCCCGAAGGGCGAGGGTGAGGGGGTGTTTCCGGACGAGCCTCATCCGGCGACACCCCCTCACCCTCGGCTGACGCCTCGCTGCGTTCCCTGGACGGGAACACAGCCCTCTCCCCGCCCGCGGGGAGAGGGGAAGCCCGCGCTTTCTTTTTGAAGACGGCCCCACGGAACACAAGGAGAGGCGCACATGCCTCGATCCACCCCATCCCGGGCGGGGTCCGATCACATCCTGATCGGGGCCCGCTCTCGGTTTTCACCCCAACCCCATCCCGGTCTCGTGAGGGAGCCAGACCATGTCCGCAACGGTCGCTGAGGCAGCGCCGGTCGCCGCGGCCCAGCCCTTCCGCCTGACCTCGTGGCAGGCCTGGGGGCTGATCCTGATCGCGCCCTACCTGCTGATCTTCCTGTTCTTCGTCATCTACCCGATCGGCTACGGCCTGTGGCTCGCCCGCAGCCCCGCGAGCTACGTGCACCTGGCGGAGGATCCGATCTTCGCCCGCGCCGTCGTCAACACGCTGGTGTTCCTGATCGTCGGCATCAACGTGAAGATGGCGATCGCGCTCCTCCTGTCGGGCTTCTTCACCAACGAGCGGAAGTGGATTCGCTGGCTGTCGGTGCTGTTCATCCTGCCCTGGGCGGTGCCGTCGATCCCCACCATCCTGTCGGTGCGGTTCATGCTGAACCCCGAATGGGGCGTGGTGAACTCGCTGATCTTCCGCTTCACCGGCGAGGACGGCCCGAACTGGCTCAACGACCCGTGGCTGGCCCTCACGCTGGCCATCGGCGTCCATATCTGGAAGTCGCTGCCGTTCTGGACGCTGATCCTGCTCGCCGGCCGGCTCGCCATCTCGGCCGACCTCTACGAGGCGGCCTCGGTGGATGGCGCCACCAAGTGGCAGAAGTTCCTGCACGTCACCTGGCCGTCGATGCGGACGCTCTACGTGACCTGCACCATCCTGTCGATGATCTGGACGCTGGGCGACTTCAACTCGGTCTACCTGCTCACCGGCGGCGGTCCCGCCGACCTGACCCACGTGCTGGCGACGCTCGGCATCCGGTACCTGCGCCTCGACCAGGTCGACCACTCGATGGCGGCGGTGGTCTGCGCGATGCCCTTCGTGCTGCCGCTGGTCTACGTGCTGATGAAGAGGCTCTCGAAATGAGCACGACCACCACCGCCCGCGCCCCCCTCGCCGCGCCTTCCGCGGAAGAGCGCTCCGCCGCCCGCACCAACTGGCTGCGGGCGGCCGGCACGGAGGCGAAGCTCCTCCTCGTCGGCATCCCGGTCCTGCTCTGGACCGTGATCCCGATCTACCACCTCGTCCTGTTCGCGATCTCGCCGAAGCAGGACGCGATGTCGGGTGCGCTGTTCCCGGCCCACCCGACGCTGCAGAACTTCAAGGTCGTGTTCGGGCAGCAGCACTACTTCCTGTCGAACTTCTGGCAGCAATTCTGGAACTCGGCGGTCATCGCCTTCGCGACCGGCGTGCTGACGCTGCTCGTCGCTACCGCGGCGGCCTTCGCGATCAGCCGCCTGAAGGTGAAGGGCGGCCGGACCGTGATGAACATGGCGCTGTTCACCTACTTCATCCCGGCCGCGTTCCTGGCCGTGCCGATGTACAAGACGATGGGGGCCTACGGGCTGCTCAACTCGAAATGGGCTTTGATCCTCGCGATGGTGACGATCGCCAGCCCCTACGCGATCTGGGTGCTGAAGCAGGCCTCCGACAAGCTGCCGGTGGAGCTGGACGAAGCCGCGATCATGGACGGCGCCTCGCCGCCCCAGCTCTTCCGCTTCGTCTACCTGCCGCTGATGGTCCCGTCGCTGGTCGCGATCGGCGTCTACGCGCTGCTGCTCGCCTGGAACGAGTACCTGTTCGCCTTCCTGCTCCTCTCCCGCGACACCGACGTGACCCTGCCGGTGGCGTTGGGGAGCTTTCTGGCGGCGGATGACTCGCCGTGGGAGCTGCTGATGACCACCGGGTTGATCTACGCCTTGCCGCCGGCTGCGATCTATTATGTATTCAAGCGGTATATGGTGGGTGGGTTGACGGCGGGGGCGGTTAAGAGCTGACCGCTGGTGGTCGCTTCTTGAAATAATATTTGCCGGCTGCAAGCGACCAGTTTGTAGCCGGTTTTTTTTAATCTTCATTAAGTTACTTGTCCCCCACATCTTCATTTTTTGATATAGCTTGAAGCTCAAAGGTAGGCGCACGTCAACTGTCAGCCTCGCCGACCAGTTCGATGTGGAGTATCTACATTGCGTAATTAGTAGATCAATTTACAGGTCCTATCATTCTGCCAGAAAAACTGCAAATTTGGCATGGTATTTTTTCGAGCACGCTCGTGATATTGGAGAAATTTTCGCTCGTAGCAATTATGATTTGAGCGCCAGACTGAGACATGCGTGCCGCTTCAACCAGAAGTCCAGCAACGCTTGTTTCTGCTGCTTCCTGCTGTCGAGGCTCATCAAAGACGACTAGGTGAGGATGGTTCGTCTGGGCTTTGCTGGAAACATCGAGAAGGCCGAGCTGGTATGCCCATTTCAAGCGAATGCTATCGCTTGCCGATAGTTCGAATCCAATCTCGAAGCCTTCTTTCTCGGGCCTATAGGAGTCTTCAGAGACTGTGAGGTCTTTAGGCGGGAATGTGATGAATCCATATCGACTAAGCTGCGATCGAATGGAGCTCTCTAGCAACCGGATCTTTGATCGGTCGGCATCGCTGAGCTTGTCTGAGGGTAAGTTTTTCTGTTCGGCTAAGTAGCCGCGCCAAATTAGTACCTGATCGCACATATGCGTAATTTTTTCATCGAAACGCGCTTGAACGTCCCTGAGTTGAATCAAGCGCTGTTCAAGCCTCAAACGCTGCTCGATGAAGGCAGAGGACGCCGATTCTGATGGCGCGATAAGATCGGCCTTAAGAGCGCGTAAACGTCCTGATAATTTGCGAACATCTTCGGCAATTTTTATCATCTCAAGACTGATATCTTTAATTACAGTATCTGATCTTACTAGTAGGCGTCTAAGGGCCTTGCGTTGTGCATCGAGGAAATCAATATTATCATCTAGCGACATTACAGATCCGATGGATCCCTGTGGCAAAAGTGATTGATCTATTGGCTGATCGCATGTCGGGCAATGGCTTGGATTGAGCCTCCTGGATAGCGTAGATCCAAAATTTTGAAGTTTCAAAGCGTCTTTATTTTTTTGAAGATCCTCATCAATTTGCATAATGCGCAGTTGTGTAGCTTCGTACTGTGTCCTTTCGGCTTGACGATTTCTATAAAGAGTGGTTCTTTCTGTGTTTAGAACAGTAATCTGCTGCGAAATATCTTCGATTTCTGAATAGATATCGTCAGAGACAGACTCAACGTCGGGCACGCTTTCGTGAGTAAGTTTTTCAATCCTATCTGAAAGGGACGTTATACAGCTTTGTAGTCGTTGCCATTCGCCATTTTCGAAAACTTCCAAATAAGCTTGTGTGACGTCTTCTAAAAATGCAGAAGGATGCATTGGGAGTCCTAAAATACGCAGCCCGGAAATCGATGCCATAGCGGCAGTGGCATCAAAGATTTTTGTCCATTCGGCTCGAACTGAATTCATATTCATTTCGATGTTTTGACGTCTAAGTTCAATATCATGAGTATCAAAATCCAATAAATATTCAACACTGCGTCTTTGTACTTCGCGAATGCGGAACTGAGTAGGAATGGCCCCAGGTATCGCTGACCACCCAACCTTTTGTTCTACGAAAAATAGAGGAAAGAGCGTCTCAAGATACAAGGGGCATTCCCCACCGTCATACCTCTTAACACTAGAGCGTGTTATGAACTTATGACGTAGCGTGGGCGTTGAGGGGTATGAGCGCCGATCGCCCCGCCTACCCGTCCGACGTGTCCGATGAAGAATGGGCGCTGGTGGCGCCGTACCTGGCGTT
>NZ_JBSNCC010000011.1:0-221133 GCF_053764715.1 Methylobacterium sp. Gmos1 | reverse complement strand
GGGCCCGGCCGGTCCTCCCGGACCCCGGGGCCCGGCAGGCCCGGCCGCCCGCGCGCCGGCCGCCGCCCCGCGGCCGCAGGCCCCCGCCGTCCGGCCGGCCCCCGCCGCCCCGGCGGAGGGAGACGTGTACTGACCCCGGCGTCCCGCGCCGGATGGAGGCTGCCGCTCGGGGATGCCCGCCGAAGAGCCGGCCGGGATCGATGTCTGACCCTAGGAAAAGATCCGCAATCACGCCGCGGCCGGGCACTTTCTTTACCAAAATTCGATATCGCCATCCGATCGAGTGCCCAAAAGTTCGGCACCTGCGGAGGCTGCGGCGAGCAATGTCGATTAGAACACGCCTGATCGTCATCCTGTCGGCGATCACCGTCATGTTCACGCTGACGACCGGCCACAGCCTGTACACCGCCTACCGGGAGTGGACGCGGTCGGAGCAGGCCTCGCGCCTGGCGGACGCGGATCGTCTGCTCACGCACGCCCTCTCGCAATTGCGCTTCGAGCGCGGCAGCGCGCTCTCCGGGCTCCCCCTCGAACCGGCCAAGCTCGGCGCGAACCTGGCCGACCTCGCCCAGCGCCGCAAGCTGTCGAGCGAGGCGCTGTCCGGCGCCCTCGCCACCCTGTCCTCCGGTGCGGACCGGACCGGCATCGACCTTCGCCCGGTCTCGGCGCGCTACGAGGCCTGGACGCGTCTGCGGACCGACCTCGACGCCGCCCTGGCCGGACCGGTGGCGGCGCGCGGGCGGGACCTCGCGAAGCGGGTCAACGACGGCTATGCGGACCTCAGCGCCGCGGTCGACGCCCTGATCCGCGCCACCGAGACGCGGCTGCGCATCGAGGATCCGAGCCTGTCCGACCTGCTGCGCCTGCGCGAGCTGAGCTGGTCGGCGCGGGTGCTCGCCGGCAACGCCACCTTGATGATCAACGACGTCCTGGCGCAGAGCCGCGCGATCACGCCCCAGGAGCAGTTCGACTACGCGGTCACCAGCCGGGAGGCTTTGTTCGCCTTCAGGGCCGCCCGCGAAATTGCCGGCGGCCTGGCCGGCGCGGCCGACGTCAAGGCCGCCGCGGCAGGGGGCTGGGTCGGCTACTTCGACGGCCCCTTCGACGCACGGACCCGGGCCCTGATGCCCGCCCTGCTCGATCCCGCGCTGCCGCGGCCGACGGTCGCCGAGTCGCGGGCGCAATCGACGCCGGCGCTCGACACGATCGCGGCGGTCTCGGTCGCGGCGGTCACCCATCTCGAGGCGGTCGCCGGCGCGGCGGCGGCCCAGGCCCGCACCGAGCTCGCGGTCCGGGCGTGCCTCCTCGCCCTCGTCCTGGTGCTCGGCCTCGGCGGGACGGCGTGGGTGTCCGTCGGCGTGATCCGGCCGCTCGCGACCATGACCGCGGGCATGCGCCGGCTTGCCGGCGGGGATGTCGCCGTGGCGATCCCGCATGGCGGGCGCCGCGACGAGATCGGCGCCATGGCGGCCGCCATGACGGTGTTCCGCGACGGCATGGTCCGCACGAAGGCGCTGGAAGAGGAGACCGCGCTCGCCCGGGCCTCGGCCGAGGAGCAGCGCCGGGCCGGGATGCGCCAGATGGCGGACGGGTTCGAGGCCGCGGTCGGCGGCATCGTCGGCCGGGTCTCGGCCGCCGCGGGCGAGTTGCAGGCGACCGCTGGCGGCATGAGCACGACGGCCGGCGCGACCGCGATCCAGTCGACCGGCGCCGCCGCGGCCGCCGAGCAGGCCGCCGCCAATGTCGGCGCCGTCGCCGCCGCCGCCGAGGAGCTCGGCTCCTCGATCGCCGAGATCGCCCGGCAGGTCACCGACTCGTCGGACCTCGCCCAGGCCGCGGTCGCCGAGGCGAACGCCACCGCGGGGCTGGTGCAGGACCTGTCCCAGGCCGCCAGCCGCATCGGCGACGTGGTGGCGCTGATCTCGCAGATCGCCGCCCAGACCAACCTCTTGGCGCTCAACGCCACCATCGAGGCGGCGCGGGCCGGCAGCGCGGGCCGCGGCTTCGCGGTCGTCGCCGCCGAGGTGAAGACGCTGGCCGGCCAGACCGCCAAGGCGACCGAGGAGATCGGCCGGCAGATCGGCCAGATCCAGGGTTCGACCGGGCAGGCGGTCGCCGCCATCGCGGGGATCGGGACGCGCATCCGGGACATCGCCGGCATGGCCGTCGCGGTCGCCGCGACGGTGGAGCAGCAGGGGGCGGCGACGCAGGAGATCGTCCGCAACGTGACGCACGCCGCCACCGGAACCAGCGAGGTGACCGCCAGCGTCGCCGGGGTGGCCGGTGCGGCCGAGGAGACCGGGGCGGCGGCCAACCAGGTGCTCGCCTCCGCCTCCGAGCTGTCGCGCCAGTCCGAGCACCTCGACGCCGAAGTGCGGCGGTTCCTGGCCGGTGTGCGAGCGGCGTGAGGGGCGTCCCGTCCGCCTGATCCGAGCCGAAACCGCGCGAAGCGCGGGATCCCCTGGAGAATGGATCCCACGCCTCGCCGATCACCGAGCAGGTTCTGCGGGACCGGCGTCGATCGGCCCAGATGGCGAGATTGACCGGAACCGGAGTCTGTCTGACGAAGCCGGTCGAATCGAAACTCTCCACAGTCATCCCGGCGCCGCGTAGCGGAGCCCGGGATGAGGGAGCAATATCGTCGTCGGATCGGGTCAGGTTGCGCGACGAGGCGGACAGGCTCTTGCTTGAACGAGCCCTCGATCCGGGCGGCGATCCTGTCCCCGACCCGCAACCCCCCTACGGCAGCTCACGCACCACGACGCGCCCGCCCTCGGCCGACAGCGCCAGGCGCCCGGCCTTCAAGGCCAGGGCCTTCTCGCCGAACAGCCCGCGGCGCCAGCCGTGCAGCACCGGCACGTCGGCGGCGTCGTCCTCGGCCAATGCCTCGAGGTCGTCGACGGTGGCGATGATCTTGGGCGCCACGCGCTCCTCCTCGCAGACCGCCTTGAGCAGCACCTTGAGGAGTTCGACGAGCGCTCCGTTGCCGCCGCTGCGGGCGCGACCGCGCTCAGGGGTCGGTACCGTGGCGGGATCGCGCGACAGGCCGCGCTCGACGGCGGCCAGGATGTCGGCGCCGGTGCGCGAGCGCTCGAACCCGGCGGGTATCGTGCGCAGCCGTCCCAGCGCCTCGACGCTGCGCGGGGCCGAGGTGGCGAGGTCAATCACCGCCTCGTCCTTGAGGATGCGCCCGCGCGGCACGTTGCGGCTCTGCGCCTCGCGCTCGCGCCAAGCCGCCACCTCCATCAGCACTGCGATCTCGCGGGCCTTGCGCATCCGCGAGCTCAGGCGCCGCCAGGCCTGGTCCGGATCGGCCCGGTAGGTCTCGGGGGAGGTGAGGACCGCCATCTCCTCGTCGAGCCAGGCGCCGCGGTCGGTGGCGATCAGCTCCCGGGCCAAGGCCTCGTAGACCTTGATGAGGTGGGTGACGTCCGAGAGCGCGTAGCTCAGCTGCGCGTCCGAGAGCGGGCGGCGCGACCAGTCGGTGAAGCGCGACGACTTGTCGATCTTCGCCTTGGCGACGTCGTTGACCAGCTGCTCGTAGGAGACCGAGTCGCCGTAGCCGCAGACCATCGCGGCGACCTGGGTGTCGAAGAACGGCTGCGGAAGCAGCCCGCCGAGCAGCCAGATGATCTCGAGGTCCTGGCGCGCCGAATGGAAGACCTTCAGCACCCCCTCGTCGCCCATGAGCGCGAAGAACGGCGCCAGGTCGATGCCGGGCGCCAGCGGGTCGACGAGCGCGGTCGACCCGTCCGGTGCCGCGATCTGGATCAGGCACAGCTTCGGATAATAGGTCGTCTCGCGCATGAACTCCGTGTCGACGGTCACGAAGGGTTGCGTGGCGAAGCGCGCGCAGGCGGAGGCGAGTTCTTCCGTCGAAGTAATCAGCTTCATGCCTCCGGCTATAGCGGAGCCCGCCGGCCAGCGCGAGACGCAGGCAGCGTGGGTTGTGGGGATTGGGCGGCGTGGTAACCGAAAATCACGCCGCCCGCGGCCCGCTCCGGCGCGCCTCCCGGCGAATGGCGGCGGCGCGGGCCCGCCGCGTGACCTCCGCCCGGCGGGTGAGCCAGTCGAGGATGTTGCGCTCCACCCGCTCGCCGGTGTCCCGGTCGGTCAGGCGGTGGATGCGGTCGGCGCGAAAGCCCCGGTAGCCGTCCCGGTCGCGGTCGGTGCCGCCGACGAGCACCCGGCCCGGGCCGATCTTCAGTTCGTGCGCCTGCAGCCGGCGCACGCTCCAGGCGCCGTTGCCGTCCTCGTAGACGAGCTCGAACCGGCCCTCGATCGGCAGCACACGCCAGGCGCCGTCCTGGCGTTCGACGAACCTGTCGTGGATCTCGGTCGGCATGGCGCGGGCCTCCGGTCTCGTCGCGGAAAGCGCCGCGGGCGGGTCCAGCGGCGGATCCGGCAGGGTGTCTGGGTGAGGCTCGAACGAGCCGAAAAAGCTGTGCTGGTCCATGGGGATAATATAAGTGTTCGGTGTTTGTTCCACAAGCGCGAACGGGCCTCCGCCGAGCCCCCGCGCTTGACTTCGCTGCCCCCTTCGCGAATGGGTGCCGGCACGCTTTTACGTGCGGGCCGCCCGCCCGCGCGCCCGGCCTTCCGGGCCCGATCGAGACAGCCGTAAGACACGCCCATGCACCGCTATCGTTCCCACACCTGCGGGGCGCTCCGCCCGTCCGACGTCGGCGCGACCGTCCGCCTCTCCGGCTGGTGCCACCGCGTCCGCGACCATGGCGGCGTGCTGTTCGTCGACCTGCGCGACCATTACGGGATCACCCAGTGCGTGATCGATCCCGATTCCGCGGCCTTCAAGGCGGCGGAGGCCGTGCGCTCGGAGTGGGTGATCCGCATCGACGGGCGGGTGCGCCAGCGGCCGCCCGGCACCGAGAACGCGGAGCTGCCGACCGGCGCGGTCGAGGTCTACATCACCGACCTCGAGGTGCTGGGCGCCGCCGCCGAGCTGCCGATGCCGGTCTTCGGCGACCAGGAATACCCGGAGGAGACGCGGCTCAAGTACCGCTTCCTCGACCTGCGCCGCGAGAAGCTGCACGCCAACATCATGCGCCGCGGCGCGATCATCGATTCGCTGCGCCGGCGGATGCGCGAGGGCGGGTTCTTCGAGTTCCAGACCCCGATCCTCACCGCCTCCTCGCCGGAGGGCGCGCGCGACTTCCTGGTGCCGTCGCGCCTGCATCCGGGCAAGTTCTACGCCCTGCCGCAGGCGCCCCAGCAGTTCAAGCAGCTGACGATGATCGCCGGCTTCGACCGGTACTTCCAGATCGCGCCGTGCTTCCGCGACGAGGACGCCCGCGCCGACCGCTCGCCGGGCGAGTTCTACCAGCTCGACATCGAGATGAGCTTCGTCACGCAGGAGGACGTCTTCCAGGCGGTCGAGCCGGTCCTGCGCTCGGTGTTCGAGGAATTCGCCGACGGCAAGCGCGTCTCGCCGAGCTTCGTGCGCATCCCCTACGCCGAGGCGATGCTGAAATACGGCGTCGACAAGCCGGACCTGCGCAACCCGCTCGTCATCGCCGACGTGACGGACGAGTTCCTGCGCGAGGACGTGACCTTCAACGCGTTCAAGAACGCCATCAAGGCCGGCGGCGTGGTGCGCGCCGTGCCGGCCCCGGGTGCGGCCTCGCAGCCGCGCTCGTTCTTCGACAAGCTCAACGACTGGGCCCGCTCCGAGGGCGCGCCCGGCCTCGGCTACATCGTGTTCGAGGAGGAGGGCGGACAGCTCACCGGCCGCGGCCCGATCGCGAAGTTCGTGCCGGCGGAGGCGCAAGCGGCGATCGCCGCCAAGGCCGGCCTCAAGGCCGGCGACGCGGTGTTCTTCTCCGCCGGGCCCGAGGCCAAGGCGGCGGGGCTCGCCGGCAAGGCCCGCATCCGCGTCGGCGACGAGCTGGCCCTGTCCGACAAGGACCAGTTCGCCTTCTGCTGGATCACCGACTTCCCGATGTACGAGTGGAACGAGGACGAGAAGCGGGTCGATTTCTCGCACAACCCGTTCTCGATGCCGAACTTCGACCACGACGCGTTCATGGCGCTGGACCCCGAGGACCACGCGACGATCCTCGGCATCAAGGCGTTCCAGTACGACATCGTCTGCAACGGCATCGAGTTGTCGTCGGGTGCGATCCGCAACCACCGCCCCGAGGTGATGGAGAAGGCCTTCGGCCTCGCCGGCTACCCGAAGGAGGTTCTGGAGGCGAAGTTCGGCGGCATGCTGAGCGCGCTGAAGCTCGGCGCGCCGCCGCACGGCGGCATCGCCCCGGGTGTCGACCGCATCGTGATGCTGCTCTGCAACGAGCCGAACATCCGCGAGGTGGTGCTGTTCCCGATGAACCAGCGCGCCGAGGACCTGATGATGGGCGCGCCCTCCGAGGTTGGCCCCAAGCAGCTGCGCGAGCTGCACATCCGCCTCAACCTGCCGCAGAAGCAGGGCTGATCGGAGCCTGTGCCCGGTCTCGTCGCGGTCGTCGTCGCGCATGACAGCGCCGGCGTCCTGCCGGCCTGCCTCGCGGCGCTCGCCCGCGAGCACGTGCCGGCGCTCGTCGTCGACAATGCCAGCCGCGACGGCTCGGCCGACCTCGCCGCCTCTCTCGGCGCACGGGTGCTGCGGCTGCCCCGCAACGAGGGCTACGGCCGGGCCAACAATGCCGGGATCTGGGCGGCGGGGCGGGCCGAGTACGCGCTGATCGTCAACCCGGATGTCGAGCTCCAGCCGGGCGCCGCCGACGCGCTGCTGGCCGCGGCCGAGGCCTATCCCGATGCGGGGCTGCTCGCGCCCCGCATCGTCGAGCCCGACGGGCGCTTCTTCTACCAGCCGCGCTCGCTGCTCGCGCCCTACCTCACCAATCCGGGCGGCAAGCTGCACCCGCCCGAGGGCGACGCCTGCGCGCCGTTCCTGTCCGGCGCCTGCCTGATGGTGCGCCGCGACCTCTTCCTGTCGCTCGGCGGCTTCGACCCCGAGATCTTCCTGTTCTACGAGGACGACGACCTCTGCCGCCGTATCGCCGATGCCGGCAAGGCGCTGGTCCACGTCCACGGCGCGGTAGCCTTGCATGGCCGTGGAGCGTCGAGCGCGCCGGAGCGGGGCCGGGTACGCCGCTCGCGCTGGCACCAGGCCTGGTCGCGCTCGTACGTCTCGCGCAAGTACGGCCTGCCCGATCCGACCGGGGCGATGCTGGCGAAGAACGGCGTCAAGGCGCTGCTCGCCGTGCTCGCCTTCCGGCGCTCGAGCGTCGAGCGCTACGGCGGCTCGGTCGCCGGCGCCTGGGCGGCGCGGCAGGGCCGCAGCGCGCTGGCGCAGGAGGGCCTGGCACGGGAGCCGGAGATCGGCCCATGGTGACGGTCGCTGCCGGCCTTCGCCAGCCGCACAACGCCTTCGGGGCGGTACGCCTGGCGCTGGCCCTCGCCGTCGTGGTCTCGCACGCCTTCAGCGTCACCACCGGCCACGTCCTCGACGAGCCGCTGGCGCGCCTGACCGGCTACACGCTGGGCGAGCACGCGGTGAACGGCTTCTTCGCCGTCTCGGGCTTCCTCGTCACGATGAGCCTGATGCGGCGCGGGCCGCGCGACTACGTCGTGGCCCGCGCCCTGCGCATCGTGCCGGGGCTCGTCGCGGCGACCCTCGCCGTCGCTCTCGGCCTCGGCGGCCTGATGACGAGCCTCCCGCTCTCGGCCTACTGGGTCGATCCAGGCCTGTGGCGGTTCGTCGAAGGAACGCTCACCACCTTCAAGAGCAACGCTGCCCTGCCGGGCGTCTTCGCCGACAACCCGTTCCGCTTCCCGATGGGGACGGTCTGGACGCTCAAATACGAGGTGTTGTGCTATCTCGGCCTCCTGGCGGCGGGGCTTCTCGGGACGCTCCGCTGGCGCTGGCTCTGCCCGCTCCTCGTCGCCGGGCTGGCGGTGGCGCTCACGGTGGCCGGGATGCGGGCGGGCGAGATGCCGAAGGCTCTCGAAACCTCCCTCCGCTTGCCGCTGATCTTCGCCACCGGCGCCGCGCTCTTCCTCTACGCCGACCGCGCGCCCTTGAGCCGGCCGCTGGCGCTCGCGCTCCTCGTCCTCGCGGGCCTCGTCCACGGCACCGCCCTCTATTCCCCGGTGCTGTTCCTCGCCGAGGCCTATGCCGTGCTCTGCCTCGGCCTCGATCCCCCGGTCCGCCACCCGGTGCTCGACCCGCGGGCGGACCTCTCCTACGGCACCTACCTCTACGGCTGGCCGGTGCAGCAGAGCCTGCATGCGCTGTTTCCCGCGGCCACGGCATGGCTGTTGCTCGGACCGTCGCTCGTGCTGACGCTAGCGGTGGCGGCCCTGTCCTGGAGGCTCGTCGAGCGGCCGGCACTCGGGTGGAAGGCACGGCTGATGGGCAAGCGCGGGGAGGTAGCCTGAGCGTGGAGGCGTGGCCGCGCTTCCGGCCGTGCGCTATGATCGACGGATGACCCGCGGCGATGCCATCTCACACCTCAAGGCGCATGCCGACAGCGTGCGGGCGATGGGTGCGACCGCCCTCTACCTGTTCGGTTCGACCCTTCGTAACGAGGCCCGGCCCGACAGCGACCTCGACCTGTTCATCGACTACGACCCCGGGAGCCGGTTCAACGGCCTCGATCTCGTCGGCATCAAGCTCTTCCTCGAGGAGCAACTCGGGACGGACGTCGACGTGACTACCCGAGACAGCCTGCATCCTCGGCTTCGCGCTCGCATCGAGCGATCGGCGGTCAGGGTCTTCTGACTGAGAGCCTGTTTGACTTGCGAGAACGGATTCACGAGGTGCTTTTCTCTCCCACCCGCGACCTCAGGATGAGGTCGTGGATTGGATAGAACTGATAGATCAGTCAAACAGGCTCTGGCGCACCCGATCGCAGTTCACTGTTCCAGCTTGCCGCCCTCGGGCTGAGCGGTCGTGCGGTCGCTCGGTTCTGTCTCCGGTCCGAACCGGACCGGCTTGAACTGCGAGAAGTCAAGGCTAGACAGATCCTGGTCGAGAAAAGCTTCAGCTTCCGCATCTGTGCTGAATTCTGGAACTTTGACGATCATGGGATGCCGGTCCTCTGCAAGATCTCATGGATATGATGATCGATGTGGATTGCAGCGAAGCGCTTAACAAGCCACGAGAGCCTGTTTGGTTGGAAGGACCCAGTGAAGCCCTTCCTCGTCATATCGGGTTCTCGCCGCCCACTGAGCCCCGGAATGACCCTGAAGGGAACGGATGATAGCGCAAATCCGGCTGGCGTTCCGTCGCCATCATCGCCCGCTTCGCGGTGTTGGATGCGAGAGCCCGGCTGGTTAACGAAATCCTCGCGATCCTGAGGCACGACAGGCCCCGGTCCCGCGCCCGCCGCCGCCCGCGCTGGGCGCCCTACATCAGGCCCGAACACCGCGTCACGAGTGCCCATGCCCCCCACCCGCGACCCCGCCCTCGACGACCTCGACCCGACGAGCGCCCAGAGCCGCCACGCCGCCCTCTCGGCGGAGATCGCGGAGCACGACCGGCGCTACCACGGCGAGGATGCGCCGACGATCTCCGATGCCGAGTACGACGCCCTGCGCCGGGAGCTCGAATCGATCGAGGCGCGCTTTCCCGATCTCGCCGGCACCGGCGAGGCCTCGGCCAGCGTCGGCGCCAAGGCGTCGGACAAGTTCGCCAAGGTGCGGCACGCCGTGCCGATGCTGTCGCTCGGCAACGCCTTCTCGGATGAGGAGATCGGCGAGTTCGTCGAGCGGGTGCGCCGCTTCCTCGGCCTCCAGGCGGGAGAGCCGGTCGCCTTCACCGCCGAGCCGAAGATCGACGGGCTGTCCCTGTCGCTGCGCTACGAGGACGGGCGCCTCGTCACCGCGGCGACGCGGGGCGACGGCGAGGTCGGCGAGGACGTGACCGCCAATGTCCGCACTATCAAGGAGATTCCCGAGGTCCTGGCCGGCACCGACTGGCCGGCCGTGTGCGAGGTGCGCGGCGAGGTCTACCTGTCGCACGCCGACTTCGCCGGCATCAACGCCCGCCAGGAGGCGGCCGGCAAGCCGCTCTTTGCCAACCCGCGCAACGCCGCCGCGGGCTCGCTGCGCCAGCTCGATTCGAGCATCACCGCCTCACGGCCCTTGCGCTTCTTCGCCTACGCCGCCGGCGAGATGTCCGAGCAGCCGGCCGAGTCGCAGTTCGAGATGATCGAGGCCTTCAGGTCCTGGGGCTTGCCGGTGAACCCGCTGACGGTCCTGTGCATCGACGCGGCGGCGATGCTCGCCCACTACCGCATGATCGAGGAGCGGCGGTCCGAGCTCGGCTACGACATCGACGGCGTCGTCTACAAGGTCGACTCGTTCGCGCTCCAGCGCCGCCTCGGCTTCGTCGCCCGCGCGCCGCGCTGGGCCCTCGCGCACAAGTTCGCGGCCCAGCGCGCCACGACGGTCGTCGAGGCGATCGACATCAATGTCGGGCGCACCGGCTCGCTCAACCCGCTGGCGCGCCTGAGGCCGGTCACGGTCGGCGGGGTGGTGGTGTCGAACGCCACGCTCCACAACGAGGATTACGTCCACGGCGTCGACGCCGACGGCGCCGCGATCCGCAGCGGCATCCCGGTCTGGGCGGGCCTGACGCTGCGCGACGACGTCGATCTCGCGCAAGGATCGGACGTGCGCGTCGGCGATACGGTCGTCGTGCTGCGCGCCGGCGACGTGATCCCGAAGGTCGCCGACGTGGTGCTGGAGCGCCGCCCGGCGGACGCCGTGCCCTACCGCTTCCCCGAGACCTGCCCGGCCTGCGGCAGCCACGCGGTGCGGGGCCTGAACCCGCGCACGGGCAAGCTCGACGCGGTGCGTCGCTGCACCGGCGGCCTGATCTGCCCGGCGCAGGGCCAGGAGCGGCTGAAGCACTTCGTCTCGCGCAACGCCTTCGACATCGAGGGTTTCGGCGAGACCTACATCGAGACCCTGTTCGAGGCCGGCCTGGTGCGCCAGCCCGCCGACCTCTTTCGACTCGAGTTCGAGCCCCTGAAGGAGGCGGTCGTCGCCCGTCGCCAGGCGCTCTCGGCCGAGCGGGCGCTCGCCGCCGGCAAGGAGGTGAAGAAGGCCGCGAAGAAGAAGGACGACGAGGACAAGGCGATCAAGAACCTGCTCGCCGGGGTCGAGGCGCGCCGAACGATCCCGCTCAACCGGTTCATCTTCGCGCTCGGCATCGAGCAGGTCGGCGAGGCCACCGCCAAGGCGCTGGCGAAGCACTTCTCCGACATGCCGGCCCTGATGGCGGGCGTCGCGGCCGCGGCCGCCTGCCAGCCCGGGCCGGACTGGATCGCGCTCGCGAGCCTCGACCGCGTCGGCGCCACCACCCGCGACCGGCTGCTCGCCGCAGCGGCCGAGGCGCCCGACGCCGATCTCCTCGCCGGCGGCACGGTGGCGCGGCTCTCGACGCCGCAGCGCGCCGCCCTGGTCGAGGCCTACGGCGATGCCGCGGGCGTGCGTGCGGCGGTGGAGCGGGCGGCGGCGCAGGTCCCCGGCGACGCCTACCGGGCGCTCGCCGACGACGGCGAGATCGGCGCGGTGACCACCGCCTCGCTGATCCAGTTCTTCTCGGAAGGCCACAACGTCGCGGCGGTCGAGGCGCTGCTCGCCGAGGTCGAGACCGAGCGGGCGGCGATGCCGGCGCACGCCGCGGCCTTCGGCGGCAAGACCGTGGTCTTCACCGGCACCCTGGAGCGGATGACCCGCAGCGAGGCCAAGGCGACGGCCGAGCGCCTGGGCGCCAAGGTCTCGGGCTCGGTCTCGGCCAAGACCGACCTCGTCGTCGCGGGGCCGGGTGCGGGCAGCAAGCTCAAGGATGCCGAGAAGCACGGCGTGAAGGTGGTCTCGGAGGAGGAGTGGCTGGCGATGGTGGCGTCCGCCTGAAATTCGGCGTCTTCGGGGGGAAGAGCGCGGGGATGACCTTTCCCCGCACCCTCGCGATCGACTTCGAGACCGCCAACGAGCGCCGCGACAGCCCCTGCGCCGTCGGCCTCGCCTGGATCGAGGGCGGGCAGGTGGTGCGGCGCGAGTCGCGGCTGATCCGCCCGGCGGAGATGCGCTTCTCGCCCGGCAACATCCGGGTCCACGGTATCCGCCCGCGGGACGTCGCCGGCGCGCCGTCCTTCCCCGAGGCGATGGCGTCGTTCCTGCCTGAGATCGCCGGCAGCCTGGTGCTTGCCCACAATGCCAGCTTCGACATCGGGGTGCTCGCCGCCACGCTCCAGGCCTACGGCCTGCCGCAGCCGGCCTACGCCTCGCTCTGCACGGTGCAGCTCGCCCGGCGACATTGGCCGGGGGAGGGCGGGCAGGGCCAGGGCACCTACCGACTCTCGGCGCTCGCCGCCCGGGTCGGCGTGACGTTTCGCCACCACGATGCCGGCGAGGACGCCTACGCCTGCGCGGAGATCGCGCTTGCGGTGATGCGGGAGGCCGGCGCGCCCGACATCGCGAGCCTCGCTAAGGGGCACGGCCTCGTCCGCGCGCGGGCCGGGGAGGGTGCGCGCTCACCCGAGGGCATCGCCGCCCGGGCTCTGCGCGGGGTGGCACCGAGCCGCACCCGCGCGCCGCTGCTGCACTTCGTCGTGCGCGGCAGCACCGGCACGCCCTACGACGTGCGCCTGATCGAGGGCCGCGACGGCCCGCGCCTGCGCTGCTCCTGCGCCGGGGCGCGCTTCCGGCCCGATTGCCGGCACGTCCGGGCGCTGGCGAACGGCGAGATCGACGCGCTCCTGTCGGACAATCCGGGGGATGTGGCGGCGCTGGCGGGGTTGTTACGGGTCGGGTGAGCGGCACCGTCGCGGTGCCTGCCACCCTCCAGACACGACAAAGGCGGGTCCGCGCTCGCGCGCGGCCCGCCTCGTACGGTGACGGCGGTCTATGAGACCCGCGAACCCTTAGTGGGTTTCGCGGACGGCCACGGCATTCGGCGTCAGGCCGAAGCGCTCGGCGAGGTGCCAGCGCAGCTCGCGGGAGGAGTGGTAGCCGTAGCTCTTGTCGATCAGGTGGCTGACGTCGATCGGGCGCTTGCCCTCGCCGAAGCGGCTGATCTGGTCGACATGGAAGGTGGTGCCGTCATTGAAGACGGACGGCGCGCCGTCGCGCCGGGTGAACTCGAACAACATGGATGTCTTTTCTTCTATCGTTGCGGCGCTCCTGGTCGGAGCGACTGTGCGTGGCAGGCGGCCAGATGGCCGCCGGCGGAGCGTGCTTTGAGCCCGCAGGCTCAAAACGCTCCAGTGCGGCCAAGGTTCCGTAACCTTAACGGAATTATCGTTAAGATCACGTAAACCCGGGCCGGAGGGCCGCCTTCAGGCGACCTGCAGGTTCACGGCCGACATCTTCGTGCTGTCGCGCCGGTCGGCCTGCAGCTCGTAGGAGACCTTCTGGCCCTCGACGAGGCCGCGCAGGCCAGCCCGCTCCACCGCGGAGATGTGGACGAACACGTCCTTGCCCCCGTTATCCGGCTGGATGAAGCCGAAGCCCTTCTGGTCGTTGAACCACTTGACAGTACCAGTATTCACGCGGTCGTCCTCGTCTCGTTAGAAGTCGCGGCGGGCCACCCTCGGAGCGAGGGCCGCGCGGCGCGACGGCGCCAAATATGTCGGGTGGGGCTCGTGTCGCGGGGCTCGGGAGCCCGTGCGGGGCTCGATCGCCCGGGGCGCCCACCCGTTGCCGCTGAGACCCATGTAGGAACCCAGTCTGGCCGGAACAAGGCAGGAGCCGCGAGATCGGTGCCCGCAGCGCGTGTCAGGGATGGCTGCGCCCGCGCTGGTTGGGGTCGATCCCGCCTTCCGGCGTGGTGTCGTTGGCCACGTCGCCTTCTAGGGTGTTGGCCCCGGCGAGATCCTCCGGATCGCCGCCCGAGATCGTCATGCCCTTCGAGGTGCCGATGCCGGGGTTGCCCTTCAGGTCGGCGTCGGTGGGCGTCGTGGTCTTCGGCTGCTTCGAGGTCATGCGGGCTCTCCTGAAATGAGCCGGCCTAACGGTTGAGGGCCTGCTCCAGTTCGCCCCGTGTCATGCGCGAGCGCCCCTTGATGTCGCGGCGCTTCGCCTCGTCGTAGAGCGCGGCCCGCGTCGCATGGGACCGCGTGTCGCGCTCCTTGGCCCGGGTGCGGCGGAAGGTAGACCTGTTGTCGGACGGGCTCTCCTGGTTCGAGGCGCCGGCCTCGCGCAGCGCGATGGCGATCGCCTGCCGGCGGTCGGTCACCGGCTCGCCGTCGCGGCGCTCCAACTCGCCCTCCTTGAACTCGTGCATCACCCGGGCGATCGTGCCCTTCTGAGCGTCCGTAGTCTTGATGCTCTTGCGCGCGGCCATGATCGTCATCCGCCTGGTTGCCGGCGCTCCCGCGCCGCTGCGTTCCCGCGCAATCAACGCTCCGGGTGCAGGGGCGTTTCGGGCCGTGCAGGCCGCCTCTGCGTGGAATTCCCTGTCGCATCCGGCAGAGCGCTCCCATATAGGGACGATATCGTACAGTGTCGGACGCTCCATGGCGGGTATCTCGGTTTCCCTCGAAGGTTCCAACATCCAGCTCTCGTTCCAGAAGGACGACCAGGCCACCGCGGTCATCATGGATGCCAGCGCGGCCCGCGCCCTCGTGCGCGCGGTGGGTCAGCTCCTCACGGTCATGCACGAGCCGGACGAGGGCGATGCCGACGATCTCGGCGATGAGGAGGCGGCGATGCTGGACGTGACCTCGGCGGCGATCGAGGTCGGCACCGACGAGCAGGGCCAGGCGGTGGTGGCGCTCCAGGCCGGCGGCCTGCCGCCGTTCCAGCTCCGCCTCACCGACGAGGAGGCGCGGCACGTCGCCACCTCCCTCAACGAGATCCTGAGCGCACCGCGCGACGTGCGCAGCTCGCACGGCGGACACTGAACGCGAAAAGGGCGCCCGATCAGGGCGCCCTTCGTTTTCCGATCCTAGATGCGGATGCCCGGGTTGGTCGGGCCGCCCGGCAGGTAGTCCGGCTCCGAGCCCGGCCCGGTCGGGTCGGTGATGCCGGGATCGTTGACAGGGTAGGGCGAGCGCGGGCCGGTCGGTCCGGTATCGGGCAATTCGTCCGGTGCGACCGGGGGCGGGATGTCGCCGGGAATGCCGCCGCCGGGGTTCGGCTCGTGGCCGGGCAGGCCTGGATTGGCCATGGTCGCTCCTCCTCGTGTGTCGCGGATATGAGGGTTTAAACCGCCCGGCGCGGTGCAGTTCCGTCGCGGCAGGCAGCCGGAACCGGCCTGACCCAGGGTCGTTGCCAGGGCATTCGACCCCCTCTGGAGTACCACCGGATGCCCGACATCAAGCAGGCGAAGATCCTCATCATGGCGACCGACGGCTTCGAGCAGTCCGAGCTCGAAGTGCCGAAGGCCAAGCTCGGCGAGGCCGGCGCGCAGGTGACGGTGGCCGCACCGAAGTCCCGCCGGACGCCCGACAGCATCCGCGGCTGGGACGATACCGATTGGGGCCGTCCGGTGAAGGTCGATGCCGACATCGAGAGCATCGACGCGTCCGCCTACGACGCCCTGGTGCTGCCCGGCGGCCAGATCAACCCGGACAAGCTACGCCTGGAGCCGAAGGCACTGGAGATCCTGCGCAGCTTCCTGTCCAGCGGCAAGGTCGTGGCCGCGATCTGCCACGCCCCCTGGCTGCTGGTCGAGGTCGGGGCCGCCAAGGGCCGCAAGATGACGTCGTTCTCCTCGATCAAGACCGACGTGATCAATGCCGGCGCCGAGTGGCACGACCTGCCGGTGGTGACCGACAAGGGCATCGTGACGAGCCGCAACCCGGGCGATCTCGACGCCTTCTCGGCCAAGATCATCGAGGAGATTCAGGAAGGCCGCCACGACCGCGCCGCGGCGTGACGCCCCGCCGCTCCAGCCTCGGGCGAAAATGAGAAAGGCCCGTGCGGCGCGCCGCACGGGCCTTCCTCGTGCTGTCGCGGCCCGGGAAGGTCCGGGCCGCCCGATCTCGCGGTGCGGCGGTCAGCCGATATTGCCGGCGCCGAAGGTGGTGTCGCCGAAGGTCGAGCGCCCTTCCGTCGCGCCGTATTGCAGGTAGTGCTGCATCGGGTCGATCTTGGCCTGCGCCACGTCACCGTAGGCCGCCAGATACGCGGTGGAGTCGAAGCCCTTCGACGGGTCGCGGCCTTCCTTCCAGCCGTACTGGTCGTAGTGCATCAGCGGGTCGATGTTGGCCGCCTTCACGTCGCGGTAGGCGTCGAGGTAGCCCTTGGTGTCGAACACCGCGTTCGGGTTGCGCCCCTCCTTCCAGCCGTAGGTCTGGTAGTGCTGGTAGGCGTAAGAGTTGCCGCCCGTGGTGATCGCCGCGCGGGCGACGTCTGGGTTCGACAGGAGGTAGTACTCGGCGTCGAAGCCCGGGTTGGTCGCGAGGTCGGCGGTCCGGCCGATTGCCGTGTAGGTCTGCCGGCCCTCGCCCTGGCCGTACTCGAGGTAGTGGCGCAAGGGGTCGATGCCGGCAGCCTTCACGTCCGGGTTGCGGGCGAGGTACTGCTCGTTGTCGAAGACCGCCGACGGGTCGCGGCCCTCCTTCCAGCCGTACTGGTCGTAATGCTGGAGCGGGTCGATGTTAGCTGCCCGGACGTCCGGATTGGCGGCGAGGTAGCCGGTGGTGGAGAAGAGCGCGTTGGGGTCGCGGCCCTCCTTCCAGCCGTAGGTGGCGTAGTGGGCATCGGCGTCCTGGCCGGCGGCGAGCACGTCCTTGTAGTTCGCGAGGTAGAACAGGTCGTCGACGAGCGGCGCGCCGTCGCCAGTCACCACCGTGGCGTCGGTGAACTGGTAGCGCTCGAAGCCGGTGACCCGGTCCTGGCCCTCCGGCCCGACGATCAGCGTGTAGGCACCGTCACGGGTCACGGTGGTGTCGGCCAGCCTGGAGTTGAACACCAGGGTGTCGGTGCCGGTCGTGCCGTCGGCGTTGCGGCCGCCGAGCAGGATGTCGTTGCCGGCGGAGTTGGTGATCGTGTCGTTGCCCGCCCCACCGGTGATGATGTCGTCGAAGGCGGTGCCGGTCAGCGTGTCGTTGCCGCTCGTGCCGTTGCGCACGACGCCGCGGGCGAGAACCGTGTCGCTGCGCGCGGCGAGGTTCTGGATCCGGGTGTCGCCGGCCGGCGTGGTGTCGGCGGTGCCGTAGGGTGTGGTGGCGTAGAAGGCGCGCAGGTACTCGGCCATCGCGTCCTGCTCGGTGCCCTGCGCCGCGAAGGTCGCGGAGTTCGGCAGCGCGGCGCCGGGCGTCGTGGAGGCGAGCGCCACCTTGTTCTCGCCGTAGGCCGGGAATGGGTAGTTGTCGCCGCCCAGGCCCGGCGCCGTCGCGGTGCCGGTCGCCAGGAAGTCGAGGGTGACGGTGCGGATGTTGCGGTTCGGGTCGCCGACGACCTGGCCGTTCTGGACCAGGGTGTCGAGGATCCGGCCGTTGTCGTCGATGATCGCCGCGTTGAGGATGCGCTGGCCCTCGCGGGTCACGGTGCCGTTGGCGTCGAGGGTCTGGGCGGTCTTGGTCGCGTCGAACGAGAAGCTGAGGCCCCCGATCTGCGGGAACTGGCCCGGGGTCGCGCCCGACGCGGTCGCCGAGACCGCGTGCTCCAGGAGCCGCTTCATCTCCAGTGCCGAGACGGTGGTGATGGCGAGCGCGTTGTTGAAGCGCAGCGAGTTGGTGACGTCGAGCTGCGAGATGTCGCCCGACTGCTTGCCCGCGGAGGGGTTCGCCGCCGGGGGCAGTTCGGCGGTGCCGCCGCCGGCGGTCGAGAACGAGCCGATCGAGTCGCGGATGCCGCCGCCGTTCTTGATCGAGACCGCGACCGTCGGGTCGTACTGCTTGGCGTACCAGAGGTTGGCATCGGCCGAGAGGTCGCCGAGGTTGGTCTCCTCGGTGCGGACCTCGCCCCGGCGCCCTTCGAGGTAGACGCTGGTGCGGCCGAGGATGTTGCCGTCCTGCTGGCGGATGACGTCGGCGACGCCGGCGGTCTCCTGGATGCCGTCGTTGTTGACGTCGAGGCCCTCGATCATCTCGCGGACGAGGAAGCCCTTGCTGCCGGGGGCGAAGGCCGCGGCGGTGGAGCCCCAGAGCTGCGCCACCGTGGCGTCATCGACCGCGACCGCACCTGAATTCTGCGGCGTGATCGAGTTGCGGATGACGTTGCCCTGGTCGTCGAAGGTGACGGTCAGGCGGCCGACATAGGAGTACTCGGAGGCCGTGTTGACCAGCGCCAGGGTCTGGCCCGAGGCGTTGGTGAAGAATTGCGGGTAGGCGCCGCCGGAGGTGTCACCCGCCAGCAGCCGGTCGTTCGAGTCCGACAGGAGCGTGTGCGAGCCGCCGCCGATCAGCACGTCGACGTTGCGCAGGAGCGGGGCCAGCGCCTGCTCGTTGGCGAGCTGCTGCAGGTGGGTGCCGACGATGACCTTGTTGAGGCCGGGGTTGGCCGCGAGCACCCGGTCGACCTCGGCGTTGATCTGCTGGGCGAGCAGCGCGATCTCGTCGCGGCCGGTGAAGCCGTCGAGGGTCACGTTGCCGAGGGTCGTCAGCAGCGGCTCGAGCTGGGTGGTGGCGCCGATGAAGGCGATCTTCTCGCCGTTCTCGGTGATGATCGTCGACTTGGCGATCTTGTCCGCGCCGGTGCCGGTCTGGGTCGAGGTCGGGCCGGTCTGGGCGAAGGTGGCGTTGTCGCCGTCCTGGTGGACGAGGCCCGACAGGGCCGATTCGCGCGAGAAGTTGAGGTTGGTCGACAGGTAGGGGAACTGCGACCCGACCCAGGTGTCGTCGGCCGCGCCCGCCGTTGTGCCGAGGTTGGCGCCGATGATGTTGGCGACCTCGGTGGGCCCTGAGTCGAACTCGTGGTTGCCGAACACCGCGGCCTGGACGCCGATGACGTTCTGGATCGTGATGTCGGCCCGGCCGGGCGAGGCGGTGAGGCGGCTGTAGGCGTTGGCGCCCGACAGCCCGTAGAACTGGTTGTAGACGCCGTTATAGGTCGCGTTCAGCTGCGGGTCGGCGCCGGCGATGAAGAACGGGCTCGGGATCCAGCCGTCGCCGGTAGAGAGGGTGATCGAGTTCGGGGTCGCGTCCTCGAGCTTGTCGACGATCGCCGCGAAGTTCGGCGCCCGCTGGGTCGCCAGGAGGCCGGCCTCCCAGTCGGAGGCGTGCAGGATCTGGAGCGTGTAGGTCATCGGGGCGGCCTGCTGCGTGGTGAAGTCGAGCTGGTCCTGCGCCAGGCCCGCGAAGGCGTTGCCTGCGCTGTCGGTGATCGCACCGCGGGGCACGATCACGTCGTAGGCGGTGCCCGCCTTGAGGTCGGCGCTCGGGTTGATCGTCACCGTGTCGCCCGCGATCGCGACCTGGGCGGCGTCGGCGACCGCGATGGTGCGGGTGTCGCCCGCCCCTTCGGTGATGGTGACCGACCCGGTGCCGGCCTTCACCGCCTCGCTGAAGCGCAAGGTGATGTTGGCGCCGGGCGCGACGCCGGTGGCGTTGTCGCCGGGCGCGGCCGAGACCAGCGTCGGGGCGGTCTGATCGAGCTTCAGCCCGACGAGCACCGGGTCGTGGTCGGATTCGCGCGCCGCCACCGTGCCGTCGAAGTACGAGGCCGGCCGGCCGAAATCGAGGTTGTAGTCGATCGCGTCGGCCTCGTCGGCGTTGACGTGCCACTCGGTCACGCCGGTGACCTGACCGTTCAGGCTGGCATTGGCGAAGGCGTGGTCGAGGGCGCCGTAGGCCCCGTCGAAGACGTAGGAGTACGGGTTGGCGAGACGGTCCTCGGCGAGGTTGGTGAAGCCCCCGGCCTTGAGGTTATCGAGGGCGTCCTCCTTGATGTAGGCGTTGAAGTCGCCGAGCAGGATCACGTCGGAATCGCTCGTGCCGGTCGGCTTCGTCGCCACCCACTTCGTGAGCGCCTGGGCGGCGAGCTCGCGCTGCTGCTGCCAGGCGCCCTGGCCGTCGCCCTGGTCGGCATCCGCCCCGGTGCCGCTGCCGCTCTTCGACTTCAGGTGGTTGATGACCGCGGTGAAGTCCTCACCGGTCGCGGTCTCGTGGAACGTCACCGCCAGGGAGGCGCGGCTGGTGTTCACGCCGTTGAAGAGGTGGCCGATCGTGCTCTGCTGGAGGAGCGCGGGATCGAAGCGGGCGACGTCGGCGTCGTCGAGCTTCTCGATCGTGGTGTTGAGCGCGACGCTGACCTTGGACGGCTTGTAGATGAAGCCGACCGCGATGGCGTCGCCGCCGAGGAACTGGCCGTTGTCGAGCTGATTGCCCGGATTGACGTAGGCGTAGGTGCCGGCCCCGGCCCGGGCGTTGAGCTGGCCGACGAGGTATTCGAGCGCGTTGCCCGGGTTGCCGGGCTGGAACTGGTTCTCGAGTTCCGTGAGGCCGAGCACGTCGGCCCCGGTGCCGATCAGCGTCGTGACGAGCTTCTCGGTCTGGCGCGTCAGCTCCTCGCCCGTGTTGGCGCCGCGGGGCTGCTGGCCGATCGCGGTGAGCGAACTCGACGAGGCGGCGAGCGTCGTGAAGTAGTTCAGGACGTTGAGGCTGCCGACCTTGAGCGTGCCGCCGACCGCGTCCGGCGTCGCGGGCCGCGGATTGGCCTTCGCGAAGCTGTTGTCGCCGTCGTTGATGGCGCGCACCCGGAAGGCGTCGGTCGGGCCGTAGCCGAGCGTGCCGGTCAGCCCGGTCACCGTGTCGCCCATCCGCGGTGCGGTGGCGGTCGAGTAGGTCGGACTGAGCCCGTCGAGGTTCTCGCTCGGCAGGTTCTGGGTGTTCGAGCCGTCGTCGTAGGTGATCGAGCGCGCGGCGGTCTGGGCGAGGTAGGCGGCGTAGTTGGCCGCGTTCGGCTCGAACTCGTTGGTGAAGGTCTCCGGCCGCCCCCCCGCGGCGAGGCGGATCTCGTTGAAGCGGTCGAGGTTGAACTGCTCGGAGATCGACAGGGTCTGGGGGAAGCGGACCAGCATCCCCTCGTAGCGCTCGAGATCGGGCTGCGCGGTCGTGCCGGTGCCGACGACGCCCGCCGCCGGCAGGGTCACGTCGACCGCCTGCGCCTTCACCTCGGCCGCCGAGAGCGCCCCGGCCTGCACCACCTGGATGCCGGAGGCGGCGTTCACCGTGAGCTGCGTCTCGCCGTTGAACTCGGTGACCGTGCCGGTGACCCGGACCCGGTCGCCCTCGTTGACGTCGACGAGGCGGTTGCCGGTGCCCTCGTAGACGAACAGCCCCTCCGAGGTCAGCGGGTTGGCGTCCTGGTCGGCCTTCTCCTCCTGGAGATAGAAGCCGCCGATGCTGCGCTTTCCGTCGGCGTCGCCGTTCTGGAAGTCGCCGACGACGAGCGCCTCGACCGTGACGGTCCGGCCGACGAGCGGGCTGGCGCTGCCGGCGCCCTGCACCGCCGAGATCAGGGTGACGTCGTCGTTGAGGATGGTGCCGGTGGCGGTGGCGTTGCTGCCAGCCACCGCGGCGGTGATGCCGGCCTGGTTGGAGGTGGCGCTGCGCAGCGCCAGCGAGAAGGTCTCGTTCGGCTCCGGCGTCGCGTCGCCCTGGACGGCGACGCTGACGACCGCCGAGGCAGCACCTGCCGGGATCGTGCCGGCGATGGTGAGCGGCAGGCTCGGAGTGCCGGCGAAGTCGGCGCCGATCGCCGGGTTCGCGCCGGACCCGGTCAGCTCGGCGGTGAAGGCGACGGCGCCGAGCGTGCCGTTCGTGCGCTGCACCGTGAAGCTGAAGGTCGTGGTGCCGCTGTTGCCCTCGGCCCGGCTCACGCTGAGCGAATCGGCTCCGAAGGAGATCTCCTGCCTCGTGCCCTGGGGTAGCGCCGCGTAGAGGGTCGCGCCGCCGTTGGCCACCTCGTTGGCCGAGACCACCAGGTTGGTGCCGGTCGGGTTGCGGTCGGCCGGGATGAAGGTCAGCACCTCCGGGCCGAGATCCGCGGCCGAGCCGGCGAGCGGCGGCACGTAGGAGACGTAGTTGGCGTTCGCCGGATCGGTCACGTCGTAGACCAGGATGCCGCTCTGGCGCTCCAGGCCGACGAACGCGTAGGTGCGGCCGTTGACCGTGCCGACCGTGATCCCTTCCGGCTCCGGCCCCTTGTTGTCGGAGCGGTCGTCGGGCGTGTTGGCGACGGTCTGGTCGTTGTTGAAGCGCTCGGGCGCGATCTGGGCGAAGATTTTCTCGAACTCGCCGCCGGTCTCGCGCACCTTGGTGAGCGTGCCGTCGGCGTTCTGGCGGAAGATCGAGATGCCGCGGCCGCCGAGCGTGTTGAGCTGGTCGATCACCCCGTCGTTGTTGGTGTCGCCGCTGCGCAGGAGCACGTTGAGCCGGGCATAGGCCGGATCGGCCTTGAGCGCCTGCAATTCCGGCGTCAGGCGGCTGTTCGGCACCGCGCTCAGGCGCGCTACGTCGCCGGCGTCGTCGGCGCCGCCGATGACCCGCTGGTCGCCCTCGTTCGCCGTGACGAAGTAGGTCGCCCCGCCGGTGGTGAACGACGCGATGCTGTCGGGCTGGAGCAGGCCGTAGATCGGGGCGTTGGCCGGGGTCGAGGCGATCCGGATCGAGGCGGTGCCGTTCGGGCCGTCGCGGTCGGAGGCGTCGAACTCGTTGCCGGGCAGCGAGTGGTTGACCGCGCCGAGCGGCTGGATTGCGATCGGCGCCGTGCCGGGATTGGCGAGATCGATCACCGCGACGCCGTTCACCTCCTGCAAGGTGACGTAGGCGAAGCGGTTGTCGGGCGAGATCGCGATGTATTCGGGCTCGATATCGGCCGTGGCCAAGACGCCGGGCGTGATCGCGAGGCCGCGGGCGCGCAAGCTGGCCTCGGCGCCGTTCAGCCCCTCGAACCCAACGGTGGTGAGGACCGAGGCGCCGGCCGCCCCGCGCGACACGTCGATGATCGAGACGCCGCCGACCGGGTTGCTGGCGGCGCTCGCCTGCTCGCCCTCGTTGGCGACGAGGAGGCGGGTGCCGTCACGGTTGAACGTGAGCTGGTCGGGCCCGACCCCGACGGTCAGCGAGCGCAGCAGCGTGCCGTCGGCGGAAAACAGGGCGACGCGGCCGGGCGCGTCGCCGGCCGCGTTGGCGTAGGCCACCGCCACGAGGCCGTTGAAGACCGCGACCGAGTTCACCGAGCCGTACTGCTCGAGGCCCGACAGCAGGATCTCGCCGGACTTGGTGAGCGACCCGGCGGCGTCGAGCGAGACGATCTCGATCCGGTTCTCGTTGGTGTTCTGGACGTAGAGCCGGCTGGTCGAGGAATCGTAGGCCACCACCTCGGCGTTCGGGGCCACCTGCGTTGCCGCGTCGTTGGTGGTCGCGTAGGCGCCGAGCCGCACGAGCTGGAGCGCGTTGGTGGCGCTCGGCGGGGTCGTGGCGGTCGTGCCCGACCGGCCCTGGAGCGAGGGCGCGGCGTCGTAGATCGCGGTGCCGTTGGCGAACGTCGTGGCCATGGGGTCCAGTGTCTCCGGGCGCGCGGGAACGGCGGCGGCGCGAAGGCGAGCGCCACGCTTCAGCGCGAAGCTGTTAGGTCTTGATGGTTCGGGGAGGCGCGCAGCGGCCCTGGGCTCGCCGGCGATCGTTCGACGTGTCGGACCGGGAGGGGCGAGTCTGCCTTGTTACAGCATGTTTCGGACTGTGTTCGCTCTGTATGGGTGTTGTGCGACAGTCCTGTGAAGCTTGCCGAGGAGGTGGGCAGAGGCGCCGTCTGGCGGAGGAATGGATGTGTTTCCCGGGCGGGGGAAGGGCGCCGGGTCGATTGTTTCCCAAAGAAACTTTCGGGCGCGAGCGCGCGGGGAGAAGGCGAATTGTTAGATCAAGCGGCCGGGTCCAAGCCCGCCGCACCGAACCGGCCTGAGCCGCTTGCGCCCGAGGTGACACAAAGCTTTCAACGAAGACTTTGTCGACGAGACTGATGCCAGATCATCTCTCGCGGGTTCCGGCATTCAGCCATAGCCGGATAGACGCGTGTTTCCACTCTCTCCGCGGGCGGCAGGGCTGCCTGGGGAAAGGAAACAGCGCGGGTTACCCCCTCCCCCCGACGGAACTCGGGCTTGCCCGAGTTCCGCATCCACTTGCCCAAGTCGGGCATGCCCGACTTGGATCGGGGGAGGGTGCCCGGCAGAGCCGGGCGGGAGAGGGGGCGACGCTTCCGAAAAAGACCGAACCGTTGTGAGAGGCGCTCGCTGGAACAGCGCCGCGCTGCCCCTCTCCCGCCCGGCTCCGCCGCAGAGGAGGGAGGGGAAACCCGCGCTATTTCCCTTTCCCCGGTCAGCCCTGCCGCCCGCGAAGGGGGCGACGTGGAGGCACCCCATAACTGCCCCTTTCCAGGGCGTCGGTGACACCCGCCGCCGGTCGAACCCGGCCGGGACCGGAACGCCTACTGCGTCCCGCCCTTCGCCTCCTTCTGGAACTCCTCGATCACGTCCTTGCCGACGCGCTTGGCCATGTCGGCGGTGACCGGCTCCAGCGCCGCCTTCCAGGCCGCCTTCTCGTCGGCGGTGAGGGTGATGAAGGTGGTCTTGCCGGACTTCTTCATCTCCTCCAGCGCGTCGGAATTGTCCTTGTCGGCGACCTCGTTGGCGTAGGTCGTCGCCTCCTTCATCGCCTTGTCGAGTTCGGTGCGGACCTCCGCCGGCAGGCCGTCCCAGAACTTCTTGTTGGTGATCACCGCGTAGCCGATATAGCCGTGGTCGGACAGCGTGATGTACTTCTGCACCTCGTGGTGCTTCTGGGTGAACATGTTCGAGGGCGTGTTCTCCGAGCCGTCGACCACGCCGGTCTGCATGCCCTGGTAGACCTCCGAGAACGCCATCACCTGCGGGATTGCGCCGAGCGCGCGGAACTGCGCCTCCAGCACCTTCGAGGACTGGATCCGCATCTTCTGGCCGCGGAAATCGGCCGGCATCCGCAGCGGCTTGTTGGCGCTCATCACCTTGAAGCCGTTGTCCCAGTAGGCGAGGCCGGTGATGCCCTTCGATTGCAGCTTGTCGAACAGGCGCTTGCCGAGCGCCCCGTCGGTGACCCGGCGCAGGGCCGCCTTGTCGGGCAGGATGTAGGGCAGGTCGAAGACCTCGAACTCCTTGGCACCGAGCGGCCCGAACTTCGCCAGCGACGGCGCCAGCATCTGCACCGCGCCGAGCTGGAGCGCCTCGACCTCCTCCTTGTCCTTGAACAGCTGCGAGTTCGGGTAGACTTCCACCTTCACCTTGCCGTTCGTATACTTTTCCGCCAGCTCCTTGAACTTGTCGGCGCCGCGGCCCTTGGGCGTGTCGGGCGCGACGACGTGGCTGAACTTGATGACGATCGGCGCCTGCGCCAGCGCCGCGCCCGACAGGAGGAGGAGGGTGGTGCCGGCCGCGAGGGCGCGGCGGGTGAGCGCCCGGACGGGGCGGGGCGGCGTCGGCATGGGGCGTTTCCTCGTGCTCGTTGTTTGTTCGGCGAGGAACCTGACAGTTCGACCCCGGCCCCGCAATGCGCCGATCGCCTAACCCGCCGTGGCCCCTACGATCGCCTCGGCTTCCAAGATTGCCTCGGCTTCCATGTGGACCGCCCCGTCGATCGCCGTCCAGGCGCGGAAGTCCTCGCCCTCCTGGCGCCCCGCCACCGCGAAGCGCGATCCGGCGATCATCGGCGCGACGCCGCGATAGCGGAAGCGCGCCGGCACCCGCCCGAGGCGGCTGGCTGCGAGGTTGAGGAGCAGGCTCGCCTGCATCGGCCCGTGCACGACGAGGCCGGCATAGCCCTCGACCTGCGTGGCGTAGGGATGGTCGTAGTGGAAGCGGTGGCCGTTGAAGGTCATCGCCGAGTAGCGAAACAGCAGCACCGGGTTCGCCTCGACCGACCACGCCGCGTTGTCCTCGGCGGGCACGGATCTCGGTGGCGGTGCGGCGTCGCCCGGCCGGCTCGCCTCGCGGTAGACGATGTCCTGCCGGTCGCGGATCGCCGGGCCGCGCTCGGTCAGGTATTCGTGCCGCACGGTGACGAAGCAGAGCGTGCCGGTGCGGCCCGTCTTCACCGCCACGTCGGCCACGGTCTCGCGCCGCACCACCCGGTCGCCGACGCGCAAGGGGGCGAGCGTCTCGACCTCGCCGCCTGCCCACATCCGCCGCGGCAGCGGCACCGGGGGCAGGAACCCGCCCTTCGCCGCGTGGCCGTCGGACCCGAGCGCGTCGGCCGCCGGCGTCTCGGGAGCAAGGCACCAGTGGAGGGCGAGCGGCGCCTCGCCCTCGGCCACCGGGGCGAGGTGGGGGCCGAGCGTCGCCCGGTACTCGGCGACGAGGCGGGGCGTCACGAAGTCCTCGACCTCCCGGGTGCGGCCGATCCAGCCGCGCAGGTGGTCGATGTCGATCTCGGGCATCGGGCGCTTCCCCTGTCTGGCCCGCGCGGGCGGGCGTCTGGTGATCCTATATCGGCCCGTCTTCGCGCCTGCACACCTGCCGCCTGGACCCCGCCTCGTCCCGGTGCTTAACTCCCTGTCAACAAAGACAGGGTGGAGACGTCACGTGGCTGCGCAGCACAGGTGCATCGCGATCGTCGGTCCGTTCCAGAGCGGCAAGACCGCCCTGCTCGAGGCCATCCTCCATCGCACCGGCGCGATCGACCGCCCCGGGCGCGCCGGATCCCGGGTCGGCGACACCTCGCCCGAGGCGCGCGCCCACGGCATGAGCGTCGAGCCGGCCTTCGCCACCACGCGCTTCCTCGGCGAGGCCTTCACCTTCGTCGATTGTCCCGGCTCGATCGAGTTCGCGCACGACCTGCGGGCGGTGCTGCCGGCATGCGACGCCGCGATCGTGGTCTGCGAGGCCGACGAGCGCAAGCGGCCGGCCCTGGAACTCACCCTGCGCGAGCTCGAGGCCGCCGGGATCCCGCGCCTCCTGTTCATCAACAAGGCCGAGACCGCGCCCGGCTCGCTGCGCGACGCGCTCGCGCTGCTGCAACCGGCTTCGCGGGTGCCGCTGCTGCTGCGCCAGATCCCGTTGATCGAGGGCGAGGCGGCCGTCGGCTTCATCGATCTCGCGCTCGAGCGCGCCTTCATCTGGCGCGAGCAGGCCCCGAGCGAGATGGTGGCGCTCCCCGACGGCGAGCTGCCGCGGGAGAAGGCCGAGCGCTACACGATGCTGGAGCGCCTCGCCGACCACGACGACGCCCTGATGGAGGACCTGATCGCCGAGGTCGAGCCGCAGGCCGACCGGGTTTTTTCCGACCTCGCCCGCGAGCTGCGCGAGGGCCAGGCCGTCTCGGTGCTGTTCGGCTCGGCCGAGCACGGCCACGGCGTCACCCGCCTCCTGAAGGCGCTGCGGCACGAGGCACCGGGCCTGCCCGAGACCCGCGCGCGCCTCGGGATCGCGGGGGAGGGGGCGCCGCTCGCCCAGGTGATGAAGACGCTGCATACGGGCTTTGGCGGCAAGCTCTCGGTCGGTCGGGTGCTGCGCGGCGCCTTGCGCGAGGGCGAGGCGGTGACGGGGTCCGGCGGCGGCGGCGCCCGGGTCGCGGCCCTGACCCAGCTCGCGGGTGCGGCGGGCACCCGCGTGCCGGAGGTGCAGGCCGGCGAGGTCGTCGGTCTCGCCAAGCTCGACGGCATCGCCACCGCCGAGACCCTGGCGGCCGGCTCCGAGGCGCCGGATGCCCTGGTAGACCTGCCGGCGCCCGAGCCGGTCCACGCCGTGGCTTTGCGGGTGCGCGACCGTAAGGACGACGTGCGCCTCTCGGCGGCGCTGGCGAAGCTCGCCGACGAGGATCCGGCGCTGATCGTCGAGCATCGCGCCGAGCTCGGCGACCTGCGCCTCTCCGGCCAGGGCGAGATGCACCTGCGGGTCGCGGTCGAGCGGCTGGCCTCGCGCTTCGGCATCGGGGTCGAGACCGAGCGGGCGCGGATCGCCTATCGCGAGACGATCCGCGGGCCGGCCGAGGCGCGGGCGCGGCACAAGAAGCAGACCGGCGGCCACGGCCAGTTCGCCGACGTGGCGCTGGCGGTGCGGCCGCTGCCGCGGGGCGACGGCTTCCTGTTCGAGGACGAGGTGGTGGGCGGCGCGGTGCCGCGCCAGTACATCGCCTCGGTCGAGGCCGGCGCCCGCGCCTTCACCGCCAGGGGACCGCTCGGCTTTCCCGTCGTCGACCTCGCGGTGACGCTGAAGGACGGCGCAGCCCACGCGGTCGACTCCTCGGACGCCGCCTTCCAGGCCGCGACGCGGCTGGCGCTGGAGGAGGCGCTCGCCAAGGCCGGGCCGGTGCTGCTGGAGCCGATCCTGGCGGTCTCGATGGCGGTGCCGAGCGGCGCCACCGCGAAGGCCACCGGCCTCGTCACCGCCCGCCGCGGCCAGATCCTCGGCTTCGACGCCCGGCCTGGCTGGTCGGGCTGGGACGTGGTCGAGGCGCTGATTCCCGAATCCGAGATGACCGACCTGATCGTGGAATTGCGCTCGGCCACCGCCGGGGTCGGCACCTTCACCACCCGCTTCGACCACCGGGCCGAGCTGACGGGGCGCGCCGCGGACGCGGTGCTGGCGCGCCAGCCGGTGCGCAAGGCGGGGTGAGTGCCGCCTACACGACGTGCTCCGGCGCCAGCGCGCAGGCTGGTCCCCCCGCCAGCTCGACCTGGAGCGTCACGTGGGCGATGCCGAAGCGGCTCTTCAGGGCCGCGGCGCAATCGTGCAGGAAGGCGTTGCCGGGATGGCCTTCCGGCATCACCACGTGGGCGGTGAGCGCCGTCTCGGTGGTGCTCATCGGCCAGACGTGGAGGTCGTGGACCTCCGCCACGCCCGGCCGCTCGGCGAGGCAGGCCCGCACCGCCGCCGGGTCGATGCCGGGCGGCACGGCGTCGAGCGACAGCACGACGCTGTCGCGCAGGAGGCCCCAGGTGCCGGCGACGATCACCGCCACGATGACGAGGCTGGTCAGGGGATCGATCCAGGTCCAGCCGGTGCCCATGATGACGAGCCCCGCCACCACGACGCCGGCCGAGACCGCGGCGTCGGCCAGCATGTGCAGGTAGGCGCCGCGCACGTTGATGTCGCCCTTGGCGCCCGAGGCGAACAGCCAGGCGGTGATCCCGTTCACCGCGATGCCGATCAGCGCGACCACCGTCACGGTGAGCCCCGGGACGGGGGCAGGGGCGCTGAAACGCTGCACCGCCTCCCAGGCAATGGCCCCGACCGCGACCAGCAGGAACACCGCGTTGAACAAAGCCGCCAGGATCGAGGACGAGCGCAAGCCATAGGTGAACCGCGCCGTCGGCCGGCGCTGGCCGAGCGTCGCCGCCGCCCAGGCGACGACGAGGCCGAGCACGTCGGAGAGGTTGTGGCCGGCATCGGCGAGCAGCGCCACCGAGTCGGTGAGGAAGCCGTAGAAGCCCTCGATCAGCACGAAGCCGATGTTGAGCGCGATCCCGATCGCGAAGGCGCGGCCGAAATTCGCCGGGGCGTGGACGTGGCCCGGGCCGTGGTGATGGTGGTGGCCGTGGCCATGATCGTGGTGATCGTGGTCGCCATGGTCGTGATGCTGGCCCATGCCCGCTCTCTGTCGCTCGCGCGGGCCTTGCGCCCGCACCCTCACTCCGGCGCGGGTAGCTTTAGGGCGTGACCCGCGCCGGGGCGAGCCCCGCGCTACCCCGCGGCGAGCCGCACCACCGCCTCGGTCAGCGCCCCGTCCGGCCGGATCATCTGGTCGAGGACCGTGAAGTGGTCGTCGCCCGGCAGCGGCAGGAGGTCGCCGGGAAGCCCGGTCCCGGCCCAGGCCGCCTGGTAGACCTGCGATTGCCGGCACAGTTCCGGCAGCTCGTTCGCGCCGTAGGCCACCGTAAGGGGGCCTGACCGAGTCGGCAGGTGCCGGATCGGCGAGAGGCCCGCGACCTCGTCCTCGGTTAGGTGGAGCGCGTCGTCCAGCGCCGTGCGCCGGATCGGCGCGAGGTCGAAGACCCCGGAGAGGGCGAGGCCCGCATCGACCTCCGGGCAGGCCATGGCGAGCGCCGCGAGATGGCCGCCGGCCGACCAGCCCGAGACCACGAGGCGCGGCGGGGCCGCGTGTGCCCGCAGGCGCTTGAGCGCCGCCGGAATCTCGGTGCAGAGCGCCGTCATCGTCGCCTCGGGGCAGAGGGTGTAGCCGATCATCGCCACGTCGAGGCCGCGGGCGAGCGGCCCTTCGGCGAGCGCCGAGAAGCCGGACTTGTCGTTGCGCTGCCAGTAGCCGCCGTGGATGAAGGCCAGGAGCGGCGCCTGCGGCCGGCCGCAGCGGAAGAGGTCGAGGCGCTGCCGCGCGCCCTCCCCGTAAGGAATGTCGATCTCGCCCGGATGCGCCTCGCGAAAGGCCGCGCTGCGCTCGCGCAAGGACGCCATGTAGGCGCTGCTGCCGGCGACCGCGCCGGAATTGTCGTAGGCCCTGCTCAGGGTCGCGCGGTCCATGCCGCGCCAGTCGCCGCCCGCCATCGTGGATCCTCCCGGAAACGAGGCCGGAGGATAGCCCGAAAACGAGGAAGGGCGGCCCCGCGCCGTGCGCAGGGCCGCCCCTTGTCGCTGGCCGGGGCCGCGGGGCCCCGGGGGTCGCTGGATTACTCGGCGGCCTGGAGGGCCGGGACGGGCCCGATGTCCTCGAGCGGCAGCGGGTTGCCGTCGAGGGCGGCCTTCAGGCGGTCCATGTCGACCTCGTTCTCCCAGCGGGCGACCACGATGCAGGCCACCGCGTTGCCGATGAAGTTGGTGAGCGCGCGGCACTCCGACATGAAGCGGTCGATGCCGAGGATCAGCGCCATGCCGACGACCGGCACGGAGGGGACCACCGCGAGGGTCGCCGCCAGGGTGATGAAGCCCGAGCCGGTGACGCCCGCCGCGCCCTTCGAGGACAGCATCGCGACGAGGAGCAGCAGGGCCTGCTCGCCGTAGGAGAGGGGCGTGTCCGTCGCCTGAGCGATGAACAGGGCCGCCATGGTCATGTAGATGTTGGTGCCGTCGAGGTTGAACGAGTAGCCGGTCGGGACGACGAGGCCGACGACGGGCTTCGAGCAGCCGGCGCGCTCCATCTTCTCGAGCAGCGAGGGCAGGGCCGACTCGGAGGACGAGGTGCCGAGGACGAGGAGCAGCTCCTCCTTGATGTAGCGGATCAGCTTGATGATCGAGAAGCCGTTGTAGCGGGCGACCGCACCGAGCACGAGGAAGACGAAGATCGCCGAGGTCAGGTAGAACGCGCCGACGAGGTAGGCGAGGTTGGCGAGCGAGGCGATGCCGTACTTGCCGATGGTGAAGGCCATCGCGCCGAAGGCGCCGATCGGGGCGACCTTCATGATGATGTGGACGACGCCGAAGATCGCCTCGGACAGGATCTTGATGAAGTCGAGCACCGGCTTGCCGCGCTCGCCCAGGAAGGCGAGGCCGAAGCCGAACAGCACCGAGAAGAACAGGACCTGCAGGATCTCGCCGCCCGAGAACGCACCCACCGCCGTCGACGGGATGATGTTCATCAGGAAGTCGGTGATCGTCTGCGTCTTCGCCTTGTCGGCGTACATCGCGATCTGCTTGGGATCGAGCGACTTCGGATCGATGTGCATGCCGGCGCCCGGCTGCACGAGGTTCGCGATCACGAGGCCGACGATCAGCGCCAGCGTCGAGAAGGTGAGGAAGTAGATCAGCGCCTTGCCGCCGACCCGGCCGACCTTCTCGAGGTTGGTCATGCCGGCGATACCGGAGACCACGGTGAGGAAGATCACCGGGGCGATGATCATCTTGACGAGCTTGATGAAGGCGTCGCCGAGCGGCTTCATGTCGGCGCCGAGCTGCGGGTAGAAGTGCCCGAGCGCGATGCCGATCGCGACCGCGACCAGGACCTGAAAGTAGAGGGTCTTGTAGATGGGCTTGGGCTTCGGCGGCGCGTGCGGCGCGGTCAGCGGCGACGGGACAGTGACAGCCATTGGACGTTCTCCCTGCATGGCTCGTGACGGGACGGCGTTGGCGGCGACGAGCCGCTGTGGCGCTCTTGCTCTTGGCCTCGAGGCAGGATCTGCCTCTGGGCGACGATTGATGGTTTCGCGGGGCCTGCCGCCTCGGCCGGCCCGCGGACAGAGACACAATGGCAACCGGCGTGCCAGCCGGCGAAGAATCGAAATTTTTTGTTAAGTGCAGACGAATAAATGATTTTTTGGAACTCACGAGGAGACGCCCCGGTGGAGCCGTCCGGCGCGCCGCAAAGCGGACCGGGAAACCGTGCGGAAATCCGCAAAGCCCCGGAACCAAGGCCGCCCGCCCGCAACCGGGCCGCCCCGGGCTGGCGCGGATGGCTGCGCTCGCCGGCCCTGCCCTGGCTCCTGAGCCTCGCGGCGGTGCTCGTCGCCGCGCTCGGCGCCGGCCGGATCGCCGAGCGGGCGGCCCTCGCCGACCTCCGGCGCTCGGCGAATTCCACGCTCGCGCTCCAGGTCGCGGCCTTCCGCACCGAGATGCAGAAGCAGGGCTCGCTGCCGCTGGCGCTGGCGAGCGACCCGGAGATCGCCGCGGTGGTGGGGCCGTCGCCGGATCCGGCGCTGGTCGCCCGGGTCGACGACCGGCTGGCCGAGATCGCCCGCGCCTCGGGGGCGGCGGTGATCTACGTCATCCGCCAGGACGGGATCGCGGTCGCTGCGAGCAATGCGGGCGCGCCGGGCAGCTTCGTCGGCATCTCCTACGCGTTCCGTCCCTACGTCCAGCAGGCGCTCGCCGAGGGGGCGGGCCGGCAATTCGCGCTCGGCACGGTCAGCGGCCGGCCGGGCCTCTATCTCAGCCGCCGGGTCGCCGGCCCGGAGGGGCGGGCCGGCGTCGTGGTGGTCAAGGTGGAGTTCGACGCCATCGAGGCGGCCTGGCGCGAGTCCTGGAAGAAGGGCGGCGAGACCGTGATGGTCACCGATCCCCGCGGCATCGTCCTGATGGCGAGCGAGCCGGCTTGGCGCTTCGGCGCCTTGCGCCCGGTGCCGGACGACGAGCGCCGGCTGATCCGCGAGCGGCTCGAATTCGGCTCGGCGCCGCTCGCACCCCTGCCGCTCTACCCGTCCTCGGACGGGTCCGGTCTCGTCCGGGTCGGCGGCGGCGCCCAGCCGGCGCGCCTGGCGCTCCCCCTCGACGCGCCGATCCCCGGCACGACCTGGCGGCTCCACACCCTGACCCGGATCGGCGTCGCGGTGGCGCGCGAGCGGTTGCAGGCCCAGGTCATCGCCGGCCTCGCGGTCGGTCTCGCCTGCCTCGCCCTCGCCGAGATCGTCGGCCGGCGCCGGCGCCTGCGGGCGAGCCTCGCCGAAGCGGCGGCCCGGCGCATCGAGCTCGAGGAGCGGGTGCGGGCCCGCACGCAGGCGCTCACGGAGGCCAACCAGAAGCTCAAGGCCGAGATCGCCGAGCGCCGACGCGCCGAGGCCGAGCGCCAGCGCCTCGGGCGCGAGCTCGCCCATGCGGGGCGCCTCGCGGCGCTCGGCCAGTTCGCCGCCAGCATGGCGCACGAGATCAACCAGCCGCTCGCCGCGATCCGGTCCTATGCCGACAATGCCGGCATCCTGATCCAGCGCGGACGGCTGCCGGAGGCGACCGAGAACCTCTCGGCGGTCGGACGCCTGACCGAGCGCATCGCCGGCCTCACCCGCCAGCTCAAGGGCTTCGCCCGCAAGGCGTCCGGCCGGCGCGACCCGGTGGCGCTGTCCGGCGTGGTGCGGGCGAGCCTCGAGGTGGTGGAGGGACGACTGTCCGGCGTCGAACTCGCCCTCGCCCTGCCCGAGCCCTCGCCTTATGTCCTGGGGGAGGGGCCGCGGCTGGAGCAGGTCGTGGTCAACCTGATGCAGAACGCCCTCGACGCGATCGCGGGCGTCGCCAATCCCCGCATCGCCGTGACGGTGCGGGTCACGGGGGAGCGCGCGGTGCTGGAGGTGAGCGACAACGGCGGCGGTCTGCCGGAGGGGGGCGGGCCGATCTTCGACGCGTTCTTCACCACCAAGGCCGGCGGCCTCGGCCTCGGCCTGGCGATCTCCCGCGGCATCGTCGAGGAGTGCGGCGGCACCCTCTCGGCCGGCGCCTCGCCCGAGGGCGGCGCGCTGTTCCGGGTCGAGCTGCCGCTGGCCCCCGCCGCCGCCCAGGGGTCCGCCGCATGAGCGCGCCGTCGCAACGGGTCGTCTTCGTCGACGACGAGGAGGAGGTGCGCCGGGCCAACGGCCAGAGCCTCGACCTAGCGGGCTTCGAGGTCGAGACCCATGCCGACGCCGAATCGGCGCTCAAGGCGGTCCTCGCCGACCCGCCCGGCGTCGTCGTCACCGACGTACGCCTGCCCGGCCTCGACGGGCTCGGGCTGTTCTCCGCCCTCCAGGAGGCCGATCCCGAACTGCCGGTGATCCTGATCACCGGCCACGGCGACATCACCATGGCGGTGCGGGCGATGCGCGCCGGCGCCTACGACTTCCTCGCCAAGCCCTATCCGGCCGAGACCCTGGTCGCCTCGGTGCGTCGGGCGCTCGAGCGCCGCAGCCTGGTGCAGGAGAACCGGAGCTTGCGCGCCCGGCTCGACGCCGCGGTGGCGGAGGACCCGGCCTTCCTCGGCGTCTCGCCGGCGATCACGCGGCTGCGCCAGTTCGTGCGCGAGGTGGCCGAGGCCGACGTCGACGTGCTGGTGCTCGGCGAGACCGGATCCGGCAAGGAGGTGGTGGCGAGCGCGCTCCACCGCTGGAGCCGCCGGGCCAAGGGCAACTTCGTGGCGATGAATTGCGGCGCGCTCCCCGACACGGTGGTGGAGAGCGAGCTGTTCGGCCACGAGGCCGGCGCCTTCACCGGCGCGCTCAAGAAGCGGGTCGGGCGCATCGCGCATGCCGACGGCGGCACGCTGTTCCTCGACGAGATCGAGAGCATGGCGCTCAACATCCAGGTCAAGCTGCTGCGGGTGCTCCAGGAGCGGGTGGTCGAACCCCTCGGCACCAACGCGATCCAGCCCGTCGACATGCGGGTGGTGGCCGCCACCAAGATCGACCTCGGCCAGGCCGCGGCGCAAGGCACCTTTCGCGACGACCTCTACTACCGCCTGAACGTCGTCTCGGTGGCGATCCCGCCGTTGCGCGAGCGGCGCGAGGACGTGGCGCTGCTGTTCGAGCACTTCCTGCGCAAGGCCGCCGCCCGCTTCAACCGCGAGGCCCCGCCGGTGACGCCGGCGATCCGCGAGTACCTGAGCCGGCACGACTGGCCCGGCAACGTGCGCGAGCTCGGCCACTTCGCCGAGCGCTGCGCGCTGGGCTTGAGCCCCAATGGCCCGGCCCAGGCCGAGCCGGCGAAGGCGGCGACCTTGGCCGAGCAGATGGACCGCCACGAGCGCGGCCTGATCCGCGACGAGCTGATCATGGCCGGCGGCGACGTGCGGGTGGCGGCCGAGGCGCTGGGCACCCCGCGCAAGACCCTCTACGACAAGATCGCCCGCCACGGGCTCGATCCCAACGCCTACCGGTGAGGGACCATACGATGTCCGACTGATCGCTTCAGGCGATCCCGGCGGGAACGCTGTCGCAATGCGGAAGTCGGCATCGCTCGGATGCCCGGGAGAGCCGCCCCATCTCCCGCGCCGCGTCCGGCCCCTTCGGCGGAGCTGCCGGCCGGGTTGTCGTCAGACCGGATCGCCGCAGGCCCAGGCGTGGCCGGAGCCGTGGATCACCCGATGCGCGAAGGTCGGACGGCCGGCGCCGGAGAGGCCTTGCCCGGGCGCGCATCGATCCGCCTCGTTCGGGGAACCGCCTTTCCTTGGTTCCAGGGCGCACAAACGCGAAGAGCCCGGCCTTTCGGCCGGGCTCCGCTCCGTCAGGGTGACGGATGGTGACGCTTAGAAAGCGTTGAACTTGTAGTTCAGGCCGGCGCGGACGACCGCGAACTCGGTCTCGCGACGGTACAGGTTGGCCGGGCCGACCGACACCACGCCCGGCGAGAACACCGAGTACTGCGTGCCGTTGGCGGTCTGGGCGAACACGCCGTTGTTGCGGTTGCCCTGGTCCAGCTTCACGTACAGACCCTCGACCTTCAGGGTCACGGCCGACGAACGGAAGAAGTTGAAGAACGAGTCGGTGGGCAGGGCGTACTCGACGCCGCCGCCGACGGTCCAGCCGGTCTGGAACTCGTCGCGCGAGCTGTTGGTCAGACCGAAGTCGCGACCACCGCCCGAGCCGTAGGCGAAACCGCCGGTGGCGTACACGAGGGTGCGGTCCCAGGCGTAGCCGAGGCGGCCGCGCACGGTGCCGAAGAAGTCCAGACCCGAGATGCCGTTCGGGTTGAACACCAGGGTGCCCGGGGCGACGCCGCCGCCGGCCACGGTGGCGAAGGCGTAGCGGTTGCGGTCACGGCCGAAGTCGACGTACTGGGCGTCGGCCTCGATGCCGACGACCACGCCCGAGCCCGGGGTGAACTGGTAGTTGTAGCCGATCTGGCCGCCGCCGACGAAGCCGTCGTTGCTGTTGCGGTTGCCGAAGGCGAGCACGCCGGTGGTGGGCACGCCGGCGCCGGTGATGAACACGCTGCTGGCGGCGTTGGCGCCGGCCGGCACGCCGACGACGGTCGGGGCGCGGGTGTCAGCGGTGTTGAAGCCGTAGCCGGCGTTGAAACCGGCGTAGAAGCCCGTCCAGGTGAAGACCGGCACCGGCGTGAAGACCGGCGGCGGAGCGACGCGGCGCGGCAGGTCCGCGGCCGAAGCGGCGGCGGTCAGCGCGGTGAAGGCAGCAAAAGCACTCAGGAGTTTCTTCATGATGGTCCCCAGCAGGTTCCCCGATCGAGGCCAAGCTAGACCATTTCCCCCGGGCACGATGTAGCAGTTCAGCCACATCGGTGCGGCAACGACACGGGCGGCCCCGGGCGGCGGGCCAATGTCAAGCCTGCCGGCAAATCATCCCTGATTTCCCCGCACACATAACGGTTGTGTCCCGCCCGGTCCTGCACCGGACCGCAACGTTTCCCCGCGGGACGGCGGTTCTCAGGTCGGCGGGGTGCCGTTGGCCGAGAGCGCCGACCCGGCGAGGTAGAGCGAGCCGCAGATCAGCACCCGCGGCGGGCGCTCCCATGCCCGATCGCCCAGGGACACCAGCGCGGCCTCGAGGCTCGGCGCCGTTGCGGCGGAGAGTCCGACCCGCCCGGCGATCTCCGCGACCTCCTCGGCCGGCCGCGCCGCCATCTGGCCGGGCAGCGGCACCGCCACCAGGAAGCGGGCGAGCCCGGCGAAGTTGGCCAGGAATCCCTCCGCGTCCTTGGTGCCGAGGAGCCCGGAGACGAGGACGAGCGGCGCGTCGCCGCGCTCCTGGAGGTCGGCCATCGCGGCGGCCAGGATGCGCCCTCCGTCGATGTTGTGGCCGCCGTCGAGCCAGAGCTCGGCGCCGGGCGGGACGAGGCCGGCGAGCCGGCCGCGGCGCAGGCGCTGGAGCCGCCCCGGCCACTCGATGGCCGCGAGCCCGGCCTCGAAGGCCTCGGTGCCGATGTCGCCGAAGCCGGCGACGCGCAGGGCAGCGATCGCCGTGCCGGCATTGACGATCTGGTGGCGCCCGGCGAGCCTCGGCCGCGGCAGATCGAGGAGCCCGTCCTCGTCCTGGTAGACCAGCCGGCCGCGCTCCTCGTGGGCGGAGAAATCCTGGTTGCCGACGAGGATCGGCCCGGCGCCGGCCGCCTCGGCCCGGGCGCAGAGCACCGCGTCGGCCTGGGCGTAGTCCTGGGGTGCGATCACCGCCGGGCAGCCGCGCTTGAAGATGCCGGCCTTCTCGCCCGCCACCGCCTCGACGGTGTCGCCGAGATACTCGGCGTGGTCGCGCCCGATCGGCGTCACGACGGCGCAGGCCGGCCGGTCGATGACGTTGGTGGCGTCGACCCGGCCGCCGAGACCCACCTCGAGCAGCAGCACGTCGGCGGGCGCCTCGGAGAACAGCAGCAGTGCCGCCGCGGTGGTGATCTCGAACACCGTGATCGGTGCACCGGCATTGACCGCCTCGCAGCGGGCGAAGGCGTCGGCCAGCCGGTCCTCCGGCACGAAGCGGCCGCCCCCGACGGCGCCGAGGCGGATGCGCTCGTGGAAGCGCACGAGGTGGGGCGAGGTGTAGACGTGGGCCGACAGGCCGCCGGCCTCCAGGATCGCCCGCATGGTGGCGATGGTCGAGCCCTTGCCGTTGGTGCCGGCGACGTGGATCACCGGCGGCAGGCGCCGCTCCGGATGGCCGAGCGCCGCGAGCAGGCGCTCGATCCGGCCGAGCGACAGGTCGATGGTGCGCGGGTGCAGCGCGAGGAAGCGCGCCAGCAGGGCGTCGGAGGATTCCATCTGCGGGTCTCGCGGGGAACTTAGGTCTTGGGGGGACGTGGAAGACCTGGCCCGCCGCCGGACCGGCGGCGGGGCGCGAGAGGGTCAGGGGCGGCGCCTCACGCCGGCACAGGCTTGGCCTCTTGCCTCGCCTCCTGCCTGGCCTCCGGCTTCGCCTCGGCCTCGTTGGTCGCGGCCGGCGCCTCGGCCGGCACCTGCATCAGGAGCCCGCACAGGCCCGCGATCGTGCCCTTCAGGTCGCGCCGGTGCACGACCTGGTCGACCATGCCGTGCTCCTTCAGGTACTCGGCGCGCTGGAAGCCGTCGGGCAGCTTCTCGCGGATGGTCTGCTCGATCACCCGCGGGCCGGCAAATCCGATCAGGGCGCCTGGCTCGGCGAGGTGCACGTCGCCGAGCATCGCGTAGGACGCGGTGACGCCGCCGGTGGTCGGGTTCGTCAGCACCACGATGTAGGGCAGGCGGGCGGCGTTGAGCCGGCGCACCGCCACGGTGGTGCGGGGCATCTGCATCAGGGAGAGGATGCCCTCCTGCATCCGCGCGCCGCCGGAGGCCGCGAACAGCACGTAGGGGGTGCGCTTCTCCAAGGCCGTCTCGGCGCCGCGCACGAAGGCCTCGCCGGCGGCCATGCCGAGCGAGCCGCCCATGAAGCCGAAATCCTGCACCGCGAGGGTCATCGGCAGGCCCGAGACGCGGCCGAACCCGACCTTGAACGCGTCGGTCATGCCCGTCTTGGCCCGCGCGTCCTTGAGCCGGTCGGCGTAGCGCTTCTCGTCGCGGAACTTCAGCGGATCGGCCGGCGCGTCGGGCAGCGGCACGTCAAGCCAGGTGCCCTGGTCGAACATCAGCTTCAGGCGCTGCTGCGCGGTGATGCGCAGGTGGTGCTCCGAGCCCGGGATCACCCAGCCGTTGGCCTCCACCTCCTTGTGGAACACCATCTGGCCGGTCTCCGGGCATTTCACCCAGAGGTTCTCCGGCGTCTCGCGCTTGAACAGCGTCTTGATCTTCGGGCGCACGACCTCGGAGATCCAGTTCATCGCCTCGACCATGATCGCTCCTCGGTCGTCGATTCGTGTCGGTGATATGGGGTGTCGGCGTCAGCCTGCGCGCCCGGCGCGCACGCCGGCGGCGAGCTCGCGCACGAGGCCCGTCACCGCCTCGACCGAGCCGGGTCCCGCGCGGTCCTCGGCGTCGAGCGTGCCGGCGAGCGCCGCGACAATCGCCGAGCCCACCACCACGCCGTCGGCAGTGCGGGCGAGCGCGGCGGCATGCGCGCCGGTCTTGACGCCGAAGCCGACCACCACCGGCAGGTCGGTGTGGCGTCGGATCCGCTCGACCGCGCCGGCGACCACGCCGAAATCCGGGGTCGCCGTGCCGGTGATGCCGGTGATCGAGACGTAGTAGACGAAGCCGGCGGTATTCGCGAGCACCGCCGGCAGCCGCGCCTCGTCGGTGGTCGGCGTGGCCAGGCGAACGAAGGCGAGGCCCGCTTCGATCGTCGGCAGGCAGAGTTCGTCGTCCTCCTCCGGCGGCAGGTCGACCACGATCAGCCCGTCGATGCCGGCTGCCTTGGCGTCGTCGAGGAAGCGGGCGACGCCGTAGGTGTAGATCGGGTTGTAGTAGCCCATCAGGATCACCGGGGTGCCGGTATTCTCCTCCCGGAAGCGGCGCACCAGATCGAGGGTGCCGGCGAGCGTCTGCCCGCCCTTCAGCGCCCGCAGGCCCGCCGCCTGGATCGCCGGCCCGTCCGCCATCGGGTCGGTGAAGGGCAGGCCGAACTCGATGACGTCGGCGCCCGCCGCCGGCAGGGCGCGCAGCACCCGGAGCGAGGTCTCGGCATCGGGGTCGCCGGCCATCACGTAGGTGACGAGGGCGGCGCGGTTCTCCCCGCGGCAGCGGGCGAAGGTGTCGGCGAGGCGGGTGGACATCGGAAGGGCGACCTCGGGGGCGGCGGCGCGACCGGTGAGGCGCGCGCGCCGCGGACGGGCGGAACGGATCGCCGCGCCTACACCATCGGGGGCCGCAGATAAAGTTTCACGCCTTCGGGGCGGCCTCCGCCGCGGCGCGCAGGCGCGACAGGCTCACCGAGCCGTCCTCGAACCCGACCCGTTCCCGCCCGCTCGCCAGCATCAGCGCCAGGGCGTCCTTCAGCGAGGCGTCGGACGAGAGGCGCGGCGCGTCGCCGGCGGGGTCCGGCTCGGCATGGTCGCGGGCCGGCAGCAGGGAGAGGCGGCGCAGCAGCCGGTCGCCGCCGACGAACTCCGCCGCGAAGGCGTCGGCGGGGGCAGCCAGCAGGGCGGCAGGCGCGGCGGCCTGGACCAGGCGCCCGTCGCGCATCAGCGCGACCGTATCGCCCATCCGCACCGCCTCGTCGATGTCGTGGGTGACCATCAGGACGGTCTTGTCGAGCCGCCCCAGGATTCCCCGGACCTCGTCCTGGAGGCGGGTGCGGGCGACCGGATCGACGGCGCCGAACGGCTCGTCCATCAGCAGCACCGGCGGGTCGGCGGCGAGCGCCCGGGCGACGCCGACGCGCTGGCGCTGGCCGCCCGAGAGCGCGTCCGGCCGCCGGTCGCGGTACTCGCCCGGATCGAGGCCGACGAGGTCGAGCATCGCGTCGACCCGCTCGGCGATCCGCCCGGCCTTCCAGCCGAGGAGGCCCGGTACGGTCGCGACGTTCTGCGCCACCGTGCGGTGGGGAAACAGCCCGACGCCCTGGAGCACGTAGCCGATGCGCCGGCGCAGGCCGATCGGATCGAGCCCGGCGACGTCCCGGCCCTCGACCAGGACCCGGCCCCGGCTCGGCACCACCAGGCGGTTGACCATCTGCAGGGCGGTCGACTTGCCGCAGCCCGAGGGGCCGATCAGCACGCAGGTCGTGCCGGCCTCCACCGTGAGGTCGAGGGCGTCGAGCGCCGGCCGGGCCTGCCCGGAATAGGTCTTTCCCGCGCCCTCGAAGCGGATCATCGGCTTGAGCCTCCGCGAGTCCCGGCCAGGGCTCAGCAGCCGTGGCAGATCGACCCGAGGGTACGCTTCATCCGGGCATCCCAGGCCTTGTCGCGGGCCGCGGTGGCGGCCTGGGCCTTGCGGAGGGAATCCGCCGGATCGGCCTTCGCGGCGGTCGGCTTGGCCGCGCCGGCACCCGCGCCGTCCACCCGCCGGGGCTGGCGCCGGCCGGTCGCGGGGGCGGCCGCATCGGGAGCGGCGATGCCGGCGGATCCGGGCATGGCGGGAGCCTCGGTCTGCGCCGCGGCGGTGCCGGCGGCGAGGGCGAGGAGGGCGGTGGCGAGGAGGAGGCGCATGGCGGGGTCTCGGGGCCACCCGCTCGGGGTGCGGGTGGCCGGAAATGGGCGGTCGCTCACCTTATGCATGTTTCGGCCGGCAGCGACACCGGCGCCGATCGGCGCATCCGGCGGCGAAAGGCGCGATCGCCCTTGCGCAGGATCTTCCCCGCTGCGGGCGGGGGGGGCGAGGGCGACATTCGTCGCGAGATCGGCGCGGGATCCCCCTCGCCGGCGGACCGTCGGGGGAGGGGCCTGATGCGCCCCGCCCTCTCCTGCGTCGTGACGCTCAGAACCGGTAGGTGAAGGTGCCCTTCACCGCGTGGTCCTCCGCCCGCGCGCCGACCTGGCCGGTATACGACACGCCGAGCGTTGCCCCTGCCGACACACGCAGGTCGAGACCCGCCGAGGCCACCAGCGCGTCTCGGGTGATCGGGATGCCCGCCGTCACGAAGCTCGGGCCCGTCCCGAAGGCCAGCAGCGCCGTCGGGATCACGTCCCCGAACGCCCGCCGATAACCCAGGAGCCCGTGCAGCGATACCGGCGCCCCGAAACCCGGATCCACCTCGGTCCGCCCCCGCACGCCCGCCGTCAGCGTCGGGATCTCCGACAGGCGCGAGGCGCCCGTCAGCGCCGCCACGCCCCCGGTCTCGGCGAACCGGTCGCGGTCGATGCCCACATAGGCACCGCCCACGAACGGCTCGACGTACGAGACGGATACCGGCGACGCCGTCCCCAGCGACCCGGACCCGAGCGCGATCCGGTAGCCGATCTCGCCGAAGCCCTGCACCACCGAGCCGCCGTAGCGCGAGGCTTCCGTCTCCGAGAGGCCGGGGAAGACGACGGCGCGGCGCAGCCGCAGGCTGTTATCGGCGTAGACCGCACCGAGCCGCAGGGCGAGCGGGCCGGCCTCGTAGCCGCCGTAGACGCCGCCAAAGCCGCTCTCGATCGTGCCGCTCGCCGTGCGGCCGGGCGTGTCCAGGCTGGTGCTGGTGTAGCCGCCGGCGACGCCGAGCTTGATCCCGTTCTCCAGCCGTACGTCGGCGCCGAGCACGAAGCTGGCGGTGTCGCGGTCGAGCGTGACCGCGTTGCCGTCGCTGCGGGCCTGGCCGAAGCTGCCGAAGCCCTGGCCCCACAGCCCGAACACACGCGGGTCGAGCACCCGCACCGGCACGGGAGCGATGGGCGCGGCGCGGCCGGGCAGGTCGGCGGTGTAGGTGGCGGGCAGGTTGCCGTAGTCGCGGGTGCCGTCGCCGGCCCAGCGCAGGCGGTCGAGGATGGCCTCGCGCACGAAGAAGGCGGTCTCGTAGGAGGCCGAGACCGAGCTGGCGTGGATGTCGCCGGTCAGCGCCTGGAAGGCGGTGACGGCCTCGGGCGTGGTGAGACCCACCGTGCGGTCGTAGATGCCCGTGCCGGCCCCGGCGCCCTGGATTCCGCCCGCGACGGCGGCCTGGTTGCGGGTCTGGGCGATGGCGGCGAAGGGGGTGTCGTTGCGGGTGAGGGTGAGGTCGACTTCCGTGGGCTGGTAGCGGAGCGTCGGGGTGAGGAAGGCGAGGTTGGAGGAGACGCTGCCGAAGGTGCCGGCCACGCCGTTGTTGGCCGAGAGGATCGTGTACCGGGTGCGCGGATCGTAGTTGCCGCTCGAGGCCAGCACCTGGACGGTACCGCCCTGGATCGTCGCGGATCCGGTGGCGGAGAGGCGGTCGGACTGGCCGGCGGCGTTGGTCTCGACCTGGAAGGTGGAGCCCTGGGCGAAGCTGGCGTTGCCGGCGACCGTGAGGGTGCCGATGGAGTTGCCGGGGGCGATCGTGGCGCCGGATTGCGCCGTCACGCCGCCGACCGTGCCGGTGCCGCCGAGGAGGCCGCCCGCGCCGACCGTGACCTGGCCGGTGATGGTACCGTTGGCGTAGAGCGCGCCGGTGTGGCCGACCGTGACGTCCGTGGTCAGCCGGTCGCTCGCCGCCATCTGCAGGGTTCCGATGACGTTGCCGAAATAGCCGGCCGCCGAGTACAGGTCGACGCGGCTCCAGTAGCTCAGCGGCGTGCCGTAGAGCGCCGTGATGGCGTTCGACTCGGTGTTGACGACGATCTGGTTGATCGTGTCGGTGGCGAGATTGCCGTAGAGGCCGCCGGTCGGGGCGATCCGCTGGGCCGCGGTCGAGCTGCCGCCGTAGAGCGGGGCGAGCAGGATCGAGGCGTCGGGCCCGCCGGTGGGCGCCGCCTCGCGCGGTCCTTGAGCGAAGGTGAGCGTCGGCAGGCCGAAGGTCTGGCGCTGCTGGAACAGGGCCTGGTTCGCCGCCGACGGGACGTAGGGGTTGTTGGCGGTGTTGGCCGCGCTCGCCGCACAGGCCGCCACCGACGCGCCGCACTGTGCCGAGAGATAGCTTTGCATCTGGCTGTAGGCCTGGTTGTACAGGCTCGGCAGGTCGATCGCGGTGCCGGTGGTGGTCGCGTTGTTGATGTAGAGCGGGTTGGTGAACGCTTGAGCCAGGTCGTAGTACGACAGGGCGCGGCCGCCGATGATGTCGAGCGGGTAATGCACGCCGAGCACGATGCGGCTCTCGCCGTACTCGGAGGCCCGCAGCAGCATGCTTTGGTAGGCCTGCGGCGCCGTCATCGCCAGCAGCGTGCCGTCGGTGAAGGCGTAGGTGGTGTGGCCGCTCGGGAAGGACGGGTTGGTGGCAATGCCGTTCAGCGCCGTCGGGTCGAAGATGGTGTAGCGGCTCTGCGCGACCTGGATCGGGCGCGAAGAGCCGTAGACGTCCTGGCCCGGTTGCGTGTTGGTGACGCCGTAGGCGAGGTCGTAGACGCTATCGCGGGTGTTGGGCAGGCCGTTGAAGGTCGGCACGGAAAAGCCCGCCGGCGCCATCGCCGGGACCGGCACGTATCCCGCGGGCGTCGTGCTCGGGTTGGTGGCCGCACCGTTGGCGAAGTAGTTCTTGGCCACACCGAGGTCGTTGCCGGTGAAGGTGTAGGCCCGCGCCAGCAGGTTCACCACGTTGCCGAGCGGGCCGCTGGTGCCGGACGCGCTGCCGGCGACGTAGATCGAGCCGAGCACAGGGCCGAGGCCACCGACCGGCTGCTGCGGCGTGATGCCGTTGATGACCGTCTGTGCTGGCAGGCCGCCCGCCAGGTTGGCGCCGGCGCCGTAGGTGCCCAGCCCCACCGACGACAGGTTGTTGGTGGCCGAGCCGAGGAGGTTCTTGTCGCTGATCGCGAGCTGCTGCTGCCGCAGGGTCGCCGTGTTGTTGTAGGCGACGGCCTGGTCGAGGTTCGCTTGCAGGGCGGCGCGACCGGTCGCGGTGGCGTTCAGGCTCAGGAACGGGCTGAGCAGGTTGAGCACGTTGGCGCTAGTCGGCGCGATGTTGGCGGTCTGGGCGCGTGCGCCCTCCGCCGAGAGCGCTGCGGCGGCGAGCGCGATGAGCGAGACGCTGTGTCTGAAGAGCATGGCGAGATCCCCCGGGCGGCTCACTTTCCGGTACTCCCGCCCATGACGGACGCTTAAGAAATGGCTACGCTGTCTGCATGTTCATAATCTCGTCACAATTTTTCTTCCGTCGACTTGTTGTCACCACAACACAATTTGTTTCTATCTTGCGTAGGCCGCGTTTATGGATTGTTTAGGTGCGGATTTATTTAGCCAGCTGCGCATTGGGCTGGACGGCCTGTTGTCTCCTCCGCTGACCCGTCGCGCATTTTTCCGCGGCCCGCCCTCCTTGAAACCGCCCGGGCGACCCCGCATGTAAATGTCGTTCACATTCACATCCTGCGGGAGATCGTGACGTGTCGTTTTCCTCTGCCCCCTGGTCGAGCGGCCGCGCCTGCCGCAACGGCCCGTTCCCGCGCCGCTCTCTCGAGATCGGCGCGATCGTCATCGGTTTCATCTATGCGTGGCCGTTGGCCGCGGCCTACGTGGTGTGGAAGCTCATGGGATACCCGGCCTTGAACGAGATGAAGTCCTTCGCCGAGCGGTCCTTCCGCAACGGGTTCTCGGGCTTCTCGGGCTTCGGCGCCGCCCGCCACGACAGCGGCAACTGGGCCTTCGAGGAGTATCGCCGCAAGGAGATCGAGCGCCTCGAAGAGGAGCGCCGTCGCCTCGAGGAGGAGAGCCGCGCCTTCACCGAGTTCGTGGACGAGCTGAAGCGCGCCCGCGACCGCGAGCAGTTCGACGCCTTCATGGCCCGTCGCCGCGCCGGCTCGAACTACTGACACGACTGACTGACGGGAGCGCCGCTGCCCGGACAATGGGCGGGCGGCGCCTCAGGCTTGAGCTTGACGCGTGAAATCGCGGGGGGCTACCCTCCACAAGGTCAAGCACACGACAGGCTCTCCGCGGCCCCCGCGGGGAGCCTTCTCCGTTGAAGGACGGCGCGGCCGCATGACCAGTTCCAACCGCTCGACGCATATCCGGCTCACCTCGCACCCGGAGCCCGGCGCCGCCCGCTGGCCGATCCGTTGGGGAGCCGCCGACCCGCGCGAGCGCGGCCCGATCATCGGCACCGTGACCAACCCGGCCGACCGCAACGTGATCGGGGCCAATGGCGGCGCCTACTCGCTCTACCGGGCGCTCGCGATCGCCGGCCGGGCGATGAACCCGCTGGCGCGGCCGGACCTGACCAACACGCATCCTGTGGTGGAGATCGGCCCGCACCCGCAATGGGCGGACCCGGAAAAGATCGTCTCGCTCGATCCCTGGGGCCATATGCCGGGCGAGGTGTTTCGCGAGGCGATCGCGTCGGGCACCGACATCCGGCCGACCATCGCGGTGACCAAGGCGCGGCTCAGCCTGCCGGAGATCCTGGCGGCGATGGGCGCCCACCGGCTCGCCGCCGACGGCACGGTGCTGCATGCCACCGGCGACATCTCGGTCACCAAGATCGCCGTCGATCCGGTCTGGTACCTGCCCGGCGTCGCGGCCCGCTTCGGCACCAGCGAGACCGCGCTTCGCCGCACGCTGTTCGAGCAGACCGGCGGCATGTTCCCCGAGCTGGTGACGCGCCCCGATCTTCAGGTCTTCCTGCCGCCGATCGGCGGCTGCACCGTCTACGTGATGGGCGAGGTCGCCGGCCTCACCGACCCGCGCCGGCGCATCGCCTGCCGCGTCCACGACGAGTGCAACGGCTCGGACGTGTTCGGCTCCGACATCTGCACCTGCCGGCCCTACCTCACCCACGGCATCGAGGAATGCGTGCGCGAGGCGCAGGCCGGCGGCACCGGCGTCATCGTCTACAACCGCAAGGAGGGCCGGGCGCTCGGCGAGGTGACGAAGTTCCTGGTCTACAACGCGCGCAAGCGCCAGGAGGGGGGCGATTCCGCTGCCACCTACTTCGAGCGCACCGAGTGCGTCGCCGGCGTGCAGGATGCCCGCTTCCAGCAGCTGATGCCCGACGTGCTGCACTGGCTCGGCATCCGCCGCATCGACCGGCTGATGTCGATGTCGAACATGAAGTACGACGCGATCACCGGGTCGGGCATCGAGGTCGGCGAGCGGGTACCGATCCCGCCGGAGCTGATCCCGCCCGACGCCTCGGTCGAGATGGAAGCCAAGAAAGCGGCCGGCTACTACGCGCCGGACGGCGTCACCGAATCCCTCGACGCCGTGAAGGGCCGCGACCTCGAGCGGTTCTGACCCCCGCCGACTGCCGGTGCCTGCGACTATCCTGGAGATTCCCGTGCCTGAGTTTTCGACCGCCCGCAGCCTGCTCTCGGCCCGGGCGGTGCGCGCCCGCGCCGAGACCCTGCTCAAGGCCGGGCTCGACGGGCGGCTCGACCACTTCGTGGTCGATCTCGACCGTCTCGGGGCTTGCGCCGACGCGGTGGTCGAGACCATCCGCGAGGCCTATCCCGACCTCGCGATCCCCTATCACGCCCGCTGGCGCCACTTCTCGGTCGGCGGGTTCGAGCGCTGGGGTTCGCTGGTCCATGCCGCGCCCTTCGAGGATCCGGCCGAGCAGGCCCGCGCCGCCTTCGACCTCGTGGTGGTGAGCGTGCTGCTCGACGCCGGCGCCGGCCCGACCTGGCGCTACGAGGAGGGCCGCACCGGCGAGACCTACGCCCGCTCGGAGGGGCTGGCGGTGGCGAGCTTCGACATGTTCGTCTCAGGGCTCTTCTCCTCCGAGCCCGAGGACCCGTTCCGCGCGGATGCCCGGGCGCTCGCGAGCCTGACCGAGGCGGAGTTGGCGGATGGCTTCCAGGCCTCGCCGACCAACCCCCTCGTCGGTCTCTCCGGCCGCACCGCGCTCCTCAACCGCCTCGGCCAGGTCGCGGCCGCCGACCCCGAGGGCTTCGGGCCCCAGGCCCGGCCCGGCTTCCTGTTCGACCGCATCAAGGCGAAGGCGCGCGACGGCGAGGTCCCGGCGGAGGCGGTGCTGGAGGTGCTGCTGACCCATCTTGGGCCGATCTGGCCCGGCCGCATCGTCCTCGACGGCGTCGATCTCGGCGACACCTGGCGTCATCCCTTGGCCGGCGGCACCGGGCCGACGGAGGGGCTGGTGCCGTTCCACAAGCTGTCGCAGTGGCTCGCCTACTCGCTGCTCGAGCCGCTGGAGGAGGCGGGTCTCACCGTCACCGGCCTCGACGCCCTCACCGGCCTGCCCGAGTACCGCAACGGCGGCCTCTTCCTCGATACCGGGGTGCTGGCCCTGCGCCGCCCGGAGGAGGCGGCGCAGGCCCACCCGGTCGAGTCGCGCCTCGTCGTCGAGTGGCGGGCGCTGACCGTGGCGCTTCTCGACCGGCTGGCGCCGCTGGTGCGCGAGCGCCTGAACATCGAGGACCCGGCCGAGCTGCCGCTCGCCAAGGTGCTGGAAGGCGGCACCTGGGCCACCGGCCGGCGCCTGGCGAAGGCCGCGCGGCCGGAGGGCGCGCCGCCGCTCGCCATCGCGAGCGACGGCACCGTATTCTGACGATATCTGAGAGCGTGATCGTGAACGGGGAGACGGCGATGCAGGGTGCGGGTGCGCGCGGGGAGACGGGTGTGGCGCCGGTCACGGTGGTCGACCACCCGCTGGTGCAGCACAAGCTGACCCTGCTGCGGGACAAGGCGCGCTCGACCAAGGGCTTTCGCCAGCTCCTGAACGAGATCGGGACGCTTCTGGCCTACGAGGTCACCCGCGACCTGCCGCTCGAGCCGGTCGAGATCGAGACCCCGCTCGTCACGATGCAGGGGGCGCAGATCGCCGGCAAGAAGCTCGTGCTCGCGCCGATCCTGCGCGCCGGCGTCGGCTTCCTCGACGGCATGCTGTCGCTGCTGCCCTCGGCCCGCGTCGCCCATATCGGGCTGTACCGCGATCCCGATTCGCTGGAGGCGGTGGAATACTACTTCAAGGCCCCGTCCGACCTCGCCGACCGCACCGTGCTGGTCCTCGACCCGATGCTGGCGACGGCGAACTCGGCGGTCGCCGCGGTCGACCGGCTGAAGGAGCGCGGCGCCCGCGACCTGCGCTTCGTGTGCCTGCTGACCTCCCCGGAGGGCTTGGCGAAGTTCCAGGGCTCCCACCCGGACGTGCCGGTCTGGACCGCCTCGATCGACAGCCATCTGAACGAGCACGGCTACATCCTGCCAGGGCTCGGCGATGCCGGCGACCGGATGTACGGGACGCGGTAAGACCTTGGGCGGGGGTCTTGCCGGTGGCACCCCCGCGCGGCAGGTAAGGGCGCACATCCCGTCAACGCGGAGCCGCCCCATGCCGTCGATCCCCGCCACCATGCGCCAGGTCCGCTTCAACGGGGCCGGCGGGCCGGAGGTGATCGGGATCGAGACCGCGCCGGTGCCGCGCCCCGGCCCCGGCCAGGTGCTGGTCGAGGTGGTGGCGGCGGGCGTGAACCGGCCCGACTGCCAGCAGCGCGCCGGCAAGTACCCGCCGCCGCCCGGTGCCACCGAGATCCCGGGCCTCGAGATCGCCGGCCGCATCGCCGCCTTGGGCGAGGGCGTGACCGGTCTCGCCGAGGGCCAGGAGGTCTGCGCGCTGACGATCAGCGGCGGCTACGCCGAGTACGCCGTGGCGGAGGCTGCGCTCTGCCTTCCCAAGCCTGCTCCGCTCTCCCTCGTCGAGGCGGCGGGCCTGCCGGAGAACTACTGGACGGTCTGGACCAACGTGTTCGAGCGCGGGCGCCTGCAACAGGGCGAGCGCTTCCTGGTCCATGGCGGGTCGAGCGGCATCGGCTCGACGGCGATCCAGCTCGCCAAGCAGTTCGGCGCCACGGTCTACGCCACCGCCGGCTCGGCCGAGAAATGCGCCTTCTGCGAGTCCCTCGGGGCCGACCACGCCATCAACTACCGCGAGGCCGACTTCGCCGCGGAGGTCAAGCGCCTGACCGACGGCCAGGGGGTCGACGTGATCCTCGACATGGTCGGCGCCGCCTACCTGGAGCGCAACCTGAAATCGCTGGCGCTGGAAGGCCGGCTCGTCATCATCGCCTTCCTGCAAGGCTTCCTCGCCGAGAACGTGAACCTGACCCCGGTGATGATCCGCCGCCTCACCGTCACCGGCTCCACCTTGCGCCCGCGCACCGTGGCCCAGAAGGCCGCCATCGCCGAGGGCCTGCGCAAGGAGGTCTGGCCGCTGCTCGAATCCGGCATGGTCAAGCCGGTGATCCACGCCACCTTCCCGCTCGATCAGGCACGGGAGGCCCACGCGCTGATGGAATCGAGCGCGCATCTCGGCAAGATCATGCTGCTCACCGGCAAGTAGAGCGCGGAGACGGAGCACGCCCCCTGGCAGGAACCTCGGCCGATCGCTGACGTTGGCCCGTCACGAGACGTCATTCGCCCGGCGCGACCCGCCGCCGGGCCTGGAACCGAGGTTCGCCATGGACACCAACCGCCCGATCGAGACCCCGACCGCCGCCCGCCAGGGCGCTCGCGGCCGCCCCGTCCTCTACGTGCTGCTCGGCAGCCTCGCCCTGCTCGCGGTCGCCATGGTGGCCCTGCTCGGCTGGAACGGGGCGAACGCCCCGAAGGACTACGCCAGCCAGAGCCAGGACGCCTCGCGCCAGCAGATCACCGGTTCGCCGAACGGCAGCGGCGGTGCGTCGTCGGCGAACAGCGCCGGCGTGCCGGCCGGCAACCCGGCCTACCCGGTCCCGGCCGAGCCGAAGTCCACGGGCTCGACCACTACCAAGTAAGCACCTTCGCCACCGATGCGCGAAGGGCCGTCTCCCGGCAGGGAGGCGGCCCTTCGGCCGTTCGGGCGCGGCCCGTCCGGCACGGGAATGTGATTCCCTCTCCTTCGACGCGTTCCCCTACGCTGGCGCGGGCCGTGCAAGGGAGCCGTGTCGTGGCGATGCGACGCTTGATGAAGTTCCTGCACACGATGGGGGCGATCGGCCTGATGGGCGCGATGGCCTCGCTGGTCGTGCTGCTCGGCCTCAGCCCCCCGCCCTCGGCGCTTGCCGGCTACGCCCTGATGCGCGGCGCGATGGCGGCGGTCTCGACCTGGATCTTCCTGCCCTCGCTCGCCCTGATGCTGGTGGCCGGATTGCTGGCGGTCGCGCTCAACCGGGCCTTCCAGCAGGCCGGCTGGGCCTGGGTGAAGCTCGCGACCGGGATCCTGATGTTCGAGTACGGCTTCGTCGGCGTGCAGGGGCCGATGCAGCGGGAGGCCGAGCGCAGCGCCGAGGCGCTCGCCGGCCGCCTCGACCCGGCGACCCTCGCCTCGTCCCTCGGCGCCGAGCACGGCACCCTGTGGGTGCTGCTCGCGATCTCGACCGCGAACGTGGTCCTGGGGATCTGGCGGCCGCGGATCCTGATCCGGATCCGCTGACCCGCCCGCGCGTCAGCGGGTCGGCACCGGCTCCGCGCCGCGATAGTCGTAGAAGCCGCGCTTGGTCTTGCGGCCGAGCCAGCCGGCCTCGACGTACTTCACCAGGAGCGGGCAGGGGCGGTACTTCGAATCGGCCAGGCCCTCGTAGAGCACCTGCATGATCGACAGGCAGGTATCGAGGCCGATGAAGTCGGCGAGCTGGAGCGGGCCCATCGGGTGATTGGCGCCGAGCCGCATCGCGGTATCGATCGAATCGACCGAGCCGACGCCCTCGTAGAGGGTGTAGATCGCCTCGTTGATCATCGGCAGCAGGATGCGGTTGACGATGAAGGCCGGGAAATCCTCCGACACCGTCACGATCTTGCCGAGGCGCTTCACGAAGGCCTTGGCGGACTCGTAGGTCGGGTCCTCGGTGGCGATGCCGCGGATCAGCTCGACGAGCTGCATCACCGGCACCGGGTTCATGAAGTGGATGCCGATGAAGCGCTCCGGCCGGTCGGTCGAGGCGGCGAGGCGCGTGATCGAGATCGACGAGGTGTTGGTCGCCACCATCGTCTCGGGCCGGAGCGACGGGCACAGCGCGCTGAAGATGCTGCGCTTGATCGTCTCGTCCTCGGTCGCGGCCTCGATCACCAGGTCGCAGGGACCGAAATCGTCGAACGAATTGACCGCGATGATGTGCTCGATCGCGTCCCGGCGCTGGTCCTCGGTGATCGCGCCCTTCGAGACCTGGCGCTGGAGGTTGCCGTTGACGGTGGCCAGCCCGTTCTTCAAGCGATCGGGATCGCGGTCGTTCATCCGCACGTCGAGCCCGGCCAGGGAGCAGACATGGGCGATGCCGCTGCCCATCTGACCGGCCCCGATGATCCCGACCGTCTTGATCTCGATGCCCATCACACCCCTGCCTTCCCGCCACGCCGTCCCGTGCGTTCATACCACCGCGCCTTCGCAGATGCGAAGGGATCCCGCTTGGTCCGGACGGGTCTTGCCTGCCGCCCCCCGCGCGATCCGACGCGGGGGGCGTTCCGTCCTCAGCCCTTGGCCTTGGTGATTTCCTGCTGGAGGTCCGGCACGACCTGGAACAGGTCGCCGACCAGGCCGTAATCGGCGACCTGGAAGATCGGCGCCTCCTCGTCCTTGTTGATGGCGACGATGACCTTCGAGTCCTTCATGCCGGCGAGGTGCTGGATCGCCCCCGAGATGCCGACCGCGACGTAGAGGTCAGGCGCCACGACCTTGCCGGTCTGGCCGACCTGCCAGTCGTTCGGGGCGTAGCCCGCGTCCACCGCCGCGCGCGAGGCGCCGACCGCGGCGCCGAGCGAGTCGGCCAGGGGCTCGATCAGCTCCTTGAACTTGTCGGCCGAGCCGAGCGAGCGACCGCCCGACACGATGATGCGGGCGCCGGCGAGTTCCGGACGGTCGGACTTGGCGATCTCCTCGCCCTTGAACGACGACTTGGTCTCCGGCGCCGCAGCCGCAGCGGCCGCCTCGACGGGAGCGGCGGCGCCGCCCTCGGGGGTGGCCTGGAAGGCGGCGGTGCGAACCGTGATCACCCGCTTGGCGTCGGTCGCCTGCACGGTCTGGATCGCGTTGCCGGCGTAGATCGGCCGTTCGAAGGTGTCCGGGCCGACCACCTTGATGATGTCGGAGACCTGGGCGACGTCGAGGAGGGCGGCGACGCGCGGCAGCACGTTCTTGCCCTCGGTCGAGGCGGCGGCGATCACGGTGTCGTAGGAGGCGGCGAGCTCGGCGACGAGCGCGGCGGTCGGCTCGGCGAGCAGGTGGTCGAAGGCGGCGTCCGCGGCCACCAGCACCTTCTCGACCCCGTCGAGCTTGGCGGCGGCTTCCGCCGCCCCTTGCGCGTCGGCGCCGACCACGAGGGCGTGGACCGGGGCGCCGAGCTGCTTGGCGGCGGTGAGGGCCTTGGTGCTGGCGTCCTTCACGGCGCCGCCGGCATGCTCGACCAGCAGGAGAGTCGTCATGGCGTATCGTTCCTTCCGGTTGAGGGAGGCTCGGGCGTCCTCAGAGGACCCCGGCCTCGACCTTCAGCTTGTTGACGAGTTCGGCGGCGCTGGCGACCTTGACGCCGGCCTTGCGGCCGCCCGGCTCGACGGTCTTGAGCACCTTGAGCCGCGGGCTGACGTCGACGCCGAGCGCCTCCGGCTCCACGGTGTCGAGGGGCTTCTTCTTCGCCTTCATGATGTTGGGGAGCGACGCGTAGCGCGGCTCGTTGAGGCGCAGGTCGGTCGTGACGATCGCCGGCAGCTTGAGGTTCAGGGTCTGGAGGCCGCCGTCGATCTCGCGGGTCACGTCGAGGCTGCCCTCGGCGACCTCGAGCTTGAACGCGAAGGTGCCCTGCGGCCAGCCCAGCAGCGCGGCGAGCATCTGGCCGGTCTGGTTCGAATCGTCGTCGATCGCCTGCTTGCCGAGGATGACCAGATCCGGGCTCTCCTTCTCCACCAGCGCCTTGAGGAGCTTGGCGACGGCGAGCGGCTCGACGGCGGCGTCGGTCTTGACCAGGATGCCGCGGTCGGCGCCCATGGCGAGCGCGGTGCGGATCGTCTCCTGAGCGGCCTGCGGGCCGATGGAGACGGCGACGATCTCGGTGGCCTTGCCCTTCTCCTTGAGGCGGATCGCCTCCTCGACGGCGATCTCGTCGAAGGGATTCATCGACATCTTGACGTTGGCGAGCTCGACGCCCGAACCGTCCGGCTTGACCCGGATCTTGACGTTGTAGTCGACCACCCGCTTGACGGGCACCAGGACCTTCATGATCGTCGCATCCTTCAGGATGAAGGGGCGATCGTGGTCGGGCCCTCCCATGGCCGGCCCGCGATCATCCCCGATTGAGCAAGGTGGCGCGGACCGTAGCGGCCGATTTTCTGAATTGTCAACGCGCGTCGGGGACCCGCCACCCCCCGTCGGATGCGGGTCTCGCGCGCGGGTTTTCAGGTGCGGTTTGTCAGGTGCGGGTTTTTCCCGGCACCCACAGCACGTCGGCCGCCCCGCCGTCGTTGGCGACCCGGGCGGCGACGAACAGGAAGTCCGACAGGCGGTTCAGGTACTGGATCGCCACCGGCGAGACGGTCTCGCCCGGGGTCCCGGCGAGCGCCACCGCCAGGCGCTCGGCCCGGCGGCAGACCGTGCGAGCGAGGTGGAGCGCGGCCGCCGCCGGCGAGCCGCCGGGCAGCACGAAGGAGCGCAAGGGGGAGAGCGCGGCATTCAGCGCGTCGATCTCGCGCTCGACGCGCTCGACCTGGGCGGCGACGATCCGCAGCGGCTCGTAGGGCAGGGGCTCGCCCGTCTCGGGCGTGGCGAGGTCGGCGCCGAGATCGAACAGGTCGTTCTGCATCCGGCCCAGCATCGCGTCGAGGTCGCCCGTGGTGTGCAGGCGGGCAAGGCCAAGGCAGGCATTGGTCTCGTCGACGGTGCCGTAGGTCTCGACGCGCAGATCCGCCTTCGAGCGGCGTTCGCCGCTGGCGAGCGCGGTGGTGCCGGAATCGCCGGTACGGGTGTAGATGCGGTTGAGGACGACCACGACGCGCTCCCTGGAGCCGGGCTTTCGTGCGGCGGGCGCACTCGGCCCTGCCGAGTCCGGCCGGGATGTTCTAGCGGCCCGCCGCCGGACCGCCAGCCCCCGGCCGCCGGAACGCGCTCAGAACGTGTCCGCGATCTTGCCGCCGAAATCGGTCAGGCCGCGGTTCGTGACGCACAATCAGCCGCCGCGCCACCACAGCACGCCCATGATGACCAGGATGGCGACGAACTGGAGCACCACCCGCAGGCGCATCAGGCGCTGCGAGACGTTGGCGCTGCCGCCGCGCAGCATGTTGGCGAGGCCGAACAGCAGCACCACGGCGACCGCGAGGCAGGCGATGAGGACGAGGGTGTTGCCGGACATTCCGTAGGCTCGCGAGGTGGAACGGCCTGATAGGGCGGATCGGGTCCCGACGGGAGGGGCTCTTGCGCCGCAGGAGCGCGGCCGGGCGGAGCACGCGGCACGCCCTCGATCGCAGCGTCCGGCTCCGCACTGGCCTTGTTAAATCAGTATTCACAAGTCGATGTCAGTCATCACGGAATTGCACCGATGCCCTGGTCAGTCTCCGTTTGCCGTTCCGGTGTTGCGCGAATGCGATAGACGGGTGCAGGCCGGCGTGCTTCTGTGCAGCGGTCGGGCGGCTCATTGCGGGATCTGGCGCGAATGCGTCGGGACCGGGGGCGGCCCGGACCAATTCCCTGGTGAACAGTTCCGGCCGCCGCGCGCCCGGACCCATGCAAATCGATGATTGAGGTTCCTCTCGTGAAGTCCTACCTGCTCGCAGCCACGAGCCTGCTCGCGCTGTCGGGTGGCGCGCACGCCGCCGACCTGCCCCGCCGCGCCGCGCCGCCGCCGGTCTTCGCCGCACCGCCGGCCTTCACCTGGACGGGCTTCTACGCCGGCGTGAACGCCGGCGGCGCCGTCGGGGGCGATTTCCGCGCCGCGACGACCGCGCCGCGCCCGGCGGTCCTGCCGCCGTCCCGGGCCGAGGTCTCGGCCGCCGGCTTCGTGGCGGGCGGCACCGTCGGCTACAACTACCAGTTCACGCCGAACAACGGCTTCGTCGTCGGCGTCGAGGCTGATGCGGGCTACTCGGACATCCACAACGAGTTCCGCGCCGCGGCCGGCGCCACCGGCAGCGCCAGCGGCGGCCTGAAGACCGACACCTACTTCGTCACCGTCCGCGGCCGCGTCGGCTATGCCTGGGGCCCGCTCCTCGCCTACGTCACCGGCGGCTGGGCCTTCACCGAGATCGGTGCCCGCGGCAGCGTCGCGGCGCCGGGCCTCGTCGCGCCGACCTCGTTCAACGCCTCGATCCCGGTCGATGGCTACACCGTCGGCGCCGGCCTCGAATACATGATCATGCCGAACCTCTCGGTGAAGGGCGAGTACCTGTACTCCGACTTCGAGCGCGACATCCGCTTCCGTGCCCTCGGAACCCAGTTCGGCGTCCGCACCGGCCTCGACACCCACCAGCTCAAGGTCGGCATCAACTACCACTTCAATCTGTTCAACTGAGCGGCGGCGCCCGGCGGTCGGGCGCCCCGCGTCGACGAATGCAGAACGGCGCGGTCCCGGTCAGGGCCGCGCCGTTCTGCTGCCGGGATCCGGGCGTCAGTTCCGCCGCAGCAGCCGCTCGAAGTAGTCCAGCTCCTCCGCCGGCCGGCTCGGGTCGCCGAGCTTGCGCCGCAGCTCCTCCAGGATGCGCCGGGCCCGCTCGACGCCGGATTCCTCGGCGGTCGGCACCCGCACGCGGCCGTCGGAGAAGTCGCGGTTGCGGGTCGGGCGACCGAGCGGGTCGTTGTCGCGGGCGCCCTGGCGGCCGGGCTGGTTGGGGTTGCCCTGGCCCTGCTGCCCGTCGGCCGCCTGCTGGCCGTCGCCGTCCTGGCCCATCTGCTGCATCTGCTGGGCCATGCCCTGCGCGCCGCGCTGCAACCCTTCGAGGGCGCGGCCCTGCGCGTCGACGGCGGAGCCGTCCTGGCCCTGGCCGAGCGCGTTCTCGGCCTCGCGCATCGCCTGCTCGGCGTCGGACAGGCCCTGCTCGCCCTGCATGCCGAGCTCCTTCATCCGCCGCTGAAGGTCCTCCAGGCGCTGGCGCAGGGCCTGCTGGCGGTCGCCGACACCGCCCTGCTTGTCGCCCCCCTGCTGGCCGCGCTGGCCGGGCTGCTGGCCGTCCTGCCCCGGCTGAGGCTCGCCGCCGCGCTGCCCCTGCTGACCGCGCTGACCCGGCTGGCGCTGGCCCTGCTGGCCCGGCTGCTGCGGCTGGCTGCGATTGCCGAAGCGGCGCTCCTGGCCCTGGCGGAAGGTCTCGTCGCGAAGCCCCTGCTGCTCGCGCGCCATCGCCTCCAGGTCCTGCATCTGGCGGTTCATCTCGCGGGCCGTCGGATCCGACATGCGCGAGTTCGGCTGCGCCGTCTGCAGGTTCTCCAGGATGCCGCGGAGCTGGTCGAGCAGGCGCTGGGCCTCGGCCACGTCGCCGCGCTTCATCGCGTCCTGCATCTGGTCGAGCATCTTGGCGAGATCGTCCGGCGTCACCGTGCGGTCGGCCTGCTGGTTCTGCTGGCCGGGATTCTGCGGGTTCTGCTGCTGGCGCTGAGCGAATTCCTTCAGGAAACGGTCCATCGCCTGGCGCAGCTCGTCGGTGAGCTTGGCGATCTCCTGGTCGGAGGCGCCGCGGTCGAGGGCGTCCTTGAGCCGGTCCTGGGCGGCGCGCAACGCCTTCTCGGCGTCCGAGAGGTCGCCCTCCTCGATCTGGAGCGCCATGGTCCAGAGGAGGTCGGCGACCTCCGTCAGGGCCTCGTCGGTCTTCGCCGCGCGCAGGCGGCGGGACGCCTCCTGGAGGCCGAGGAAGACGCCCCATTGCGGCGTGAACCGCTCCGGCGCGATCAGCAGCGCGTCGAGCGAGGTCTCGACCCGGGCGCGGCTCCCGTCCGGATCGAGGACGAGGCGGCGGCGCTCCTCGGCGAGCGAGCGCGCCAGCGGCTTGGTGAAGAACCGGCCCGGCAGGGTGAAGGCGAGGGGGGCAGAGCGCCCCTCCTGGCCGGCCTCGTCCTTGGCCACCAGGGTCAGCAGCACCTTGGCGCCGGCCCAGGGGTTGTCGGTGAGGTCGATCAGGGTGCGGGTGTCGCTGGTCCCCTGCGCGTCCGCCGGCAGGCTCAGGGTGAGGCGCGGCGGTGGCACCAGGCTGCGCGCCTTCGCCTGCGGCTCGACGAGTCCTTCCGCCGAGGCGAGGCCGTAATCGTCCTTGGCCCGGTAGGCGAGGGTGAAGGTGCCGCGCCCGTTGGCCTCCGGCTGGCCCGCGAAGGCGATCTCCGGCGGCCGGTCGGGGATGGTCTCGATCGTGAGGCGGTGGGTGCTGGCGAACCCCGTCTGCACCGCGACCTCGGCGGTGCCGCCGGTGAGGGTGAAGCGCTCCTCGCGCAGGTCGGGCCGGGCCGGGGCGGTGGCGGGCAGGGCCTTCAGGCCGGCACCCGGCGTCACGGTCGCGTCGGAGGCGCCGGCGATGCGCACCACCAGCGTCGAGTTCACCGGCGCCCGCAGGCGCTGGCCGGCCTCCGCCAGGGTGACGATGAGGGGGGGTGTGCGGGTGTAGAGCGGCGGGTCGATCCAGCCGTCGACCCGGAACGAGGGCGCGGCCGCGGCCGGCCCGCGCCAGTCGAAGGCGGCGCGCAGGCGGTCGCCGGCCTCCGGCCCGGCCACGAAGGCGCCGGCCACCGCGGCGAGGATCGCGCCCGCGCGCAGGGCGAAGGGATCGCGCCGCGCCATCCCGGGCCGGGGGCCGGAGACCTTCAGGCGGGCGAGCGTCGCGGCGGCGCGCCGGCGGTGGAGCGCCCAGAGCGCCTGCGTGCCGGGATCGTCCTGCCCGAGTGCGAGGGTGTCCTCGAGGGTGCGGGCCGGGCGGTGGGACAGGCCGGCATCGCGGTCGATCCGCGCCAGCGCCTGATGCCGCCCGATTCCGCGCAGGCGCACCAGCGGCAGCAGCGCGACGAGGAGGGCGAGGCTAAACAGCGCCACCCCCGCCATGCGCAAGGTCGGTCCGGCATCGAGCCACAGCCCGAGCCACGACGCGGCGAGGAAGGCCAGCACCACCGCGAGGCCGCGCCACAGGATCGGCCAGGCCTGCTCCCACAGCGTCACCCGCCCGGCGCGGACCACCAGCCGGTCGAGCCCGGCGCGCACCGGATCGGCCCGGCCCTCGGGGGCGGGGTCGCGCTGCGCGGTGTCCGGCTCGGCCTTGCTCATGCCCTGCTCCCGCTGGTCCCGTCCGCGGACGGGCGAAGGCGGCAGGCTAGCATGCCGGTCCCGACGGGCCAGCGGGTCAAATCGGCTCAGGCCGACAGGTCCTTGCGCGGGCGCCCGGTTTCGGGAGCGTGCGGCACGCCCCCGTCCTGCCGCATCGCCGCCTCGCGCAGGGGCTGCACGGCGTGGCGGGCCTGGGCCAGGGTCGCGTGGTGCTCGGCGGCGACGCGGAACGCGCGCTCGACCACGGCCTCGGCACGGGCGAGAAGATTGCCTTGGGGCGTCATCACGTCTGCTCCTCGCGGATCACATGCCGGCACGTTAGGCCGCGAGGACTGGCCGTCCGGTTCGGAAATTCCGTCGCATTTTAACGATCGCGCGTCGGACGGCGCGGGAGGCCGCTCCCGCTCAGGATGGAGCCCGTGTAGGACGCGATCGCCGCGACGTCCTCGGAGCTGAGGGAGGCGATGATGCCGCGAGTCGGACCCGGCTTGACGGTAGCCGCTGCCTCCGAAGGCACGGCGGGAGCCTCCGAGATATCGCTTCGCCCCGGGGCCTGAGCCTGTGCTCGTCTCGGATCGTCCATGGCAATCACAATCGCTTGCGGCAATAGAAGGGATAGCCCTTGCGGCTCACCGGCTCGAACGTAAACCTCTCGACGTAGAGGTCAACGAGGCGCTGGTTCGACGGCTCTCTGGCCCAGATCTCCGATCGATTCGTCAGCCGAGCGTAGCAGGCCGCAGCTTCGATGATGGCGATGAGGACAAGACCGCTGGCGGGATTGTCTCCACGCGGATCACCCTCGACACCTTCCAGAACGACGGCCGTTTTGTTCGGGACACCGAGCGCCAGTCCGACCAGGCGATCGCCACCGGTCCAGACCGCGCAGTGAAACAACTCCTTGTGGCGCCGCCGCCGGTCCGTCCAGATCGACGGCCAGTCCCAACCGCCTTCTGGTGGTCGTCGCGTCGATACGGGTCGCCACTGCAGCTCCCAGGCCGACAAGGTGACACCGGTGATCGGCTCGACGACAGACTCCGGCGGCAAGATTGCCGCCAGATTATCGGTCGCATCAGCCTCTGCTGTCGCAAGAAGCGCCGCATACCGTTTGGATGCCTCGTGACGATCCATGGTCACGGGTGGCCATGGTCGTGCGGGACGGTGCCGCTGGACCGCATGCATTCGTTCCGAGGCGGCTTCAGCCTGCTGGATCGGCCAGCCACCCGGGCATCCGGTCGAGCCCGATCAATTCCTCATAGCTCTGCCGCGGCCGGATCACCGCGTGGTCGGGCCCCCGCACCAGCACCTCGGGCACCAGGGGCCGAGTGTTGTAGGTGCAGGCCTGCACGGCGCCGTAGGCGCCCGCCGACATCACGGCGATCAGGTCGCCGGGCTTGACCTCCGGCATCTCGCGGGCGAGCGCCAGGTAGTCGCCGCTCTCGCAGACCGGGCCGACCACGTCGGCGGTGAGGCGGCCGGCCTCGGGCTTCGGCTCGGCCACCGGGCGCAGGGCGTGGTAGGCCTCGTAGAGGGTCGGGCGGATCAGGTCGTTCATCGCCGCGTCGACGATCACGAAGGTGCGGCCCTCGCCGTGCTTGACGTAGAGCACCCGCGTGACCAGCACCCCGGCATTGCCGGCGATCATCCGGCCGATCTCGAAGACCGGCTTCAGGCCGAGCGGCCGGAAATGCGGCCGCAGCACCGCCGCGAAGGCCGCCGGGTCCGGCGGGGGCGCGTTGTCGTCGCGGTAGGGGATGCCGAGCCCGCCGCCGAAATCGACGTGGTGCAGCCTGTGCCCCGCCGCCATCAGGTCGCGGGCGAGCCCGCAGAGCAGGGCGGCGGCGTTGTCGTAGGGTGCGAGATCGGTGATCTGGCTGCCGATATGCATGTCGACACCGACGAGCGACAGGCCGGCCAAGCGGGCCGCCCGATCGTAGACCTCGCGGGCGCGCGAGATCGGGATGCCGAACTTGTTCTCGGACTTGCCCGTGGAGATCTTGGCGTGGGTGCGGGCATCGACGTCCGGGTTGACCCGGATCGAGACCGGCGCCGTCGCGCCCTTGGCGGCGGCCACCCGCGACAGCTGCTCCAGCTCGGGCTCGCTCTCGACGTTGAAGCACAGGATGCCGGCGTCGAGGGCCGCCGCCATCTCGCCCTTGGTCTTGCCGACGCCGGAGAACACGATCCGCTCGCCCGGCACGCCGGCGGCGAGCGCCCGGCGCAGCTCGCCCTCCGAGACGATGTCCATGCCGGCGCCCAGCCGCGCCAGGGTGGCGAGCACCGCCTGGTTCGAGTTCGCTTTCATGGCGTAGCAGACCAGCGCGTCGTCGCCGGCAAAGGCCTCGGCGAAGACCCGGTAGTGCCGCTCCAGGGTGGCGGAGGCGTAGCAGTAGAACGGGGTGCCGACCGCGCCCGCGAGCCGTGCCAGGTCGACGTCCTCGGCGTGGAGCACGCCGTCGCGATAGGTGAAGTGGTGCATGGAGGTTGACCGGGGTTCGGGCGCTGCCGCGCCTGACGCGGGCGCGTGAGACGCGCCCTCTACACGAAACCGGTCGGCCTTTGCACCCTCCAAGCAGACTTGTGTCGGCAGGCTAACGCGTCGTCCGCTCAGGGTCTTGTTGTGCCGCAGATTTTTGGCGCCGAACCGGCAACCGCTTCGGCGAAATCTGCTTCAGGCCCGATCAGAGCAGCGGGTCGAGGGGGAAGGGCTCCTTGGGGATCACGTAGCCCTTGCGGCGGCGCGACGACGACTCCGTCGGGGCCGGGATCCCGGTCGGCGCGGCGACGGCGGTGGAGGGCAGCTCGTCCTCCGGGTCCGGGGCGGAGGCGCCCGCCGAGAGCCCGACGCCGGCGGGAAGGGTGTTGACCGCGGCCGCCCCGGTCTTCGGCCGGGTCCCGCCTGCTTGGCTGGTCACTTGGCTGGTCGCTTGGCTAATCCCTTGGCCGCCCGCCTGCGGCTGGGCGGTCGCCGCCGCGGGCGGCGGCTCGAGCGGGCCGCGCCGGCCGCAGGCGGCGGCCGAGAGGGCGATCAGGCCGAGGAGGACGAGGGTACGGGAACGGAACACGGGCGGGATCCGGGAAACGCGAAGCGTGGCCGCGGCACCATAGCGGTCCGCACCCCGCGAGGCGAGCCCGGGTCTCGCGGCCTTTCCGGCGCGATTGCGCGGCATTCGAGCGTGGCCGTTAAGGCGGCGTTGGAAGCGGCCCGCGAGAGTGCGTCGTCGTCGGGCGACCCCGCCGATGCCCCGGCGACACACCGCCCGCTAAGGCGGCGGCGGAGGATCGGTGCGGCGATCGTTTCGCTCGCCAATCCGCTAACGAACAGTTAAGCTTTTGGCCGATCGCCGCGTCGGCTTCCGTCGCGTTTGTGAGTGTCCCGTGAGCCTTTCGACGGTGCGGCTGCACCAGCTCCTCGTCGCCGCGGCTTTCCTGGTGCCGTGCGTCGTCCTGGTGGGCGCGGCGTGGTGGAACCGGGCCGAGGTCCTGCGGGAAGAGGACAGCGCCGTGGTGCGCACCGCGGCGGTGATGCACGAGCACGCCTCGAAGGTGTTCGACACCGCCGAACTGGCGATGGACCGGGTCGACGACTACGTCTTCGACCGCAGCTGGAGCCAGATCGCCGCGCCCGCCACCGGCGGTTTCCTGGCGAGCCTGAAGGCGCCGCTCGCCCAGGCCCGGGCGGTGTGGGTGGTCGATCCGCAGGGCAAGATCGAGGCGTCGAGCCGCGAGGCCGATCTCGGCCGCGACCTCGCCGCCCGGGACGTTTTCTCGGTCCACCGCCCGCGCGACATCGGGATCTACGTCAGCCCCGCCGTGCGGGATGCCGACGGCACCACCGCCTTCATGGTCAGCCGCCGGCGCTCGACCGACGACGGGCGGTTCGACGGCGTGATCGTGATCGCGCTCGGCACCGAATACTTCGCCCGCTTCTACGCCGAGATCGCCGCGCCCACCGACCACCGGGCGATGCTGCTGCGCGCCGACGGCGCCATCCTGGTGCGCGAGCCGCCCGGCCCCGACGTCGACGAGCGCCTCGCCCCCGCCGATCCGCTGCTGCGGGCGATCCGCGCCCGCCCCCAAGGGGGTGCCGCCACCGGCACCCCGCCGGGCGAGGCCGAGCGGCTCTACGCCTGGCGCCGCATCGGCGATTATCCGGTCGAGGTCGCCTTCTCGGTCGAGACCGTGATCGCCCTCGACCGCTGGTACGACAACCTGCGGATCTACGGCCTCGTCGCCACCGTCTCGGCCCTGACCCTGGTGCTGATGGCCTGGCTGGCGCTCGCCCGGGCGCGGGCCGAGCAGCAGGCGCTGGCCGACCTCAAGCGCGAGCACGCCCAGCGGCTCTCCGCCGAGAACCAGCTGCGCCAGTCGCAGAAGATGGAGGCGGTCGGCCAGTTGACGGGGGGCATCGCCCACGACTTCAACAACCTGCTCGCCGTCATCACCGGCTCGCTGGAGCTGGTGCAGCGGCGCATCGCCCGGGGCGACACCGATGTCGGCCGCTTCATCGCCGGCGCCCTCGACGGCACCGACCGGGCGGCGAAGCTCACCCACCGGCTTCTCGCCTTCGCCCGCCAGCAGCCCCTGGAGCCGCGCCCGACCGATCCGAACCGCCTCGTCGGCGGCATGATCGACCTCCTGCGGCGAACCCTCGGCGAGACGGTGCGGGTCGAGACCCGGCTGATGCCCGATCCGCCGGCGATCTTCGTCGACCAGAACCAGCTCGAGAACGCGATCCTCAACCTCGCGGTCAATGCCCGCGACGCGATGCCTGGCGGCGGGCGGCTCTCGCTCGAGACGGCGCACGGCGCCCTCGACGACGGCACCCGGGCCGTGTCCGTGACGGTGCGCGACACCGGCACCGGCATGCCGGCCGACGTGGTCGCCCGCGCCTTCGAGCCGTTCTTCACCACGAAGCCGCAAGGGAGGGGCACGGGCCTCGGCCTGAGCCAGGTCTACGGCTTCGTCACCCAGTCGGGCGGGCGCGTGCGCATCGACAGCCAGCCGGGGCAGGGCACGGCGATCGAGCTGACCCTGCCGGTGAGCGCCGACGGGGTGCCGGCCGAGACCGCCGGCCGGTCGCTCCTCGCGACGGCGGTGCCGGGCCGGGCGCGGCAGACGGTGCTGGTGGTGGAGGACGACGCCGCGGTGCGGCTCGCGAGCGCCGAGACCATCGGGGAACTCGGCTACCGCACCGTGACGGCGCCGGACGGGGCGGCGGCGCTCGCCGTCCTCGACAGCGAGCGGGACGTGGCGGTGCTGTTCACCGACGTGGTGATGCCCGGCCTCGACGGGCCGACGCTGGCGGCCGAGGCGCGGCGGCGCCGGCCCGACCTGAAGGTGATCTTCGCCACCGGGCATCCGCGGGACGACGACCAGGAGGGCCCTCGGCCGGGCCCCGGCGAGACGGTCCTGCGCAAGCCCTTCACCATCGAGGCCCTGGCCGAGGCCCTGGAGGCCGCCAGCCCGGCCGAGGCCTCGGCGTGAGCCGAGCCCCGGACGAACTGCCTACTTGTGGGTCTGCTCGTAGTAGTCGATCGCCCTCTTACAGTTGACCGAGATCTTCTTCATGTTCTTCTCGAAGCACTTATCGACCTCGGGGCTGTCCGGCGGCAGGTTGCCGCAATAGGTCATGTAGTCGCCGGTGCAGTACTTCTTCAGGTTGGGGTCGTCCCGTTGGGCTAGGGCCGGTCCGGCGAGCACCATCAGGCTGCCGGCAGTCAGGAGAGCGAGCGACATCGGCCTGAGCATCATGTCTGTCGAAGCCTTGCAGAGCGTGGGAAGTGGCAGCCACATGGCCTCAAACCCCTAGCCTGACAAGGGCCGCAGGGTGAGGCCGTTGCGGGACGGGCACCGGCTGCACCGGGCAGGCCTCGTCGCCCGATGCGAGAAACCCCTGTTGCCCCAACAGCTTGGACGGTGTTTCCGGGGCGTTTCCCGATCGGCGCGGCGCAGCTGCGCGCGGGACGATGCGGCAGCGATGTGCCGCAGAGCACACGCTGCGCGGTCACCCGGCCGCGGCGGGGGCCGGCAGCGGCGTCGCCTGCGGCAGGCGCGGCTCTGACCGACCCTGCATCAGGGCGTCGGCGACCTCGGCGATCCGGCGCTCCAGGGCGGCGTTCTGGGCCGCGATCTCGGCGGTGGGGGGCGGGGAGGCAGCCCGCGCGGCGTCCTGCAAGGCGCGGTGCAACCGCGCGATCTCGGCCCGGGCCGCCTCGGTCTCGGCGGCGTGGCGGGCGTTGAGGTCGGCCAGCGCGTCCTCGAGGGCCTGGATCTGCTCGCGGGCGGCGCTGGCGACGCTCTCGCCCGCCGCGGCCACCTGTCCGCGTGCCGCCCGCACCCGCTCCTCGGCGACGCCGCGCGCCGTCTCGGCCTCGGCCCGGCCGGTCCGGCTCGCCTCGACCTCGGCGCGCAAGGTCGCGAGCTCCGCGAGCGCCCGCTGGTAGGGGCCCTCCAGCGCCCGCATCGCCTCCTCGGCGGCGGCCCGCGCGGTGCGGGCCTCGGCGACCTCGCCCTGGACCTGCGCGAGGTTGCCGCGCGCCGCCGCGAGGTCCTGCTCGATCGCGCCGAGATGCGCGTCCCGGCGCTCGATCTCCTGGGTGAGCGTGCCGATGCGCACGGTGCGCCGGCCCATCTCCTCCATCTCGGCCCGGCGGGCGGCCTGCGCCTCCTCGACCCGGCGCTCGAGCTGGCGCTCGCGCACTGCGAACTCGGCCCGCAGGTGGTCCTTCTCGGCGGTCAATTCGACGATCGACATCGGGTAGAGCGCCTCGAGCCGGCGCCGCGTCAGGCGCTCGGCCCGGGCGTTGAGCGCCGGCAGGATCAGCAGGGCGCACAGGCTGGCGGCGAGGAACCCCAGCGCCGCGAACATCAGGGACTCGATCACCCGGGCGATACTCTCTCGGCGTCCGGGCGGACGAACCGGCGCGGACGGTGGATAGGGTCGGCGCGCCCCGCGCGCCGGCATCGGAGCACGCGGGCGGCGCGGCCGGACCCTGCCACGGGACGGCCGCCAGGACCAGCGCGACCGTGCGCGGGCGGTTCCCTCAGAACGGGTTCCAGGTCGGCGAATCGGTGAATTTGAGGTAGCCGACGTTGATTCCGAAGCGCGCCCCGACCCCGGCGCGGATCGGCACCACCACGATGTTGTCGGCGGTCACCGCCGACATGCCGAAGCCGCCGACCACGTAGGCCGAGCCGTCCATGCCGACGAAGCGGCGGTAGAGCGCGTTCACCCGCGGCAGGTTGTAGACCAGCATCATCGAGCGGGCACCGTCGCCGCCGACGTCGAAGCCGAGCGACGGCCCCTGCCAGTACACCTTGCGCTGGCCGGCGTTGCGGGTGAACAGCGTGCCCTCGCCGTAGCGCACGCCGCCGATGATCGCGCCGGAGGCCTCCTGCCCGAGGATGTAGCCGTTGGGCTCGCCCCAGCGCCGCGTCGCCTCCTGCACCGTGAGCGCGAGGCCGCGCGACACCGAGCCGAAGAACTGGTGGCCCGAATCGATGATCTCCCGCGGCTGGAAGGTGCCGGGGTCGCCCGGGCCACGTCCCTGGGCCGCGGCGGTGCCGGGCAGGGCGGCGAGCATCGCGGAGGCGGCGACGAGCAGAGCCGCGAGCGCGCGCCGGCGCGAGACGCCGGGCGTCTGCCGACCTGACGAGACGGAGGAGGCTGAGAGCATTCGTTAGGCATCCCGGCTTAAGGTGGTCCCCGACGGCCACCGCGGGCGTCGAGCCCATGGGAGCCGGCGCGGACGGGCGGCGGGATGCCACAGATGCGGCGAATATGGGTAAGATCCGGTTAACGCGGCGCGGCGTGCTGTCGCTTCTGCCCGCGGGCGCGCTCCTGCCAGCGCCGGCCCGCGGCGAGACGCCGCTCGGCGTGCCGGACCTCTACGCCGCCGATCCCCTCACCGCGCTCGCCCTGCGCGGCTTCGATCCGGTCTCCTACCGGCTCGGGGAGGCGCCGCTGCCCGGCACCGAGGCGCACGAATTCACCTGGTCGGGCCTGGTCTGGCGCTTCGCCACCGCGGCCAATCGCGGCGCCTTCGCCCGGGCGCCCGAGGCCTACGCGCCGCGCCTCGGCGGCTTCGATCCCGAGGGCATGGCCGCCGGCCGGCTCGTCGAGACCGATCCCCTGGTGGCGGCCCTGCGCGACGACCGCCTCTACCTCTTTCGCGATGCGGAGCGCCGGGCGCGGGCCGACACGACCCTCATCGACGCCGCGGAGGCGCGCTGGCCGAGCCTGCGGCCCGAGGCCGCGATCGGCAGCTGAGCCGCCTGGAGCAGCGCCCGATCGCGATGCACACGTTACACGACACAGGAGGTTGCGTGATTGGGCTGCGACGGCCGAGCACATGAACCCTCCCCCCTCTGCGGGGGAGGGTGGCTCCTGCGTCAGCAGGGGTCGGGAGAGGGGCAGCGCGACGCTGATCCAGGTGGCGCCTTTCACGGTGGCTCCGCCATATCCGGAAGCGATGTCCCCTCTCCCGGCTCGCTTCGCTCGCCACCCTCCCCCGCAGAGGGGGGAGGGATCTTTCTCTCAGCCGTCGCGCCCGCACCTGCTCAGCCTGCTGTGTTGGGTAGCGTGGCGCTGCAATCGGGCGCGGCTCTCAGGTTTTGATCGTGCCGCATACCTTCGACGAACTGGTATCCACTTCGTCGGAAAACGTTCCCGCTCAGCCCCGCGCCGGGCACGTCGCCGGCAGCACCGCGCGGCCGGCCTGCGCGGGATCGCCGAAGGCCGCGAACGGGCCGTTGCGGTACTGGCCGGGCCGGCGGCCGTAACCGAGGGGCTCTCCGTCCGGGCCGACGAGGCAGCCGCCGGCCTGGGTCAGGATGTGGTCACCCGCGGCGGTGTCCCACTCCATGGTCGGGCCGCAGCGGACGTAGACGTCGCCCTCGCCGCAGGCGATGAGCCCGAACTTGAGCGCCGAGGACACGCCGCGCCGCGCCCCGATCGGCAATCCGGCGAGGCAGGCCTCGTCTGCCGCCTCGCCGTGGCTGCGGCTGACCAGCGCCGTCATCCCGTCGGCCGGGACAGGCCGCGCCGCAACCGGCCGGAAGGCGCCCGGCACGCCCTCGACGACCGGCGCCTCGACGGCGCGCTCCCCGGCGGCCCAGACCCGGGCGAGCGCCGGGGCGGCGAGCGCCGCCGCCACCGGCCGCTCGCCGGCGACCAGCGCGATGTTGACCGTGTACTCCCCGGTGCCCTTCAGGAAATCCTTGGTGCCGTCGAGGGGGTCGACGAGGAAGAACAGGGCGGCCGGGGCCGCCTCGGCGGCGGTCTCCTCGGCGATCACCGGGATGCCGGGCCAGATCTGGCCGAGCGCCGCGACGATCTGCGCCTCGGCGGCGAGGTCGGCCTGGCTCGTCGGCGAGCCGTCGGCCTTGAGGTGGTGGCGGCAGCCGCCGAGCTCGAAGCGCCGCAGGACCACGCCGGCCGCCGTGGCGATCCCCGCGAGGTGCAGCGCGATGGCGTCGCGCTCGTCGGGGCCGGGCGGTCGGTCGAGGGACAGGGTCGGCGCGAGCGTGGGCATGATGGCGGGCGTCATCGTGCATTCATGCCCGCCGGCGGCGGGCTTGTCGATCGATCGGCGCAAGCGACGATACGTCGATCGCCTTTTCAAACCGCCGCGCGACGGCTATCCGTGCCGGCAAACCGTGGCGGGAGCCGCCGCGACCACGACCCCATCTGCCGGCCCCGCGGAGCGCGCCCATGACTACCGTCACCCTCGACGCCCTCGACCTCTCGGCGCTGCTTTGCTCGCGGGTCTGCCACGACGTCATCAGCCCCGTCGGCGCCATCGTGAACGGCCTCGAGGTGCTGGAGGACGAGGACAGCGCCGAGATGCGCGACTTCGCCCTCGACCTGATCCGCAAGAGCGCCCGCCAGGCCTCGGCTCGGCTGCAATTCGCCCGCATCGCCTTCGGGGCGGCGGGCTCGGCGGGCGCCAGCATCGACCTCGCCGACGCCGAGAACGTCTCCCGCGGCATGTTCGGCGACGAGAAGACCCAGCTGTCCTGGAGCGCGCCGCGGGCGCTGTTTCCGAAGAACAAGGTCAAGCTGCTCCTGAACCTGGTGGTCATCGCCGTCACGGCGATTCCCCGCGGCGGCGTCATCGACGTCGCGGTCACCGGCGAGGCCGAGGCGCCGGTCTTCGTGCTGACCGCCAAGGGCGCCTATGCCCGCATCCCGCCCCACGTCGAGGCGCTTATCGCCGGCACGCCGGCGAGCGGCACCGTCGACGCCCACGCGATCCAGCCGTTCTACGCCGGCCTGGTCGCCCGGGCCGCCGAGATGGGCGTGCGGTTCTCGATCGAGGGCGACACGGTCACGATCCGGGCCGAGCCCGCCGTTCCGGGCACCCCTGACGTCGAGCCCGACGTCGAGGCCGACGATAACGGCATCTAACCCCGCGCCGGACCCCGGGCGGAGCGTGTTCTTCCCCGCGCCCGGGGTTTTCCTTCGATTCTGACCCGGATGACGACCGGGATCGGGCGAGTGTGAGGACTTCCGGCAACGGATCATAAAGGCTCCCGTGGCAGCGTGGACACTGCGCAGAGATCCTGCGTGGATCGACGAGTGGCCGCGATGGACGATTTGTTGCGTGAGTTCCTGACGGAATCCGGGGAGCACCTGGACACTGTCGACCTCGAACTCGTCCGGTTCGAGCAGGATCCGAACAACCAGACGATCCTGCGGAACATCTTCCGGCTGGTGCACACCATCAAGGGCACCTGCGGGTTCCTCGGCCTGCCGCGCCTCGAGGCGCTGGCGCACGCGGCCGAGACCCTGATGGGCAAGTTCCGCGACGGGATGCCGGTGACGAGCCCGGCCGTCAGCCTGATCCTGCAGACCCTCGACCGGATCAAGCTGATCCTGGCCGAGCTGGAGCGCACCGGCGGCGAGCCGGCCGGGGTCGACGAGGACCTGATCGGCGCCCTCGAGCGCATGTCCGAGGAGCCGGTCCCGGCGCCCGAGCCGGTGCCGGTCGCCCCCCCGGCGACCTCCGGCACCCTGGTGCTCCAGGTGCTGGAACGCGCGCTCAAGCCGGGCGAGGTCTCCCTCGACGACCTCGAGCGCGCCTTTCGCGATACCGCCGTCGAGACCGACGCGCCCGCTCCCGAGGCCCTCGCCCCGCTGCCGGCGCCCGAGCCCGTCCGTCCCGAGCCGGCCCGCCAGGAGGCTGTTCGCCAGGAACCCGCTCGCCAGGAGCCCGCTCGCCAGGAGCCCGCTCGCCAGGAGCCCGCTCGCCAGGAGCCCGTTCGCCAGGAAGCCGCCGCTCCTGAGCCGCGCCGTCCCGAGCCGGCCCGGGCCGAGCAGCCCGCCGCCGAGGGCGAGAGCGGCCCGGTCAGCAAGGTGCAGACGATCCGGGTGAACGTCGACACCCTCGAGCACCTGATGACCATGGTCTCGGAGCTGGTGCTGACCCGCAACCAGCTGCTCGAGATCGCGCGCCGGCACGAGGACGGCAACTACAAGGTGCCGCTCCAGCGCCTGTCCCACGTCACCGCCGAGCTGCAGGAAGGGGTGATGAAGACCCGCATGCAGCCGATCGGCTCGGCCTGGCAGAAGCTGCCGCGGGTGGTGCGCGACCTGTCGTCGGAACTCGGCAAGAAGATCGACCTGGTGATGCAGGGCGCCGAGACCGAGCTCGACCGCCAGGTGCTGGAGGTCATCAAGGACCCGCTCACCCACATGGTGCGCAACTCGGCCGACCACGGCATCGAGTCGGGCGCTGAGCGCAAGTCCGCCGGCAAGCCCGAGAAGGGCACGATCCGCCTCAACGCCTTCCACGAGGGCGGCACGATCACCATCGAGATCGCCGACGACGGCAAGGGCCTCGACCTGTCGGCGATCCGCCGCAAGGCGGTCGAGCGCGGCGTCGCCACGGAGGCCGAGGTCGAGCGGATGACCGACGCCCAGGTGGCGAAGTTCATCTTCCACGCCGGCTTCTCGACGGCCAAGGCGGTCACCTCGGTCTCCGGCCGCGGCGTCGGCATGGACGTGGTGAAGACCAACATCGAGCTGATCGGCGGCACGATCGACATCCAGACCGAGCTCGGCCGCGGCACCACCTTCACGATCAAGATCCCGCTGACGCTGGCGATCGTCGCGGCGCTCATCGTCTCGGCCCGCGAGCAGCGCTTCGCGATCCCGCAGGTCTCGGTGCTGGAGCTGGTGCGGGTGCAGCCCGGCACCGACCACACGGTCGAGCGGATCAACGGCTCGCCGGTCCTGCGCCTGCGCGACCGCCTGCTGCCGATCGTGCCGGTGGCGGCGATGCTCGGCCTCGACGCGCCCGACGCCCCGGCCTCGACCGACGAGGGCTTCGTGGTGGTGAGCCAGGTCGGGCGCCAGCGCTTCGGCATCCTGGTCGACGGCGTCTTCCACACGGAGGAGATCGTCGTGAAGCCGATGTCCTCCAAGCTCCGGCACATCCCGCTGTTCTCGGGCAACACCATCCTGGGCGACGGGGCGGTGGTGCTGATCATCGATCCCAACGGCGTGGCCAAGATGGTCGGATCGGGCGCGGCGAGCGGCCAGCCCGGCGAGGTCGAGGCGGAGGCCGACGGCGACGAGAACGGGGCCGATCAGGCGGTGACGCTGCTCGTGTTCAAGGGCGGCGGCGACTCGCTCAAGGCCGTGCCGCTCTCGCTCGTGACGCGCCTGGAGGAGATCGACGCGGCCAAGATCGAGTGGGTCGGCGGGCGCCCCTTGATCCAGTATCGCGGCCGGCTGATGCCGCTCGTCCCGGCCGACCCGGGGCAGGCGATGAAGCGCGAGGGCGCCCAGGCCCTGGTGGTGTTCTCCGACGGCGAGCGCTCGATGGGCCTCGTGGTCGACGAGATCGTCGACATCGTCGACGAGGTGCTGGACGTCGAACTGGTCACCGAGCGCTCCGACCTGATCGGCTCGGCGGTGGTTCGCAACCGGGCGACCGAGATCGTCAACATCGCCCACTACCTGCCGCTCGCCCACGACGATTGGGGCCAGTCGGCCCATCGCGCGGTGCCGAAGGTGCCGAGCCTGCTGCTCGTCGACGACTCGGCCTTCTTCCGCGAGATGCTGACCCCCGTGCTCAAGGCGGCGGGCTTCCGCGTGACGCAGGCGGGTGATGCCGAGGAGGCCCTGCGCCATCTCGGCGGCGAGGCCCGCTTCGACCTCGTGGTCTGCGACCTGGAGATGCCGGGCCGTTCGGGCTTCGACCTGATCGAGGCGATGCGCAAGGTCGGCGGCAGGCTCGCCGCGATGCCGGTGGTGGCGCTCGCCGGCACGATGGCGCCGGATTCGCTCGCCCGCGCCCGGGCGCTCGGCGTCGCCGATTGCGTGGCGAAGTTCGACCGCTCCGGCCTGGTGGCGGCGGTGAACGAGATCACCAGCGCCCCCCTCGACGCCGCGGCGTGACCCGCTGACGCGATCGTCCGGGCGCAGCGCGTCCGGACCCAACTCCCTCACACGCCCGAGCCCCGCCCATGATGGCCGCCAACACCAACACCGCCGGCACGTCAGCGCCCTCCGCCGGCGAGACCACCGACTACGTCACGGTCCTCCTCGGCGACGAGTTGTTCGGCCTGCCGATCGACCGGGTGCACGACGTCTTCATCGCCACGAACCTCACCGACGTCCCGCTCTCGCCGCCGGAGATCAAGGGCCTGCTCAACCTGCGCGGCCGCGTCGTCACGGCGCTCTGCCTGCGCCGGCGCCTCGGCCTGCCCGACCGCACCGGCGACGGCCGCAACATGGCGGTGGGCCTGGAGCATGGCGGCGAGGCCTACGGGCTCCTCGTCGACCAGGTCGGCGAGGTGATGAAGCTCTCCGCCGATACCTACGAGCCGAACCCGGTCCACCTCGACAACCGCTGGCGCGCGGTCTCGCGCGGGGTGCACCGCCTCGACGGCCGCCTGCTGATCATCCTCGACGTCGAGGCGGTCCTCGCCTTCGGCGATGAGCGCCAAGCGGCCAGCGCGGCGTGATCCGCGGGGACGGCCGGATGAGAACCTTCCTGATCGTCGACGACTCGGCGGTGATCCGCAAGGTGGCGCGCCGGATCATCGAGGGCCTCGGCTTCCGGGTCGCGGAGGCCGAGGACGGCCGCGAGGCGGTCGAGCAGTGCCGCTCGCACATGCCGGACGCCGTCCTGCTCGACTGGAACATGCCGCACATGGACGGCTACGACGTCCTGCGCGCCCTGCGCCGCCTGCCCGCGGGCGACCATCCGAAGGTGCTGTTCTGCACCATCGAGAACGACGTCGCGTCGATCGCCCGGGCGCTGCAAGCCGGCGCCGACGAATACATCATGAAGCCCTTCGACAAGGACATCATGACCGCCAAGCTCCAGGCGGTGGGCCTCGCCTGAGTCCCACCGCGCAGTGGGCCTTGCCTGAATCCCACCGCAAGCCGGCCTCGCCCGCGAGGCCGGCGCGCCCGACACGCCCCGAGACGCCCCGGCTTCGCGACCGGGGCCCGATCCCCCGGCCGCCCCGCGGCGCGCCCACCGAGACCACGCCATGGCCGCATCCGCCGCGCCCTCCACCCCGTCCGCGAGCGCCGGACCGCGCATCCGCGTCCTCGTCGCCGACGATTCCGTCGTGGTCCGCGGCCTCGTCTCGCGCTGGCTCGAGGAAGCCGGCTGCGAGATCGTCGGCACCGCCTCGAACGGCCGCATCGCCCTCGACGCCCTCGACCGGGTCCAGCCCGACATCGTGCTCCTCGACATCGAGATGCCGGAGCTCGACGGCACCCAGGCGCTGCCGAGGATGCTGGCCAAGCGCCCCGGGCTCCAGGTCGTGATGATGTCGACCCTGACGCAGCGCAACGCGGAGATCTCGCTGCGCTGCCTGGCGCTCGGCGCGATCGACTACCTTCCCAAGCCCGAGGGCAACCGCGGCGTCACCACCCAGGCGAGCTTCCGCGAGGACCTGGTCCAGAAGATCCGCATGCTCGGGGCCGACCTGCGCAACCGGCCCCGCGCCCGCCCGGCGGCTTTGCCCGAGCGCCCCGGCCCGGTCGGGCTGCCCGAGCGCCCGGCGGCCGTCGCCCCGGCCCCGGTGGCGCGCCCCGCGGTCGCCGCCGCACCGGTGAGCCTGCGCCCGCGGCCCCTGCGCACCAGCCCGCCGCGCTGCCTGCTGATCGGCTCCTCGACCGGCGGCCCGCGGGCGGTGGGAGAGGTGCTGGAGGCCATCGGCGCCGCGACCCTGCGGCGGGTGCCGGTCCTGATCGTACAGCACATGCCGCCGGTCTTCACCGCGGTCTTCGCCGAGCATCTCGGCGCCCGGATCGGCGTGCCGGCGGCCGAGGCCAAGCACGGCGAGCCGGTGCGCCCGGGCGTCGTCTACGTCGCCCCCGGCGGGCGCCACATGGGCCTGACCGGGACCGCCGCCGAGGCGGTGATCCAGCTCAATGACGGCCCGCCGGTGAACTTCTGCCGCCCGGCGGTCGACGTGATGTTCCGCGACGCCGCCGAGGTCTACGGCGCCGCCACCCTGTCGGTGGTGCTCACCGGCATGGGCTCGGACGGCACCAAGGGCGCCAAGGCGCTCGTCGATGCCGGCGGGGTCATGCTCGCCCAGGACGAGGCGACCTCGACCGTCTGGGGCATGCCCGGCAGCCTGGTGAAGGCCGGCTACGCCCACGAGATCCTGCCGCTGCCGGCGATCGGCCCGGCGCTCCGCACCGCCATCGGCGGCCACTGATGGATATCCTGCCACGGATCCGGGGGAGGATGCCGCGTCGATGACCGAGTCCGAGTTCGATTTCCTCCGCCTCTACCTCAAGCAGCGCTCCGGCCTCGCCCTCACGGCGGAGAAGCGCTACCTGGTCGAGAGCCGCCTGTCGCCGGTCTGCCGGCGCTTCAACCTCGCCGGGCTGACCGAGCTGGTCGGCTGCCTGCGGCTCGCCCGCGACAGCGCCATCGAGCGCGCGGTGGTCGAGGCGATGACCACCAACGAGACCTTCTTCTTCCGCGACCGCACGCCGTTCGACCTGTTTCGCGACGTGCTGCTGCCCGGCGCGCTCGCCGCCCGGGCCGGCCAGCGCCGCCTGCGGATCTGGTGCGCCGCCGCCTCGACCGGCCAGGAGCCGTACTCGCTGGCGATGCTGCTCGCCGAGGCCGCGTCCCGGCTGGCCGGCTGGCGGGTCGAGATCGTCGCCACCGACCTCTCGACCGAGGTGCTGGAGAAGGCCAAGCTCGGCCTCTACAACCAGTTCGAGGTCCAGCGCGGCCTGCCGGTGCAGCTGATGCTCAAGCACTTCACGCAAGTGGGCGAGCAGTGGCGCATCGCGGAATCGTTGCGCCAGATGGTCGATTTCCGGCCGCTCAACCTGCTGCAGCCGTTCGAGCAGCTCGGCACCTTCGACATCGTCTATTGCCGTAACGTGCTGATCTACTTCGACACGGTGACGAAGGCCGACGTGCTGCGCCGCATCGCCGATCAGCTCGCTCCCGACGGCGCGGTGCTGCTCGGCGCCGCCGAGACGGTGATCGGCATCACCGAATCGCTCTCGCCCGATCCCGATCACCGCGGCCTCTACCGGCACGCCAGGGCCGGGGCGAGCGCGGGGGCCTCGGCGCCGAGCCTCGGGACCTCCGCCGCTCCGGCGGCTGCCGCGGCGGGCCTGCGCTGGGCTGCGCGCTGACGGCACGAACCCCGGGCGCGGCGGAACCTTGGCCCGATCCGTCTCGCGACGACGCCGGTCGGCCTCCCCGGGGAGGGCGGCTGGCGCCGTCGCGGACGTGCGGCCGTCACCCGGAACGCCTCACCGCCATACCCCTGCGCAAGGCGGATCGAGGAGGATGGTGTCGATCCCGGCTGATGCCCGGTGCCTGATATCGCGCAAGCGTCGCAACCCGCGGGGTTCTTCTCCAACCGGAGTTGGCTTGCGGTTAGGGGGGATCCCGTCCGCTCCTCAGATCAGCCCCGCCAGCCGCAACCCCACTCCCGCCGCCGCGCAGGCTCCCAGCACCGGGATCATCCCGACCCGGAAGCGGAACACCGCCACGACCGCCGCGAGGGCGAGGGCCAGCGCGACAGGATCGACGCTGGCCAGCACCGGCACGTCGAGCCGCACCGGCCCGAGGGCGACCGGCCGCAACTCGCGAAACAGTGTGTGGAGCGAGAACCACACCGCGAGGTTGAGGATCACCCCCACCACCGCCGCGGTGATCGCCGAGAGCGCGCCGGCGAGCGCGGAATGGCCGCGCAGGCGCTCGACATACGGCGCGCCGACGAAGATCCACAGGAAGCACGGCGCGAAGGTGACCCAGGTGGTGAGCAATCCGCCGAGCGTGCCGGCGAGGAGCGGCGGGAGCGCTCCCGGCGCCCGGAAGGCGGCGAGGAAGCCGACGAACTGCGTCACCATGATGAGCGGACCCGGCGTGGTCTCGGCCATGCCGAGGCCGTCGAGCATCTCGCCCGGGCGCATCCAGCCGTACCGCTCCACCGCCGCCTGCGCCACGTAGGCGAGCGCCGCGTAGGCGCCGCCGAAGGTGACGAGCGCCATCTTGGAGAAGAACACCGCGATGCGGGAAAAAACGTCCTCCGGCCCGAGCGCCAGGAGGAGCGCGGCGACCGGGACGAGCCAGATCGCGGCCCAGAGCGCTAGGGTGGCGAGCGTCTCGCGCCAGGTCGTGCGCTCGCGCGGCAGCGCGTCGTCGCCGAACAGGTAGGCGCCGGCGCCGGACGTCGCCCCGTGCCCGCCCCCGGGCCGGAAGGCCGGATGCCCGATCCTGCCGCCGACAAACCCGACGAGGCCCGCCGCCACGACGATGAGGGGGAACGGCACGTCGAGGAAGAAGATGCCGACGAAGGCCGCAATCGCGAGCCCCGTCATCACCGGGCCGCGCAGGGCCCTGCGTCCGATGCGCTGCACCGCCTCCAGCACGATGGCGAGCACCGCGGCCTTGAGGCCGAAGAACAGCCCGGCGACGGGGCCGGCCTGCCCGTAGAGGACGTAGATCCAGCTCAGGGCCATGATGGCGAGAAGCCCCGGCAGCACGAACAGCCCGCCGGCCACGAGGCCGCCGCGGGGCCCGTGCATCAGCCAGCCGACGTAGGTGGCGAGCTGCTGCGCCTCCGGCCCGGGCAGGAGCGTGCAGAAATTGAGCGCGTGCAGGAAGCGGTTCTCGGAGATCCAGCGCTTCTCCTCGACCAGCACCCGGTGCATCACGGCGATCTGCCCGGCCGGGCCGCCGAAGGACAGGGCGGCGACCCGCAGCCAGACCGGCAGGGCCTCGCCCAAGGTGACGGGCCGGGGCGGCGCCCGGTCGAGCGTCGCGGACTCGAGGCTGGTCACGGGGGGCGCGCTCTCCGATCGGTTTGCGCCGCAGCGTAGCGCGATCGGTCGCGTTGTGCGACAGACACCAGCGATTACATCCGGGGAGCGGGTGCCGCCGGCCTCGCGCCGTCCGTCGAGAGCCCGTCAGGTCCCGCTTGAGCAAGTCCAAAGCCCTCCTCACCCCCGAGCGCCGCGAGGACGATGCCGACGCCTCGATCCGGCCGCTCAGCCTCGCCGACTTCACCGGCCAGAGGGCCGCGCGCGCCAATCTCCAGGTGTTCATCGACGCGGCGAAGAAGACCGGCCAGGCCCTCGACCACGTGCTGTTCGTCGGGCCCCCCGGCCTCGGCAAGACCACGCTGGCCCAGATCGTCGCCCGCGAGCTCGGGGTGAACTTCCGCTCGACCTCCGGCCCGGTGATCGCCAAGGCCGGCGATCTGGCCGCACAGCTCACCAACCTCGAAGAGCGCGACGTCCTGTTCATCGACGAGATCCACCGCCTCAACCCGGCGGTGGAAGAGATCCTCTATCCGGCGATGGAGGATTACCAGCTCGACCTCATCATCGGCGAGGGACCGGCCGCCCGCTCGGTGAAGATCGAACTGCCGAAATTCACCCTGGTCGCCGCCACCACCCGGGCCGGTCTGCTGACGACGCCCCTGCGCGACCGCTTCGGCATCCCGATCCGGCTCGAATTCTACGACATCGACGAACTCGAACTCATCGTCAGCCGCGGCGCCCGGGTGCTCGGCATCGGCATGGCGCCGGACGGCGCCAACGAGATCGCCAAGCGCGCGCGCGGCACGCCGCGCATCGCCGGGCGGCTGCTGCGGCGGGTGCGCGACTTCGCCATCGTGGAGGACGCGCCCACCATCACCCGGGCCATCGCCGACCGGGCGCTGCGCCTCCTCGACGTCGATCCCGCCGGCCTCGACACGATGGACCGCAAGTACCTCAACATCATCGCGCACTCGTTCAACGGCGGGCCGGTGGGCGTCGAGACCATCGCGGCGGCGCTCTCCGAGCCGCGCGACGCGATCGAGGAGATCATCGAGCCCTACCTGATCCAGAAGGGCTTCGTGCAGCGCACCCCGCGCGGCCGGGTGCTCACCGCCCACGCCTTCCGCCATCTCGGCCTGCCGGAGCCGAACCGCGACCCCGCGGTGCAGTTCGGGCTGTTTCCCGGTGACGAGGATGCGTGAGGAGGGCAGGGGGTACCGCCTGTTCACCCGCCGCCGGGTGCTCCAGGGGGCGGGCGTCGTCGCGCTGTCCGGCGCCAGCACCGGCGCCTACGCCACCGGAATCGAGCCGTTCCGGCAGGTCGTGACGCGTTACGCGATCCAGCCCAACCCCGCCGCGCCCTGGCCGGCGGGGCTGACCTTGCGCATCGCCGCCCTCACCGACATCCACGCCTGCGAGCCCTGGATGAGCGTCGAGCGCATCGCCGGCATCGTCGCGGCGACCAACGCCCTCAAGGCCGACCTCGTGGTACTCGTCGGCGACTTCATGGCGGGCCAGCGCTACGTCACCCGCTACGTCCCGGCAGCCGAGTGGGCGCCGGTGCTGGCTGGCCTCACCGCTCCCCTCGGCGTCTACGCCGTGCTCGGCAACCATGACTGGTGGGAGGACAAGGATGCCCAGAAGCGCGGCGCCGGCCCGACCATCGCCGGCACGGCGCTGACGCAGAACGGCATCCGGGTCCTGTCGAACGCGGCGGTGCCGCTCGCGACCCGGGCCGGCCCGGTCTGGCTCGCCGGGCTCGAGGACCAGCTCGCCCTGCTGCCGGCGCGCCGCCGCACCGGCCGCGGCCGGCTCGGCCTGCACGACCTGCCCGCCACCCTGGCGGCGGTGCCCGACGGCGCGCCGATGATTCTCCTGGCGCACGAGCCCGACATCTTCGCCGAGGTGCCGGCGCGGGTGGCGCTGACCCTGTCGGGCCACACCCATGGCGGGCAGGTGCGCCTGTTCGGCTGGTCGCCGGTGGTGCCCTCGCGCTATCCCGGCCGCTACGTCTACGGCCATGTCCGCGAGGCGAGCGACCTCGTGATCTCCGGGGGCCTGGGCCTCAGCATCGCGCCGATCCGCCTCGGGGTGCCGCCGGAGATCGTGGTGGTGGAGCTTGGGGCGGAGGCAACGGTCTGACAGGCTGTCCGCCGTGGTAGACTGGGCGACACGACGTGTATCTCTCATCCCTCCCTCGACCTCATCCTGAGGTGCGACCGTAGGGAGCCTCGAAGGAGGCTTCCAGAGGTCTCGCGATCCCTGGAGCCCTCCTTCGAGGCCGAGCGATCTGAGATCGCCCGGCACCTCAGGATGAGGTCGTGAGTGGGATATAGGCAGTCGTCGCGACGAGCTCTGAGCAAGAGGACAACACCCGCGTGACCGACCCCGAGACCATGCCCCCGGACGCCCACGCTCTTCCCGTGCGCGTCTACTACGAGGACACGGATTTCTCCGGCTTCGTCTACCATGCGAGCTACCTGCGCTTCATGGAGCGGGGCCGGACCGAACTCCTGCGCGGGCTCGCCGGCGACCAGTCCGACCTGCATCGGGAGGCCGACGGCCTCGTCTTCGTGGTGCGGCGCTTGAGCCTCGACTACCTCAAGCCCGCGCGCATGGACGACGCGCTCACCGTGCTCACCGCGACGCGCGAATTGCGCGGCGCCTCGATGCATCTCGACCAGGAGGTGCGCCGCGGCGACGAGACCCTGGTGCGGGCGGACGTCGTGGTGGCCTGCGTGCGCGAGGGCCGCGCCGTGCGCCTGCCGGAGGCCCTGCGCCGGACCCTCACGCGGCGTTGACCGATCCTGCTCACCATTCCTTAACCCTGGCGGGGGCTTAACTCGCGGCGGGCGAAAGCTCTTCCGGGAGCGGTGGCCCATACTTTCGACAGATTCGGGCGCGATCGAACCACGATACGAAAAGCCCCGATCCCGGTTGGAGTGCCCGAGGGCCGTTCATCGGCCCGGGACGCGAGGATAAGCCGCATGAATCCCGCCGATGCCGCCCAGGCGATGCCCGTGGCCGAGATCACGATGTTCGGCCTGTTCTGGCAGGCCCACTTCGTCGTCAAGGTGGTGATGCTCGGGCTGCTCGGCTCGTCGATCTGGTGCTGGTCGATCATCGTCGACAAGACGCTGCTGTTTCGCCGCACCAAGGCGGAGATGGACGCCTTCGAGGAGGAGTTCTGGTCCGGCCGGCCGCTGGAGGAGCTGTTTCGCGCCTACAACGACAAGCCGGCGACCGGGCTCGCCGCCCTGTTCGTCGCCGCGATGCGCGAGTGGCGCCGGTCCTACGAGGGCTCCGGCCGTTCGATCCGCAGCCTCGGCCAGCGCATCGACAAGGTGCTCGACGTGACGATCCAGCGCGAGGTCGAGCGGCTGGAATCGCGCCTGCTGTTCCTCGCCTCGATCGGCTCGGCCGGCCCCTACATCGGGCTGTTCGGCACGGTGTTCGGCATCATGACCGCCTTCACCTCGATCGCCGCCTCGAAGAACACCTCGCTCGCGGTCGTGGCGCCCGGCATCGCCGAGGCCTTGTTCGCCACCGCGATCGGGCTGTTCGCGGCGATTCCCGCGGTGCTCGCCTACAACAAGCTCCAGGCCTCGGTGGCGAAGTCGCAAGGCCGCCTCGAGGGCTTCGCCGACGAGTTCTCGGCGATCCTGTCGCGCCAGATCGACGAGCGTATCGGCCTCGCGGCCTGACCTCGAGCCTCTTTGAAAAGGATTGAGCCAGATGGGCATGGCCTCCGGAGCGGCACAGGGCGGCGGGCGCCGTCGGCGCGGCCGGCGGGGCGGCGCGATCAACGAGATCAACATGACGCCGTTCATCGACGTCGTGCTCGTGCTCCTGATCATCTTCATGGTCGCCGCGCCGATGATGACCGTCGGCGTGCCCCTCGACCTGCCGCAGACCAAGGCCGCCCCGCTCAACCAGGATTCGAAGCCCGTCACCCTGTCGATCCGCCAGACCGGCCAGGTCTTCCTCGGTGAGGACGAGCTCACCGACGACGCGATCGTCGCCAAGATCTCGGCCGCCGCCAAGGACGGCTTCGAGGAGCGGGTGTTCGTGCGCGGCGACAAGCGGGTCGATTACGGCCGCGTCGCCCAGGTGATGGCGATCGTGACGAGCGGCGGCTTCAAGAAGGTCGCCCTCGTGACCGAGCCCGACCAGCGTTAAGGGGCGGGGTTTTCGCCGTGGTGTTTCCCTTCGACAGGTCCGAGCCGGGCGTCTGGATCTCGGCCGGCGCGCACGTGGTGCTGATCGGGCTGGCGCTGTTTGCCGCCGCCTCGCACGTGCTGCCGCAGGCCGACGAGGGCGTGCCGGTCGAGGTCATCACCGAGAACCAGTTCTCGGAGCTGACCAAGGGCCAGCGCGACGGCGAGGCCCCGGCCAAGAGCCCGCGCGCCGACCGGGTCGCCGACAAGCAGCAGGAGAACGACCCCGGCGAGGCCAAGGCCAACGTGCCGACCCCGCCGACGCGTCCGCCCGAGATGAAGGTCGCCAACGCCGAGGAGATGCCGGTGCCGCCCCTGCGCCCGGCCCTCGAGCAGCCCGAGCCGCCCCCGATGCCGCCGGCGCGCCCCGACACCGCGAAGGCCGATGCCGAGAAGGCCGCCGCCGCGGCTGCGGCTGCCGCCGCGAAGGCCAAGGCCGACGCCGAGGCGCGCGCCGAAGCCAAGGCCGAGGCGGAGCGCGAGGCCAAGGAAGCCGCGAAGGAAGCCGCCAAGGAAGCTGCAAAGGCTGCCGCCAAGGCGGCGGCCGAGAAGGCTGCGGCGGCTGCCGCCAAGGAAGCCAAGGCGGCCGCGGAGAAAGCCGCCGCCGAGAAGGCCGAGGCCGAGGCGATCCGGCGCGAGGAATTGGCCGAGGCCAAGGCCGCGGCCGAGAAGGCCGCCGCGGAGAAGGCCGCCGCGAAGGCGAGGGCCGAGGCCAAGGCCCGCGCGGAGGCCGAGGCGAAGGCGCGGGCGGAGGCCAAGGCGGAAGCGGAGGCCGAGGCGAAGGCTCAGGCCGAGGCCGCCAAGGCCCGCGCCGAGGCCAAGGCTCAAGCCGACGCCAAGGCGAAAGCCCAGGCGGAAGCGAAGGCGAAGGCCGAAGCCAAGGCCGAAGCGGAAGCCAAGGCCGAGGCTGAAGCCGAGGCGAGGGCGCAGGCCAAGGCGGAGGCCGAGGCCAAGGCCCACGCCGCCGCGGAAGCCAAGGCCAAGGCCGAGGCTGCCGCGAAGGCCAAGGCGGTCGCGGACGCGAGAGCCAAGGCCGCCGCCGAGGCCAAGGCCCGGCACCAGGCCGAGCTCGCCGCCAAGTTCAATTCGGGCGCGATCCGCGACGCGCTGGCCGCGCACGGGCCGTCGCAATCCACCGGCGCCACCGGCCGCGAGGTGCAGCGCACGGCAGCTTTGGGTGCTGCCACCGGCACGTCGCAACGCCTCAACCCGAGCCAGCGCGACGCCCTGGTCGGCCTGCTCCAGCAGCAGATCGAGCGCTGCTACTCGGCGCCCCCCGGCGCCTCCCAAGGCATCGTGCTGCCGCAGCTCGACATCCGCCTGAACCCCGACGGGTCCCTCACCACCGATCCGCGCATCCTGCGCGCCGGCGGCAGCGCGGTCGACCGCTCGATCGCCGAGGCCGCGGTGCGGGCGGTGCGGCGCTGCGCGCCGTTCCGCATCCCGTCCCAGTACGCCCCGTTCTACAACGACTGGCGGGTCATCAACGCGGAGTTCGAGCTGCCGCGGGCCTGATCTTCCGCCGCTTGGCTTCACAACACGACGGACGTCCCCTCCATGCACTCCCCCTCGCGATTGCGTCACGCGCTCGCCGCGCTCCTGTGGCTGTGCCTCGCCGCCGGCCTCGTGTCGGGCTTCGCCTCGCCGGCGCAGGCGCAGCTCAACCTGCGCATCGGCCCCGGCGGCGCCTTCCAGCCGATGCCGATCGCCATCGCCGACTTCTCCGGTGATGCCGGCCTCGGCCCGACCCTGTCGGGCATCGTGACGAGCAACCTGAAGCGCTCAGGCTACTTCGCGCCTGTGGAGAAGGCGCGCTTCCCCGAGAACCCGAACTTCGACGCCGCCCCGAACTTCGCCGCCTGGAAGGATACCGGCGTGCAGGGCCTCGTCACCGGGCGCGTCACCCGGGACGGATCGGGCCGGCTCAAGGCCGAGTTTCGGCTCTGGGACGTGCTGTCGGGCCAGCAGATGATCGGCCAGCAATATGCCGGCGACGGCGCCAACGCGCGCCGGATGGCTCACCTGATCTCGGACGCGGTCTACACCAAGATCACCGGCATCGGCGGCTTCTTCGACACCCGCGTCGCCTTCGTCGACGAGTCCGGCGCGAAGGAGCACCGCCGCAAGCGCCTCGCGATCATGGACCAAGACGGCGCCAACGTGCGCTACCTGACGAGCGGCGAGGCCTCGGTGGTGGCGCCGCGCTACTCGCCCTCGACCCAGGACATCACCTACATGTCGCAGGTCACCGGCCAGCAGCCGCGGGTGCAGGTGATCAACCTCTCGACCGGCTCGCGCCAGGTGATCCCGACCAATGCCGAAATGAGCACCAGCCCGCGCTTCTCGCCGGACGGGCGCCGCCTGGTGATGAGCGACCAGGACGGCGGCAATGCCAGCATCTACGTGATGGACCTCGCCTCGAAGGCCCAGACCCGGATCACCAACGCCAACGCCATCGACACCTCGCCGTCCTTCTCGCCGGACGGGCGCGAGATCGTGTTCGAATCCGACCGCGGCGGCCAGCAGCAGATCTACGTCATGGGCGCCGACGGCTCGAACCCGCGCCGTTTGTCCTTCGGCGACGGCTCGGCCTCGCAGCCGGCCTGGTCGCCGCGGGGCGACTACATCGCCTTCACCCGCCAGCGGAAGGGCTCGTTCGCGATCTGCATCATGAAGCCCGACGGCTCCGGCGAGCGGGTGCTGACGGAGGGCTTCCACAACGAGGGCCCGACCTGGGCGCCGAACGGCCAGTACGTGATGTTCTTCCGCGACCCCGGCGGTCAGGCCGGCGGCAAGCTCTACATGGTCGACATCACCGGCAAGGTCGAGCAGCCGGTCCCGACGCCGTCCTACGCGTCGGACCCGACCTGGTCTCCGCTGATCGACGCGCAGCAGAAGTGAGGGGAGGGGCGGCCCCATCGAAAGCGGGCCGGCTCACTCATCGCTGATAGCGCCCGGCTCTGAACGAAAAATCCCACCCGTGATCCTCGCCATGAGGTTGCGGGTGGGATTTTTCGTTTCGTGTTCCTCGGCATCATCCCGAGTTCCGCCACGCGGCATCGGGACGGTGATGAGGAGTGGTGGCCCAGTCGGGATACGCACGGACTGGGCGCGGCCGCGCGACGAAGTCCATCGAGACATCGCCGGGAGTACAATCAAACAGTCAATCGCCTGGAGCGCGCGGAGGGCCGCGAAAACCCGCCGCGCGATCCCTCCGCTACTCGAGGCTGAGCGCCACGAACCGCACCTCGCCGTCCTTGTTGGAGACGAGGAGCAGCGCCGACTTGCGGCCGTCCTTCTTGATCTGGTCGATGCGCCGGGTGACGTCGGCCGGCGAGTTAACCGCCTCCTGGCCGACCTCGACGATGACGTCGCCCTGCTGGATGCGCTTGTCGGCGGCGTTGGAATTCGGGTCGACCCGGGTGACCAGCACGCCCTTGACGCTGTCCTTCACCCCGAACCGTTTGCGCGCCTCGTCGGAGAGGTTGGTCAGGTTGAGGCCGAGCGCCTGGCGGGTGACGTCGGCCTCCGGCTGCGGCCGGCTGAGGTTGGCCTGCTGCTGCGGCTTGTCGCTGTCCTCCAGGCGGCCGAGGGTGACCTGCTTGGTCTGCTCCTGGCCCTTGCGGACGGTGGTCACGTCGACGACTTTGCCGACCGGGGTCGAGGCGACGATGCGGGGCAGGTCGCTCGAGCTCTTGACGTCGACGCCGTTGAACTTGGTGATCACGTCGCCGACCTCGAGGCCGGCGGTCTTGGCCGGGCCCTTGTCGTCGACGCCGGCGATCAGCGCGCCGCGGCCGCCGCCCTTGAGGCCGAGCGCTTCCGCGGTGGTGTCGTCGACGTTCTGGATCCGCACGCCGAGCCAGCCGCGGCGCACCTCGCCGAACTGGCGCAGCTGGTCGATCACCGGGCCGGCCGTGGCGGTGGGCACGGCAAAGCCGATGCCGACCGAGCCGCCTGTCGGCGACAGGATCGCCGTGTTGATGCCGATCACCTCGCCGTTCATGTTGAACAGCGGACCGCCCGAGTTGCCCTTGTTGATGGCCGCGTCGGTCTGGATGTAGTTGTCGTAGGGACCGGACTCGATGTTGCGGCCCCGCGCCGAGACGATGCCGGCCGAGACCGAGCCGCCAAGGCCGAACGGGTTGCCGATCGCGATCACCCAGTCGCCCGGCCGCATCTTCTCCGAGTCGCCGAGCGGCACCGACTTCAGCGGCCGATCCGGATCGGGCTTCACCCGCAGCACCGCGAGGTCGATCTTCGAGTCCTTGCCGACGATCTCGGCCTTCAGCTTGCGGCCGTCGTGCAGGATGACCTGGATGTCGTTGGCGTCGCCGATGACGTGGTTGTTGGTGACCACGATGCCCGACGAGTCGATGATGAAGCCGGAGCCGAGGGAGTTCGAGCGGCGCGGCGCCCGCGGCTGGCTCTCGCCCCCGCCCCCCTGGCCGCGGCGGTTGAAGAATTCCTCGAACAGGTCCTCGAACGGGGTGCCCTGCGGCAATTGCGGCAGGGTGCGGCTGCGCGTCTCGACGGTGGTCGAGGCCGAGATGTTGACCACCGCGTCCGTCACCTGGTCGGCGAGGTCGGCGAGCGATTCGGGCCCCTTGGCCAGGGCGACGCCCGGCAGCGACGCGGTGCCGACCGACAGGGCCAGCAGGGCCCCCGCGAGGGCGGGCAGGCGCCGTCTCGCGAAGGCGGGGTTACGGCGCGAGGAAGCGGCCATCTGGGAACCTCGTTGGGCAGGATCGTCGTAGCGACACGGTGCGGCCCGGCGCGCGGGCGGGGAGGCGGCATTCCGCTTGCCCACGCCCGGTCCGGGACACCCCCGGCGACCGGGCCGGGAGCGTTCCTTAAGATCGTCTCCCGGCGGACCGGTTCAAGTCCCGGCCGACCGCCAGGGATGCCTTCGAGGATGTCTTCGAGACTGTCTCGGGGCTCACGCCTCACCCGAGGAGGAGCCGGACCACGCCGACCACGACGACGCCGGCGGCGGCCGAGAGCAGGCCGACGAGGCGCATCCGTTCCATCGGGGTCTGGGAGGCCTCCTGCATCGCCCGGCGCATCGCCGCCGGGAAGGCGGCGCAGAGCAGGCCTTCGATGGCGAGCGCGAGGCCCAGCGCGGCGACGAGATCCTTCACGGCAGACGACCGCCCTGCCGCGAGAGGGCGGTCCCCCCGTCCCGCTGCCCTGTTCCCCCCTGCGGTCGCATTGTCTCGTTCTCCGCGGCCCGGCCGGCCGCGGGGCCCGCCGTCACAAAAGCGCGCCCCGCCGGGGCGGGGCGCTCAGGTCTGGTCACGTCTCGGATCCGCCGCGGCGGGGAGAGCCGCCGGCCTACTGGCCGGCTGCCGGGGCCGCGGCGGGGCGGGCTCGGCCCTGCGGATCATTGAAGTAGCGGAAGAACTCCGAGCCGGGGCTGATCACCAGCCGGGTGTCGCTCCCGCTCAGGCCCTTCTCGTAGGCCTGCATCGAGCGGTAGAAGGCGAAGAAGTCCGGGTCCTGCCCGAAGGCGTCGGCGAGGATGCGGTTGCGGTCCGCCTCGCCCTGGCCGCGGAGCTGGTCGGCCTTCTGGTTCGCCTCGGCGATGAGCACCGTCACGTCGCGGTCGGCCTTGGCCTTGATGGTCGCCGCCACCTGGGCGCCGTTGGCGCGCAGGTCCGCCGCCTCGCGCTCGCGCTCGGTGCGCATCCGCTGGTAGACCGCCTGCGAGTTCGCCGCCGGCAGGTCGACGCGGGTCAGGCGCAGGTCGATGATCTCGATGCCGAGATTCTTCGCCTGGCGGTTCACGTCCTCCTGGATGCGGTTCATCAGGGCCTCGCGCTGGGTGCGCACGATGGCGTCCCGCGAGGCGCTGGCGAGCACGTTGCGCATCGCCGCGTTGGTGAAGCTCGACAGGCGCTGGTTGGCGACCTGGACGTTGTTCACCGACTGGTAGAAGCGCAGCGGATCGCTGATCTTGTAGCGGGCGAAGGCGTCGACCTCGAGGTTCTGCCGGTCGGCCGAGAGCACGGTCTGCACCGGCAGGTCGAGGTCGAGCAGGCGCTTCTCGAACACCGTCACGCTCTCGAAGAACGGCAGCTTGAAGTACAGGCCGGGCTTGTCCGTGCCGGCCTGGTTGAGCACGGTGCGCACCCGGCCGAATTGCAGCACCAGCGCCTGCTGGGTCTGGCTCACGGTGAAGGCCGAGGCGTAGATCAGCACCAGGACGAGGACGCCGAGGACCACGAGGCCGGTGCGAAGGACGTTGCCGTTCATCGCGCGCTCCCCTGGGCCGGACGGGCGGCGTTGGCGAAGTCCTGGAGCGGCAGGACCGGCAGCACGCCGGCAGCAGCCGCGCCGGTGCCCGCCGCGCTACCCTGATCGATGATCACCTTGTTCACGCCGCCCAGAACCTTCTCCATCGTGTCGAGGAACATCCGCTCGCGCGAGACCGCGGGCGAGAGCTTGTAGGATTCGTAGACCTCGCGGAAGCGCGCGGCCTGGCCGGTCGCCTCGGCGGTGGCCTGGGCCTTGAAGGCCTCGGCCTGCTGCATCACCTGCGAGGACCGGCCTCTGGCCTCGGGCACCACGCGGCTGGCGTAGGTCTCGGCCTCGTTGCGGGCGCGGGCGGCGTCCTGCTGGGCCGCGTTCACGTCGACGAAGGCCTGGCGCACCTCGGAGGGCGGGCTGACGCCCTGGAGCTGGACCACGTTGATCAGCACGCCGGCGCCGTAGGAATCGAGCCCCTTCTGGATGATCTGCTGCACCTCCTGCGCCACGCTCGACTGCTCGGTGGTGAGGATCGCCTGGATCTGGCGCCGGCCGACCACCTCGCGCATCGCGCTCTCGGCCACCGACTTGATGGTGCCCTCGGGGTTCTGGAGGTTGAACACGAAATCCTCGGCCTTGGCCGGGTTCACCCGCCACTGCACGTCGAAGTCGATGTCGACGATGTTGTCGTCGCCGGTGAGCATCAGGCTCTCCTCGGGCACGTCCCGGGAGCGCTGGGCGCCGACGCCCGAGCGGTAGCCGACCTGGATGCTGCGCGACTCGCCGACATTCGGCTTCACCACCGCGCCGACCGGGTAGGGGAAGTTGTAGCGCAGGCCCTCGCCGGACTGGCCGGTGTAGCGGCCGAACACCGTGTTGATGCCGACCTGGCTCGGCAGCACCGTGTACCAGCCGGTCATCAGCCACAGCACCAGCACGACCAGCACCGCCAGGATCGCGCCCTTGGAGCCGACCGAGCCGCCGCCGGGGATCAGGTTCTTCAGCCGGTCCTGGCTGCGGCGCAGCAGGTCCTCGAGGTCCGGCGGCTGGTTGCCGCCGCCCGAGCCGCCGCCCCCGCCCCAGGGGCCACCGCCCCCGCCGCCGGAACCGCCGCCCCAGGGACCGCCGCTATTGCCGCCGCGGTTGCCCCAGGGACCGCCCCCGTTGCCGCCGCCGCCACTGCCGCCGCTCTGATTGCTCCAAGGCATGCTCGCCCACGTCCTTTCCCGGCCGGCACGCCCCGCGCTGTCTCTCGCGTCCCGCGCGGCACTCGCACTGCTCTGGTCTTGCTCCCCTGCGATATCGGCCGAGCCTCACGCGAAAGCAACCACCGGCGCCGGGCGAATTCTCAAGGTTTCTGGGGGGCAGCGGGAGTTCCATCGCCGCACCCGGGAACTTGAGATGGTTTTGCTCTCTCGGACGTATCGTGCCCTGCGTGACGGTCGAGCGTCACGAACCGGAAGCCGTGCTCGTCCTCGGCGCCGGCCGGGTGCGCCTCCGAGTCGACCTCGCGGAACGCCGCCGGGACCGGGGGAAAGCGCGCGTCGCCGTCGGGCGACGCATCGACCTCGGTCAGGTGGATCCGGTCGGCGTGCGGTAGGGCGAGGGCGTAGATCTCGGCGCCGCCGGCCACCATCACCTCCTCGGCCGGGCCGGCGAGCCGCAGGGCCTCGTCCCATCCGCCGGCCCGCTCGGTGCCCGGCGCCCGCCAGGCGGGATCGCGGGTCAGCACGATCACGCGGCGTCCCGGCAGCGGCCGGCCGATCGAGTCCCAGGTCTTGCGCCCCATCACCACCGGCTTGCCCATGGTGAGGGCGCGAAAGCGCCGCAGGTCGCTGCGCAGGCGCCAGATCAGCGCGTTGTCGCGGCCGATGACGCCGTTCTTCGCGACCGCGACGATCAGGGTGACGCGGGGAGGGGACATTCTCAGACCGCCACCGGCGCCCGGATCGCCGGATGCGGGTCGTAGCCCTCGATGGCGATGTCGTCGTAGCGGAACTCGAACAGCGAGCGCACCGAGGGGTCGAGGCGGAGCCGCGGCAGCGGGCGGATCGGGCGGGAGAGCTGCTCGCGGGCCTGGGCGAGGTGGTTGGAATAGAGGTGCGCGTCGCCGAGCGTGTGGACGAAGTCGCCCGGCGTCAGGTCGAGCACCTGCGCCATCATGTGGGTGAGGAGCGCGTAGGAGGCGATGTTGAACGGCACGCCGAGAAACACGTCGGCCGAGCGCTGGTAGAGCTGGAGCGAGAGCCGGCCGTCGGCGACGTAGAACTGGAACAGGCAGTGGCAGGGCGCGAGCGCCATGCGGTCGAGGTCGGCCGGGTTCCAGGCCGAGACGACGAGGCGGCGCGAATCGGGGTTGCGGCGGATCTCGTCGAGCACCCAGGCGATCTGGTCGACGCTGCCGCCGTCGGGCTTGGCCCAAGACCGCCACTGCCGGCCGTAGACCGGCCCGAGGTCGCCGTGCTCGTCGGCCCACTCGTCCCAGATCGTCACGCCGTTCGCCTGCAGGTAGGCGACGTTGGTGTCGCCGGCGAGGAACCACAGGAGCTCGTGGATGATCGACTTCAGGTGCAACCGCTTCGTCGTCACGAGCGGGAAGCCTTCCGCGAGATCGAAGCGCATCTGGTGGCCGAACACTGACAGGGTGCCGGTGCCGGTGCGGTCGTGCTTCTCGACGCCGTCGTCGAGGATGCGCTGGAGGAGGGCGTGGTAGGGGCGCATGGCGGACATCCTCCGCGTGACAAAACGGCCCGGGGCGCCGTGCGGCGCCCGGCGGGCTTGCAGGGGCTGCGCGGCCGGAGAGGCGGTTGCCCGATCCGGCCGCGAGCCCGGCAGGATAACGCGGGCGGAGCCGGAATCGCAGCGCCCGGGACGCGGAATCAGCCGGTACTCCACACCCGCGCCAGGATCACCGCGCCGTTGCTGGCCGCGTGGAGCGCGACGCACGGCCACAGGCTGCCGGTCCACAGCCGCATGACGCCTAAGGCCACCCCGAGCGGCAGGACCGAGACCGGCTGGAGCAAGCCGTTCTCGGCGTGGCAGAGCGCGAACACCACCGCGCTGACCGCGACCGTTGCGGCAGGCGACAGGAGCCGCGCCAGGCGTCCGAACAGCTCGCCGCGAAACAGCATTTCTTCCGCCAGCGGCGCCAGCGCCACCAGCCACAGGACCCAGGTCCAGAGTACCCCGCCGGCGAGGAACGGCGACAGCCGCCAGGCCTGGACCGGCGACTGGCCCGACAGCACGAGGAGCAGGGCGGTGCCGGCGACCTGGAGCGGCGGCCAGAGCAGGATCAGCAGCACGGCGCGCCGCGGCAGGGCGGGACGGGCGAAGCCGAGGGCCGTCGTCGCCCGGATCCGGCCGGCGAGGACGAGGAGCGCGAGCATCGCGTGCGGCAGCACCGTCAGGGCGAGCAGCGCCCTCTCGCTCCCGCTCAGGGACGGGAACGGCAGCAGGCCGGGCGGCGGGGCCGGCAGGCGACCGATGGCCGCGACCGCGCCGAAGGCCAGCCCGAACGCGGCGACTTGCAGCAACAGCGCCCATACGCTCGCGGCGGCGACGCGGGGCCAAGAACGCAGCCAGGAGCGCCCTTCGCAGGCTCCTGCGGCGGGCGCCGGCGCATCACATCGCGAAAGGGCCACAGAATGGCGCGCGGCGGGCTTCAAAAGCGGCACGGGACCCTCTATATTCGCCTTGCCGGTCGCGAGGCCGGCTATGGCGATAAACGTTCTTCGGAATAAACCTATCGGACCCGGGGGCGGTACCCGGCGCCTCCACCCAAGTCCGGAATGGCCCGTTCGGTTCGGGCTTCGGCGGGGGCGAAATAGGATCGACGAGGGCGTAAAGGTTGAGCTTTCGCTCGGCATGGTTCCGCCGTTATCGGGCCAATGCAATAGTTGCCAACGACAACTTTGCTCCGGTGGCGGTGGCCGCGTAAGCGGTCCCCAAGACCAAACGAAGTCCTAGCGGGTAGCACCGCATAGGCGGGGTTCGGAGGCACCTGGCAACAGAAGCCTCCACTCGAATTCTCTTCCCGCGAGCGATGCGGCGCCAGGCAACGGTTGATGGCAGACGATCTGATTCGCTACGATCTCCTGGTGCAGGATGCCCTGCGCAACGTCGTGCGCAAGGTGCTGGGCGATGCGGCGCGCGACGGCCTGGCCGGCGAGCATCACTTCTACGTCTCGTTCCGGACCGACTATCCCGGCGTGCGGGTCTCGCAGCGACTGCGGGAAAAATACCCGCAGGACATGACGATCGTCCTCCAGCACCAGTTCTGGGACCTCGGCGTGACCGAGCACACCTTCGAGGTCGGGCTGTCCTTCTCCGGTGTGCCGGAGCGGCTGCTGGTGCCGTTCGAGGCGGTGACCGGCTTCTTCGACCCGTCGGTGCAGTTCGGCCTCAAGTTCGAGCTCAACGACGGCACGGCGACCAGCGAGGACACGGCGCCTGCCGGCACGACCTCCCTGCGGGCGATCCGCGGCGCCGGCTCCGAGCCGAGCGAGGCTCTGCCGAAGGTCCCGACGATCGGCAGCAACCTGCCGAAGATCGTACCCGCCGCGAAGGCCGAGCCCAAGCCGGCGGCGAAGGAGTCTTCCGCCAAGGACGATCCTGCCGCCGAGCCGAAGGCCGACGAGGCCGGCGAGCGCACCGACGCCCCGCAGGAGGGTGCCTCGGTGGTCAGCCTGGACGCATTCCGCAAGAAGAGCTGAGCCGGAGGGCTCGAACGCTCGCCGATCGGCCGGCGGCGTCCCCGACGGATTCATACCTGCCTCGATCCGGATCAGCCTGGATCGAGGCCGCTATACGTTGGCGCCGTTCCGGCGATCGTTGCCGCTCCTAGGAGAAGGCGTCTCACGGTTTCTCGTGCGGCGATCCCGGCCGCTCGGTGCGGTGCCTTCGCCATCGCCCCCGACTTAAGGCCTCCTCGACGTGAAGCGCGGCTTCGCTCGAGCCTCGAATAGGGGGTCGAACTCGGCCCTACCGGGTTCGTCCGTCGAGCGCCCAGGCTCGGCCCTTGCCGGTGACGGTCCCGTTCAGTGCGGCGGACCGCCCGGATCCCGCGAGTCGATCGTGGGCTCGTAACGTTGGGCTTCCGGCTGAAGGGCCTGTGGCCCATCCGCGACCGTCTCCTTTTCTCCATCTCTCCCGGCCTGCGCGCGGGGGGCAAGCGCGTGCGACTATGCTCGCGCGCTTTCCCCTCACGTCCGCTCCGCCACCGTCTTCCCCCCGTGCTTCTGGCGCAGGGCGTCGATCTGCTCCTCCGCCTGGCGGAAGGCGGCGAGGCTCGGGCCGGTCAGCTCTCTGGCGCTTGGCAGGCGGATCTTCATCGGGTCGACGAAGCGGCCGTTGATCGCGACCTCGTAGTGGACGTGCGGGCCTGTCGAGAGGCCGGTGGTGCCGACCGCCCCGATCACCTGGCCGAGGCGGACGCGGGCGCCCGGCGCGATGCCGCGAGCGATCCGGGCCATGTGGTTGTAGGCGGTGGTGTAGCCGTTGGCGTGCTGGATCTCGACCCGGTTGCCGTAGCCGGAGCGGGCGCCCGCCGATACGATGGTGCCGTCGCCCGTCGCCATGATCGGGGTGCCGCGGGTCGCCGCCCAGTCGACGCCGTTGTGGGGCCGGGAATAGCCGAGGATCGGGTGCAGGCGGGGACCGAAGGGCGACGAGATCCGCCCCTCGGCCACCGGCCGGCGCATCAGGAACTTCTGACTCGAGCGGCCGGTCGGGTCGAGGTAGTCGACCTCGGACGAGCCCGGAACCCGGTAGCGGTAGAGGCCGTAGGTGTCGTCGTGGATGCGCAGGCCCACGTAGAGCAGTTCCGGCTTCGCATCCTCGTCCTCGGTGAAGAACAGTTCGGCCCGGTCGCCCGGCGTCGTGCGCTGCTGCAGGTCGGTGGAGGTCGCCAGCGCCATGACCATCTCCTCGATGATCGGGCGCGGCACGCCGTTCTTGAGCGCCGTGCCGTACAGGCTCTCGTAGAGGGTGACGCCGGACTCCTCGTCGTCGTCCTTCGTGCTGCCCGGCCGGGGCGGGGCCACCGAGACGAAGCCGCCGCGGTCGTTGGTCGCCACGATCTCCTGGATGCCGTCCTCGCCGTAGAGCGTGACCCGGGCGATGCCGCGGCTCTCGTGGGCATGGCCGTCGCCCTCGGGGGCGATCAGCAGGCGCACGTGCTGGCCCTCCGGCAGGTCGTCGCGTGCGCGTGGGCTCAAGGCTCCCAGGAGGGCGGCGAGCCGCGCCGGCTCGGCGCCGTTGCGCTTGAGGAGATCGGCGAGGCTCTGGTCCTTGGCGAGCACGAGGTCGCGCTCCTCGACCAGCCGGGCGCCGTCGCCGCCGGTGCCGGTCTCGGCGATCTCGGTCAGGTTCTCGGGGAGGATCCGGACCTCGATGTTGCGAAAGCGCGCCTCCAGCCCGGGATCGTCGGGGAGGGCCGCAGGCCGCAGGGCCCGGGAGAGCAGGCGCTCGGCCGGGAAGGCCGGCGGCAGCGTCCCGCCGGCGAGCGTCCGGGTCTCGGCCACCAGGGAATCGACCTCGGCATCGCTGAGGGCCGGCGCGTCGTCCTCGACCGTCGCCTCGCTGAGTGGGCTGCGCACCAGGGTGACGGCGGTCTCGGCCGGGTCCGAATCGCCCTCGGGGGCGGCGGGCGCCTCGATCCGGGCGCTGCGCAGGGGGTCGAAGGGCGGCACCGGCACGTCGGGCGCGCGCAGCGGTAGCTCGGTGGCGATCTGCACGTAGGCGTGGACGCGAATCACCTCGCGCTCGCCGGCGCGCTCGGTCATCGGCGCCTTGAAGGCGGTCTTGGCCGCCACGATCATCTCGTCGCGCACCAGCCGGTCGCCCTTGCGGGCGACGTCGCCGGCGGCGCCCTCGCCGTGAGGGGGCAGCGCCCGTTCGGGCGGCGTCGCCACCACGCCGTCGGCGGCGGCGAGGTAGAGCGCGACGCCGATCAGCCCGGCGCCGGTGATGCCGGTAAGGAGGCTGCCGGCGAGCCAGCGCAGGTTGAGGGCCTGCCGCGGCGGCCGCGACGCGGCGCTGGTGCCGGAGAGGGAAGGCGCGTCGACGAAAGCGGACAACGAATCGGGCCCTGGACCAGGCGGAGGGAAGGGACCGCCCTTGGCGCCGAAACCGTGACCGTTTTGAGACGCGAAGGCTCTTCGGCTACTCCGCCGCCGCGCGCGGCGCGTAGCCGAGGCGCCCGTTCAGCTCGGCGATCAGCTCGGCCGCGGCCTCGGCGATGACGGTGCCGGGCGGGAAGATCGCCGAGGCGCCGGCCTGGCGGAGCGCCGCGAAATCCCCCGGCGGGATCACGCCGCCGACGACGATCATCACGTCGGGCCGGCCGGCCTCGTCCAGCGCCCGCTTGAGTTCCGGCACCAGGGTCAGGTGGCCGGCGGCGAGCGACGACACGCCGACGATGTGGACGTCGTTCTCCACCGCCTGGCGCGCCGCCTCCTCGGGGGTGGCGAAGAGGGGGCCGATATCGACGTCGAAGCCGAGATCGGCGAAGGCCGAGGCGATCACCTTCTGGCCGCGGTCGTGCCCGTCCTGGCCCATCTTGGCGACCAGGATGCGCGGGCGGCGCCCATCCGCCTCCTCGAAGGTCTCGACCAGCCCGCGCACCCGCTCGACCGCCGCCGACATGCCACCCATCTCCCGCTTGTAGACGCCCGAGATCGCCCGGATCTCGGCCCGGTGCCGGCCCCAGGCCCGCTCCAGCGCCTCCGAGATCTCGCCGACCGTGGCTTTTGCCCGCGCCGCCTCGACGGCGAGGGCCAGCAGGTTGCCGCTCCCCTTGGCGGCTTCCGTCAGGGCCGCGAGCCGCGCCTCGACCGCCTGCCCGTCGCGCTCGGCGCGCAGGCGCTTGAGCTTGTCGATCTGGAGCGTGCGGACGTTGCCGTTGTCGACCCGCAGGAGGTCGATCGCCCGGTCGCCGTCGGGCTTGTAGCGGTTGACGCCGACGATGACCTGCTGGCCCGAGTCGATCCGCGCCTGGGTGCGGGCCGCCGCCTCCTCGATGCGCAGCTTCGGGATGCCGGCTTCGATCGCCTTCGCCATGCCGCCTAAGGCCTCGACCTCGCGGATATGGGCGGAGGCGCGCGCGACCAGATCCTGCGTCAGCCGCTCGACGTAGTACGAGCCGCCCCACGGATCGATGATCCGCGTCGTGCCGCTCTCCTGCTGGAGGAAGAGCTGGGTGTTGCGGGCGATGCGGGCCGAGAAGTCGGTGGGGAGCGCCAGCGCCTCGTCGAGCGCGTTGGTGTGCAGCGACTGGGTGCCGCCTTGCGTCGCCGCCATCGCCTCGAGGCAGGTGCGGGTGACGTTGTTGAACACGTCCTGCGCCGTCAGCGACCAGCCCGAGGTCTGCGAGTGGGTGCGCAACGCCAGCGACTTCTCGGATTTCGGCGAGAAATCCTTGACGAGCGAGGCCCAGAGCAGGCGCGCCGCCCGCATCTTGGCCACCTCCATGAAGAAGTTCATCCCGATCGCCCAGAAGAACGACAGGCGCGGGGCGAACTTGTCGATGTCAAGGCCCGCCGCCATCCCGGCGCGGATGTACTCGACGCCGTCGGCGAGCGTGTAGGCCAGCTCCAGGTCCTGCGTGGCCCCGGCCTCCTGCATGTGGTAGCCGGAGATCGAGATCGAGTTGAACTTCGGCATGTGGGCGGAGGTGTAGCCGAAGATGTCCGAGATGATCCGCATCGACCCGGCCGGCGGGTAGATGTAGGTGTTGCGGACCATGAATTCCTTGAGGATGTCGTTCTGGATCGTGCCGGCGAGCTTTTCCGGCGGCACCCCCTGCTCCTCGGCCGCGACGATGTAGAGGGCGAGGATCGGCAGCACCGCGCCGTTCATCGTCATCGACACGGTCATCTGGTCGAGGGGGATGCCCGAGAACAGCGTCCGCATGTCGTAGATCGAATCGATCGCGACGCCCGCCATGCCGACGTCGCCCGAGACCCGCGGGTGGTCGGAATCGTAGCCGCGATGGGTGGCGAGGTCGAAGGCGACCGACAGCCCCTTCTGCCCGGCCGCGAGGTTGCGGCGGTAGAAGGCGTTCGAATCCTCGGCCGTGGAGAAGCCGGCGTACTGCCGGATCGTCCAGGGCTGGGTCGCGTACATGGTGGGGTAGGGGCCGCGCAGGAACGGTGCGATGCCCGGATACGAGCCGGCGAGATCGAGCCCCGCGCGATCCTGCGGGCCGTAAGCCGCCTTCACCGGGATCCCTTCCGGGGTCATCCACGGTTCGGCGGCGGCCGCCACGGCCGCGGGGCTGGCGCCTGCGGCCGGCGCGAAGGCGATTTCCGAGAAATCCGGGATGCGGGTCATCGGCCTGCGGCTCTCGTTGCTGGCGTTCCTTGCCGATGACTTATAGGCGCGGGTGCCGCTGCGGCCAATGGGCCGAGGGGAGGGGGCGCGATGATCGGCGCGCCTACTCGCCCCCCGCCACTCGGCCGCGGGCCCGCGCCCGGACCCAGTCGCGCCGCCGCTGATCAGCCTTCGACGCGGCCGCCTCCCGCTCCGCCGGCACGGTGGCGTAGAAGTCCGCGACCGCGACGCCGCCATGGATGCGCTGGCCGCGGCCGGCCTCGTCACGCAGCCGCCAGCAGCCGAGCGCCTGGCGCTCGCCCTCGCTCCGGGCGCGGGTGCAGGCCTCCGCGCGGGTGTTGCGGGGCGAGGCCTCGGCGCTGCCCGCGAGGGCGGCGAGGGCGAGGGAGCCGAGGAGGACGAGAGCGCGCGAGGACGGCTGCGGCTTGCGGAGCATTCCGGACCTTTCGTATGGGGAACGCCCTGAGCCTAGAGACCCGCGCCCATGCCTGCAACCTTACCGGGTCCCCGGCCGGACAGTGCGGCGCGGCTGTGGGCGCCGCTCGCCCGGTTCTCCGCCCTGGACGCGCGCCTCGGCGAGCGGGCGCGGGCCCGCGGCCCGGTCGCGGCGGGCCTCTACGAGTTCCTGCGCTTCGGCGCGAAGCAGGGCTGGGCCTGCCTGTTCGGCGGGGCGCTGTGCGGGCTGATGATCGTCACCCACCTGGCCTATCCGCCCGGCTTGGCCCTCGCCCGCTACGATTTTCTGACCCTCGCGGCAGTCGCGATCCAGGTCGCGATGCTGGCTTTCCGCCTCGAGACCTGGGAGGAGGCGCGGGTCATCCTGGTCTTCCACGCCGTCGGCACCGCGATGGAGCTGTACAAGACCCAGATGGGCTCGTGGCTCTATCCCGAGCCGAGCTGGCTTCGCCTTGCCGGCGTGCCGCTGTTCAGCGGCTTCCTCTATGCCAGCGTCGGCTCCTACCTCGCCCGGGTGTGGCGCCTGTTCGATTTCCGCTTCACGCGGCATCCGCCGCTCCCGGCCCTCGTCGTCCTGTCTCTGGCGATCTACCTCAACTTCTTCACCCAGCACGTCGTGGCCGACCTGCGCCTGGTGCTGTTCGCGGGGGCGGTCGCCCTGTTCGGCCCGGCGGTCGTGCATTTCCGGGTGTGGCGGGTGCATCGGCGCATGCCCTTGCTGCTGGGCCTGCTCCTCGTCACCCTGTTCATCTGGTTCGCCGAGAACATCGGCACCGCGACGCGCGGCTGGATCTACCCGCACCAGGCCGCCGGCTGGGCGGCCGTGTCGCCGCAGAAGTTCGGCTCGTGGTTCCTCCTGATGATCATCTCCTACACGCTGGTCGCCCTGGCGAGCCGGCCGAGAGCGTTCGCCGCGACGCTCCCCGAGCCGAGCGCGGCCATTGACGCGGGTCCAGCCCGGCCCACTTCCCCGGCAGCGACGGCCGGCTCCATCCCGGCAAGTTCCCTTTCGGCAAGTTCCCTCTCGGCAAGTTCCCATCCGGAGTAACGACGACGGTGCCCGATCGCTTCCTGCGGGTCGCCCTGACCGCCGCCCTGGTGCTGCTCGCGCTGTTCGTCGCGCAGCCCTACGTCACGAGCCTGCTGTTCTCCGCCGACGCACCCCGGGCGGTGACGGCGCGGGGCGACCTCTCGCAGGCCGAGGCCTCGACGGTGGCGCTGTTCGAGCGCGCGGCGCCCTCCGTGGTCTACGTCTTCGCCCGGGCGCAGCAGGGCGCGGTGTCGTTCGACCCCGAGACCGGCGAGCGTCGTCAGGGCGGGGGCGAGCAGACGGGTTCCGGCTTCGTCTGGGACGCCGCCGGCCACGTCGTCACCAACAACCACGTCATCCAGGGCGGCGGCGACATCCAGGTCCGGCTCTCCACCGGCGAGGTGGTGCCCGCGACCGTGGCCGGCACCGACCCGAACTACGACCTCGCCGTCTTGAAGCTCGGGCGCGTGACGGCTGCGCCGCCGCCGATCGCCATCGGCACCTCCGGCGACCTCAAGGTCGGGCAGTTCACCTACGCCATCGGCAACCCGTTCGGCCTCGACCACACCCTGACGACCGGGGTGGTGAGCGCGCTCCAGCGCCGGCTGCCGACGGCCGAGGGACGGGAATTGTCCGGCGTGATCCAGACCGACGCGGCGATCAACCCGGGCAATTCCGGCGGGCCGCTGCTCGATTCCGCCGGGCGGCTGATCGGCGTCAACACGGCGATCTTCTCGCCATCGGGCGCCAGCGCCGGCATCGGCTTCGCGATTCCCGTCGACGTGGTCAACCGGGTGGTGCCGAACCTGATCCGCACCGGCCGCACGCCCAGCCCCGGCATCGGCATCGTGGCGGCGAGCGAGGAGGCGGCGGCGCGGTTCGGCATCGACGGCCTCGTGGTGGTGCGGGTGCTGCCGGGCTCGCCCGCCTCCCAGGCCGGGCTCCAGGGCGTCGATCCGGCGACGGGCGAACTCGGCGACATCATCATGGGGGTGAACGGCCGTCCGGTGCGGCGGCTGGCCGACCTCACGGCGGCCCTCGAGGCCTCCGGCGTCGGCAGCCGCGTGGCGCTCCAGGTCGAGCGCGACGGGCGGGCGATCACCCTCTCGGTCACCCCGGCGGATATGGGGCAGCGCCGGCGCTGAACGCCGCCCGTCGCCTCGCGGCACCGGACGCGCTATCCTGGCGCTGGATCCCGTCCTGGAGCCTGAACCCCCCCCGTGACCGCCCGCCTCCTCGCCGCCCTCGTCCTCGCGGCCGCCACCCTGCCGGCCGCCGCCGGCGAGCGTGCCGCCTCCAGGCCTCGCCTGTGCCCGCAGGACGCCCCGCCCGGCGTGCGCCTGCCCGACCGGCCCGAATGCCGCGAGGCGCCGCCGGCGGCCGCGCGGATTCCGGCCCCGGGCTTCGTCGATCTCGGCAACGGCACCTCGCTGCGGGTGAGCGGCCGCGCCGCCTTCGAGGCGGGCTACACCGGACGCTGAGTCGCACGCCTCCCGCGGTCGAGATCCGGGCCGAATCGCCCGTCGGGCAGCCGCCCCGCCGGAACTCTCACGCCCTCCCCGGCATTCGCTCCCCGAGCCGAGAGGGAGGGCGCGATGATCCTGGCAGCCTGCGAGGGCCGGCACTGGCAGTACGAGATCGTCGAGCATGCCGACGGCTACGTCGTGCGGATGCGCGACCTCGACACCGGCGACATCGAGGCCGACGGGGCCACGGTGTTCCGCACCATGCCGGTCGCTTTCGCCTTCGCCGAGATGTCCGCCGCCTTCGACCGCTTCACCGCCTCCACCGACGAGGAGCCGGACGACGCCCAGATGGCGACCGACTTCGCGGTGAGCGAGCAGGTCTTCTGCGATCTCAGCAGCCGCCTGAGCGACGGCGGGATCGCCGGCAGCCTGGTCCAGGCCTGGGAGCGCCAGCCTGCGGACGGGCCGCGGCTGACGCTGCACTGATCCCCAACACCCGGATCCTCACGACCCGAGCCGCCTGAGCACGTCCCGCGCCGCCCGCTCGCCGTCGAGCGTCGCCCCGCCCACCGTCATCGCGCCCCCGCCCGCGGCGGCCTCGCCGGCGAAGTAGATCCGCTCGGCCACCGGCACGTGCAGGGCCTCGCGGGCGGCGAGGTGCCCGGGCCGGGCGATCGAGTAGCTGCCGCGGGAGAACGGATCCGTCCACCAGGCGGCGAGGCGGCCGGCGGTGATGGCCGGGCGGATGTCGCCGCCGAACACGCTCGCGAGGTGGTCGGTGGCCGCCGCGAGCGCCGCCGCCTCGCCGGCCTCGCACAGGGCGCGGGCGCCGTCGCCGCCGCAATGGAGCACCGCCAGCGGCTTCCCGAACGGCTGCATCTCCAGGTAGGCGGTGAGGCCGGGCGTGCCGCTTCTCAGGATCACGGCGTCGCGCAGGTCCTGCGCCCCCAGGTCTTGGGTTCGCAGATCTTGGGTTCGCAGGTCTTGGGTTCGCAGCTTGGCGAGATCGAGGGCGAGCCCGATCTTGGTGTAGGCGCCCATCGTCAGCCCCGCCACGGCGTCCGCCATCGCCGCCGGCAGGTCGGGGGTGAAGCGAAGCGAGCCTGCGGCCAGCACGCCGACCGGTACCGTCACGACGGCGCAGGCCGCCCGCAGGGTTCCGCGGGGCGTCTCGAGAGCGACGCCCTGGCCGCGCCAGTCGATCGCCGTCACGGGCGTGTCGAGCCGCACCGGCAGGTCGGCGTAGTGGCCGGCCACCAGGGCACCGTAGCCGTCGACCCAGATGTCGTCGCTGGACCAGAGCTGGTCGTAATCGGCAGTCGAGACCCGGTCCGGCTCCTCGCCGAGGGTGAGGCGGGTGAGCCCGGTGGCGGCGGCCCGCGCCGCCTCGTCCTCGCCGGCCACGGCCTGCGCCACCGAGCGATCCGGCCCGGCCGGATGGTCGAGGAGCGCGCTCACCCGGCCGAAGCCCGACCGGCGCTGGCGCCGCTCGGCCTCGCTCGCCCGGACGCCGTCCTTTACCAGCACCGGCCAGGGGCTGGTGGCGTCGTCGCTGGTGCGCACCTTGGCTGCCAGCGCGATCTCGCGCCACGGGTTGCGCTCGGCCCAGTGCACGTATTGCCCGCCGGCATCGAAGCTGCGGCCCGGCCCGAGCGCCGTCTCAGTGAAGGCCCGCCCGCCGATGCGGTTGCGCGCCTCCAGCACCACGACGCTGTGGCCGCTCTTGCGGATCGCCGCCGCGGCGGCGAGCCCGGCGGCCCCCGCGCCGATCACCGCGACGTCGGCATCCGCCGCGGCGCGGGCCTTGGACGACGCGGCGAGGATGGCCGCCCCGGCCAGCAGGGAGCGACGCGACAGCGTCATCCCGGTTCTCCGTCTGTAAGCTCTATGGCTCCTCAACTCGGTGAAGGCGGGGCATCGGCAAGGCTTGCGCGGCGAAATATCGCCCGCTTGTTCGACTCAGCTCTCGTCCGACGTACGGCATTCCAGTCTCACGCCCGCCCGACGAACGCCATCCGCCCCTGGTTGTGCCCGAGGTTTCGCGGCATCCGCTCCGCCGCGAAGCCGGCGGCTTCGAGCCGAGCGAGCATCTCGGCCTCGCCGTAGCGCGCGAGCCCGAGATTCCGGCGCAGGGTGCGGTAATCCGAGACCAGGGTGCGGGCGAGGCCGAGCAACGCCGCCAGCAAAAAGCCGTCGCGCCGGGCGAAGGCGAGGAGGGCGGTCGCGTCCGCGACGGCGCCGAGCTGCGGCGGGATCACGTCGGCGAGGATCAGGCGACCGCCCGGCCGCAACAGGCGGTGCCAGTCGCGCAGGCAGGCGTCGAGCTCGGCTGTTGTGAGATACTGCGCCAGGGAATTCGCCACCACGAGATCGAGGCTTGCCCCGGGCAGCGCCGCGACCTCATCGGGCGACAGGACGGTGATCGTCGGCTCGTCACGGAAGCGGCGGGCGAGGGCGTCGCGCTGGCGCGGGGAGGCGTCGCAGAGGAGGAGCCGGCCGCAACTCCTCGCGACGTGGTCGGCGGACAGGGCTTCGCCGCAGCCGTGGTCGAGGACGACCGCGCCCGGATGCGGCACCAGGGCGGCGATTTCCTGCGCGAGCCCGGCATAGTGCCGGGCCTTGTGGCGCGCGTTGACGTAGATCGGCGTATCGCGGTCCCAGAACTCGCGCCAGGAGGAGACCACGTCGATCCTCTCCCGCACGGCGTGGGGCGGCGTCAGCCGCCGATGAACAGGACCGAGATCGCCCGGTCGATCGAGAGATAGAACACCGCGAAGGCGACCGCGCCGGCGAGCGCGAACTCGGCGGCGTCGTTCGGCAGGGCGCGCAGGTCGCGCAGGGTCTCGCGGCCGTAGACGGCGCCGAGCCAGGCCAGCGTCAGCACCACCGGCATCGCGAACAGGAACGACCAGGTGCTCTCGACGCGGCTCGCCATCGGGTCCATCAGCGCGCGGATGTTGCGCACCCACGGCGCCTGGGTGGCGGCGGCCAGCGTGGTCACCCAGGCCAGCCCGACGGCAATGCCGAGATGGGTGGTGAAGGTGCGGTGCAGGCGCGAGAAGCTGTCGGTCGCGGCGTGGTCGGTCACTGGGCAAGCCCCGAATTCGCGGCCCCGCGACGATCGTTCATCGTCGTCGCTCCAGGGCGGTGGACGGCCGGGAGAATCGGCCGCGAGTTCGGGTTTTTTGTGGCTGCGACCGGAACCGGGCGCAACCTTTTTCCGAGCTATGCGTTGCTGCCTTTCGTCTCGCGCATGAGGCTGACGAAACGGTCGAACAGGTAGTGGCTGTCCTGCGGGCCCGGCGAGGCCTCCGGATGGTGCTGGACCGAGAAGGCCGGGCGGTCGGTGAGCGACAGGCCGCAATTCGAGCCGTCGAACAGCGAGACGTGGGTCTCGACCGCGTTCTCCGGCAGGCTCTTCGGGTCCACCGCGAAGCCGTGGTTCATCGAGACGATCTCGACCTTGCCGGTGGTGTGGTCCTTCACCGGGTGGTTGGCGCCGTGATGGCCCTGGCTCATCTTCACCGTGCGGCCGCCGAGCGCGAGGCCCATCAGCTGGTGGCCGAGGCAGATGCCGAAGGTCGGGACTTTCTTGTCGAGGAGGGCGCGGATCACCGGCACGGCGTACTCGCCGGTCGCCGCCGGGTCGCCCGGGCCGTTCGACAGGAAGACGCCGTCGGGCTTGAGCGCCAGCACCTCGTCGGCGCTCGCGGTCGCCGGCACGACGGTGACGTCGCAGCCCGCCTTGGCGAGAAGCCGCAGGATGTTGCGCTTCACGCCGTAATCGATCGCCACGACCCTCAAACCCTCGCCAGCCGCCCGGCTGCCGTAGCCGGCGGGGTGCTGCCAGGAGGTCTCGCCCCAGGTGGTGGAGGCCTTGCTCGTCACCGGCGGCACGAGGTCGAGGCCTTCCATCGGCGGCAGCGCGGCGGCCTTGGCCTTCAGCGCCTCGCGGTCGAAGCGCCCGTCCGGGTCGTTCGCCAGGATCGCGTTCGGCATGCCGCGGTCGCGGATGAGCGCGGTGAGCGCGCGGGTATCGACGCCGGTGATGCCGACGATGCCGCGGGCCTTGAGCCAGCCGTCGAGGTGGCGCGAGGAGCGCCAGTTCGAGGGGTTGGTGACGGCGGACGCGATCACCGCGCCGCGCACGCCGGAGGCCGGGGCCGCGTCGAGGCTCTCCAGGTCCTCGTCGTTGGTGCCGACATTGCCGATGTGGGGGAAGGTGAAGGTGACGATCTGCCCGGCATAGGACGGATCCGTGAGGATCTCCTGGTAGCCGGTCATCGCGGTGTTGAAGCAGACCTCGCCGGCGGCCTCGCCGGTGGCGCCGATGCCGAAACCCTCCAGGACCGTGCCGTCGGCGAGCACCAGCAGGGCGGTCGCGACGGGCTCGGCCCAGCCTTCGGGTTGCGCGGGGGCGGCCGCGTCGTCTTGCAGCATCATCGTGATCTCGCTTATGTCGCGGCCGGGCATGGCCGACGGGCGCGGCCGGCTGTTTACGAGGCCGGCGGCGACCCGGTCAATCTGGGGGTGCCCCGGTATCCCCTCAAGTGCCCCGCCTTTCAAGTGCCTTGTAACACACGACAACACCAGGAGACCGGCATGCTGCGCCAGCGCCTCACCGCCGAGATGAAGGAGGCCATGAAGGCCGGCGACAAGGCGAAGCTCGCCACCGTCCGGCTGATCCAGGCCGCCCTCAAGGACAAGGACATCGAGGCCCGCGGCCTCGGCAAGGAGCCCCTGGGCGAGGAGGAGATCTTCTCCCTGCTCCAAAAGATGATCAAGCAGCGCAACGAGTCCGCGACGGTCTACGACCAGGGCGGCCGGCCCGAGCTCGCGGAAGGCGAGCGCGCCGAGGCCGCGATCATCGCCACGTTCCTGCCCCAGCAGATGGACGAGGACGAGACCCGCGCGGCGATCCAGGCTGCCATCGCGGAGACCGGCGCCGCCTCGCCGAAGGACATGGGCAAGGTCATCGCCGCGCTGAAGGGGCAGTATGCCGGCCGGATGGACTTCGCCAAGGCGAGCGGCCTGGTGAAGGGGATGCTGGCGCAGGCCTGATCCGGGGCGCGGCGGGGTCGTCTCCTGCGGACGTGACGCCGGGACCCCGCACCCCCTCGGCGCCCGTTCGAGCCGGCTGCGCCGAGCGAGGGGATGACGGCAGGGGAGCCCGGCCCGCCCAGGCATGGTCCCGGGCTCCGCTGCCCGCCACGCCGCCTGATCGGTGCCGGTGCGCTGCCGCAGGGTCTTACAAAGAGATCTTTATCCTATTGTCGTGCGAAGTTTGAGGCGGTGACGACACTGTCTGGAACCCATTCACGAGCACTTTCGTCCCCGCGCGATCACTTATGATGATTAGGCTTTCGTTAGGATAAATCCTGTTTCCTCGGCCGGCCGGCGACTGGAGTCTCGGCGATATCCGGTATCGGGGAGTGTGCGGTGAGGTCGTTGTTGTCCATCCGGGCCCTGGTGCTCGGGATTGCGCTCGCGCTCGGCGCGATCGTCGGCGCCATGACGCTCGACGGGGTGGTCAAGGCCTGGAACGGCCACCGCGACGCCGTGACCGTCGCCGCCGCAGCGAAGCTCGACCAGCGCATCCTCGAGGCGATGCAGGTCTTCCGCTCCGAACGCGGCGACACCGCCGCGACCTTGAGCCTGTCGGGCGAGCAGGCGGCGGCGATGCGCAAGCTCATCGACGGCCATCGCGGCCGCGTCGACGGGGCGATCAAGGCACTCCTCGCCGCGCCGGCCGACCTCGACGTGCCGGGTCTGACCGAAACGCTGAAGGACCTGGAGGCCGCCTATCGCGACCAGCTTGCCCTGCGCGGCGTGGCCGACGCGGCCTACGGCCTCGATGTCGGCGCCCGCGACAAGGCGCTCGCGCCGCGGGTGCTCCAGACCGGCGACGCGGTCCTGGCGCGGCTGGAGCGGGTCTCGGCCGCGCTGGCGCGGCAGATGGGCCATCTCGACCCGGAGACCCGGGTGCTGACCGGCGTCAAGAACAATGCCTGGGCGACCCGGGCCACCGCCGGCTCGCTCGCCGTGGTGGTCAACACCGTCCTGTCGAGCCAGAAGCCGCTCACGCCCGAGCAGGCCGAGGCGGTGCAGGTGCTGCGCGGCCGCTACGAGGCGACGTGGAAGCTCGTCGAGGCCGCGACGGCCGACCTGCCGCCCCGCATCGCCGAGGCGGTGACGGCGGCGCAAGGCGCCTACTTCACGCCCGAGGTGACGGCGACGATCCAGCGCAACCTGCGCGCCTTCGCCCCCGGCGCCGAGCCCGCCATGGCCCTGCCCGAGTGGCAGAAATTCGTCACCCCGAAGCTCAACACCATCGTTGCGGTGGCGAACGAGGCCCTGGCCGTCGGCGTGCAGGCGGCGGACGCCGCGGCCGCGGCGGCGCAGGGGCGGCTCATCGCCAACGCGGCGCTGTTCGGGGCGGCGCTCCTGCTCGTGGCCCTGAGCTGCGCGGTGGGGCATTATCGCATCGCCGCGCCGATCCGGCGCATGACGCAGGCGATGCAGGCCCTGGCCGAGGGCGACGTGACCGTGACGGTGCCGGCGCAAGGGCGCCGCGACGAGATCGGCGCGATGGCCGCGACCGTGCAGGTGTTTCGCGACAACCTGATCCGCACCCGGGCGCTGGAGGACGAGACCGCGCTCGCCCGCGCCTCCGCCGAGGAGCAGCGCCGGGCCGGCATGCGCCAGATGGCCGACGCCTTCGAGCACGCCGTCGGCGGCATCGTCGGCCAGGTCGCGGCCTCGGCCACCGAGCTCCAGGCGACCGCCGCCGTGATGACGGACGGCGCGACCCGGACCGCCGGCCGCTCCACCGCCGTCGCCGCCGCCGCCGGCCAGACCGCCGAGAATGTCGGCACGGTCGCGGCCGCGGCGGAAGAGCTCGGCGCCTCGGTCCACGAGATCGGGCGCCAGGTCTCGGGCTCGGCCGCGCTCGCCCGCGCCGCCGTCGACGAGGCCGCCGGTACCGCCGGCCACATGCGCGAACTGAGTGAGGCGGTGTCGCGCATCGGCGACGTCGTCGGGCTGATCTCCTCGATCGCCTCCCAGACCAACCTGCTCGCGCTCAACGCCACCATCGAGGCGGCCCGCGCGGGTGCCGCCGGCCGCGGCTTTGCGGTGGTCGCCGCCGAGGTGAAGGAACTGGCCGGCCAGACCGCGAAGGCCACCGAGGAGATCACCGGCCAGATCGGCCGGATCCAGGGCAAGACCGGCGACGCGGTCACGGCGATCGAGGCGATCACCGGGCGGATCGCCGAGATCAGCCGCACATCGGTGGGCATCGCCGCGGCGGTCGAGGAGCAGGGCGCGGCGACCCAGGAGATCGTGCGCAACGTCGCCGAGGCGGCCTCGGGCACCACGGAGGTGACGCACACGATCACCGCCGTGGCGGGTGCGGCCGAGGAGACGGGGGCGGCGGCGACGCAGGTGCTGGCGGCCTCCTCCGAGCTGTCGCGGCAATCCGAGCAGCTCTCGGCCGAGGTGAAGCGCTTCCTCGCCACCGTGCGGGCGGCCTGACGCCCGCACCGGCACCCGCCAACCGAGGGACCGGCCGCCCCCGCGACCGGTCCTTCGAGCCGTTAGGACTCTGCTGACCAAGACGCGCTACAAGGCAGATCCCTCGAACGGACCCGACCGTGCGCTTTCCCCCCCACCTGCTCGAAGAGATCCGCTCCCGCCTGCCGGCCTCCGAGGTCGTCGGCCGGCGCGTGCGCCTCAAGAAGGCGGGGCGGGAATGGCGCGGCCTGTCGCCCTTCAACGCCGAGAAGTCGCCGTCGTTCTACGTCAACGACCAGAAGCAGTTCTATCACTGCTTCTCCTCGGGCAAGCACGGCGACATCTTCACCTTCGTGATGGAGACCGAAGGGGTCTCGTTCCCGGAAGCCGTGGAGCGGCTGGCCAACGAGGCCGGGGTGGCGCTGCCGGCGCCGAGCGAGGCCTCGCGCGAGAGCGAGACGCGCCGGCGCGGCGCGCTCGAGGTGATGGAACTGGCTTGCGTCTTCTTCGAGGAGCAGCTCGCCGGCCGCGCCGGGGCGCGCGCCCGCGACTACCTCGCCGGCCGCGGGCTCGACGGCGAGATCCGCCGCACCTTCCGCCTCGGCTACGCCCCGCCCGAGCGCTACGCATTGCGCGACCACCTCGCCGCCCGCGACGTGCCGGCCGAGCTAATGGTGGAGCTGAACCTTCTCACCACCGGCGACGACATCAAGGTGCCGTTCGACCGGTTTCGCGATCGGGTGATCTTCCCGATCCGCGACGTGCGCGGCCGGGTGGTCGCCTTCGGCGGCCGCGGCATGAGCCCGGACGCCAAGCCGAAGTACCTCAATTCCTCCGAGACGCCGCTCTTCCACAAGGGGCGGATGCTCTACAACCATCACGCCGCGCGAAAGAGCGCGCACGACACCGGCCGGGTGATCGCGGTCGAGGGCTACGTCGACGCCATCGCGATGACGCTCGCCGGGCACCCGGAGGTGGTGGCCTCGCTCGGCACGGCGCTGACGGAGGACCAGCTCGCCCTGCTCTGGCGCATGGCCGACGAGCCGATCCTGTGCTTCGACGGCGACGGCGCCGGCCGGCGCGCCGCCTACCGCGCCCTCGACGTGGCGCTGCCGGCGCTCCAGCCCGGGAAGTCGCTGCGCTTCGCCCTGATGCCGGAGGGCCAGGACCCGGACGACCTCTTGCGCACCGGCGGGGCCGGCGCCATCGACCGGGTGCTCGACGGCGCGAGGCCGCTGGTCGACGTGCTGTGGTCGCGCGAGACCGAGATGAGCCCGGTCGACACGCCGGAGCGCCGGGCCGGCCTCGCCCAGCGCCTGCGCGAGATCGTCAACGGCATCCGCGACGAGACCCTGAAGCGCTACTACCGCGACGAGATCGAGGCGCGGCTGCGGAGCTTGAGCCCGAGCGGCGGCGCCCGCCGGGAGGGCGGGGGCGACCGGACGTTCCGCGAGCGCGCGCCCTTCGTGCCGCGCGGGCGCGGGCTGCCGCCGGCCCCCGTCTCGCCGCGGCTCACCGCCCGGGCGAGCCCGCTGCTCGCCCGCTCGTCGCTGTTCTCCGGCGGCTCGTCCTCGCGCGAGGCCCTGATCGTCGCGGCGCTCCTCGTCCATCCCGAACTGCTCGCCCGCGAGGCCGAGGAACTGGCCGAGGTCGAGTTCGAGGGGGCGGATGCGCGCGCGTTGCGCGGCGCGCTCCTCGATCTCGCGGCGGAGGGCGGGGCGGGCGAGGCCGCGCTCCTCGACGCGCGGCTGGAGCGGGCCGGGCTCACGGCGGCGGCGGGCCGGATCGCCGGCCTGGTGCGGCCCGGAGACCGCTGGGTGCTCGATCCGCACGCCGATCCGATGCGGCTGGAGGACGCGCTCAGGCAGGCCGTGATCTTGCACCGCAAGGCTGGAACGCTACATAGCGAACTTCGGGCGGCCGAGCGCGCCCTGGCGGAAGAGGAAACGGAGGCCAACTTCGCCTGGCTGCGCGACGTGAAGACCCGCCTCTCCGTCGTGGCGGGCGCCGAGGCCGAGGCCGAGGCGACCGAAGAGACGGAGTCGCCCTGAACGCCGCGCGGAACTTGGGCGAAGCGCGCGAGAGGCGCGCGACTTGGGCGAAGTGCGCAACTCGGGGCGAAGCACGGCTTGCGGCTTTCGTCCGGACTAGTTAACGGCAAGTCGATCGATTGGCTTGCACATTTGCGTGAGATCCTGGGGCGGCTCGTGGGCCGTCCGACGAGACATCACGGTGCCGGCACGGCGGGAGCCTCCCCCGCCTGGGCACTGCCGACACCGGGAAGCATAGGCTGAGCATGGCGACGAAGGCAACGGAACGAGACGAGACCGAGGCGGCCCCCGAGCAGCAGACCGACGGCCCGCTCCTCGACCTGACGGATGCCTCCGTCAAGCGGATGATCAAGCTCGCCAAGAAGCGCGGCTACGTCACCTACGACGAGCTGAACGAGGTGCTGCCTCAGGAGGAGTTCACCTCCGAGCAGATCGAGGACGTGCTGGGCCAGCTCTCCGAGCTCGGCGTCAACGTCGTCGAGGCCGAGGAGGCCGACGAGCAGCAGGGCGAGGCCGCGCCGCAGGAGGCCGCCGAGGAGGAAGAGGCGAGCGAGGGCGGCGAGGTGGCCGAGGTCGCCGCCGCGCGCCCCGTCGCGCTCCGCGCCGAGACCGCCAAGGAGCCGACCGACCGGACCGACGACCCGGTCCGGATGTACCTGCGCGAGATGGGCTCGGTCGAGCTTCTCTCCCGCGAGGGCGAGATCGCGATCGCCAAGCGCATCGAGGCCGGGCGCGAGGCGATGATCGCCGGCCTGTGCGAGAGCCCGCTGACCTTCCAGGCGATCATCATCTGGCGCGACGAGCTCGTCGACGGCCGGGTGCTGCTCCGCGACATCATCGATCTCGAAGCCACCTATGCCGGCCCCGACGGCCGCGCCGGCCCCGCCGAGGGCGAGGTCGAGGGTGAGGGCGACGAGGAATCCGAGGGCGAGACCCCGCCGGAGGGCGAGGGCGACGAGGACGACCTCGAGAACAATGTGTCGCTCTCGGCGATGGAAGCCGAGCTGAAGCCGCGCGTGCTCGAGACCTTCGACGCGATCGCCGAGAACTACCGCAAGCTGCGCAAGGTCCAGGCCGAGCAGGCCGAGACCCGGCTGAAGGGCGCGGCGGCCTCCGAGTCGCAAGGGCAGCGCTACTCCGAGCTGAAGAACACCGTCGTCGCCGACGTGAAGTCGCTGTCGCTGAACTCGAACCGCATCGAGGCGCTGGTCGAGCAGCTCTACGACATCAACAAGCGGCTGATCTCGCACGAGGGCCGCCTGATGCGGCTCGCCGAGAACCACGGCGTCGCCCGCGACGAGTTCCTGCGCCACTACCAGGGCTACGAGCTCGATCCGCACTGGGTCGAGCGGGTGGCCAAGCTCGGCGGCAAGGGCTGGAAGAACTTCACCGAGCGCGGCGCCGTCAACATCCTGACGCTGCGCGAGCAGATCATCTCGCTCGCTTCCGAGACTGGCCTGGAGATCCAGGAGTACCGGAAGATCGTCCACATGGTCCAGAAGGGCGAGCGCGAAGCCCGCCAGGCCAAGAAGGAGATGATCGAGGCCAACCTGCGGCTGGTGATCTCGATCGCCAAGAAGTACACCAACCGTGGCCTGCAATTCCTGGACCTGATCCAGGAGGGCAACATCGGCCTGATGAAGGCGGTCGACAAGTTCGAGTACCGCCGCGGCTACAAGTTCTCGACCTACGCGACCTGGTGGATCCGGCAGGCGATCACCCGCTCGATCGCCGACCAGGCCCGCACGATCCGCATCCCGGTGCACATGATCGAGACGATCAACAAGATCGTCCGGACCTCGCGCCAGATGCTGCACGAGATCGGCCGCGAGCCGACCCCGGAGGAGCTGGCCGAGAAGCTGGCGATGCCGCTGGAGAAGGTGCGCAAGGTCCTCAAGATCGCCAAGGAGCCGATCTCGCTCGAAACCCCGATCGGCGACGAGGAGGATTCGCACCTCGGCGACTTCATCGAGGACAAGAACGTCGTCCTGCCGATCGACGCGGCGATCCAGTCGAACCTGCGCGAGACCACCACCCGGGTGCTGGCCTCGCTCACCCCCCGCGAGGAGCGCGTGCTGCGCATGCGCTTCGGCATCGGCATGAACACCGACCACACCCTCGAGGAGGTCGGCCAGCAATTCTCGGTGACCCGCGAGCGCATCCGCCAGATCGAGGCCAAGGCCCTGCGCAAGCTCAAGCATCCGAGCCGGTCGCGGAAGCTGCGCAGCTTCCTCGACAACTAGGACGTTCCCTCGCCGGAGTCAGGCTTCCGGCTTCGGCAGCCCTCCGCCTCGTCCCGGGTTCTCGACTTCGTCGAGCCCCGGGATGGGCGGGAGAATGGTGCAGCGTCAGGAAGAAGTCCCGCCTGACCGGAGCCCGACGACGTCGGGCCGCCCCTTCCTGCCAAGCCTTGCCGTTTCGTCCGGCAGCGCCCATGTCAGAGCCATGCACGACCAGCCTCGCCCCAACTCCGCTCCGACGCCCACGGCCGCGGCGGACGGGTCGGAGGCGAGCGACATCCCGATCGGCCTGTTCCGCGAATGCGTGGCGTTGCGCGACTGGCTGCTCAGCGAGGGCGCAAGGCTGCCTGAATCCGGCGACCTCCTCGCCGGCATGGCCGAGCGGCTGAATGACCTCGGCGTGCCGGTCGACCGCGCCACCACCGCCATCGACGCGCTGCACTCGGACTATTCCGGCGTCGGCCGGTTCTGGACCCGGGAGGACGGCGTCAGCTTCCGGCTGTTCCCGCACGGCGAGGCGACCGAGAAGGCGCTCGCCCGCAGCCCTTTCGCCTACGTCTACGCCACCGGCGAGTGGCTGATCCTCGACCTGCGTGAGACGCCGGACGACCGCTTCAGCATCGTCCCGGAGCTCAAGGCGGCGGGCTACACCCACTACATCACCGTGCCGCTGTTCTTCACCAACGGTACCAAGAACGGCGTCACCTTCGCGACCCGCGACCCGCGCGGATTCGGCGACGACGACCTAGCGATCCTGCGCTTCATCGTGCCGACCCTGTCGGCGGTGATGGAGATGCGCGGCCTCAACGCCCGGCTCGACCACGTGCTGCGGGTCTATGTCGGCGACGGACCGCACCAGGCGATCCTCGCCGGCTTCATCCGCCGGGGCCAGGTCGAGCGGATCCGCTCGGCGATCCTGTTCGCCGACATGCGCGGCTACACCCGCCTCACGGACGCGCTGCCGCCAGAGGCCTCGGTGGAACTGTTGAATTCCTACTTCGACTGCCTGGTGCCGCCGATCGAGAGCGAGGGCGGCGAGGTGCTGAAATACATGGGCGACGGCTTGCTCGCGATCTTCCGCGAGAGCGGCGACGATCTCGGCGGCGCGGCGCAAGGCGCGCTCTCGGCCGCGCAGGCGGCGTTGCGCCGCGTCGAGGACGCGAACCGTGCCGGGCGGTTTCCCACCCGTATCGAGGTCGGCATCGCGCTTCACCACGGCGAGGCGGCCTACGGCAATGTCGGCTCGGGCGCCCGGCTCGATTTCACGGTGATCGGTCGCGACGTGAACCTCGCCAGCCGGCTTGCCAAGCTCAACAAGGTGCTGTCCGAGCCGCTGCTGATGTCGAAGCCCTTCGTCGACTTCCTGTGGGGCGACCCCGAACTGCTCGGCACCCATCCCCTCGACGGCTTCGCCGAGGAGATGGCGATCTATCGTCCGGGCAAAGGCGGCTGAGGAGCGGCTGCAGGGTGGTTGACGGCGGGCCCGTCCCCCGCCAGATAGCGGATGTTCCAGGGAGATCCCCGACAAGGGGCTGAGACACCGCTGGACCGTCCCTCGGGCCCGGTCAGCGCGGAAATCCTTCGAACCTGATCCGGCTCATACCGGCGTAGGGATTGGACAGGGTCCTCTCGGCCCCCTCGCGCATCATCCGGCCACCGGGCGCAGTCCACTCTCTTCGGGCCACCGTGGAGACGAGGGTGCAGGCGCAGACGATCGGACGGCGGGGCGGGACCCCGGACCCGGAGAGCGACCGGCTGCTGGACCGCGTCGACGTGGCGGTGATCGGCGCCGGGCTGATCGGCCTGTCGGTCGCGTGGCGCCTGGCGCGCGCCGGTCTCGCGGTCGCGGCGATCGAGCGCGGCCGAGCCGGGGACGGCGCCAGCCTCGCGGCCACCGGCATGCTGGCGGCCGCCGCCGAGCACGAGCCCGGGGGCGAGGCCCTGTCGCCGCTCTGCCTCGAGAGCCAGCGCCTCTGGCACCCGTTCCGCGACGAGCTGGAGGCTAAATCGGGCCTGTCGATCGATTACCGCCGCGAGGGCACCCTCGTGATCGCGCTCGGCCGCGACGAGGTCGAGCGCCTGCGCTTCCGCTACGACTTGCAGCGTCGCGACGGGCTGTCCGTCGAGTGGCTGTCCGGCCCCGCCATCCGGGCTCGCGAGCCGGGCCTGCGCCCGACCGTCACGGCCGGCATCTTTTGCGCCGACGACCACCAGGTCGATCCCGCCCGCACGATGGCCGCCCTGCGCCGGGCGCTTCGCGCGGCCGGCGGGCGCCTCGTCGAGGCGACCACCGTCACTGCGCTCACCCGCGAGGGCGGCCGGGTCACCGGCGTCGAGACCTCCGCCGGCTCCGTGAAGGCCGGCACCGTCGTGCTCGCCTCCGGCGCCTGGGCCGGGGAGGGGAGCCTGGTGCCCGACCTCGCCTTGCCGGTCCGCCCGCTCAAGGGCCAGTCGATGGCGTTGCAGATGACCCCGCGCAGCGGGGTCCTCTCCCACGTGGTCTGGACCGAGCAGGTCCATATGGCACCGAAGGGCGACGGCACGCTCATCGTCGGCGCCACCGTGGAGGAGACCGGGTTCGACCCGCACCTCACCGGCGGCGGGCTCTTCGCCCTGCTGGAGGGCGCCCGCCGGGCGCTGCCCGGCGTGGAGGAGATGCGGGTGACGGGAATCTGGAGCGGCTTTCGCCCGACCTCCGACGACGACGCCCCGATCCTCGGCGAGGCCCGGCCCGGCCTGGTGCTCGCCACCGGCCACCACCGCAACGGCTACCTCCTGGCCCCCGTCACCGCCGAGGCCATCGCCGGCCTGATCCTGCGCGGTGAGACGCTGCCGGTGGCGGCACCCTTTGGCCTTGCCCGGTTCGCGCCGGGACATCCCATTCAAAGCGAGACGGCATGAAGCTCTTCGTCAACGGCGAATCCCGCGATAGCGAGGCCGCCACCCTCGACGCCTTGTGGCGCCAGGAGACCGCCGACCTGGATCTGCCCGGCCCCCAGGGCTTCGCCATCGCGCTCAACGGCGCGGTGGTGCGCCAACGCGACTGGGCGACGACGGCGCTCGCCGAGGGCGACCGCGTCGAGATCGTGCGGGCGATGCAGGGGGGGTAGGGGACACGTCCGGGCCGGTCTCACCCCGACCCTGTCCCGGATCTCCCCCCTCCGACGCTCCAGTCGTCCGGGGACAGGGCAGCGGCTCGCGACAGGCCCCACGATCGCCGCGGCGCTGCGCTCCCGATGCGTTGTCGTCAGAAACCCCAGGTCCGCCACACCGACACCGCCGCTGCGACCAGCACGGCGAGCCAGGCGCCGGCGACCAGCGTCAGGACGCGCCGGCGGCCGGAGCGGGGCCGGTTGTCGTTGGCCGCGCGGCGCAGCCGGACGGCCGCGGCGGCGTAGCCGTGGGTGGACGCCGCGATCGTGGCCGGGCGGGCAGGGGCGGTCTTGCGCAGGCTCGTCATGGCGATTCGTGCTCGTCGAGCGACGAATAGCACGCGCCCGCGCGGAGCGTGAGCCGGCCGAACGACGCAAGCCGTCAGGCCGAGAGCCTGACCGGGCGGGCGGCTCTCCGCGGAGCGTGGTCGTCGATCCAGTGCGGGCTGAGCACGGCACCGTCCTCGGTCACGATCCAGGGTAGGGCCTCGGGATCCTGGCCCTCGACGGCCGCCACGAGGGCGGCGCGCAGGGTGGGGTAGCGGCGCGATTCCCGCGGTCCCGGCGCGGCGCGCGTGCCGTGCCACACCATCAGCTCGGCCGGACGCTCCATCTGCGGCATCCTCGGACTCCTCTCGCCGGACCGGGAGAGAGTGGCGGATGCCGCGTGAGGCGGCGCTTACCGGCGGATTGCGATTCGGTCATGAAGCCGCGTCACGATTCCGCCGGCGCCTCGCGGTGCGGTCGCAGCTCCGGGGCGCCGAGCTCGGGCTCGGCCTCCGCCGCGGGCTCGGTCCGGCTCTCGGCCCGGCTGGTGTCGATGAACAGGCGCGCCTCGCCCTCGCTGAGACCGAGGCTGCGCAGGGAATAGAGCGCCATGCCGAAGCCGACCTCGCGCTCGGCCATCAGCACCAGCCCGACCCTCTCCTCCTCGAGGGCGCGCCGCTCGCTGTCGCTGTGGGTGCGCACCACGGTGTCAATCCCCGGATTGGCCTCGCGGGCGATCTCGATCAGGCGGCGGGCCTGGTGCGCGTCCGGGCTCGCCACCACGAGCAGGCGCGCCCGCGCGATATCCGCCGCATCGAGGATGCCCGGCGCGCCGGCATCGCCGAACACCGCCGCGATGCCGGCAGTTCGCAGCTCCTCGACCCGGCGCCGGTCGCGCTCCACCACCACGAAGGGCAGCTCCCAGGCCGCCAGCGCCTTGCCGATCGCGCCGCCGACCCGGCCGTAGCCGATCACCACCGCGTGGCCCTCGCGGCCCTTGGCGTGGGCCGACACCGCGATCTCTTCGGTCCCGCGCTCGAACCGGGCGGCGAGGCGCGGCCGCGCCTCGACGAAGCCGCTCAGGCGGCTCATGCCGGCGAAGATCAGCGGGTTGAGGGTGATCGAGAGGAGCGAGCCGGCCAGGATCAGGTCGCGCCCCTCCGGCGGCAGCAGCTTGAGGCCGATGCCGAGGCTCGCCAGGATGAACGAGAACTCGCCGATCTGCGCCAGGCTCGCCGCGATGGTGAGCGCCGTCGAGAGCGGGTGGCGGAAGGCCAGGACGATCGCCACCGCCGCGAGCGACTTGCCGACCAGGATCACCGCCAGGGTGGCGAGCACGGCGAGCGGCTCGCGCAGGAGGATCGTCGGGTCGAACAGCATGCCGACCGAGACGAAGAACAGGACCGCGAAGGCGTCCTGGAGCGGCAGCGAATCGGCGGCGGCCTGGTGGCTGAGATCGGACTCGGCCAGCACCATGCCGGCGAAGAACGCGCCGAGCGCGAAGGAGACGCCGAACAACTCGGCCGAGCCGTAGGCGATGCCGAGCGCGAGCGCGAGCACCGCCAGGGTGAACAGCTCGCGCGAGCCGGTGCGCGCGGCCTGGTCGAGGAGCCAGGGCACGGCGCGCCGCCCGCCGGCCAGCATCAGCCCGGCGAAGGCCGCCACCTTGGCGAGGGTGAGCCCGAGGGTGAGCCAGATGTTGCCGTCGCCGGCGATGCCGTGCGCCGCGCCCGCGCTCTCGCCGCCGAGCGGCCCGGCGAGCGCCGGCAGCAGGACGAGGGCCAGCACCATCGCCAGGTCCTCGACGATGAGCCAGCCGACGGCGATGCGGCCCTTGTCGGAATCGAGCAGGCCGCGCTCCTCCAGCGCCCGCAGCAGCACCACCGTCGAGGCGACCGAGAGGGCGAGGCCGAAGACGAGGCCCGCCCCGAGGCCCCAGCCCCAGGCGAGGCTCAAGGCGAGTCCCATCAGGGTCGCGACCGCGATCTGCACCACCGCGCCGGGCAGCGCGATGGCGCGCACCGACATCAGGTCGCCGATCGAGAAGTGCAGGCCGACCCCGAACATCAGCAGGATCACGCCGATCTCGGCGAGCTGCCCGGCCAGTTCCGCGTTGCCGACGAAGCCCGGCGTGTGCGGCCCGACCGCGACGCCCGCCAGGAGGTAGCCGACCAGCGGCGGGAGCTTCAGCCGCTGCGCGAGCATGCCGCCGACGAACGCGAAGACGAGCCCGAGGGCGATGATGGCGATCAGGTCCGAGGCGTGCGGCACGGGCGGGGCAGTTCCTTCGGGAGTCGGGCGCCGCAGGGGCAGCAACCTGAAGTCCGAAGTCTAGCAGCCTTTCCGGGTTCCCGCCGTGCCGCACCGCACCAAAACGCGCCCGCGCGCCTCAAAAAATCCGCGCCGCCGGCGGGCCCGCGACGCGAGGCGCTGCCTCAGCGCCCGAACGGCCGCCGGGCGGCGCCGGCGGCGCGCGGGAGCCGCGGCAGGCTGGCTCCCGGCCGGGCGGCGAGCACGATGACGATCGCCCCGAGGGTGGCGGAGGTCATCACGAGGAGCTCGGTCGTGAACATGCGGCAGCCCTGGCGGTGAGGGGACGCCGCTGTGCGGCAGTCGAAAATATCAATGGCCCATGCCGGATGGACGATTGCCGCCCGGCGCCGCTGCTCTAGCTCGCCGCGGGAGCGGACGGCCATGTGACATCCCGCCGTGAGGCAGCATGTCCGCATCGACCGCCCACGATTCTGACGCATTGGGCCGGCCACTGGCGTCCGGCCGCGCGATGCGGCATCAGCGACGGACGATCTTGTGCGCGCACCGCACCGCCAGACGAGGGTGTACAGTATGAAGAAGGTCTTGACCGGGGCGCTCGTGGCCCTCGGCCTGTCGTCGGGCGCAGCGCTCGCGGCACCGAAAGACCCGAGCGGGACTTGGTTGACCGAGGACGGAAGGGCCCGCATCCGGATCGAGAAGTGCCCGAGCCGCACCGACCGGGTCTGCGGCTACGCCGTCTGGCTCAAGACCCCCAACGACGACAAGGGCCAGCCGCGGGTCGACTTCAAGAACACCGACGCCAAGAAGCGCAGCCGCCCCTCGCTCGGCCACCAGCTCATCATGGGCCTGAAGCCGAACGCGGATAACCGTTACGAAGGGCAGATCTACAACGCCGACGACGGCAAGCTCTACGACGTCTCGATCTGGACCGAGGAGCCGGGCGAGCTCAACGTGCGCGGCTGCCTGATGGGCTTCCTGTGCGGCTCCCAGACCTGGACCCGGGTGAACGACGTTGCCCCCGGCCAGCTCACCGCCGCCACCGGCGCCCCGAACGGCCCGCGCCCGGACGCGGAGTGGGCCGCGGCGCCCAAGGCCGCCGCGCCGAAGCCGTGACGCGCAGCAGCCCGGGCGGCGCCCGGATCGCGACGCGGTCCGCGGGCTAGCCGGTCGTCGGGCGATGTTTCTCCAGGGCACCTGCCGGTCGCGGCAGGTGCCTTTTTTTATCTGAGTACCGGTCTCGCGAGCGCAATCGAGGATTGTGCTGCCCCGATGCCGTGCCGGCCTCCGGCCCGCCACCTTTTCCGCCGGTGACCGGCGAATTTCGCAACCTCAAGTAATGATTGCCTCAGATCGTGACGCGCCGCGTTGCCGAGGCGTTGCTGAAGGACGGCAAAGGCTCACGCCGCCCCCGCGGGCTAACCGTGAGATCAAGTTTTGAGCAAAAATTCCTTTTGCAACCGCCCATCTTGGAATCAGAACTTGCGTTTAAAGCAGCGGTTTTACCGCGAGCGGTTGTACGGCGCTGTCGCCGCCTTCGCTCTACTCGTGAATAGAAAATTTTCATTGACTGACGGGGGTTTTGGCGGCATGTCCAAAGAAGTAATCCAAAAAAGGGGGTGTCCATGGACGCGAACGAGCTGGAGCCGACCTCGCAACTGATCAATCTGTCGGCCGATATCGTGTCGGCCTACGTGTCGAAGAACTCGGTTCCGATGGGAGAGCTGGCGAGCCTGATCGCCGCCGTGCACGCCTCCCTCGAGCGCGTCGCCGCACCCCCGGCGCCCGAGCCCGAGAAGCCGACGCCCCCGGTGCCGATCCGCAAGACCGTGACGCCGGATCACATCATCAGTCTGGAGGACGGCAAGCCCTACAAGTCGCTCAAGCGCCACCTGACGACCCGCGGGCTTACCCCGGACCAGTACCGTCAGAAGTGGGGCCTGCCGCCGGACTACCCGATGGTCGCCGCGACCTACGCCGCCCAGCGCTCCGAGCTCGCCAAGAGCCTCGGCCTCGGGCAGATCCGGCGCGACCGTGCCGCCGCGGCCCGGCTCGCGGCCGGGCAGGATGCCGAGAGCGAGGGCGAGGCGGCGCCGGCCCGCCGGGGTCGCCCGCGCAAGGGCGAGTGAGGCCACCGGTCCGGCGCTCCTCGGGGAATGCCACGGCGCCGAGCAGCGGACGGGCGTGCAACCGCCGCGGCCCGCGTCGCGGGGCAACGCGCCGGACACAAGAAAAAACCCCCGCCGGACCCGGCGGGGGCTGATGATGGGTGAGGCGGGTCCCCGGACGGTGACCGACGCCCCGGTCCAGGCGAGTCTCGCCTCCGACCTACTTGCGGCGCGCCTTGCGGGCGGCGTAGCGGGCGTCGCGGGCGGCCTTGCGCTCGATCTCCTGGGCCGCCTCGCGCTCGGCCGCCTCGGCCGCCTCGCGCTCGGCGCGGGCCTTGGCCTCCGCCTCCTCGGCCGCCCGGCGCTCGGCCTCGGCCTGCTTGGCGGCTTCGCGCTCCGCGGTGCGGGCGGCGCGGGCCTCGGCGATCTTCTGGCGCTCCGCGAGGCGGGCCTGGACCTCCGGATCGTCGGCGGCGGGCTTGGCCCGGAACTTCTCCAGCAGGGCCTTCTTCGCGTCCGCGGACGTATTCCGCCGATCGTTGAAGTTCTGGTCCTTGAAGCCGGCCATCGTGTTCGTCTCGTCGTCCTGCGTGCGAAGGCGCGCCCGTCTGGGGGGAGTCGCGCCGGGATCCGTGGTGGTCTGGTCGGTTCCCGCTTCACGGGCGAGGAGCCGTCGCACGTGCTCTAGCGCCGACGGCGTCCGGTTTCAAAGCCAAAGACGCCGCGGGCACCGAAGTGAGCGGTGGAACCTCGTCCGATCGGGGTAAAACCGCGACCTCGGGTCAGGGGATTGTCAAGGTTTCCCCGGCAGGTTCGAGGAGCGGTGGCGATCTCGCGCCGGAGGAGACCTCATGCGTGCGATCGTCCTCGACGATGCCGAGCTCAACAACCTCTTGATGCTCGAGGCCCTGCGGCCGATCGCCGATTGCCGTCCGCAGAGCTTCACCCGGCCGGCGGACGCGCTCGCCTTCGCGGCGGCCCACGCCGACGAGATCGGCATCGTCCTGACCGATTACGAGATGCCCGGGATGGACGGCCTCGCGGTCATCCGGGCCCTGCGGGCGATGCCGGGCTTCGCGCACGTTCCGCTCGTGATGGTGACGAGCTTCGACCAGCGCGCCCTGCGCCGCACCGCCCTGGAGGCCGGCGCGACCGACTTCGTCAACAAGCCCTGCGATCCGGTCGAGATCCGGGCCCGCGTCACCAACCTGCTCGCCCTGCGCCGGGCGCACCTCGCCGAGCAGGCCCAGGCCGCCCGCCTCGCCCAGGAGGTCGCCGCCGCGGTGGCCCTGGTCGAGGCGCGCGAGCGCGAGATCGTCACCGTGCTGATGCGCGCGGCCGAGCACCGCGACAGCGATACCGGCGACCACGTCGCCCGGGTGGCGACCTACGTCACGCTGATCGCCGAGGCGCTCGGCCTGCCGCCCGAACGCTGCCGGCTGATCAGCCTCGCCTCGACGATGCACGACGTCGGCAAGATCGCGATCCCCGACGCGATCCTGCTCAAGCCCGGCCCCCTGACCCCCGAGGAGCGCCGGGAGATGGAGCGCCACGCCGAGCGCGGCGCCCGCATCCTGGCCAACAGCTCCTCCGACGTGGTGCGCCTCGCCGCCGAGATCGCCGTGAGCCACCACGAGCGCTGGGACGGCAAGGGCTATCCCAACGGGCTTTCCGGCACGGCGATCCCGCTCCCGGGCCGCATCGTCGCGGTGGCCGACGTGTTCGACGCCCTGACCAGTGACCGGCCCTACAAGCGCGCCTGGACCCTGGAGGCCACCCACGCCTTCCTGCGGCGGGAGGCCGGCGTGCATTTCGACCCGGCGGTGGTCGAGGCCTTCCTGTCCCGCTGGGACGCCGTCGCGGACCTGGTCGGCCAGGCCGCGAGCCGCGCCGCCTGAAGGAATCGCGGGCCGTGACGATCGGGATGGCGGACGCGCCGGGGGAGCCGAGTCCGATGAGCGAGCCGGGACAGAACCGGAGCCTGCGCGCCCGGGTGATCCGGGTCCAGGCGGATCCGCCCGGCCCGCCGCAGGGCACCGCCGCGGATCCCGACCCGCGGCCGGACGGATCCGCGCAGCCCCCGCCCGGCCGCAAGGCCCTGCCCTGGTCGCGTGCGGCACGCCGGACACCGCGCCCCGACATGCCCGGCGCCGCAACCGAGTCCGTGCCCGAGGCCGCCGGGGCTCCCGCACCGGCTTCCTCCCTCGCCCCGTCCCCTGCGCCGTCGCGCCCGGCGCGCAGCCTCGCGGCCCGCCTCGGCCGGGCGGTGCTCGGCGCGGTGGTCGTCGCGCTGGCCGCCGGCACGGCGCTCGGCGCCTGGTCGGAGGTCAACCGCTACGCCGCCGACACCCGCCGGGCGCTCACCGGCCTCGCCTCGGTCTTCGCCGCCGCGGCCGCGTCCGCCGCCGCCGCGAACGATGCCGCCGGCGCCCACGCGGCGCTCCGGGCGATCGGCCGCCAGGACGGCATCGTCTATGCCGGGCTGACCCGCCCGGACGGCACGGCGCTCGCCGAGCAGGGCACGGGCCTGCGGCTCGCCGACGACCTCGACCTCGACGAGGCCGGCCTGACGCCGCTCGCCCTCGTGTTCGCCCACACCGTCAAGGTCAGCGTGCCGGTGGTGGAGAACGCCCGGGTCGTCGGGCGGGTGACCCTGATCGCCGACACCGCCGACCTCGTCGGACGCCTGTTCGACGTGGTGCGCAACGCCCTGATGGGCACCGCCCTCGCCATGGCGGTCGGCTTCGCGGTGGCCTGGCGCCTCGGCCACGCCCTGACCCGGCCGCTCACCGCGCTCGCCCGCACCATGGACGCGGTGCGCGAGAACCACGACTACGCCCGCCACGCCGTGCTGCCGTCCGCCGCCGAATCCGGCGATGAGGTCGGGCGGCTGGCGACGAGCTTCAACGGCCTCATCGACGCGGTGCGCGAGCGCGACCACCGTCTGGTCGAGCATCAGGGCCGGCTGGAGCAGGAGGTGAGCGACCGCACCCACGACCTCAGCGAGGCCAAGGAGGCGGCGGAGGCCGCCAACAGCGCCAAGTCGTCGTTCCTGGCCACCATGAGCCACGAGATCCGCACGCCGATGAACGGCATGCTGGTGATGGCCGAACTCCTCGCCGCCGCCGAGCTGCCGACGCGCCAGCGCCGCTACGCCGAGGTGATCGCGCGCTCGGGCCAGAGCCTGCTCGCGATCATCAACGACATCCTGGACTTCGCCAAGGTCGAGGCCGGCAAGCTCACCCTGGAGCGCATCGCCCTCGACCCGTCGGAGGTCGCCGACACCGTCGCGACCCTGTTCGGCGAGCGGGCGCGGGCCAAGGGGCTCGACCTCGCGGCGCTCGTCGCGCCGGACGTGCCGAGGACGATCCAGGGCGATCCGGTCCGCCTCGGCCAGGTGCTCGGCAACTTCGTCAACAACGCCCTCAAGTTCACCGAGGCCGGCCACGTCCTGGTGCGCCTCGAGACCCGGGAACGCGGCGCCACCTTGCGCCTGAGCGTCACCGACACCGGCATCGGCATCCCGGCCGAGACCCTGCCGACGATCTTCTCCGCCTTCTCGCAGGCCGACGGCTCGACGACCCGGCGCTTCGGCGGCACCGGGCTCGGCCTGTCGATCGCCGAGCGCCTCGTCCATGCCATGGGCGGGCGGATCGGCGTCGAGAGCACGGTCGGCCGCGGCTCGACCTTCTGGGCCGAGATCCCCCTCGACGGCGCCGCCCCGGCCGAGCCGGTGCTGCGGGCCGGCGGGATCGTCCCGGCGGTCGTCGTCGCGGTGGCGGGACCCGCGACCCGCCTCGTCCTGACGGAGGGCCTGACGGATGCCGGCTTCGCGCCGGGCGAGGGGGGCGCGGGCGCCCACCACCTCGTCGAGGCCGGCGACCTCGCCCGGGCCGGGCGCCGCCCGGCGGGGGCCGAGCGCGTCATCGCCATCGCGCCGATGGGCGAGCCGAGCGGGGCCGCGGTGCTGTCCTCGGGGCTCGCCGACGCCCTGCTGCGCTGGCCGCTGGCGCAGGCCGAATGGCGCCCGGCGCTGGCGGCGCTGGCGACGGGGGGCGCCTTCGCGGGCATCGGCGCCGAGGCCGGCCCGGTCGCGACCCTGCCGCGCTTCCCCGTCGCGCGGGTGCTGGTGGCCGACGACAACCCGGTCAACCGCGAGGTCGCGGTCGAGGCGCTGGGCCGCCTCGGCGTCACCCGGGTGGTCACCGTGGAGGACGGGTTCGGGGCGCTCGAGGCGGCGCGCGAGGGCGGGTTCGACCTGATCCTGATGGACGGCTCGATGCCGGGCCTCGACGGTTTCGACGCCGCCCGGGCAATCCGGCAATGGGAGGCCGCGACGGGTGCGGACCGCCTCCACATCGTGGCGGCGACCGCCCACGTCGTCGGCACCGCCGCCGAGGCCTGGCGCCAGGCCGGGATGGACGGCGTGCTGGCCAAACCCTTCACGCTCACCGACCTCGCCCGCACGCTCTCTGCGGCGCTCGGCACGAGCGGGGAGACCGGCGCGCCGGATCCGGGCGAGGCCCAGGAGGCCGGGGCTCATGGGACGGACGCCCGGGAGACGCAAGCCTCAGCGGCGCTCCTCGATCCCGACACCCTGGCGGGGCTCTGCGAGATGGCGGAGGGCTCCGGCTCGGCCTTCGTCGAGCGGGTGCTCGGGCTGTTCTCCGCCCACGGGCCCGACGGGCTCGCGGCCCTGCATGCGGCGGACGACGCGGAGGCCGCGGGCCGGGCGGCGCACGGGCTCAAGTCGATGAGCCTCAATGTCGGGGCTGCCGCCCTCGCCGCGCATCTGCGCGAGATCGAGCACGCGGCCCGGGTCGAGGGGCGGGTGCCGGACGAGGCGACGCTGGCACCGCTCGAGTCCCTCCTCACCGACAGCATCGCGGCGCTCTACGGGCATTTCGGCCTCGACCGCCCCGCGCCCGCCCTCCAAGACGCCGCGTAACGCCTGAGAAACATCGTCGCGGGCGACCGGACCCATCCGGCGCGCCGCGGCGTTACTCTCCTCAGCCACGGCCACGCTCGCCGGGCGAGGGGAGCGCGGAACCACCATGGCCCACGAGAGCAGCGGCGCGATCTACACCGCCGCCGGCGCCAACCTGGCGATCGCCGCGGCGAAGTTCGTCGGCGCCTTCTTCACCGGCTCGAGCGCGATGCTGGCCGAGGGCGTCCACTCGGTGGTCGACACCGCCAACCAGATCCTCCTGCTCGTCGGGCTGAAGCGGGCGCAGCGGCCGGCGGATGCCCGCTTCCCGTTCGGCTACGGCCGCGAGGTCTACTTCTACGCCTTCCTGGTGGCATTACTGATCTTCCTCGGCGGCGGCGCCTTCGCGGTCTACGAGGGCGTCCACAAGCTCCAGCACCCCGAGCCCGCCGCCGACGCGGTGATCTTCGGGCGGAGCATCCCGGGCTTCACCGTGAACCTGGCGATCCTCGGCTTCGCGGTGGCGGCGGAGGGTTATTCCTGCGTCGTCGCCCTCAAGGCGTTCTGGGGCGAGAAGGGCGAGCGCCCGCCGATCACCGCGATCCGCCGCAGCAAGGACCCGGCTCTGTTCACCGTGCTGGTCGAGGACGTGGCGGCGCTGACCGGCCTCGTCGTGGCGCTCACCGGCGTGATCCTGGCCGAGACCCTGCGGCAACCCGCCTTCGACGGCATCGCCTCGATCGTCATCGGGTTGATCCTGATCGGCATGGCGATCTTCCTGATGATCGAGACCCACGGCCTGCTCGTCGGCGAGGCGGCGGAGCCCGAGCTCGTCGCCGGCCTGCACGAGATCGTCCGCTCCGAGCCGGGGGTGCAGCACGTCAACGAGGTGCTGACGCAGCATCTCGGCCCGGCCGACATCCTGGTCAATGTCAGCCTCGACATGGACGACCACCTGGCGGCCGGCGAGATCGAGCGGCTGGTCGGGCAGTTGGAGACGCGGATGAAGGCCTTGAGCCCCAAGGTGCGGCGCGTCTTCATCGAGATCCAGGCCCGGCACGACGCCGCCGCCCGGCAGCCCGACAAGGTGGCCTGAATTCGCCCGGTTCCCTCGCGCCGGATCGCCTGCCCCGCGCGAGACGGCTGCCGGGGACGGCCGCATCCGCGCCAGAGCTTGCATCGCGGCCCCTCGCTCAAATGCCGAGTCTCGATAGGTTTTTATGCAATTATCGGCAACGTGAGTTCAAAAATTACAACCTTGAGTATATTAAACTTGGTTGTATCGCGTCGAAATCCACAGGAACTACCTGATTTGACCCCCGCGTTGCTGCTACCAGCTTGCGAACGAGAGTGAGACTTGCCACCAAGTCTGAGGGACCGGGTGATCGCGCCTGCGGACTTGGGTAGCGGACGGCCCTCAAGAAGACCGAGTGGCGGCACGGCGCCGAACCGGCCCCGCTGCAACGCCTCCGTCCACCACACTCTCGAAGCGGAACCCCCAGAATGTCAGACGTGGATACTCAGGATCAGGAGCCGGGCGAACTCGTCATGCTCACGGCCGACATCGTGTCGGCCTACGTGTCGAAGAACTCGGTCCCGGTCGGGGATCTCGGCAGCCTGATCGCCGCCGTGCACGCCTCCCTCGAGCGTGTCGCCGCGCCCCCGGCGCCCGAGCCCGAGAAGCCCACGCCGCCGGTGCCGATCCGCAAGACCGTGACGCCGGACTACATCATCAGCCTGGAGGACGGTAAGCCCTACAAGTCGCTGAAGCGCCATCTCACCACCCGCGGCCTCTCGCCCGAGCAGTACCGCCAGAAGTGGGGCTTGCCGCCGGACTACCCGATGGTCGCCGCGACCTACGCCGCCCAGCGCTCCGAGCTCGCCAAGAGCTCCGGCCTCGGCCAGCAGCGCAAGAACCGCGGGCGGTAAGGGGCATTCCGGGCGCGGGTCCCCGTCGATCCGGGTCCGGGACACCCACCTTGTCCTTTCGTGGCTCGCTGCAAGCGAGAACCCGGAATCCATGACCGCTGAGGTAGGGGAGGGAAGCGGATCGCGGTCCGCTTCGTTCCGAACCGTGGGCGGTCATAGATCCCGGGTTCTGCCGTTGCGGCCCCGGGATGACGCGGAGGCTGGCAGTCCGATCCGTCAGCCCGAGCGGGCGCTCAGGCCGCGTCTGGATCCCGCGGGGCGGCCGGCGCGAACAGGTCCTCGGGCGGATCGACGACGACCCGGCGGGCCGCGACGTCGATCTCGGGCACGAAGGCCTTGGTGAAGGGCAGGAGGGCCGGGCTGCCGCCCGTGGCCGGCGCGATCTCCAGGAGATCGCCGCCGCCGTAATTCGGCACGGCCCGCACCGTCCCGACGGGCTTGCCGTCGCGGTCGACCACCGCCAGCCCGACGAGGTCGGCGGCGAAGAACTCGTCGTCGTCCTCCGGTGCGCCGAGGCGGTCGCGGGCGACGTAGAGGGCGAGCCGGTTCAGGCTCTCGGCCCCGGTGCGGCCGGAGACGCCCGCGACGCGGGCGATCAGCATGTCGGGCGCGCCCGGGGCGGGGCGCAGGGACGCGATCTCGACCGCGCGGCCGTCGGCCCCGGTGAGCGGGCCGTAGGACCCGATCGCCGTCGGGTCGGCGGTGTAGGATTTCAGCCGCACCTCGCCGTTGAGGCCATGGGCGCGACCGAACTCGCCGAGCAGCACGAATCCGGGATCGCTCGCGATCCCGGATTCGTGGCGCATGGGCGCGGCGCTGGCGTGCTGCGGCGCCGGTGCGCTCCCGCCCCGGCGCGGATCGGATCCCCCCGGACCGGGGCCCTTGGGGGCCTGGCCGCGCGGGGGACGGGCGTCGGGGCGGCGCGCCACAGTCGGTCTTACTCGGCCGAGTCGGCGGCGGCGCCGGCCTTCTCGGCGCGGGCGGCGGCGCGCTCCTTGGACTTGGTGCCGGGCTCGGCCTTCTGCGGGTTGTTGCGGGTCGGACGCTTGGCGAGGCCGGCGGCGTCGAGGAAGCGCAGGACGCGGTCGGTCGGCTGGGCGCCCTTGGCGAGCCAGGCCTGGACCTTCTCGGTCTCGAGGATCACGCGGGCCGGATCGTCCTTCGGCTTCATCGGGTCGTAGGCGCCGACCTTCTCGATGAAGCGGCCGTCGCGGGGAGCGCGGGCGTCGGCGACGACGATGCGGTAGTACGGGCGCTTCTTGGCGCCGCCGCGGGTGAGGCGAATCTTGAGGGACATGGGTCTCTTCCTGTCTTGAGGTTCGAGGATCGTTCGACGATGTGGGCGGCGGGACCCTGGAGGGTTCCGGTGCCGCCTACTTCTTCTTGCCGAAGGGGAGGCCGCCGAGGCCGGGCAGGCCCGGGAGCTTGGCTCCGAGGCCCGGCAGGGCGGGGGCGGCGGGCGGCTTGCCGGCGGCGCCTGCCGGCGCTTTCGCGGCGGGCTTGCCGGCAGGACCGCCGAGGCCAGGCGGCATCGGCGGAAGGGTGGCGCCGGGGGGCAGGGACTTCTGCAGCTCGGCGAGCATCTCGGGGGTGGGCTGGGGCATGCCGCCCATCATCTTTCCGAGGCCGCCCATTCCGCCGCCCATGCCGCCCATCCCGCCGCCGCCAAGGCCGAACATGCTGCCGAGCGCCTGGCCGATGCCGCGCTTGCCCGAGCCCATGGCCTTCATCATGTCGGCCATGGTGCGGTGCATCTTGAGGAGCTTGTTGATCTCCGAGACGTCGACGCCGGCGCCCTTCGCCACGCGCTTCTTGCGCGAGGCCTTGAGCACGTCGGGGTTGCGGCGCTCCTCGGGGGTCATCGACGAGATGATGGCGCGCTGGCGCTTGAACATCTTCTCGTCGAGGTTGGCGCCCTCGACCTGCTTCTTGATCTGGCCCATGCCGGGCAGCATGCCCATCAGGCCGCCGATGCCGCCCATCTTCTCCATCTGGGCGAGCTGCATCGACAGGTCGTCGAGGTCGAACTTGCCCTTGCGCATCTTCTCGGCGACGCGAAGGGCCTGTTCCTGATCGATGGTCTCGGCCGCCTTCTCGACGAGCGAGACGATGTCGCCCATGCCGAGGATGCGGTTGGCGACGCGGGCCGGATGGAATTCCTCGAGGGCATCCACCTTCTCGCCGGTGCCGACGAGCTTGATCGGCTTGCCGGTGACCGCCCGCATCGAGAGCGCCGCGCCGCCTCGGGAATCGCCGTCCATGCGGGTCAGGACGATGCCGGTGACGCCGAGCCGGCCGTCGAAGGCGCGCGCCGTGTTGACCGCGTCCTGGCCGGTGAGCGCGTCGGCGACGAGCAGCACCTCGTGCGGGCTGGTGGCCGCCTTGACGTCGGCGGCCTCCTGCATCAGCGCCTCGTCGAGGGTGACGCGGCCGGCAGTGTCGAGCATCACCACGTCGAAGCCGCCGAGGCGAGCCGCCTCCATGGCGCGCTTGGCGATCTGCACCGCCGACTGGCCGGCGACGATCGGCAGCGACTCGACGCCGACCTGACGCGCCAACACCGCCAGCTGCTCCATCGCCGCCGGGCGGCGGGTGTCGAGGGAGGCGAGCAGCACCCGGCGCTTGTCGCGCTGGGTCAGGCGCCGGGCGATCTTCGCCGTGGTGGTGGTCTTGCCCGAGCCCTGGAGGCCGACCATCAGGATGCCGACGGGGGCGGGCGCGTTGAGGTCGATGACCCCGGCCTCGCCGCCCAGCATCGCCACGAGCTGGTCGTTGACGATCTTCACGACCATCTGGCCGGGCGTCACCGACTTCAGCACGACGGCGCCGACGGCCTGCTCGCGCACCTTCTCGGTGAAGGAGCGCACGACCTCGAGGGCGACGTCCGCCTCCAGGAGGGCGCGGCGCACCTCGCGCAGGGCGGCGGTGACGTCGGCCTCGGTCAGGGCGCCGCGGCGGGTCAGCCCGGACAGGATGCCGGAGAGGCGGTCGGAGAGGCCTTCGAACATGCGCGTCAGTCTCCGACGGTTACTCGTTCACGCCCGCGAAGGCGGCGCGCCGGGCCTGGAGGGCGCCCTCGAAGTGGTGGAGCGCCCGCTCGAACTTGTCGCGGCGATCGGGATTGCAGAAGCCCACGACCGCGCCGTTGTAGAGCGTCAGCGAGTCGGCCGCGATCGGCTTGCCCGACCACGGACAGAGCTCGTTCACCGCGTCCTCGATCCGCAACTGCGCGTGGTCGGTCCTGGTCATCCGGTCTCCTGCAAGGCCGCCCGTCGGGGCAGCCGGTGGGGAGGATCGGCCCAACGCAAGTCGCGCCCGAGGGCGCATCGCGCTGTCGGGCGTTGACCTCCGGCCTCACGGGGCCGGTCGGCGTCGAGACGAGTCCTCGTCCTGAGAGGCCGGGGCCTAGCCGCCCGCGCCTGCGATGTCAACGTCCGCGAGCCGAACAACCGGCGTCGGTGCCGCATTTACCGCTTCTTAACCATGCCGACGGTTAACTGCCGGTCAAGATTCGCGAGGAGATGCGGCGTGTCCGAACCGGCCCTGAAGACGCACACCACCGCCGCCGCGCGGCAGCCCTCGGGCCCGCTCCAGGACTGGCTCGCGACCTTGTCGCGCATCGACGCCGCCGACCAGGCGCGCGCCGCGCCGCGCCGGCCGGTCGAGCCCCAGCCGGCCTGGGAGCCCCGCATCGTCGAGCCGGCCCCGGTCCCGGAGCCCGAAGCCCCGGCGGCGAGCGCCGAGCAGGACGACCTCGCCGCGCTGATGGCCGAGAACATGATGCTCAAGGCCCGCCTGCGGCAGGAGCACGGGCGCTACGACGAGCTGCAGTCGCTGCTGGCCGACGAGCTGCGCTCGCTTCGCGCCCACGTCCAGCACGAGGTCGACAAGGCTGAGGAGCTGCGCGTCGAGCGCGACCTGTGGATGGCCCGGGCCGAGGCCCTGGCCCAGCCGCTGTTCCAGCCGCGGCGCTGAACGAAGCGCGCCGTCCGCCCATCCGACACTCCCGCGTCACGTCCCGCGTCCCGGCATCGCTGCCGGGGCGCGTTCGTCGTCGGGTCGTCTCGTTGCGGGGTTTCGCTCTCCGGCCGGACCGACGGGGCCGGCAGCACGTCGGTCTGGGCGTCGAGGCCGCCGACCCTCGACTGCGAGAACGGGCCTCTGATCTCGACCGGCACGCTGCCCTACCGCTCCTCCGCTCGCCCGGATGCATGGCGTGGTCGTTCGGCACCAGGATGAGATTCCCGAAGCGCTCCACGAGAAGGAAGGCTCGTCTCCGAGCGCGACCATCCCGCAGGGCGCGATAGTCTTCCCCGAATTGCAGAAGCGAGCGGATGTACGAGCCGCGCCGCTGCGGTGTCACGCGGCCACCGGGGCCGCCAGGACGGCCGGGGCTGGGGCTAGGCCGGCGCGCGAGACCATTTCCCGTCCGGCTCAAAATGCTCTAGAGCGACGCCGCCACCTCACGTAGTCCCCATGTCGCATAACAGCTTCGGCCACCTCTTCCGCGTCACCACCTTCGGCGAGAGCCACGGCCCGGCCCTCGGCTGCGTCGTCGACGGCTGCCCGCCGCTGATCCCGCTCGAGGCGGCGGAGATCCAGGCCGAGCTCGACCGGCGCCGGCCGGGCCAGTCGCGCTTCACCACCCAGCGCCAGGAGCCGGACCAGGTCCGCATCCTCTCGGGGGTCTTCTCCGACGACCGCACGAACGGGCGCCAGCTCACCACCGGCACGCCGGTCGCGCTGATGATCGAGAACGTCGACCAGCGCTCGAAGGATTATTCGGAGATCCGCGACAGCTACCGGCCGGGCCACGCCGACTACGCCTACGACGCCAAGTACGGCATCCGCGACTATCGCGGCGGCGGCCGCTCCTCGGCGCGCGAGACCGCCGCCCGGGTGGCGGCGGGCGCCATCGCCCGCAAGGTGCTGACCGGCGTCACGATCCGCGGCGCCCTGGTGCAGATCGGCCCGCACGCGATCGACCGCGCCCGCTTCGACTGGAACGAGGTCGACAACAACCCGTTCTTCTGCCCCGACGCGACCGCCGCCGTGCAATGGGCGGAGTACCTCGACGGCATCCGCAAGGCGGGCTCGTCGGTCGGCGCGGTGATCGAGGTGGTGGCCGAGGGCGTGCCGGTCGGGCTCGGTGCCCCGGTCTACGGCAAGCTCGACGCGGATCTCGCGGCGGCCATGATGTCGATCAACGCCGTCAAGGGCGTCGAGATCGGCGACGGCTTTGCGGCCGCCGCCTTGCGCGGCGAAGAGAATGCCGACGAGATGCGGCCGGGCAACGACGGGCGCCCGATCTTCCTCGCCAACCATGCCGGCGGCGTCCTCGGCGGCATCTCGACCGGCCAGCCGCTGGTCTGCCGCTTCGCCGTCAAGCCGACCTCCTCGATCCTGACCCAGAGGGCCTCCGTCACCCGCGACAATCGTCCGGTCGACGTCATGACCAAGGGCCGCCACGACCCCTGCGTCGGCATCCGGGCGGTGCCGGTGGGGGAGGCGATGATGGCCTGCGTGCTCGCCGACCACTGGCTGCGCCACCGAGGTCAAGTCGGAGGCAATCCCGGGGGCAATGTCGGGGGCGGGTTTCAGCCCGGGTGAATCCTCCTGCCGTTTCAGTTTGACTGAAACGGCGGTCAGGCTATGACGGGCGCGTGAAACTCGGCGACTGGCTCCGACAGCAGGGCGTGACCCGCCTCGACTTCGCGCGGCGCTGCGGGCTCTCGCCGGCGGCGGTGACGGGGTTGTGCAACAACCCCGAGCCCTGGCTCTCGCGGGAGACGGCCGCGGCCGTGGCGCGCGAGACCGCCGGCGCCGTCACCCCCAACGATTTCCTGGGACTGAGCCTCCTGGGACAGGAGATGCCCGTGACCCACGCATCCATCATCGAGGCCCTCGACGCCTTCGCCCGCGGCGAGATCGTGGTCGTGACCGACGACGACGATCGCGAGAACGAGGGCGACCTCGTCGTCGCCGCCTCGCTCTGCACGCCGGAGAAGATGGCGTTCATCGTCCGCAACACCTGCGGCATCGTCTGCGCGCCGATCACCGCCGCGGAGGCCAAGCGCCTGCGCCTCGAGCCGATGGTCGCCTCGAACGACGCGCCGCTCGGCACCGCCTTCACGGTCACGGTCGACGTCAAGCACGGGCTCACCACCGGCATCTCGGCCGAGCAGCGCTGCAACACCGTGCGGGCGCTCGCCAACGGCAACATGGGTGCTGCCGACTTCGTGCGCCCCGGCCACGTCTTCCCGCTGATCGCCCGGGACGGCGGCGTGCTGATGCGCTCCGGCCATACCGAGGCGGCGGTCGACCTGTGCCGGCTGACCAAGCTCCCGCCCGTCGGGGTGATTTGCGAGCTCGCCAACGACGACGGCACCGTGATGAAGGGGCCGCAGATCACGGCCTTCGCCGAGAAGCACAATCTCAAGCAGATCTCGGTCGCCGAGCTGATCTCCTACCGCCAGGCGCGCGAGAAGCTGGTCGAGCGGGTCGGCACCTTCCCGGTCAAGACCGAGTGGGGCGAGATGACCGGCTACGCCTACACCACGCCGTTCGAGCCGATGCAGCAATTCGCCTTCGTGCACGGCCGCATCGGCGAGGGCCGCGACGTGCTGGTGCGGCTGCACCGCTCGAACGTGGTGGCGGACGTGATCGAGGGCGGCCGCACGATCGAGGCGGTGATGCGCCGCTTCGCCCAGGAAGGCCGCGGCGTGCTCGTCTACCTGCGCGACGGCACCGCGGGCGTGCCGCTGTCGCAACTCCCCGACGGCGCCGGCGAGGACGGGGCGGAAGCCGCCCGCGTGCGCCAGTGGCGCGAGGTGGGTCTCGGCGCCCAGATCCTGCGCGACCTCGGCGTGGTCTCGATCCGCAACATCTCGAGCGCGGCGCGCTCCTATGTCGGCCTGTCGGGCTTCGGCATCGAGATCGTCGCCGACGAGCCGCCGGAGGGGTAGGGGCCTTCGCGCCCGCTCGGGGGCATCCCTGCCGACACGAAAGGCCGGGATGACGCGGAGAGGTGTCGACGGGTGGGCTCGTCCGGCCGGCCAACCCTTTGGGGCGGGCCGTCAGTGCCTGCCCATCAGCGTCTCGACATGGGCGGCGACCGACTTCGACAGCCCGATCAGGTCGTAGCCGCCCTCCAAAAGCGACACCACCCGGCCGCCGCAGCGGCGGTCGGCGATCCGCATCACCTCCCGGGTCGCCCAGACGAAATCGGCCTCGGTGAGCTTCAGGTTGGCGAGCGGATCGCGCCAATGGGCGTCGAAGCCTGCCGAGATCACGATCAGGTCGGGCCGGAACGCGTCGAGGCGCGGCAGCACGGCGTGACTGAAGGCCTCGCGGAAGGTGTCGCCGTCGTCGCCGGCATGCAGCGGCACGTTGACGATCGTGTCGTGCTCGCCGCGCTCGGACGCCGCCCCGGTACCGGGAAACAGCGGCATCTGGTGGGTCGAGGCGTACATCACGCTGGCATCGTCCCAGAAGATGTCCTGCGAGCCGTTGCCGTGGTGGACGTCCCAGTCGACCAGCGCCACCCGGGCGGCGCCGTGAGCTTTGCGCGCGTGGCGCGCCGCCACCGCGGCGGTGTTGAACAGGCAGAAGCCCATGGCGCGCTCGCGCTCGGCGTGGTGCCCGGGCGGGCGCATCGCTGCGAACGCGTTGGCGACGTGGCCGCCCATCACCTCGTCGACGGCCCGGACCGCCGCGCCGAGCGCTCTGAGCGCGGCCTCGAGCGAGCCCGGCGACATCACCGTGTCGGAATCGATCCCGACCAGCCCCTCGTCCGGTGCGGCGGCGGCGATCGCCGCGACGTAGTTCTCCGGATGCGCCAGGCCCGCCACCGCGAGGTCGGCGAGCGGCGCCTGCTCGCGCACTAGGGCGGCGAAGCGCTCGTCCTCCAGCACCCGCTCGATCACCCGGATGCGGTCGGCCCGCTCGGGATGGCCCGGCGGCGTGTCGTGGTCGAGGGAGGCCGGATGGCAGAGGTACAGCGTCGTCATCGTGCCCGCTTCAAGCGTTCCCGTCGGGCCCGTCGGGCCCGTCCCCGATCCGCACCGTGGCAGGGCCATGGCCCGGACGCAACACAGGCGCGGCAACTCGCGCGGGAGCGCCATCCCCCGCTTCGCGCGCTAACAGCCACGCTTTACGCTCGAAGGACGACTGATTCGCGGGCTCGTCCCGCCGCCTTGCAAGGTCCCGTCCCGATGCGCCGCCCCCGCTCCGCCCTCGCCCTCGTCCTGACGGGGGCCGTCCTGGCGCTGCCGGGCTGCATGTACAAGGCCACGCCCGATCCCGAATTGTCGGCCAAGGACAAGGAGTGGATGGCGATGGTGCCGGAGCCCGAGGTCGACCGGCGCTTCGCCCGCTACATGATCGAGGACCCGACCGGCGAGGCCCCTGGCACGATCGTGGTCGAGACGAAGGAGCGCCAGCTCTACTACGTCCTGCCCGACCGCAAGGCGATCCGCTACGGCGTGACCGTCGGCGACGAGGCCTATGGCTGGACCGGCGCTGCGCGGATCTTCCGCAAGGCCGCCTGGCCGGACTGGCACCCGCCGGCCGAGATGATCAAGCGCTGGCCCCATGTCCACGCCATGCAGGGCGGCCCCGCAAACCCCCTCGGCGCCCGCGCCCTCTACCTGGCGGACGGCACCGGCAAGGACACGCTCTACCGCATCCACGGCACCAACGAGCCGGAGCGGATCGGCCAGGCGGCGTCGTCGGGCTGCATCCGCATGCGCAACATCGACGTGGTCGACCTCTACAACCGGGTCGGGGCGGACGCGAAGGTGATCGTGCGGTAGGCCGCCTCACTGTCGAGGAGCCCTCCATGTCCCTGACGCAGCGTCTCGTGCCCGCCTACGCGCAGATGCTGCGCGCCCTCTCGGGCTGGCTCGACAAGGCGCGCGCGCAGGACGGCGCGGAGGGGCTGATGTCCCGGCGGCTCGCCCCGGACATGTACCCGCTGGCATCGCAGGTCCGCTTCGCCTGCCTTCAGGCGCAGGAGGCCACCTACCGGCTGCGCGGCGAGCCCGTGCCGCAGGCGCTCGACGACCTCGCCCGCGAGGGGCGGGAGGCCGGCGAGCGGCCGGGCACGCTCGCGGATGCGCAAGACCGCATCGCCGAGGCGCTCGCCCGGCTCGACGCCGTCGCGCCGGACGCGCTCGATGCCGGCGCGTCCGTACCGGTCACTCTCGAGCCCGGTGCCGGCCTGATCTTCGACATGCCGACGGGAGACGGCTACGCGCGGGACTGGGCGCTGCCGCAATTCTACTTCCACCTCGTGACGGCCTACGCGATCCTGCGCCATCACGGCGTGCCGCTCGGCAAGGCCGACTACGTCCCGCACATGTTCGGCTACCTGCGGCCGGGGCCGCCGCCGCAATCCTGATCGTCCGGTAAATCGACGTCGCGCAGCGGCTCCTGACCCGCGTCGACATCGGGAAAGTCTTCGTCGATCGGCTCCAGCGTCGCCAGCAACGCCAGGAGATCCTTCCCGCCCGTGGCAGCGCCTTCGTCCCGCGGGGCGGGCGGCAAGGGCTGTGGAACGTCAGGGTCGGGATCATCCATCGCGGGCCTCCTGATCGGACCTGCTTTACGATTCCGACACCGACTCTCGCAAGCCTTTAGCAACGCCGTCCCGTTGCCAGGCTTTAACCTGAACAGGGATTCAGATCCCGCCGTTAACCTGTCGAAGGCCTCCCGTCCCGCATAGTCCTCCTCACACAGGGACAAGCACCGGCACAACAAAGGCCGGGGAGGCACAGACAGATGATCACCGCTTCGCTGCAACACTTCTGCAACCGTATCATTGCCGCCGGCGCCATCAGCCTGGAGGACGTGCGCGAGCTGAACCGGACGGTGCTGCCCGACGGGCTCACCCACCGCGAGGAGGCCGACATGCTGTTCGGCCTCGACCGGGCGATCCCGCAGGCCGACGCGGCCTTCGGCGAGTGGCTGGTGGCGGCGGTCGTCGATTTCGCCGTGTGGGGCGAGCGCCCGACCGGCCACATCGACGCCGACACCGCGCACTGGCTCGCCGCCTCGCTAGCCTGCGGCCGCGGCCCGACCGCGACGGGTGCCCGCATCGCCGTCGAGGTGGTGCGCGAGGCCGAGACCAACGACCCGGCGCTGATCCGCTTCGCGCTCCAGGCGAACCGGACCCGGGCGGGTGCCGAGGACGCGGTCGAGGAGATCCTGTCCTACGCTGTGGCCGCGTGAGGACGGGCTTCGCCCTTTTGCGCCGCCTGGTGACGGGCTTCGCCCTTCTGTGCCGCGTGAGCGCCGGCCTCGCCCATTCGGCGGAGAACACCCGGCTTTGCGGCGCGCGCGCCATGCTTTAACGGGGGTGAGCTTGGGTGTGACCCACCCCGGCCCGGCTTCCCCTGAAAGGTCGAGTGCGCGCTCCGATGTTCGACAAGATCCTGATCGCCAACCGCGGCGAGATCGCCTGCCGCATCATCAAGACGGCGCGCCGCATGGGGATCAAGACGGTGGCGGTCTATTCCGACGCCGACCGCGACGCGCTCCACGTCGCCATGGCCGACGAGGCGGTGCATATCGGGCCGGCCGCCGCGGCGCAGTCCTATCTCGTCATCGACAAGATCGTGGAGGCCTGCCGGCAGACCGGCGCGCAGGCCGTCCATCCCGGCTACGGCTTCCTGTCCGAGCGCGAGGCCTTTCCCAAGGCGCTTGCAGCCGCCGGCATCGTGTTCATCGGCCCCAATCCGGGTGCCATCGCCGCGATGGGCGACAAGATCGAGTCGAAGAAGGCGGCCTCCGCGGCCCAGGTCTCGACCGTGCCGGGCTTCCTCGGGGTGATCGAGTCTCCCGAGCACGCCGTCACCATCGCCGACGAGATCGGCTACCCCGTGATGATCAAGGCCTCGGCCGGCGGCGGCGGCAAGGGCATGCGCATCGCCCATTCCGCCGACGAGGTGGCGGAAGGGTTCGCCCGCGCCCGCTCGGAGGCCGCCTCGTCCTTCGGCGACGACCGGGTCTTCGTGGAAAAGTTCATCACCGACCCGCGCCACATCGAGATCCAGGTCATCGGCGACAAGCACGGCAACGTCGTCTATCTCGGCGAGCGTGAATGCTCGATCCAGCGCCGGAACCAGAAGGTCATCGAGGAGGCGCCCTCACCGCTCCTCGATGAGGCGACCCGGCGCAAGATGGGCGAGCAGGCGGTCGCTCTGGCGAAAGCCGTGAACTACGATTCCGCCGGCACGGTCGAGTTCGTCGCCGGCCAGGACAAGTCGTTCTACTTCCTCGAGATGAACACCCGGCTCCAGGTCGAGCACCCGGTGACCGAGATGATCACCGGCCTCGACCTCGTCGAGCTGATGATCCGGGTCGCCGCCGGTGAGACGCTGCCGATCACGCAAGGTGACGTCAAGCTCAACGGCTGGGCGGTCGAGAGCCGCGTCTACGCCGAGGACCCGACCCGCAACTTCCTGCCCTCGATCGGCCGGCTCACCACCTACCGGCCGCCGGAGGAGGGGCCGCTCGGGGAAGCGATCGTGCGCAACGACACCGGCGTCGAGGAGGGCAGCGAGATCGCGATCCACTACGACCCGATGATCGCCAAGCTCGTCACCTGGGCGCCGACCCGCGCCGAGGCGATCACCTCCCAGGCCCAGGCCCTCGACGCCTTCGCGATCGACGGCATCCGCCACAACATCCCGTTCCTCGCAGCCTTGATGCACCATCCGCGCTGGCAGGAGGGCCGGCTCTCGACCGGATTCATCGCGGAAGAGTTCCCGAACGGGTTCGAGGCGCCCAAGCCCGCGGGCGAGGCGGCGCGCCGGATGGCGGCGGCGGCGGCCGCGATCGACCACATGCTCAACGATCGCAAGCGCGGCATCTCGGGCCAGATGCGCGAGCCCTACCTGCTGCGCTTCGAGCACGAGCGGGTGGTGATGCTCGGCGACGAGCGGTTCGACGCGATCGTCGAATCGACCAATGACGGGGTCGCGGTCGCCTTCGCCGACGGGATCGAGTGGATGGTCGAGAGCGACTGGCTCCCGGGCGAGCCGGTCTGGACCGGCATGATCGACCGCGAGCCGGCGGCGATCCAGGTCCGCCCCCTCCTCAACGGCGTGTTTCTCCAGCACGCGGGCGCCGCCGCCGAGGCGCGGGTCTACACCAAGCGCGAGGCCGAGCTCGCCGCCCTGATGCCGGTCAAGGAGGTCGGCGGCTCGGGCAAGCAGCTGCTCTGCCCGATGCCGGGCCTCGTGAAGAGCATCATGGTGACGCCGGGCCAGGAGGTGAAGGCGGGCGAGCCGCTGGCGATCGTCGAGGCGATGAAGATGGAGAACGTGCTGCGCGCCGAGCGCGACGGCACCGTCCAGACCATCCAGGCCAAGGAGGGCGACAGCCTGGCGGTCGACGCGGTGATCCTCGAATTCGCCTGAGCCGAGCGGTTCCTTCGTGCCGCTGTACTTCGCCTACGGCTCCAACATGGACCGGGCCGCCATGGCCCGGCGCTGTCCCGCCTCGCGGGTTGTCGGCCTCGCCCGGCTCAACCGCCACCGGCTGGTGATCATGCGGGAGGGCTACGCCTCGGTGGAGCGCAGCCCCTCCGGCACGGTCTGGGGTGTCCTGTGGGATCTCAGCCTCGCCGACGTGCCGGCCCTCGACCGCTACGAGAGTGTGGCGAGCGGGCTCTACGTCAAGGCGCAGCAGCCGGTCTCGACCGAGGGCGGGGTGCGGCGGGCGCTGATCTATCTCGGCCGCGGCAGCGGCGGGGTGCCGCGACCGGGCTACCTGGAAGGCGTGATCGCGGCAGGCCGGGAGAACGGGCTACCGGAGATGTACCTGCGGGGGTTGGCGGCTCTGAAGCGGTGAGGACCCGCGCCGCCTGAACCCTCCCCCCTCTGCGGGGGAGGGTGCCCCACGGAGTGGGGCGGGAGAGGGGACGCCGTTTCCGGAAGTACCTGAACCGTCCTGAAGGGCGCTCTCTAGACCGGCGCCGCAGTCCCCTCTCCCGGCCCCTTGCTGACGCAGGGGCCACCCTCCCCCGCGGAGGGGGGAGGGTTCAGAAGGGCGTCGCCGTTTTCGAAAAGATCACTCCTCCGCGGCGTACCGCCCGTGGCAGTGCTTGTACTTCTTGCCGGAGTTGCAGGGGCACGGCTCGTTGCGGCCGACGCGGCCCCAGGTCGTCGAATCGTCCGGGTTGCGCTCCAGCACCGGCGCATCGGGGCTGAGCGCCTGGCCGGCGAACTCGTAGGCGCCCCCACCCCCGCCGGCCGCGCCCTCGGCGTAGGCGAACTCGTTCTCGCCGGTCACCGGGTCGAGGTGCTGGGCGAACATCGGCGGCAGCCCCTGCGGCTCCGGCTCCTGGTACATGATCTCGACCCGCATCAGCTGGCCGGTGACCTGCTCGCGCAGCGACCCGACGAGGCTGTTGAACAGGTCGAACGCCTCGGACTTGTACTCGTTGAGGGGATCGCGCTGGGCGATGCCGCGCCAGCCGATCACCTGGCGCAGGTGGTCGAGGGTGACGAGGTGCTCGCGCCAGAGGTGGTCGAGGCTCTGGAGCAGGACCTGCTTCTCGACGTAGGCCATAACCTCGGGGGTGTTGCGGGCGGTGCGCTCGGCGTAGGCCTCGTCGGCGGCCTTGCGCAGGCGCTCGCGGATCTCCTCGTCGGCGATGCCCTCTTCCTTGGCCCAATCCTCGACCGGCACGTCGAGGTTGAGGTCGCGGGTGACGCTCTCGCGAAGCCCGGCGATGTCCCACTGCTCCGGATAGGCGTCCTCCGGCACGTGGCGCGCCACCACGTCCTCGATCACGCCCTGGCGCATCTCGTCGACGGTCTCGCGCACGCTCTCCTGCGCCATGAACTCGCGGCGCTGCTCGAACACGACCTTGCGCTGGTCGTTCATGACGTTGTCGTACTTGAGCACGTTCTTGCGCATGTCGAAGTTGCGCGCTTCGACCTTCTGCTGCGCCTTGGCGATCGCCTTGTTGATCCACGGATGGATGATCGCCTCGCCCTCCTCGAGCCCGAGGCGCTGGAGCATGCCGTCCATGCGGTCGGAGCCGAAGATCCGCATCAGGTCGTCCTGAAGCGAGAGGTAGAACTTCGAGCGGCCGGGATCGCCCTGGCGGCCGGAGCGGCCGCGCAGCTGGTTGTCGATGCGCCGGCTCTCGTTGCGCTCGGTGCCGACGATGTAGAGGCCGCCGGGCAGGGCGGTCTTCCGGCCGGCCGCCGGGTCGGCGGGCTCGCCCGAGGCGAGCACGCGGGCGCGGTTCTGCTCGATCTCGGCCTTCAGGGTCGCGATGCGGGCGTCGCGCTCCGGCCCCTCGGGGACGTTGGCGAGCTCCTGTTCGATGCGCATGTCGAGGTTGCCGCCGAGCTTGATGTCGGTGCCGCGGCCGGCCATGTTGGTGGCGATGGTGATCGCGCCCGGCACGCCGGCCTCGGCGACGATGTAGGCCTCCTGCTCGTGGAAGCGGGCGTTCAGCACCGCGAAGCGCTTGGTCACCCGGCCCTCGCGGGCCGCCGCGTAGACGTCCTCCAGCGCCGACGGATCGCTGTAATCGAGCGGCTTGTAGCCGTGCTTGACGAGCAGGCTCGCCAGGTGCTCCGAGCGCTCGATCGAGCCGGTGCCGACCAGCACCGGCTGGAGGCGGGAATGCGCCTTGTCGATCTCCTTGATGATCGCGGCGTATTTCTCGTCGACGGTGCGGTAGACCTCGTCGTCCTCGTCGACGCGCTCGACCTCCTTGTTGGTCGGGATCTCGACCACTTCGAGGTTGTAGATCTCTTGGAACTCGTCGGCCTCGGTCGAGGCCGTACCGGTCATGCCGGCGAGATGCTTGTAGAGCCGGAAGTAGTTCTGGAACGTGATCGAGGCCAGCGTCTGGTTCTCGGGCTGGATCTCGACCCGCTCCTTGGCCTCGAGCGCCTGGTGCAGCCCTTCCGAGTAGCGCCGGCCGGGCATCATGCGGCCGGTGAACTCGTCGATGATCACCACCTCGTCGTTGCGGACGATGTAGTCCTTGTCGCGGGTGAACAGGGTGTGGGCGCGCAAAGCCTGGTTGACGTGGTGGACCAGCGTGACGTTGTGGGCGTCGTAGAGGTCGCCCTCCTTGAGGATGCCGGCCTCGCGCAGCAGCTCCTCGATGTGCTCGTTGCCGGCCTCGGTCAGGGAGACGGTGCGCTGCTTCTCGTCGAGGTCGTAATCCTCGCGCACCAGCCGCGGCATGATCGCGTCGATCGCGGTGTAGAGGTCGGAGCGGTCGTCGATCGGCCCCGAGATGATCAGCGGCGTGCGCGCCTCGTCGATCAGGATCGAGTCGACCTCGTCGACGATCGCGAAGTTGTGGCCGCGCTGGACCATCTGGCCCAGCTCGTACTTCATGTTGTCGCGAAGGTAGTCGAACCCGTACTCGTTGTTGGTGCCGTAGGTGATGTCGCAGGCATAGGCCGCCTTGCGCTCGACGTCGTCGAGGCCGTGGACGATGATGCCGGTGGTCAGCCCCAGGAAGCGGTAGACCCGGCCCATCCACTCGGCGTCGCGGCGGGCAAGGTAGTCGTTGACCGTGACGACGTGGACGCCCTTGCCCGACAGCGCGTTGAGGTAGGTGGCGAGCGTCGCCACCAGGGTCTTGCCCTCGCCGGTCTTCATTTCGGCGATGCCGCTCTCGTGCAGCACCATGCCGCCGATCAACTGCACGTCGAAGTGGCGCTGGCCGAGCACGCGCTTGGCCGCCTCGCGCACGGTGGCGAAGGCCGGGACCAGGATGTCGTCGAGGGTCTTGCCGGCGGCAAGCTCCGCCTTCAGAGCGTCGGTGCGGGCGCGCAGGGCCTCGTCGGACAGGGCCGCCAGCTCGGGCTCGAGGGCGTTGATGGCCTGGACGCGGGGTCGGTATCCCTTCACCCGGCGGTCGTTGGACGACCCGAAGATCTTCTTGGCAAGGGAACCCAGCATCGTGAACCTGCGATCGATCGTAGCGGTAGTGGCGCGCGCCGCGGGCGCCTTATAGGCCCATATAGGGAGCCGTGCACCCAAAAGGCAGCGGGTGCGCCGGCCAACTTGGCCGTGCTGCGAAAGACGGGGGGCGCGGGGCGCCTTCGCCGCTTGATTCCCGCCCCGGCACCGCCCTAGCTGCGGTGCCGACGATACCATAACGGCCGCACGGGCAACGAGGCGGCCGGGGAGGACGACATGACACGTTTGAGCCGGGCCCTCGCCCGCACCACCGCGCTCGCCGCAGGCCTCGCTTTCGCGCTCGCCGCGCAGGCCCAGACGACGGCGCAGAAAGGCGCCTCGGACGGGGTGGTGAAGATCGGCATCCTCAACGACCAGTCCGGCGTCTACGCCGATTTCGGCGGCCGCGGTTCGGTCGAGGCGGCCAAGATGGCGGTCGAGGATTTCGGGGGCAAGGTCCTCGACGTGCCGGTGCAGATCGTCGACGCCGACCACCAGAACAAGCCGGACGTCGCCTCGAACATCGCCCGCCAGTGGTACGACACCGACAAGGTGGACGCGATCATGGAGCTGACCACCTCCTCGGTGGCTCTCGCGGTGCAGGGCCTGTCGAAGGAGAAGCGCAAGATCACCATCGTCGATGGGGCCGCGACCTCCGACCTCACCGGCAAGCAGTGCACGCCGTACGGCTTCCACTGGGCCTACGATACCCACGCCCTGGCAGTGGGTACCGGCGGCTCGCTGGTCGAGACCGGCGGCGACACCTGGTTCTTCCTCACCGCCGACTACGCCTTCGGCACGGCGCTCCAGGCCGACGTCACGCAATACGTCACCCAGAAGGGCGGCAAGGTGGTGGGCGCGGTGCGCCACCCGTTGAGCGCGCAGGACTTCTCGTCGTTCCTGCTCCAGGCGCAAGGGTCGGGCGCCAAGATCATCGGGCTCGCCAATGCCGGGCTCGACACCGCGAACGCGATCAAGCAGGCATCCGAGTTCGGCATCGTCCAGGGCGGCCAGCGCCTCGCCGCGCTGCTGTTCACGCTCGCCGAGGTGCACGGCCTCGGCCTCAAGGCGGCGCAGGGCATCGTGCTGACCGAGGGCTATTACTGGGACCTCGACGACCAGGCGAGGGGCTTTGCCAGGCGCTACATGGCCCGCACCGGCAAGATGCCGAACATGATCCAGGCCGGCACCTATTCCTCGGTCAGCCACTACCTCAAGGCGGTGAAGGCCGCCGGCACCGACGACACCGACGCGGTGGCGGCCAAGATGCGCGAACTGAAGGTCGACGACTTCTTCGGCCGCGGCGGCACGGTGCAGGCCAACGGCCGCATGGTCCACGACATGTACCTGTTCCAGGTCAAGTCGCCGGCCGAGTCGAAGGCGCCTTGGGACTATTACAAGCTGCTGGCGACGATTCCGGGCGACAAGGCGTTCCTGTCGGCCAAGGCGAGCGGGTGCCCGCTGACGCAGTGAGACGAGGCGGCTGCCGGGGCTTCTCGCGATGACGCGGCCCCGGCGGATGCCGGCGGGACCTACGCCGCCCGCACCGTGGCGAGGAAGTGCTTCATCTCCGCCGAGAGCTGCTCGGATTGCCGCGACAGCTCGGAGGCCGCCGTGAGAACCTGGCCGGCGGCCGCGCCGGTCTCCTCCGAGGCCTGCGCGACGCCCGAGATGTTGTCGGTCACCTCGGCCGTCCCCAAAGCCGCCTGGCCGACATTCCGCACGATCTCCTGCGTGGCGATCCCCTGCTGCGCCACCGCCGCCGCGATCGATGTCGCCATCCCGTCGATCTCGCGGATCCGGCCCGTGATCCCGCCGATCGCCGACACCGCCTGATCGGTCGCGCTCTGCGCCTCGCCGATCTGTCGGGTGATGTCCTCGGTCACCTTCGCGGTCTGCTCGGCCAGCGCCTTGACCTCGGCGGCCACCACCGCAAAGCCCCGGCCTGCCGCGCCCGCCCGCGCCGCCTCGATCGTGGCGTTGAGCGCCAGGAGGTTGGTCTGGCTGGCGATCGAGGAGATCAGGCCCACCATGTCGCCGATCTTGCCCGAACTGGACTTCAGGGTCTGCACGAGCACCGTCGTCTGATCCGCATCGGTCACCGCAGACCGGGCGAGTTCGGCCGAGCCGCTCACCTGCCGGCCGATCTCCTGGACCGACGCCCCGAACTCCTCCGCGGCAGCCGCGACCGTGTTGACGTTGGAGCCGGCCTCCTCGGCGGCAGCCGCGACGGTGGCGGACTGGCTGGCGGTCTGGGTCGCGGTTGCGGTCATCGCCTGTGCGGTGGCCTGCAGCGCGGCGGCGGAAGACGACACCCGAGCGACGATGCCGCCGACCGCCTGCTCGAAGCTTTGCGCGATCTGGTCCATCGCCTGCCGGCGGTGATGCTCGCTCTCCTGGCGGGCGGCGTCGTCGCGGGCGAGGTCCTCGAGAGCACGCGAGCGCAACCCGTCGCGAAGGGCGACGACGGCGGAGGCGATCTGCCCGACCTCGTCCCGGCGCCTGGCCCCGGCGATCTCGGCATCGAGCTCGCCGTGGGCGAGACGCTGCATGGACATGGTGAGGCCGCCGAGCGGCCTGGAAACGCTGCGGCCGATCACCACGGCGAGCAGGATGAACAGGAGCGCCGCGGGCGTGAGCTCCAGAGCGAGCTTCGCGACCTTGGCCCAGAGCAGGGCGTCGATGTCATGCAGATGCAGGCCGGCGCTGACGAAGGCGCGCCATTCCGGGATCGCGATCACGTACGACGCCTTTAGCGTCTCGGTCTCCTCTCCGGGCTTCTTCCAATAATATTCGGTGAACCCGGTGCCGGTCGTCGTCGCGATATGGATCATGTTGCGGATGATCGTCGTTCCGAAATGGTCTCTGAGATTGATGTTGTTTTTGCCTTCGAGCTCAGGACGCACGGGATGAACTAAGGTATTTCCATCGAAATCATATAGAAGAAAGTAATTCCCGCCATCAAAGCGTGCGGACTTGAGCACATGAGACAGTCGCGCCCGGGCATCCGCCTCACTGATCTCGCCGGACTTGATGCGACCGACGTAACCATTCACGATCGCGGCTGCGGCCTCGACGCTGTGGCGGATCTCGGCACGCTTCATTTCCAGCATGCTGGTTCGGACCTGCCAGAGGGTGACACCAACCGAACCAATCGCGAAAATCAATCCTAAACCCGCCAGCATGGCAAAGCGATGAGTGATGCGAATATTTCGGAACACGTCAGCCCCCGCCCAATTCTCCATCATTGTTAACGCAGAAATGTTAACGATTGCCTTACGAAAGATCGCAAGCGACGCAACGACAGATGAATAACTGCAACTTTCGATATATGCCGTACAGCTAAATATATAAAATCGAAGATCGAAATTTTTTCGATGCATTGCCGCCTCTGGTGCGGGCTTAGTTTCACAACGCCTGCCATGCTTCCGAATACATCACGGAGCAATGCGGCCCTTGATGGTCGAGCGCTGTCGGACGATGCACGACGCTGCGAGCCAGGGGAGCCCTCTCGTCGAAGGACGGACTCCTTGTCGGAGCGGATACGCGTCGTCCGAGAAAGCTCCTGGCGCAAGGCCGGCCGCCATGGCGTCGGAAGGCTGGCGGCGACCGATACCGCCCATCGAGCGGCGAGAAGGCCCAATCGCAAAGAAGCCTCGCACTGTGCGGGCGAGGCTTCAAAGGTGGTGCAGGCCCGCCTTCCGGAACGATCCGGTGGCCGGGCGACGGGGCCGTCCCGTCGTCCCGGACGGTCGGATCAGACGAAGTGCTGACCGCCGTTGATGGTCAGCGTCGAGCCGGTGATGAAGCCCGCCTGCTCGCCGGCCAGGAACTCGACCGCGCGGGCGATCTCCTCGGCCTCGCCGAGGCGGCCGACCGGGATGTGCGGCAGGATCTTGGCCTTCAGGACCTCGGGGGCGATCGCCTTGACCATCTCGGTGGCGATGTAGCCCGGCGCGATCACGTTGACGGTGACGCCCTTGTTGGCGTTCTCCTGCGCCAGCGCCTTGGCGAAACCGATCACGCCGGCCTTGGCGGCGGAGTAGTTGGTCTGGCCCATCTGGCCCTTCTGGCCGTTGATGGACGAGATCAGGATGATGCGGCCGAAGCCGCGCGAGCGCATGCCGTCGATCAGCGGACGGGTGCAGGTGAACATCGAGTCGAGGTTTGTGCGGATCACCGCCTGCCACTGCTCGAAGGTCATCTTGTGGAACATGCCGTCGCGGGTGATGCCGGCATTGTTGACCAGGATGTCGATCGGGCCGAGCTCGGCCTCCGCCGCGCGGATGCCGGCCTCGCAGGCCGCCGCGTCGCCGACGTCGAACTTGAAGACCGGGATGCCGGTCTCGTCCTTGAACGCCTGCGCGGCCTCGTCGTTGCCGCCGTAATTCGCCGCGACCTTGTAGCCGGCCTCCTTCAGCCCCTTCGAGATCGCAGCGCCGATGCCTCGGGTGCCACCGGTGACCAGTGCGACGCGTTCTGCCATGTGCCGTCTCCTCCTTGAGCGTTCGAGCGATCCGTCCCTCGGCGCGCTTCCCTGGTACTTTACGGAAGGCCGCCGTTCCACAACGAAGGCGGGTGCTGTCCCGCTTCTTCAAGTACTAACTTGCTTGGGGCGGCCGGGAACCCGGCCGCCCCTGATCTATGCGTAATATATCAGAGCGCTCTTACCGCTCGAGGCACATGGCGACGCCCATGCCGCCGCCGATGCACAGGGTGGCGAGGCCCTTTTTGGCGTCGCGGCGCTGCATCTCGTGCAGCAGGGTGACGAGGACGCGGGCGCCCGACGCGCCGATCGGGTGGCCGATGGCGATGGCGCCGCCGTTCACGTTGACCTTCGAATCATCGAAGCCCAGGTCCTTGTTGACCGCGAGGGCCTGGGCCGCGAAGGCCTCGTTGGCCTCGATCAGGTCGAGGTCGGAGGCCTTCCAGCCGGCCTTCTCGAGGGCCTTGCGCGAAGCCGGGATCGGGCCGGTGCCCATGATCTTCGGGTCGACGCCGGCGGTGGCCCAGGAGGCGATGCGGGCGAGCGGCTTCAGGCCGCGCTTCTCGGCCTCGGCCGCCGACATCAGCACCAGGGCGGCGGCGCCGTCGTTGATGCCCGACGCGTTGCCGGCGGTCACCGTGCCGTCCTTCGAGAAGGCGGGCTTCAGCTTGGCCATGCCCTCGGGGGTCGCGCCCTCGCGGATGTACTCGTCGGCGTCCACCACCACGTCGCCCTTGCGGCCGGGCACGGTGACGGGGGCGATCTCGTCCTTGAACCGGCCTTCCTTCTTGGCCGCCTCGGCCTTGTTCTGCGAGCGGGCCGCGAAGCTGTCCTGCTCCTCGCGGGTCAGCTGCCACTGCTGGGCGATGTTCTCGGCGGTGTTGCCCATGTGGTAGCCGTTGAAGGCGTCCATCAGGCCGTCCTTCAGCATCGTGTCGACGAGCTTCAGGTCGCCCATCTTCTGGCCGCCGCGCAGGTACTGGGCGTGCGGGGCCATCGACATCGATTCCTGGCCGCCGGCCACGATGATGTCGGCGTCGCCGTTGGCGATCTGCTGCATGCCGACCGCGACCGTGCGAAGGCCCGAGCCGCAGAGCTGGTTGAGGCCCCAGGCGGTCTTCTCCTGCGGGATGCCGGCGGCCATGGCGGCCTGGCGGGCCGGGTTCTGGCCCTCGCCGGCGGCGAGCACCTGGCCGAAGATCACCTCGTCGACCTCCTCGGGGGAGACCTTGGCCCGCTCCAGCGCCGCCTTGATGGCGACCGCGCCGAGCTTGTGGGCCGGCACGGTGGCGAAGGCCCCGTTGAACGACCCGACCGGGGTGCGGGCGGCACCCACGATGACGATATCTGCCTTCTCAGCCATGCGCCTCTCCTTGACCCTCTCCCAGCGTCACGGGATGCCGGCGGCCCGCGTCCGGCGGCTCTCATCCCGCGTGCTTTGGGGTGGATGAAAGCGTTGCCCTGCGCGAAGTCAAGGCGTGCACCGCGGGTTCCGGCGCTGGCAGCGCGGCCAGTTTGCGTGGACGGCGCGCAGATTGCTATTTTCGCCAGCACACGAAGGCCTTAAGGTCCGATCATGAGAACCGGTGAAAATTCGGCTCGTCCGGCGCCGTCCAGTTCCGGTCGGATTCGTCAGCAGGCTCGGCAAGAGGGAGGCCATGCACCGATGGCGGAGAGCGGCAAGTCGACACCCACCGTCATCAAGAAGTACGCCAACCGGCGTCTCTACCATACGGGCACCTCGACCTACGTCACGCTGGAGGACCTCGCCGCGATGGTGCAGGCCGGCGAGGACTTCGTGGTCTACGACGCCAAGTCGGGCGAGGACATCACCCGCTCGGTGCTGACCCAGATCATCTTCGAGCAGGAGAACAAGGCCGGGGCCGAGAACCTGCTGCCGGTGGCCTTCCTGCGCCAGCTGATCCGCTTCTACGGCGACAGCATGCGGGCGATGGTGCCGAGCTTCCTCGAATACTCGATGGACCATCTCACCCGCGAGCAGGACGGCCTGCGCGAGAAGATGTCCCAGACCTTCGGCCCCACCGCCTTCCAGCACGCCATGGAGGAGCAGGTGCGCGCCAACATGAGCTTCTTCAGCGAGGCGATGCGGATGTTCACGCCGTTCGGCGCCGGCGGGCAGCCCGGTGCCGGCGACAAGCCGGCCGAGACGCCGCCGCCCGCCCCCGCCGCCCCCAAGGGCGAGCTCGACGACATCAAGCGCCAGATGGCCGAGATGCAGAGCCGGCTCGAGGCCCTGGCGAAGAAGTAGCGGGCAAGGAAGCAGCGGAAGGGAACACGGCAGGCGCCTTGCGGCATTGGTCCGTCGCAACCTCGCAGGGCCGCCGCCATGTCCCAGCCCGATACGCCCGTCCCGGACCCGGACGTCCCCGGCCGGGCCCTCGTCCCGATCGGGGCCCCGGAGCCCGCCCGGGCGGTGCCGGCCCGGCCGCTGGCGACCTTCCTGGTCCATCTGATCGACGGGCCGAGCGGAACCCTGCGGCCGTCGCGGAGCGACCGCTCGCGGGTGGCCTCGGCGCGGTACGCGGCGGGCGGCAGTCTGTGATGGCCTGTTTTAATGAGCTGACCGAACGAGGACCCTCCTCGTCATCCCGGGGCTCGACGAAGTCGAGAACCCGGGATCCATGACCGCTGACGGTGCAGTACCCGGCTCGTCGCGTTCCGCTTCATCCCGGATCGTCAGCGGTTATGGATCCCGGGTTCCGCTTTCGCGGCCCCGGGATGACTCGGGGGGTGTGAATTCTGCGGAGCAACTCTGGCAGGTTCTCGCCTGGACCTACCGGATGTCCGTTAAGCCACCACCACTTCCCGCTCCCCCACCGGCGGCACCAGCGCCATCAGCGAGCGCAGGGCCGGGCTCGCCTCGCCCGACCAGACGAGGTGCGTGCGGTTGAACCGCAGGGGGGCCGGCAGCGGGTGGCGCGTCACCGCATGGCTCAGCACCGCGTGGTCCAAAACCTCCGCCGGCACGATCGCCATCCCGGTTCCGGCGGCCACGCAGGCGACGATGGCGTGGTAGGAGCTCATCTCCAGGATCCGCTCCGGCGCGCGGCCCTCCGCGGCGAGCCACTCGAACAGGCGCTGGCGGTAGGAGCAGCCGTGCGGGAAGGCCACCACGGTCCGGGCCATCGCACCCTCGCCCGCGGTGTTGGCGCTGATCAGCACCAGCTCCTCGTCGAAGGCCGGCATCGCGGACAGGGTGCCGTGCTCGAACGGCTCGGAGACGAAGGCCGCCTCGATCTCGTGGCGCTCCAGCTGGCGCAGCATCGCCCGGGTCGTGCCGGTCTGAAGCTCGATCGTCACGTCGGGGTGGCGGGCGTGGAACGCCGACAGGATCGGCGGCAGCCGGGCGCCGGCGGCGCTCTCCAGCGAGCCGAGCCGCAGCGCCCCGCGCACCCCGCCGCCGCGCAATTCCCGCTCGGCGAGGTCGGCCAGCTGCAACAGCTTCTCGGCGTGGCCGAGCAGCGTGCGGCCGGCCTCGGTGAGGGCGAGCGTGCGGCCCTCGCGGCGAAACAGGGCGACGCCGAGCCGTTCTTCGAACTGCTTGATCCGGGTGGTGACGTTCGACGGCACCCGATTCAGCAGGCTCGCCGCCCGCGTCACCCCGCCCTCGCGCACCACGGCACGGAAGATGTCCAGGTCGTCGAGATCCATCGTTCTCATGAAAAGAACGATGGATCAGAAAAATTCATTTTTCAAGACAAGGCCGCGGGTGTCTGATCGCCCGCATGAGCACCACGGACCTTCCTCTCGCCTGCCGCCCGGCAACCCGTGAACGGCCGCACCCGGCCAACGGCCCGGTCGTCGCCGGCGGCATCCTCGCCCTCGCGGTCGCCATGGGCATCGGCCGCTTCGCCTTCACGCCGCTCCTGCCCCTGATGCTGCGCGACGGCGCTCTGACCGGCACCGCCGGCGCCGAATGGGCTGCGGCGAACTACGCCGGATACCTCGTCGGGGCGCTGACGGCGGCGTGGTTCTCCGGCGATCCCGGCCGGGGCCTGCGCCTGAGCCTCGCCGGCGTGGCGCTGACGACGCTCGCGATGGCGTGGTCCGGCAGCCCGGCGCCGATCCTTTTTGGCGCGTCGTTGCGGGCGGCCGCCGGGGTGTTCAGCGCCTGGGCGCTCGTCTGCGCCAGCGGCTGGTGCCTCGCCGAACTCGCCCGGCGGCGGGCGCCGGGGCTCGGAGCCTGGATCTATACCGGCGTCGGCCTCGGCATCGCGCTCGCCGGCCTCCTCGCCTGGCTCGGCGGGCGCCAGCCGGCGGCCCGGCTGTGGCTCGAACTCGGGGCCGTGGCGGCCTTCGGCGCGCTCGCGGTCGGCTTCCTGTCGCGCGGGCGGGGCGCAGAGCCGCCCGGCCCGACGGAGCGCGAGGCTGCGGCGACCGCCCGGGGAGGCGGGCAGGGGGCGCTCGTCCTGTGCTACGGCGCCTTCGGCTTCGGCTACATCGTGCCGGCGACGTTCCTGCCGGCGATGGCGCGGGAGCTGGCGCCCGACCCGCTGGACTTCGGCCTCGCCTGGCCGCTCTTCGGCCTCGCCGCCGTGGTCTCGGTCGCGGTCGCGGCCCGCGCGCTGGCGGGGGTGCCGCGCCGGCGGCTCTGGGCGGCGGCGCAGGGGATCATGGCGCTCGGCACCGCGCTGCCGCTCGTCGTCCACGCCCTCTGGGCGGTGGCGGCCTCGGCGCTTCTGGTCGGCGGCACCTTCATGATCGCCACCATGGCGGGGCTGCAACTCGCCCGCGAGGCGCGGCCCGACGCGCCGACGCCGCTGCTCGCCCGGATGACCGCCGCCTTCGCGGCCGGGCAGATCCTCGGCCCGCTCCTGGTCCGCGCTCTCGGGCCCGGCCGCTGGGGGCTCGACGCCCTCGACCTCACCGGCGCGCTCGCGACGCTGCTGCTGGTGCTCACCGCCCTGTGGCTGTGGCGGTCCGGCCGCGCCCCGTCCTGAGCAGGCTGGCCTGAAAACGAGAACGGCGCCCGCGAGGGGCGCCGTCATCCCGTGCCGGGTCATCGGCGGCGCTTCACGCGCCGCCACGCCGGATCACGCGTCGGACTTGACCTTCAGCACCTGGCGACCGCGGTACATGCCGGTCTTCAGGTCGATGTGGTGCGGGCGGCGCAGCTCGCCGGAATCCTTGTCCTCGACGTAGGTCGGGGCCTTGAGGGCGTCGGCGGAACGGCGCATGCCGCGCCGCGACGGAGAGGTCTTTCGCTTCGGAACGGCCATTGAAACTACTTCCCGTGCAACAAAACAGGCGCGAGGCCGCCCCGGGCGGAGCCGCCGCGCGCGTCGCGAACCTGTTCGGAGCGGGGTCTATAGAGGAGACGCGCCGCCCTGGCTAGGGGACTCGCTCCAGAAAAACCGGCGCTTGCGGCAGGTATCCCGGCAGATATCCATTAAGCCGCCGTTCAACCGGGAAGGCCGCATGATGGCCCTGCGGCTCGGGAAGCCGAAGCCCGACCCCGAGCGCGGCACGATCGGAGCGTCCCGATGACCCGTCTCCCCCGCCTGACCCGTGTGCTGGCCGTCGCCGCCCTGCTCGGCGCCGGCCCCGCCCTCGCCCAGACCCCTGCGCCCTCGACCACCCCCACGACCCGGCCGGCCCCGACCGTCCCTTCGCCCACGGTGCCGGCGGCCCCGAAGGCCCCCGAGGCCCCGAAGGCCGCGCCCGCCGGCAAGCCCGCCCTCATCGACCTCAACAGCGCCTCGAAGGAGGAGCTGGAGACCCTGTCGGGCATCGGCGCCGCGCGCTCCGAGGCGATCATCAAGGGGCGGCCGTATCGCGGCAAGGACGAGCTCCTGTCGAAGAAGATCGTCCCGTCGAACGTCTACGACGGCATCAAGGACAAGGTCATCGCCCGCCAGAAGTCCTGACGCCGGCATCCTTGCCGGCTCAGGGGAGGGGTGGTAGGCGCCGGGGAGCCTTCTTCAAGTCTCCCCGGAACACGCCTCCCATGCCCCACCGCCTGCACCGCGGCGACCTGCCCGACGACTACGTGCCGGGCCCGGCCATCGCGGTCGACACCGAGACCCTCGGCCTCCAGCCGCACCGCGACCGGCTCTGCGTGGTGCAGATCTCCCGCGGCGACGGCGAGGCCGACCTGGTGCAGATCCCGCGGACCGGCCCCGAGCCGGTGGTGCTCAAGCGGGTGCTCGCCGATCCGGCGGTGACCAAGATCTTTCATTACGCCCGCTTCGACCTCGCGGTGCTCTACCATCGGCTGGGCGTGATGCCGGGCCCGGTCTACTGCACCAAGATCGCCTCGCGGCTCGCCCGCACCTACACCGACCGGCACGGCCTAAAGGACCTGGTGCGCGAGCTGATCGGCCTCGATCTGTCGAAGCAGCAGCAATCCTCGGATTGGGGCGCCGACACCCTGACCCAGGCGCAGATCGACTACGCGGCCTCCGACGTGCTCCACCTCCACGCCCTGCGCGCGCGGCTCGACGCGATGCTGGCGCGCGAGGAGCGCGGCGCACTCGCCCAGGCCTGCTTCGACTTCCTGCCGACCCGAGCCCGCCTCGACCTGCTCGAATGGGACGAGGCGGACATCTTCGCCCATAGCTGAGGCGTCACGCCCGGGCGACGATCGCGAGACGAAGCGTCGCCGTTCTGTTAACCTGCCGGCCATAACTTCGACACCGGGCCGGAGCATGGGGGTACCAGAGTCCCGTGCATTCCGCGCCGGACCTCGGCAGATGCGGGTGGCCACGACCTTGCTGCAAGCTTCCTCGCTCGACGCGGTTCCTGCCGCAGCCGGTCCGGGCCTCGACCCCCGGCGCCTGCATGCCCATGCGCGGGCGCGCCGCCACAGCGCCCAGGTGCGCTGGCTGCGGCGTGCGATCCCCCTCGGAGCGGGGGCGGCGGGGCTGGCCATCGTGGTCGGCACCTGGCTCAACCCCTTCGCCGATCTCGGCGTCTCGGTCAGCCTCGGCTCGATCGGCGTCTCGGGCTCGAAGGTGACGATGGAGAGCCCGCGCCTCTCGGGGTATCGCTCGAAGGACAACCGTCCCTACGTGGTCACCGCCAAGGCGGCGCTCCAGGACGTGCGCAAGCCCTTCGTGATCGAGTTGCAGAACATGCTCGGCCGCCTCACCACCGACGAATCGGGGGGGCTCGCCCATATCGAGGCGACGGCCGGGATCTTCGACACCCAGAAGGAGGCGCTGGAGCTGAGCCAGCACATCCGCCTGTGGACCGACAAGGGCCAGGAGGCGCGGCTGACCTCGGCCCATGTCGACTTCAAGGCCGGCGCGATGTCCTCGCGCGAGCCCGTCACCGTCACGATGCCGACCGGCTCGATCAAGGCCGACGGGCTGGAGGTGACCGAGAGCGGCAAGACCATCTCGTTCGTCGGCAACGTCAAGGCGGTCTTCACCAGCCACGCCCCACAAGATTCCTCGGACGAGGCGCCGCCGCTGCGGACCACCGAGGCCCAGATCAAGGACGATTGAGCCCGTGCGTCCCCGTCTCCCGGCCCTCGCGGCGCTCGCCTGCCTCACCCTCGCCCTGCCCTCCGTCCCGCGGGCCGAGACCCCCGCCGCGCCGGCGGCCAAGAAGAAGGAGGCCGGCTCCGGCTTCGGCGCCTTCGGCAGCGGCGGCGGCAAGGAGCCGATCAAGATCGACGCCGACCGTCTCGACGTGTTCGACCGCGAGAACAAGGCGATCTTCGCCGGCAACGTCGTGGCGGTGCAGGGCGAGAGCACGATCCGCTGCTCCAGCATGACCGTGCACTACCAGCGCAAGGAGAAGGACCCGAAGAGCAAGGGGGCCGACGGCAAGGCGGCCGAGGCGAAGCCCGACGCCAAGGCCTCCATCGCCCAGCCGGCTGACGCGAGACCCGTCGAGAAGGCCGTGAAGGTCGAGGCGAAGCCCGAGCCCAAGGTGGAGAAAGCCGAGAAATCGTCCGATCCCACCGACGGCAGCGCGATCCGCCAGGTGGTCTGCGCCGGCCCGGTCACGGTGGTGTCGAAGGACCAGGTGGCGAGCGGCGACAACGCGGTGTTCGACCGGGTGGCGAACCGGGTCGTGCTCACCGGCAACGTGGTCCTGAGCCAGTGCCAGAACGTCACCCGCGGCTCGCGCCTCGTCTACGACATGAATACCGGCCGGGCGAACATGGACCCGGTCGCGGGCGGGCGCGTGTCGGCGATGTTCGTGCCGGGCGGCAAGGACGACAATGCCAAGGGCAAGCAGGCGGGCTGCGCGCAGCCGGCCGGGCAGGCGGGCAAGGCGGCGCCGAAGCCGAGGGGATAGGCGGGAGAGTTGAGGGCGATCGGTCTGCGGCGGGCCCGGAGGCTCTGAAGCCGATCTGCTCGACAGCGCGAATGACGGCTGAAGGTGCAGGCTGTGTGAAAACTCAGGTTCGCTCCGAATTTGTAGAAAAATCTTCTAAGCTTCCGCCATTTGAGCATCCTGGTAGGCAGCCTGAACGGCGGCAGGATGCCCGAAGCGGTGCGGCCGAGGATGCGTGTGGGGGGATCCTTCTACGAACTCGGGCTTTTTCACACAGCCTCGGTTGGAACCGGCCGCATGATACGATTTCCGGAAGATTCCTTCCGGAAATCGTATCACCAGCCCGCGCGGCGCCTGAGCGAAGCCGATTTCCGCATTGCGAAGCAATCAATCGGAAATCGTATGAGGCACCCGTCAGGGTCGAACAGGCATGCCCAGCCGACCATCTTGGCCGTACGGAAAACACTTGGTTTCCGTACGGCTAAGCCTGACATGCCGAATACCCGCATGGAGGGGAGAGGGGAGGTTCCGCACGCGGATGCCGAGCCGCTGGATCGCCTTTGTTGCGGAAGCCGTGCCCGGTCAGCCGCCGCTCAATCCAGCGCACGAAGTCTCCCAGCTGAGGCGATCCGAAGAGCACCGGCGACCTGAGCAGCCGAGTAGGGCTTACGCACAACCTCGAACCCGTGCGCGTCGTCCTGTGCCAGCACGTCGCTGTAGCCGGTGGTCAGGATAACGGGCAGTCCGGCGTGGCTCTGCCGCAACCGCCGGGCCAACTCGACGCCTCCCATGCCCGGCATCACGACGTCCGAGAAGACGGCATCGAAGCGGGAGGGTGCCCGCTCGATCTCGGCGAGCGCCGTCTCGGCGTCGTGCGCCCAGACGGTGGCGTGGCCGAGGTCCTCCAGGATCTGCGTGCAGAAGCGCCCGACGTCGAGATTATCCTCGACGACGAGAACGCGGAGACTGCGTGTCGCCTCTGTCAGCGACGAGGCGGATGGATGGGGCTCGTCCGAAGGTACGGCCGGCGGATCGGCGTAGGGCAGGTAGAGGACGAAGGTCGATCCGCGCCCGACCTCGCTGACGACGTCCACATCGCCGCCCGACTGCTTGGCGAAGCCGATGACCTGGCTGAGACCGAGGCCCGTGCCCTTTCCAGCCGACTTCGTCGTGAAGAAGGGCTCGAAGATCCGTGGCAGCAAGTCCGGTGCGATGCCGGTGCCACCGTCGGTGACCGACAGGGCGACGAAGGGACCGGGCGCGCCTGCGTGCGAGCGGATGCGGGGCTTCGGCCGATGGCCGTCGAGCTGCAGGGTCAGCGTGCCCTCGCCGTCCATGGCGTCCCGGGCATTGACGGCGAGGTTGACGAGGGCGGTCTCGAACTGGCTCGCGTCGGCCCGCACGTGGCAGGGCGTTTCGGGCACCTCCGTGACTATGCGGATACGCGCGCCCGTGACGGCGCCCAGCATATCCGCCACGTCGTGCAGACGGGCAGCAACATCGAACACCTCGGGCGTGAGGGGTTGGCGACGGGCGAAGGCGAGGAGCTGACTCGTCAGCTTGGCGGCGCGGTCGACCGTGTCCGAGACCGCCTCCAGGTAGCGGGCGCGCCGCTCCTCCGCGAGGTTCGGCCGGCGCAGGAACTCCACGGACGAGCGGATAATGGTCAGCATGTTGTTGAAGTCATGCGCAACGCCGCCGGTCAGCTGCCCGACGGCCTCCAGCTTCTGGGCGTGCCGGAGAGTTTCCTCGGCGCGGGCGAGCCGCTCCTGCTCGCGCAGACGCTCGGTCACGTCTTGGACGTACTGGAAGGCTCCGATCCGCTCGCCCTTCGCGTCACGCAGCGCCGTGAATTTGATCTCGTAGTGCCGGCGCCGCCGCCGCTCGTCGCCGAACGCCTCGACGAAGCTGTACTCCTCGCCTGCAAGAGCCCTGGACCACGCCGACCGTACTTGGGCGAGCGCCTCGGGCATCGGAGACAGGAGGTCGAGGAGGCTGTCGCCGATCCGCAGCCGGACGCCGTAGACGGCCTCGACCTCCGCGATCCAGGCCCGGTTGGCGGCCAGGACACGGAACTCAGTGTCGAGGGCACAGACGAGCGCGTCAGTCGTCTCGAACACGTCGGCCCACAGCTTGCGCTGGGCCAGAGCTTCCTCGACCCGCCGCTCCAGAGTCGCGTTGTTCTCCTGCAGTTGCGCCTCGGCCACCTTGCGGTCGTGCACGTCCTCCACGACCCCGTACCACCGCACGATGGCGCCGGCGGCGTCCCGTCTCGGGTAGGCACGGGCGCGCATCCAGCGGAATTCGCCCGTCGCCACCGTTCGGACGCGGTAGTCCACGTCGACCGGCTCGCCCGAGGCGAGGGAGGCGGCGAACGCCGTCATGGCCGGGTTCACGTCCTCGGGGTGGAGGGCCTCGACCCAGCCGGAGCCCAGTGGCTCGCCCGGTCGCTGGCCCGTGATCTCCAGCCAGCGGTTCGAGTAGGAGATGATGTTGCCGTCCGGGTCGCACGTCCACGGCACCTGCGGGTTCAACTCGACCGTGTGCCGGAAATGGTCCTCGCTCTCTCGCAGAGCGGCCTCGCCGAGGACGCGATCGGTGGTCTCGGCTGTGACGCAGAACAGGCCATTGACCGCACCCGCGTCGTCGAGGGCGGGCGAGTAGGTGAAGGACCACCAGCTCTGCTCCGGCTTCCCCTCGCGCGAGAGGTCGAGCATGACGTCGGTGAGGGTCTGGCTCCGTCCCTCCAGGGTCGCCTGGACCAGCGGCTCGATCTCCTCCCAGATGCTCGCCCAGACCTCCCGAAAGGGGCGGCCGAGTGCGTTAGCCTGGCGGTAGCCGAGGAGCGGCTGGTAGGCATCGTTGTAGAAGCAGAGCAGGTCGGGGCCCCAAGCGAGGAACATCGCCGTCGGGCAGACGAGCATCTGGGCGAGCCGGACGCGCAACGACGGCGGCCAGCGGTCGGGCGGCCCGAGAGAGGTGGCCGACCAGTCATGGACCCGGAGCTCGGCGCCCACCCGGCCGCCGGACGGCAGGAACTGGAAAGCGTCAGCCAAGGCGCGACCCACTCGCTGATGCGTTCGTCGGTAGAACTGACTTGCCGGGCATGATCTCGACGCAGCTGCGACGCAGGAAGCGGAGGTGCCCCTGATCGAAATCTACCAGTATCATACCGCACAGCTAGCGCACTGAGGCAGCTTGACGTGTCCTCGCCGTGAAGCGGTTCGAGGACCCCGGTCGGATCGGACGCGCGCTTTGGATGCGCTTCGTCCCAATCGACGGAGGTCGATATCCCTGGACCTGGCTAAATGTCCGAGCGGGGTCGCCAGCAGACCCATGAAGCACTCGTCAACGTCAAGTGTCAGCCAGCATGCCCGGCCGGCCATCTCGGATGACGGAAAACACCTGTTTTCCGTACAAACGAGCCTGATGTCCGGAATGGCCGCAACAGGCCCGATCGGCTTCCCCCATACTCAACCTGAAGAGGTTCAGCCCTGAGTTCGAAGCCGGGGCCTCCCTCGCTCGCGCGGGAGCAAGGCATCTCGCCCGCTTCCGAAACGTCCCTGTAGACTGAGGCGGCCCGACGAGACGATCGCCGGGCCGCCCCGTCCCGCTTACGCCGACACCAACGGCGTCCCCGCCTCCGCCGTGCTATCCGCTTCGACCGTCAGCACCTCCTGCCCCTGCGCCTCGACCACCGCCGCCGCCGTGATGTTGACGATGCCGCGGGCCGTCACCGACGGGGTGAGGATGTGGGCGGGCTTCGCCGGGCCCAGCAGCAGCGGGCCGACCGGCAGCGCGTCGGCGAGCATCTTCGAGAACTGGAAGGCGATGTTGGCCGCATCCAGGTTCGGCATGATCAGCACGTTGGCCTCGCCCTTGAGGCGCGAGCCCGGCAGCACCTTGTCGCGGATCGCCTGCGACAGGGCGGTGTCGGCCGCCATCTCGCCGTCGACCTCGAGGTCGGAGGCGCGCTCGCGCAGCAGGTTCAGCGCCTGGCGCATCTTGCGCGAGGACGTGGTGTCGAACGAGCCGAAATCGGCGTGGCTGACGAGCGCGATCTTCGGCGACAGGCCGAAGCGGCGGGCGGTGTCGCCGCAGGCGATGGCGACGTCGGCGATCTCCTCGGCACTGGGATCGGGCCGCACGTGGGTGTCGGCGATGAAGTAGGCGCCCTTCGAGGTGACGATCAGGCTGAGCGCCGCGAAGTCGCGGGCACCGGGAGCCAGCCCGATGATGTCGCGGATCACCCGGAGCTTGCTCTCGAACCGGCCTTCCAGGCCGCAGATCAGCGCGTCGGCCTCGCCGCGGCGCACCGCCAGCGCGCCGATCACCGCGTTGTTGGTGCGCACCAGCGTGCGGGCGCCGTCCGGCGTGATGCCGCGCCGTCCGGCGAGATCGATGTAGGTCTGGACGTAGGTGCGGTAGCGCGGATCGTCGTCCGGGTTGATCAGCTCGAAGTCCTGGCCGGCGCGGATGGCGAGGCCGAAGCGCTTCAGGCGGGTCTCGATCACGTTCGGGCGGCCGATCAGGATGGGCTTGGCCAGCCCCTCCTCGACGATCGCCTGGACGGCGCGCAGCACCCGCTCGTCCTCGCCCTCGGCGTAGACGACCCGGCGGGGATCCTGCTTGGCCGCGGTGAAGACCGGCTTCATGATGAAGCCGGAGCGGTGCACGAACCGGTCGAGGGACTCGGTGTAGGCCTGGACGTCCGGCAGCGGCCGCTTGGCGACGCCGGATTCCATCGCGGCGAGCGCGACCGCCGGGGCGATGCGCAGGATGAGGCGCGGGTCGAACGGGCTCGGGATCAGGGAATGGGGCCCGAAGGGCCGCGCCTCGCCGCCATAGGCGCGGGCGACGACGTCGGACGGGGTCTCGCGGGCAAGCCCCGCGATCGCCTTGACGGCCGCCGCCTTCATCTCCTCGTTGATCGTGGTCGCGCCGACATCGAGCGCGCCCCGGAAGATGTAGGGGAAGCACAGGACGTTGTTGACCTGGTTCGGGAAGTCGGAGCGCCCGGTGCAGATCATCGCGTCCGGCCGCTTCTCCTCGGCGAGGTTCGGCATGATCTCCGGATAGGGATTGGCGAGCGCCATGATCAGCGGCTTCTCGGCCATCCGCTCCAGCATCTCGGGCTTCAGCACGCCGCCGGCCGAGAGGCCGAGGAACACGTCCGCTCCCGGGATCACCTCGGCGAGGGTGCGGGCCTGGGTCTCCTGGGCGTAGACCGATTTCCACCGGTCCATCAGCTTCTCGCGGCCCTGGTAGACCACGCCCTCGATGTCGGTGACGAAGATGTTTTCGCGACGAGCGCCGAGGGAAACGAGCTGGTTGAGGCAGGCGAGTGCGGCGGCACCCGCGCCCGAGGTCACGATCTTGACGTCGGCGATCCGCTTGCCGGCGAATTCGAGGCCGTTGAGGACGGCGGCCGCCACGATGATCGCGGTGCCGTGCTGGTCGTCGTGGAAGACCGGGATGTTCATCCGGGCCCGGCAGCGCTCCTCGACCTCGAAGCACTCGGGCGCCTTGATGTCCTCCAGGTTGATGCCGCCGAAGGTCGGCTCCAAAGCCGCCACCACGTCGACGAGCTTGTCGACGTTCTTCTCGTTCAACTCAATGTCGAAGACGTCGATGCCGGCGAACTTCTTGAACAGGACCGCCTTGCCCTCCATCACGGGCTTGGAGGCGAGCGGGCCGATATCGCCGAGCCCGAGCACCGCGGTGCCGTTCGACACCACCGCGACGAGGTTCTGGCGCGCCGTCAGGGTCGCGGCCTCGTCGGGATCGGCGGCGATCGCCTCGCAGGCGGCGGCGACGCCCGGCGAGTAGGCGAGCGCGAGGTCGCGCTGGTTGCCGAGCGGCTTGGTCGGCTGGATCTCCAGCTTCCCGGGTCTCGGATGACGGTGATAGAACAGCGCGCCGCTCTTCAGATCGTCCGAAATGTTGCTGCTCACCGCGTTCTCTCCCCGGATCGCCCGAACGCTCGGGCCCGCCGCCCCGCCCGCGCCTCACCGAGGAGCCCGCGGGTGAAGGGTTTCCTGCACCGCCTGCGGCAGGGGCGCAACCCTCACAACGAGACCCGCCTGCATCTCGCCAAGCTCGCCGCCCGCCACGGCTTCCGCATCGGCCCGTACTCCTACGGCAGGCCGAAGATCCGCTTCCCGGAATCGGGCGCGCGATTGTCGATCGGCCCCTATTGCTCGATCGCCGACAAGGTCGAGATCCTGCTCGGGGGCAACCACCGCACCGACTGGGTCTCGACCTACCCGTTCGCGGCGATGCAGGGCCTGTGGCCGGATCTCGACGCGCCGGAAGGCTACCACGCCTCCCGCGGCGACGTGGCGATCGGCGCCGACGTCTGGCTCGGGTCGGGCTGCCTGATCCTGTCGGGCGTCACGATCAGCCCCGGCGCCGTGGTGGCGGCGCACGCGGTCGTGACCCGCGACGTGCCGGCCTACGCCGTCGTCGCCGGCAACCCCGCCCGGGTGATCCGCCACCGCTTCCCGGAGGAGATCGTGGCGGCGCTCGTCGAGACCGCCTGGTGGGACCTGTCGCCGGAGCGGGTGCGGGCGCTGGTGCCGCTTCTCCAGAGCGGTGAGGCCGAGGCCCTGGTACGGGCCCTGCGGGGAGGGGACCCGGTCAGCCGATGATCCAACTCGCGACGAGGCAGGCGGTCGCCGCGAAGGTCACCGCCACCGTCGCCCAGCCGAGGACGGTGACGAGCCGGCCGTTGACCCGCTCGCCCATCATCCTCGGATCGCTCGTCATCAGCATCATCAGGCAGAGGAGTGGGGGCACCGAGAAGCCCTGCACCACGCCCGACCAGACCAGCGCCCGCATCGGGTTGAAGCCGAGGAAGTTGAGGCCGACCGCCACCGCCGTCACCGCCGCGATGGTGCCGTAGAACAGCTTCGCCTCGGAGGGCTTCGCGTGCAGGCTGCCCTCGCGGCCGAGGCCCTGGACGAGGTCGTAGGCCGCCCCCGTCGTCATCACCGGCACCGCCAGGAAGCCGACGCCGACGACGCCGAGCGCGAACAGGATCTTGGCGCCCGAGCCAGCCAGGGGTTCGAGGGCCGAGGCGGCCTGGGCGGCGCTGTCGATCGCGGTCTGCCCGGCCGGGTGCAGGGTCGCGCCGGTCGACAGGATGATGAAGTAGAGGATCAGGTTCGAGAACAGCATGCCGGTGATCACCTCGCGCCGGGTGCGCCGCAGCTCGGCGTCGGTGGCGCCCTTTCGCTGGCGCAAGCTGTGGCGGCCCTGGCCGATCTCCTCTTCCACCTCCTGGTTCGACTGCCAGGTGTAGATGTAGGCCGAGAGCGAGGTGCCGATGCAGGCGACGATCATCGCCAGCGCGTCGCTGTCGAGGGTGAGGTGCGGCACGAAGGTGCGGTACAGGACCTCGCCGAAATCGGGCCGGGCCATGAGGGCGGCGGCGACGTAGGCGAACAGGGCCAGCGCCAGCCAGCGGAACAGGCGGCGCAGCAGCGCGTAGGAGCCGAGGATCTGGAAGGCCAGGATGATGGCGGCCGCGATCACGACGATCAGCGGCACCGGCAGCGGCACCAGCAGGTTGAGAGCCGCCCCGATGCCGCCGAGATTGGCTGCCGCCTCGATCACGTTGCCGGTGAAGGCGCCGAGCACCGCCGGATACAGGACCCAGCGCGGGTAGCGGTCGCGCACGGCGGCGAACAGGCCCTTGCCGTAGACCTGGCCGAGCTTGGCCGAGACGTAGACCACCACCACCATCATCGGCAGCAGGAGCGGGGCGATCCACAGGAAGCCGAGACCGAACTTCGCCCCGGCGCTGGCATAGGTGCCGATCGCCGAGGGGTCGTCGTCCGCCGCGCCGGTGATGACGCCGCCGCCGACGAGGCGCAGGAGGCCGGATTTCTCATGCCGCTCGGGGGGGGACGAGTCTGCCGTGGGTGGCGTCGCGGCGGCAGTCGGCGCGCGGGAGGAGGGTTTCGGTGCTGACATGCTCCCTCGGAGTATACGGGGTCCGAGGGCTCAACTGTCCGGAGTTGCCAAGGTTCGGCGCTCCGGCTGCATCCGCGATCCCTGTTCCGCTCCATTGCCGGATGTGGCGCGGGCGATTCATCTCCCCGCCCGCGGGGAGAGGCGATGCGCACTTCGCGAGCCCGCCGCCGGGGGTGACACGACCGCCCCGCTCCGGCAGGGTCGCCCTTGCCGCCCGCGAAGGATGCCGATGAGCCGCCGCCCCGATCCCGCGCCCCGCCGCGCGCTGCCCACCCGCCGCGAGGCGGTGGCGGCGGCGCTCTCCCGCCTCGCGCCCCGGGTGCCGGACTTCGAGGCGGAAGCGATCGTCGACCGGGCGCTCGCGAGCTCAGGGTTGCGCGGCGCCGCACCCGAGACCGCCGCCTGGCTCGGCCTGGTGTCTTACGCCCGCCACGTCTTCACCGAGTACGATTCCCTCCTGGAGGAGGGCTACGACCAGGACAGCGCCCGCCACTTCATCCTCGACGACCTCAACGGCGTGCTCGCCGAGTGGGGCGTGCGGCGGCGCATCGGCGAGGACGAGGAGGCCACCGGGGGCGAGCCGGCGTGACCGTTCCTATATGAACGCTCGATGCCGCCCGCGCAGAAGTTCCGATGACCGCCCCGATCGCCGACGTCCTGATCCCGCTCGCCCTCGACCAGGCCTACAGCTACGCCGTGCCGCCCGAGCTGACGCTGGCGGAGGGCGACGTGGTGCAGGTGCCGCTCGGGCCGCGGGAGACCGTCGGGGTGGTGTGGTCCCTGCGCGACGGCGCCGGCTCGAACCTGCGGCGCGTCACCGGGCGGATCGGCGTCGAGCGTCTGAGCCCGGCGCTGCGCCGCCTCGTCGAGTGGATCGCCCGCTACACCCTGGCGCCAAAGGGCTCGGCGCTCGCCATGGCGTTGCGCCTGCCGGAGGAGAGCCGCACCGAGACCGCGAAGGTCGGCGTGCGGGCGACCGGGATGCCGCCGAGCCGGATGACGCCGGCGCGGGCCAAGGTGGTGGCGGTGGCCGCCGACGGCGTGGTGCGGGGCAAGCGGGCCTTGAGCCTCGAGGCCGGGGTCAGCGCCGGCGTGGTCGACGGCCTCATCGACGACGGCGTGCTCGAGACCGTGGCGCTGGCGCCCGAGCGGGTCGCCGAGCCGCCCGATCCCGACCACCCGCACGATGCTCTCTCCGAGCCCCAGGCCGAGGCGGCGCGCGCGCTCATCGCCACCCTGACCGCGCCGCCCGCGGATGGCGGCGCTACGGGAGAGGGCGGGGTGACGCTCCTCGAAGGCGTGACGGGCTCCGGCAAGACGGAGGTTTATTTCGAGGTCGTGGCCGAGGCTCTGCGCCGGGGCGTGCAATCCCTGGTGCTGATGCCGGAGATCGCCCTGACGGCGCAGTTCCTCGACCGCTTCGCCAAGCGCTTCGGGGTACGGCCCGCCGCCTGGCATTCCGGGGTCGGCGGGCGTCGTCGCGAAAAGATCCGGGCCGGGGTGGCGTCGGGCGAGGTGCAGGTGGTGGTCGGCGCCCGCTCGGCCCTGTTCCTGCCGTTCGCCAAGCTCGGCCTGATCGTCGTCGACGAGGAGCACGAGGGCGCCTACAAGCAGGATGACGGCGTCTGCTACCACGCCCGCGACATGGCGGTGGTGCGCGGCAAGCTGGAGAACGCCGCCGTGGTGCTGGCCTCGGCCACCCCCGCGATCGAGACACGGGTCAACGCCGAGCGCGGCCGCTACCGCCGCGTGGTGATGCCCGAGCGCTTCGGCGGCCGGCGCCTGCCGGAGATCCGCGCCATCGACATGCGGGCTGAGAAGGTGCCGCGCGGGCGCTACCTGTCGCCGAGCCTTGTCTCGGCGATCGCCGAGACCAATGCCCGCGACGAGCAGGCCCTCCTGTTCCTCAACCGCCGCGGCTACGCGCCGCTCACCCTCTGCCGCGCCTGCGGCCACCGCTACCAATGCCCGAACTGCTCGACCTGGCTCGTCGAGCACCGCTTCCGCCGGGCGCTGGTCTGCCACCATTGCGGCCATGCCGAGCGCCGGCCCGAGGCCTGCACCGAGTGCGGCACCTTCGACAACCTGACCGCCTGCGGGCCGGGCGTCGAGCGCATCGCCGAGGAGGTCTCCGCCACCTTCCCCGACAAGCGGGTGATCGTCCTGTCGAGCGACTTTCCCGGCGGGGCCGAACGCCTGCGGGCCGAGCTCCAGACCGTGGCCGAGGGCGGCTGCGACATCGTGGTGGGCACCCAGCTCGTCGCCAAGGGCCACAACTTCCCGCACCTGACCCTCGTCGGCGTGCTCGACGCCGATATCGGGCTGACCTCCGGCGACCCCCGCGCCGCCGAGCGCACCTTCCAGCTCCTGCAGCAGGTGACGGGCCGCGCCGGCCGCGGCGAGAAGCCGGGCCGGGCGCTGGTCCAGACCTACCAGCCCGAGCACCCGGTGATCTCGGCCCTCATCTCGGGCGACGCCGAGCGCTTCTACGCGGAGGAGACGGCGGCGCGCGAGGTCGCGGGGCTGCCGCCCTTCGGGCGCCTCGCGGCGCTCGTCATCTCCTGCACCGACCGGGAGGCGGCGGAGGCCCACGGCCGGGCGCTCGCCCGCGTCGCCGAGCCGCCGCCCGGCGTCATGGTGCTCGGCCCCGCCGAGGCGCCGCTGGCGCTGGTGCGCGGCCGCTACCGCTTCCGCCTCCTGGTCAAGACCGAGCGCGAGATCGATCTCCAGGGCTACCTGCGCGACTGGCTCGCCCGGGGCCCGAAGGTGCGGGGCAATCTCAGGGTCGGGATCGATGTCGATCCGCAGAGCTTCCTCTAGAGGGTTTCACGATCGCGCTGCAATCGCGAAGCCCCCGGCCTCGATTGCCGCATTTCCTGCAGCGAACCGCTATCCGCTCCGTCGGAAAATGCTCCGGGGTTGTGCCCGCCGGTCTTCGATGCGATAGCCCGCTCAGGGTGCGCGGTCCGTGGGTCGGACCGGCAGGACGCGCGCTGGTCGGGCCGCCAGCGCCGGAGACCCGCGCCCGTGTCGTTGTTCGCCCGCGCAGCCTCGCTGCCCGCACGCCCCGTATCCGCCCTGCGGAACGTCCTCACCAGCGAAGCCGGCGGCGGCCTCGTCCTGATGGCGAGCGCGGCGCTCGCGCTCGCGGTGGCGAACTCGGCCCTGGCCGACACCTACTTCGCCGCGCTCAAGGCCTATCTCGGGCCCCTGTCGGTCCTGCACTGGATCAACGACGCCCTGATGGCGGTGTTCTTCCTGCTCGTCGGGCTGGAGATCAAGCGCGAGGTCCTGGACGGGCGCCTGCGCACCTGGCCCGACCGCATCCTCCCTGGTCTCGCGGCACTCGGCGGCATGGCGGCGCCGGCCCTGGTCTACGCCGCCGTGAACTGGAACTCGCCCGAGACGCTGCGGGGCTGGGCCATCCCGGCCGCCACCGACATCGCGTTCGCCCTCGGGGTGCTGGCGCTGCTGGGTCCCCGGGTGCCGGTCTCGCTCAAGGTCTTCCTGACCGCGCTCGCGATCATCGACGACCTCGGCGCCGTGGTCATCATCGCGGCGTTCTACACCGCCGACCTGTCGCTGCCGATGCTCGGCGGTGCGGGCCTGACGCTCGCGGTGCTCTACGGGATGAACAAGGCCGGGGTGGCCCGCCTGTGGCCCTACCTGCTGCTCGGCGTGGTGCTGTGGGTGTTCGTGCTCAAGTCGGGCGTCCACGCGACCATCGCCGGCGTGCTGCTGGCGCTGACGGTCCCGCTGCGCCTCAGCGTCGGCAAGCCGGACGACCCGACCTCGCCGCTGCACATCCTGGAGCACGCGGTCCATCCCTGGTCGGCCTACCTCATCCTGCCGGTCTTCGGCTTCGCCAATGCGGGCGTGTCGCTGGCGGGGATCACCCCGCGCATGCTGCTCGACCCGGTCACGCTCGGGGTGGCGCTCGGCCTGTTCGTCGGCAAGCAGGTCGGCGTGTTCGGTCTCGTCCTCGCCGCGGTCAGGCTGGGGCTCGCACAGCGCCCGGCCCACGCGACCTGGGCGCAGGTCTACGGCGTCTCGCTCCTCTGCGGCGTCGGCTTCACCATGAGCCTGTTCATCGGCCTGCTCGCCTTCGCGAACGCGCCGGAGCTTGAAGCGGAGACCAAGGTCGGCGTGCTGATCGGCTCGCTCGCCTGCATGGCCGCCGGGGCGCTGGTGCTGCGGTTCGCGCCGGCCCGTGCTCCCCGGCGCTGATCCCCGGTCGCCGACCCGGGATGCCGGAGTTTCCCTTGCATCTCTACCCCGGCACGGCTCCGCGACGCGGTTGGGGCAGAGCGCGGTGTCGGATCACGGCGGCCTCGCGGTTCGGCGATGCCGGAGCCGACCCTGCCGGTCCGGCACCTCCCCTTCGTGGCTCCTCCGCCACCGTCGCAGGGCGTCGAGCGTCCTGCCGACGGGACGGGGACCATCGTCTGCGAACCTGACGTCGGCTCGCGTGCCTCCTCAGCGCGAGCCGGACACGCTGCGGGGGGACAAGCTCGGGTGCAGGTCGCGAACCGGGCTCACGCGCTCCAGTACCGAGGCGGCATGCAGGATCGTGGTCTCCGCCTGCCAGCTCCCCACCAGCTGCACGTTGATCGGCAGCCCCTCCCGGCTGGTCCCGAACCGCATCGACAATCCGGGCAGGCCGGTCACGTTGAGCGGCACCGTCGCGCCCTGGAGGTAGGTCAGGTCGACGGTCTCGCCGTTGACGGCGAGTTCCTTGATGCCGTGCTTGTGCGCCGGGACCGGCAGCACGGGGGTCAGCAGGACGTCGTAGTTCCGGAAGTAGGCCGCGTAGCCGTCCCGCAGCCGCTCCGCCGCCTGCTCGGCCGCGACGTAGTCCTCGATGGACGTATCCGGCAGCGACAGCATCGTCCGGGCCATCTTGTACATCTGGCCCTCGTGCCCGGCGGTCGCCTCGCGGAAGGCCGGCTTCATCTCCATGACGTGGAGCTTGTTGAACACGTCGAGGGCGAAGTCGCGCTCCAGCGCCGGGATGCGCACCTCCTCCACGTGATGACCCTCGCCCTTGAGGGCCGCGGCCGCTTCCCGCACGGTCGCCGCGACTTGCGCGTCGATCGGTCCGAAGCCCGGGCCGACCATCCAGCCGACGCGCAGCGTGCGGTCCGTCGTGACGCCGGCGTCGAACGGGACGGTGCTGGTCGAGAAGGCGTCCTCGCCGTCCGGGCCGGCGAGTTGCGAGAAGGCCAGCGCGAGGTCGCGGATCGAGCGCGCCATCGGGCCGACGTGCCAGAAGCGGCGCGGCGCCCGCGGCCAGATGCCGGTCATCGGCACGCGCCCATGCGTCGCCTTCAGCGAGACGATGCCGGTCTGCGCGGCAGGCCCGCGCACCGAGATGGCGAGGTCGGTGCCGAGGCCCAGCGGCGACATGCCGGCCGCGATGGCTGCCGACTCGCCGCCGCTCGACCCACCGGGCGTGCGCTCGAGGTCCCACGGGTTGTTCGAGCGCCCGGAGAGCAGGTTGTCGCTCTCGATCCAGTAGGAGAATTCGGGAAGGTTGGTCTTGGCCAGCAGGATGCCGCCGGCCTTCTTCATCCGGGCGACGCTGGTCGCGTCGGCATCCGGCACCCGGCCCTTGAAGATGGGGGAGCCGCGCTGGGTCATGACCCCCGCGGTGTCGATCGAGTCCTTCACGGTGAAGGGCACGCCGTGCAGCGGCCCGAGTTCGTCGCCCGCCAACATGGCCGCCTCGGCTCGCTTCGCGTCCGCCAGCGCGCCGTCCGCGACGGTAACGATGGCGTTGACGTCCCCGTCGACGGCCTCGATGCGGTCGAGGTGGGCCCGCACGATCTCGACGGGAGAGAGCTGCTTGGTGCGGACCAGCGCGGCGAGGGCGGTGGCGTCCGAGAAGATGATGTCCTGGGTCATGGCTGCGTACCTACCTGTCGTTAGGTAGGCATGACCTAGGCCTGGATTTTCGCCTCGTCAACCCCTAACTAACAGTTGTTAGGTTTTTGCATCGACCGGGAGGCAGGGGTGAGTTCGAACGCGAGGGAGACGATCCTGGCCGCCGCCAGGAAGACCGCGCAGGCGCACGGCTACGGGGGCTTGAGCTACCGCGACCTCGCCGCCGAGGTCGGCATCAAGGCGGCGAGCATCTACCACCACTTCGCCAGCAAGGCGGATCTCGGTGCGGCCGTCGCGCGCCGGTACTGGGAGGACATCGCGGCCGAGCTCGACGCGATGCTGGCCGAGACCGCGGACCCGCGCGAATGCCTGCGCCTCTACCCGGGCACCTTCCGCCGGTCGCTAGAGGACGGCAACAGGCTCTGCCTGTGCAGCTTCATGTCGGCGGAGTACGCCAACCTGCCCGAGGCGGTGCAGCGCGAGGCCCGGAGCTTCGCCGACGTCAACGTCGCCTGGCTCGCCAAGGTGCTGGTCATTGCAGGCACGGTGAAGCCCGAGGACGGCGAGGCGCGGGCCCGCGCCATCTTCGCCGCGGTGTCCGGCGCCCAGCTCTACGCGAGGAGCCGCGCGGACATCGCGCAATTCGACGACCTGATCGAGAGCTACCGCGCCGCGGGTCTCCTGCCGGCCTGAGCCGTTTTCGCCGCGATGGCTGCCGGTTCGGCGCTAAAGATCCGTTCTGCTCAAGGGCCCGAGGCGACGGGCGACCGGGCGGGAGGCCGCAACCCTCGACCCGGGCTCCCGACGGCGCGGCGCGCGACCGCTCCCTGCGCGACCAGAAGGCACCCAGGACGGCATTGCGCCAAGGCCAGGCACGGGCGCACAGTAGCGTCCACGATCATGGCTGGGACCCCGGGGAAAATCGCTGGCACGGATACTGCCTGGCCCTAGCGTCCCGGTCGGGGGAACGAGCCTCCGGTCTGGGCCGTCCGCCCGGGATTCTCGCCCAGGGGCCTCTCCGGGATCCCCGCAGAAGGAAGCGCGATGCCGCGTCTCTTCACCGCCTGCCTGCTCGCAGCCCTCGCCGTTTCCGCCCCGCTGGCGACGGGCGCTCAAGGACAGACCCTGCGCTTCGGCCTGATGGAGGATCCGGACGCCCTCGATCCCACGCTCGCCCGCACCTTCGCCGGCCGCATGGTGTTCGCCGCGCTCTGCGACAAGCTCGTCGATATCGGGCCCGACCTGAAGCCGGTGCCGCAGCTCGCGACCGAATGGGCGTGGTCGGACGACCGCAAGGCCCTTACGCTCCGCCTGCGCCCCGGCGTGCGCTTCCACGACGGCGAGCCGATGAACGCCGCGGCGGTGAAGTACTCGCTCGAGCGCCATCTCAAGATGCCGGGCTCCCAGCGCCGCGGCGAGATCGCGCCGATCGATACGGTCGAGGCGGTCGACGACCTCACCGTCAAGATCACCCTGAAGACCCCGTTCGCGCCGCTCCTGGCGCAGTTCACCGACCGGGCCGGCATGATCGTCTCGCCCAAGGCCGCCGACCGGCTCGGCGACAAGTTCGCCACCGCGCCGGTCTGCGCCGGGCCCTACAAGTTCGTCGAGCGGGTGCCGCAGGACCGCATCGTGGTCGAGCGCTTCGACGATTACTGGAACAAGGACGCGATCCAGATCCGGCGGATCGAGTTCCGGGCGATCCCCGACACCACGGTGCGGCTCACGAACCTGCGGGCCGGCCAACTCGACCTGATCGAGCGCCTGGCCCCGACCGACCTGGCGCAGGTCAAGCGCGACCCGAAGCTGAAGGTGGGCCAGGCCTACGAGCTCGGCTTCTCCGGCGTGGTGTTCAACACCGCCCGGGAGGGATCGCCGGTGGCCGATCCCCGGGTGCGCGCCGCCTTCGAGGCGGCGATCGACCGCAACGCGATCACGCAGGTGGTCTATAACGGCGAGTACCTGGCCGGGAACCAGTGGGTCTCGCCCAAGAACCCGAACTACGTGACGGAATACCCGGTGCCGAAGCGCGACGTCGCCAAGGCCAAGGCGCTCCTCAAGGAGGCCGGGATCGAGAAGCCGTCGATCACCATGATGGTCTACGCCAACAACGACGCGCCGCAGGTCGGCCAGGTGATCCAGGCGATGACCCGCGAGGCCGGCTTTGACGTGAAGCTCCAGGCCACCGACTTCACCACCTCACTCGATCAGGCCGACAAGGGCAACTTCGAGGCCTACCTCTACAACTGGAGCGGCCGGCCCGACCCGGACGGCAACACCTACAGCTTCCTCGCCTGCAAGACGCCGCTGAACTACTCGCGCTACTGCAACCAGGAGGCGGATTCGGCGATGAACGCCGAGCGGCTGACCACCGAACCGGCCGAGCGCAAGGCGGCGTGGAAGCGCCTCGCCGACCGGGTGCTCACCGACAAGCCGCTGGTCTACCTCTTCCATCGCCGGCTGCTCTGGGCCTACTCGCAGAAGCTCACCGGCTTCGGCGAGTACCCGGACGGGCTCGTGCGCTTCACCGGCCTGAAGCTCGACTGATGCTGAGGTTCCTGGCGCGACGCCTGGCGCTGGCGGTCCCGACCCTGGTGCTCGCCTCGATGATCATCTTCGCCCTGCAGCAATTGCTGCCGGGCGACACCGCCACCGCGCTCTCGGGCGAGGAGCGCGACCCGGAGGTGATCGCCTTCATCCGTGCCAAGTACCACCTCGATCAGCCGCTGCCGGTCCGCTACGCCTACTGGGCGACCGGGGTGCTCCAGGGCGACCTCGGCGAGTCGATCCGGTTGCAGAAGCCGGTGATCGAGCTGATCCGCGAGAAGCTTCCGGTGACGCTCGAGCTCGCCTGCCTGGCGATGCTGGTGGCCCTCGTCATCGGCGTGCCGATGGGGATCCTGTCCGCGGTGCGGCCCGGGACCTGGATCGACGGGCTCGCCAACGCGGTCGCGCTCTGGGGCCTGTCGGTGCCGAATTTCTGGCTCGGAATCCTGATGATCCTGCTGTTCTCGGTGCAGCTCGGCTGGCTCCCGGCCTCGGGCTACGTGCCGCCGGGCGAGAGCCTCCTCGAGAACCTGCGCTCGATGGCGATGCCGGCCTTCGTTCTGGGCAACGCCATCGCGGCGGTGATGATGCGCCACACCCGCGCGGCGATGATGGGCGTGCTGCAATCGGACTACGTCCGCACCGCGCGGGCCAAGGGCGTTCCGACCGCCCGGGTGGTCCTCCGCCACGCGCTGCCGAACGCCGCGATCCCGATCATCACGCTCGGCGCGCTCGAATTCGGCCAGCTCCTCTCCGGCGCGGTGCTGACCGAGCAGGTGTTTTCCGTGCCAGGCTTCGGCAAGCTGATGGTGGATGCCGTGTTCAACCGCGACTTCGCCACCGTGCAGGGCGTCGTGATCTGTACCGCCACGACCTACATCCTGCTCAACCTCGCGGCCGATCTCGCCTCGGCGCTGGTCAACCCGAAGCTCCGGCGCGCATGAGCGAGGCCGGTCTCTCCACCCCGGCCGAACTGGCCACGCCCGTCGCCGCCCTGCCGCCGGAGCCGGGAGCGGTCCGCGCCTTCTGGCGCCGGTTCAGCCGCCGCCGCGGAGCGCTCGCCGGCCTCGTCGTCGTGGTGCTCCTTAGCCTGCTGGCGCTCGGCGCCGAGTGGATCGCGCCCTACGACCCCACGGCCACCGACTGGGGCGCGGTGCGCGCCGCGCCCGACCTCGCCCACCTCTTCGGCACCGACGAGGTCGGGCGCGACGTGCTCGCGCGCATCGTCTACGGCACCCGGGCCTCGCTCGGGGCGGGGCTGACCTCGGTGGCGCTCGCCGTCGCCCTCGGCCTGCCGCTCGGGATGCTGGCGGGCTATGCCGGCGGCGTGATCGACGGGGCGATCATGCGCCTGACCGACGCGCTGCTGGCGATCCCCTTCCTGATCCTCGCCATCGCGCTCGCGGCCTTCCTCGGCCCGAGCCTGACCAACGCCATGGTGGCGATCGGGCTCTCGGCAACCTCGATCTTCGTGCGCCTCACCCGCGCCCAGGTGCAGGCCGTGGCGGCGGAGGAATTCGTCGAGGCGGCGCGCGCCGTCGGCAACCCGCCCTGGCGCATCGCGCTCCACCACATCCTGCCCAACATCGTCCCGGCGATCCTGGTCCAGGCCACCCTCACCATCGCGGCGGCGATCATCGCCGAGGCGAGCCTGTCGTTCTTGGGGCTAGGCCAGCAGCCGCCCGAACCCTCCTGGGGCTCGATGCTCAACACCGCCAAGAACTTCCTCGACCAGGCGCCCTGGATGGCGATCTGGCCCGGGGTGTCGATCTTCCTCGCGGTGCTCGCCTTCAACCTCGTCGGCGACGGGTTGCGCGACGCCCTCGACCCGCGCGAGCGCCGATGAGCACCGCCTCTCCCCTGCTCGACGTCCGCGACCTCGCGGTCGCCTTCGACACCGAGGGCGGCACCGTCCACGCGGTCAACGGCGTCTCCTACGCCCTGCACGAAGGCGAGACCCTCGGGATCGTCGGCGAGTCGGGCTCGGGCAAGAGCGTCCACGTGCTCGCCATGCTCGGGCTGGTCCCGCGCCCGCCGGGCCGGATCACGGCGGGGCAGGTGCTCTTCCGCGGCGGCGACCGGGAGGCGCGCGACCTGCTGGCGATGCCGGAGCGGCAGTTGCGGCGGGTGCGGGGCGCCGAGATCGGCATGGTGTTCCAGGACCCGATGAGCTCGCTCAACCCGGCGATGACGGTGGGCGCGCAGATCGCCGAGCCCCTGGTCCTGCATCGGGGCCTCTCCGCGCGCGAGGCGCGGGCGCGGGCGCGCGACCTCCTCGACCTCGTGCGCGTCCCCGATGCAGGCCGCCGCCTCGACCACTACCCGCACGAATTCTCCGGGGGCCAGCGCCAGCGGGTGATGATCGCGATCGGGCTTGCCTGCCGCCCGAAGCTCCTGATCGCCGACGAGGCGACCACCGCCCTCGACGTCACCGTGCAGGCCGAGATCGTCGCCCTGGTGCAGGACCTGAAGCGCGAGATCGGGATGGCGATCGTCTGGATCACCCACGATCTCGGCGTGGTCGCGGGCATCGCCGACACCGTGCAGGTGATGTATGCCGGCCGGATCGTCGAGCGCGGGCCGGTCGACGCGGTGTTCTCCGATCCGCGCAGCGCCTACACACTGGGGCTCCTGCGCTCCCTGCCGGACCTGAGCCGCGGCCGGGCCGGGCGCCAGCGCCTGCGCCAGATCGAGGGCAGCCCGCCCGACATGCGACACCCGCCGCCGGGCGATCCGTTCGCGGCCCGCAACCCCTACGCCACGCCGCGCTGCCGGACCGAGGCGCCGCCGCTGGCGCAGGTGGCCGGGAGCGTGCCGGGCCATCTCGCGGCGGCCTGGTACGACCTGCCGGCGCTCCTGGCGCAGGGAGCCGGGCGATGAAGCCGGTGAAGCCCGAGCCGCTGCTCTCGGTGAAGAACCTCAGCAAGCACTACCCGCTGCGGCACTGGTGGGGCGGCAAAGCCTCGGTGTTTCGCGCGGTCGAGGGGGTGAGCTTCGACATCGCGCCCGGCGAGACCCTCGGCCTCGTCGGCGAATCGGGCTCCGGCAAGTCGACGATCGGCCGGGCGGTGACGATGCTCAACCCGCCGACCTCCGGCACCGTCGCGTTCGAGGGCACCGACTTAGGTGCCCTGCCGGCCCGAGAGATGCGGCGGATGCGAAAGCGCATCCAGGTGATCTTCCAGGACCCCTACGCCGCGCTCAACCCGCGGATGAGCGCCGGCGCCTACGTCGCCGAGCCGTTCCGGCTGCACCGGCCGGAGATGGGAACGGCTGAGCGCCGCGACGCGGTGACCGGCCTGTTCCAGCGGGTCGGGCTCGATCCGCGCTTCTCCGGGCGCTACCCGCACCAGTTCTCCGGCGGCCAGCGCCAGCGGCTCTGCATCGCCCGGGCGATCGCGCTGAAGCCCAGCTTCATCGTCGCCGACGAGCCGATCGCCGCCCTCGACGTCTCGATCCAGGCCCAGGTGGTCAACCTGCTCCAGGACCTGCAGGCGGAGCTGGGCCTGTCCTACCTCTTCATCTCCCACGATCTCAGGATGGTGCGCTACCTCTGCCACCGGGTCGCGGTGCTGCGGCGCGGGCGGCTCGTCGAACTCGCCGACAGCGACACCCTGTACGAGGATCCGCGCCACCCCTACACGCGGGCGCTGCTCGGCGCGGTGCCGGTGCCCGACCCGGCGGCTGAGCGGGCCCGCCTGCGGGCGGTGCGCGAGGCGCCGGCAGCCACCATCCCGGAGGCAGGGCCGTTGGAGGAGCTTGCCCCCGGGCACTGGGTGGCGCGGGCGGCCAACGTCTAGGCAATCGTCCGAGTAACCGGCATCCGCTTCATCGCAAGACGCTCCCAAGGGGGCGCCCGTTCTTGTGGTTTCCGCTCGCTGCACGTGGACGGCGGCGGGTGGCCGCATTCCGGTGACGGCGGGACCGTCGCCGGTGAACAGGACGGGGCCGGGGAGCGACGCGACGATGCGCCTCGTCACTCCGCCGGCGGGCGCGCGCTCTCCCGGAAGGGATGCGCCGGGTAGGTCCCGATGATCCGGAACGCGTTCGAGAAATACGCCAGCTCGTCGAGCGCCCGGCGTAAGGACGGCTCCTCCGGGTGCCCGTCGACCTCGGCGTAGAACTGGGTCGCGGTGAACTGGCCCTCGACCATGTAGCTCTCGAGCTTGGTCATGTTGACGCCGTTGGTGGCAAAGCCCCCGAGCCCCTTGTAGAGCGCGGCCGGGATGTTGCGCACGCGGAAGATGAAGCTCGTCACCGTCGGGCCGGCGCCCACCGGCGGCAGCACCGGCTCGCGGGAGAGCACGACGAAGCGGGTGGTGTTGTGGGCCTCGTCCTCGACGTCCTCCTCCAGGATCGAGAGGCCGTAGATCTCGCCGGCGAGCCGCGGCGAGAGCGAGGCGCGGGTGCGGTCGCCGGATTCGGCGACCTGGCGGGCAGCGCCGGCGGTGTCGGGGGCGACCACCGCCTTGAGGCCGAGGCGCCGGATGATCTTGCGGCACTGGCCCAGCGCGTGGACGTGGCTGTGCACGGTGCGGATCTCGTCGAGCCGGACGCCCGGCAGGGCCATCAGCTGGAAGTGGATCGGCAGGAACTGCTCGCCGACGATGTGCAACCCCGAGGCCGGCAGCATGTGGTGGATGTCGGCGACGCGGCCCGCGATCGAGTTCTCGATCGGGATCATGCCCAAAGCCGCCGAGCCGTCCTGCACCGCCGTCAGCGCATCCTCGAAGGTGGCGCAGGGCAGCGGCGTCCAGTCCGGATAGGCCTCCTGGATGATGATGTGCGAGTTGGCGCCGGGCTCGCCCTGGTAGGAGATCTTTCGGTTCATCACGGGTGCTTTCGAAGAAGTCAGTTCAGGCGCCGGGCAGCCAGGATGGCGCGGGCGCGCTCGAGGTCGTGCGGGGTGTCGACGCCGAGCGGCACGTCGTCGACCACCACCGCGTCGATCCGCATTCCGGCCTCGAGCGCGCGCAACTGCTCCAGCTTCTCGCGCTGCTCCAGCGGGCTCGGCGGCAGGGCGACGAAGCGTTCGAGCGCGCGGCGGCGGTAGGCGTAGAGGCCGATATGGTGGAACAGGGGTCCGTCGCCGTACGGCGCGGTGGCGCGGGTGAAGTAGAGCGCCCGCAGGCGCCGCGGGCCGATCTCGGAGCCGACCAGCTTGACGACGCTCGGCTCCGTCCGCTCCTCCGGCCGGGTGATGACGGCGCACAGCGTCGCGATGTCGACCGCCCGGTCGGCGAGCGGCGCGACCGAGGCGGCGATGGCCAGGGGGTCGATGGTCGGCAGGTCGCCCTGCACGTTTACCACCACGTCGTGGCGCCCGTCCGGGTCGATCACCTCCAGGGCCTCGGCCAGGCGGTCGGAGCCGGAGGGGTGGTCGGGCCGGGTCATCACCGCGACGCCGCCGGCCGCCTCGACCGCCCGCACGATCGCGTCGGTGTCGGTGCAGACCACCACCGGGCCGATGCCGGCCTCCACGGCGCGACGCCAGACATGCACGATCATCGGCGCGCCGGCGATGTCGGCGAGCGGCTTCTCGGGCAGGCGGGTGGCGGCGAGGCGGGCGGGGATCAGGACGAGGGGATCGGACATGCGGCGGATTTCGGGTGTGGACAAGGACGGGGCGCCCGGCAAGCCGCGGCTCTTAGCAGCGCCGGCCGGGCTTGTCATGGCGGGGAGGCCGCCAGGAGGCCCGGTCGGACCGTGGCGCCGTCCACACGCCCGCGCTATGCGACGAACCGACGATGTTTAGAGCCATTGTCAACCGCGCCGGAGAACGGCTAAGCACCGGCGGACCCTCACTGCGGCGTGGCGCCGGGCCGCGCTTCGCATCGCCCCTGCTCACCGGAGCATCGGAGCTGCCGAGATCATGGATTCCTTCGAGCTTAACAAGATCGCCGGCGCAGTGCTCGGCGCCCTGCTCCTCGCGATGGGGTCGGGGTTCCTGGCCGAGCTGATCTACAAGCCGAAGCCGGCGGGTGATCGCGGCTACGCGCTGCCGGCGGCCGAGGAGAACGCCGCCGCGGCGGCGCCCGCCGCCGCCAAGGAGGAGCCGCTGCCCGTGCGCCTCGCCAGCGCCGACGCGACCAAGGGCCAGGCGGCCGCCAAGAAGTGCATGGCCTGCCACAGCTTCGAGAAGGGCGGTCCGAACAAGGTCGGTCCCGACCTCTATGGCGTCGTCGAGCGGCCGAAGGGCAGCCACGAGGGCTTCAACTACTCGGCCGCGATGAAGGCCAAGGGCGGCAACTGGACCTACGAGGACCTCGACCACTTCCTCCACGGCCCCAAGCAGTACGTCCAAGGCACCATCATGGCCTTCGCCGGCGTGCCCTCGGGCACCGAGCGGGCCGACATCCTGGCCTATCTCCGGACCCTGTCGGAGAAGCCGGTCGACTTCCCCAAGCCCTGAACGGGCCTCGCGCGAACCGCGTGACGATCAGGCCGGGCGAGAGCCCGGCCTTTTTGCGTCCATCAGGCCGGGCGAGAGCACGGCCTTTTCGCGTCTATGAGCCCTGCGCCGACGCGCCCGGGTTGGCGGATCCGCCCCCCGCGACCTAGAACGGGGGGAGACCTGTCCCAGCCGGAGGATCGCCCCGCGTGATCGCACGCCCCCTCACTCGCCGCGCCGCCCTCGCCCTGTTGAGCCTCGCCGCCGTCCCGGCAGGAGCCCGTGCGCAGGGCGCATCCCCGGCCGCCGGCGCTGCCGCCCCCGACGGGGGCTGGCGCCACGGCCTGTCGCTCCTCGGCGAGCCGAAATACCCGGCGGACTTCACGCATTTCGACTACGCCGACCCCAACGCCCCGAAGGGCGGCTTGGTGCGGTTCGGCTCCCAGGGCTCGTTCGACAACTTCAACATGATCGTCGCCGGGGTGAAGGGCGACCTCGAGAGCCAGATCCCGCTGATCTACGACACCCTGCTGGCCCAGGCCCAAGACGAGGCCTCGACCTATTACGGCCTGCTCGCCGACGGGGTTCGGCCGGCCGACGACCTCGGCAGCGTCGTCTACCGCCTGCGGCCGGAGGCGCGCTGGCACGACGGCAAGCCGGTGACGCCGGACGACGTGATGTTCTCCTTCCAGGTGCTGAAGGAGAACAGCCCGCAATACGCCGCCTACTACCACAACGTGACGAAGGCCGAGGTGACGGGCGCGCGCGAGGTGCGCTTCACCTTCTCGGAGACCGGCAACCGCGAATTGCCCCAGATCGTCGGCCAGCTGCCGGTGCTGCCCAAGCACTGGTGGGAGGGCAAGGACGCGACGGGCAAGACCCGCAACCCGACCGAGACGACGCTGGAGATCCCGCTCGGCTCCGGGCCCTATCGGCTGGCCCGCTTCGATGCCGGCCGCACCGCCACCTACGAGCGGGTGCCGGATTACTGGGGCCGCGACCTGCCCGTGAACCGCGGCGCCAACAACTTCGACACCCAGCGCGCCGAGTACTTTCGCGATGCCACGGTGATGATCGAGGCGTTCAAGGCCGACCAGTTCGACTGGCGCACCGAGAACATCGCCCGCAACTGGGCCACCGCCTATGACGGCTTCCCGGCCGTGCGCGAGGGCCGGATCGTCAAGGAGGAATTCCCGCAGGCCGGCCTCGGCATCATGCAGGCCTTCACCCTCAACCTGCGGCGGAAAAAATTCGCCGACGCGCGGGTGCGCCGGGCCTTCAACCTCGCCTTCGACTTCGAGGAGATGAACCGCACCCTGTTCTACGGGCTCTACAGGCGGGTCGATTCGTACTTCTTCGGCACCGAGCTCGCCTCGTCCGGCCTGCCGGAAGGGCGCGAGCGCGCGATGCTGGAGAGCGTCAAGGACAAGGTGCCTCCATCCGTCTTCACCACGCCCTACAAGAACCCGGTCAACGGCTCGCCGGAGGCGGTGCGCGCCAACCTCCGGGAGGCGGTGCGGCTGTTCCAGGAGGCGGGCTACGAGATCCGCGGCAACCAGATGGTCGAGAAGGCGTCCGGCCAGCCCTTCACCGTCGAGTTCCTCGGTTACGACAACTCGGCCGAGCGGGTCGTGCTGCCCTACCGCGCGGCTCTGGAGCGCATCGGCCTCAAGGTGTCGTTGCGGGTGGTCGATCCGGCCCAGTACCAGAACCTCGCCCGCAGCTTCGACTTCGACGCGCTCGCGCTCAGCAACTGGGCCCAATCGCTGTCGCCGGGAAACGAGCAGCGCGATTGCTGGGGCTCGGCCGCCGCCGACCGGCCGGGCTCGCGCAACCTCGCGGGCATCAAGGATGCCGGGGTCGACGCGCTCATCGACAAGGTGATCTTTGCGACCGACCGTGAGGAGCTGGTGGCGGCGACCCGCGCCCTCGACCGGGTGCTGCTCGCCCACGACTACGTCGTGCCGCAATGGTCCTCGAACGTGTCGCGGACCCTGCGCTGGAACCGCTTCGGCCATCCGGCGACCCTGCCGAAATACGGCGCCTCGGGCTTCCCGACGACGTGGTGGTACGACCAGGCGCTTGCCGCCAAGACCGGGGCGGCGCGGTGATGCGCCGGCGCAGCTTCCTGGCGGGGAGCGGGGCGGCGCTCGTCGCCGCCCGCGTCCCGGCCCTCGCGCAGCAGCAGCAAGGGCCCGAGCGCCACGGCCTGTCGAGCTTCGGCGACCTGAAATACCCGGCGGGCTTCCCGCGCTTCGACTACGTCGAGCCCCTGGCGCCGAAGGGCGGCACCTTCTCGGCGCAGCTCTCGACCACCAGCGGCAACCAGGCCTTCGAGACCTTCAACACCCTCAACATCTACGTGCTGAAGGGCGACGGCGCCGCCGGCATGGACCTGACCTTCGACAGCCTGATGGTCCGCGCCCTCGACGAGCCCGACGCCGCCTACGGCCTCGTCGCCCGCAGCGTGACGGTGAGCGACGACGGGCTGACCTACCGCTTCGCGCTTCGGCCCCAGGCCCGCTTCCACGACGGCTCGCGGCTCACCGCCCGCGACGTCGCCTTCTCGATCACCACGCTGAAGGAGAAGGGCCATCCGCGCATCGCTGCAGTGCTGCGCGACGTCGCCGGGGCGAGCGCGGACGGGGACGACGCGGTGGTGGTGCGCTTCGCCCCCGGGCGCAGCCGCGACCTGCCGCTGATCGTCGCCGACCTGCCGATCTTCTCGGAAGCGTATTACCGCGGCCGCGACTTCGAGGCCTCGACCCTGGAGCCGCCGCTCGGCTCCGGCCCCTACCGGCTGTCGCGGTTCGAGGTCGGCCGCTTCATCGCCTTCGAGCGGGTCGCCGATTACTGGGGCGCCGACCTGCCGGTCACGATCGGCCAGAACAACTTCGGCGAGATCCGCTACGAGTATTTCCGCGATCGCGACGTCGCGTTCGAGGCGTTCAAGGCCGCCACCTTCACCTGGCGAGAGGAGTTCACCTCCCGGGTCTGGGCCACCGGCTACGACTTCCCGGCCGCGCAAGAGGGCCGGGTCAAGCGCGAGACGGTGCCCGATGCCACGCCTTCGGGCACGCAAGGGTGGTTCCTCAACACCCGCCGGGCGGTCTTCCGCGATCCCCGCATCCGCGAGGCGATCGGGCTCGCCTTCGACTTCGAGTGGTCGAACCAGAACCTGATGTACGGCGCCTACAAGCGCACCGCCTCGTTCTTCGAGAATTCCGACCTCATGGCGGAGGGGATGCCCTCGCCCGACGAGCTGGCGCTCCTCGAGCCGTTCCGGGGGCAGGTGCCCGACGAGGTGTTTGGCGAGCCGTGGTCGCCGCCGCGCTCGGACGGGTCGGGCCAGGACCGGGCCTTGCTGCGCCGGGCCGACACGCTCCTGCGCCAGGCCGGCTGCACCCGCGACGGCGGGGTGATGAAGCTGCCCGACGGCCAGCCGCTCGCCTTTGAGTTCCTGGATTCCTCGCCGGTGTTCCAGCCGCTGCTGCAATCCTACATCAAGAACCTGAGCCTGCTCGGCATCCGCGCGAGCTCGCGCCTCGTCGATGCGGCGCAGTACCAGGCGCGGCTGAAGGATTTCGACTTCGACGTGGTCTCGGCCCGGTTCGGCGGCTCGGTCACCCCGGGGGCGGCTTTACGCGAGGTCTATGGCAGCCGCGCCGCCAGGACGCCGGGCTCGCAGAACCTCGCCGGCATCGAGAACCCGGCCGCCGACGCGATGCTCGACCGCATCGCCGACGCCGCCTCGCGCCCCGCGCTCACAACCGCCTGCCGGGCGCTCGACCGGGTGCTGCGCGCCGGGCGCTACTGGGTGCCGATGTGGTACGGCGCCACCCACCGCCTCGCGCTCTGGGACCTCTACGGCCGGCCGCGCGAGCTGCCGAAATACGGCCTCGGCGTGCCTGCCCTGTGGTGGCACGACGCCGACAAGGCCCGCAAGATCGGACGGACCTGACACGATGGCAGCCTACATCCTGCGCCGCCTGCTCCTGATGATCCCGACGATCCTCGGGATCATGCTGATCTCCTTCGTGATCGTGCAGTTCGCCCCCGGCGGGCCGGTGGAGCGGGTTCTGGCCCAGCTCCAGGGCCAGAACACCATGTCCCGGATCACCGGCGGCGGCGGCGACCTCGCCGGGCGCGGGACGTCCACGCAGGGCGGGGGAGGCGAATCGAATTCCCGCTACCGCGGCGCGCAAGGCCTCGACCCGGCCTTCATCAAGCGCTTGGAGCAGCAATTCGGCTTCGACAAGCCGGCGCCCGAGCGCTTCCTGAAGATGCTGTGGGACTATGCCCGCTTCGACTTCGGCAAGAGCTACTTCCGCGATGTCTCGGTGCTCCAGCTGATCCGCGAGAAGTTGCCGGTCTCGATCAGCCTAGGGCTGTGGATGACGCTGATCTCCTACGCGATCTCGATTCCGCTCGGCATCCGCAAGGCGGTGCGCGACGGCTCGCCCTTCGACGTCTGGACCTCCGGCGTCGTCATCGTCGGCTACGCGATCCCCGGCTTCCTGTTCGCGATCCTCTTGATCGTGCTGTTTGCCGGAGGCTCGTTCCTCCAGGTCTTCCCCTTGCGGGGCCTGACGAGCGAGGGCTGGTCGACCTTCCCGCTGTGGCAGAAGGTGACCGACTACCTCTGGCACATCACGCTGCCGATCATCGCGATGGCGATCGGGGCGTTCGCCACCTCGACGCTGCTGACCAAGAACTCGTTCCTCGACGAGATCCGCAAGCAGTACGTTCTGACCGCGCGGATGAAGGGCCTGTCCGAGCGCCAGGTGCTCTACGGCCACGTCTTTCGCAATGCGATGCTGATCGTGGTGGCGGGTTTCCCGGGCGCGTTCATCTCGGCGTTCTTTGCCGGTTCGCTCCTGATCGAGACCATCTTCAGCCTCGACGGACTCGGCCTGCTCTCGTTCGAATCGATCGTGAACCGCGACTACCCGGTGGTGTTCGCCAACCTCTACATCTTCTCGCTGCTCGGCCTGGTGGTGAACCTGATCTCCGACCTGACCTATAGCTGGATCGATCCAAGGATCGACTTCGAGGCGCGGGCGGCGTGAGGCGGGATGCCTGTCGTGGAGATCCCGGGCTGACGCCAATTCATGACCCGCCGGCCCCTTTCCCGGACGACTGGAACGAAGTGGAAGGAGATCCGGGATCCAGGGGAGAAGTGCCGCGAAGCGGCTCTGAATGTTGCACCGTTGCAGATATAAAGACGCTTCGCGACTTTCTGTGCTGGATCCCGGATCTCCTTCCGCTGTCGCTTCAGTCGTCCGGGAAAGGGATTGGCCAAATTGCAAAAGCCTCGGCGCTTGCTCAACACGAGCCGCCGGCTCCTATCGCCAGTGAGCGATTATCTCTAAAAGAACGACCGCACCAACCCGCTCACCAGCAAGTTCCATCCATCGATCAGGATGAAGAACAGCACCTTGAACGGCAGCGAGATCACCGTCGGCGGCAGCATCATCATGCCCATCGACATCACGATCGTCGAGACGATCATGTCGATGACGAGGAAGGGCAGGGCGATGAGGAAGCCGATCTCGAAGCCGCGGCGCAGTTCCGAGATCATGAAGGCCGGGATCAGGATGCGCAGGTCGATCTTCTCGCCCTCCTGGGGCTTCGGGAACGTGCGGCTGGCGAGATCCTGGAAGGTCTGGAGATCCTTCGGCCGCACCTGGGCCGACATGAACTCGCGGAACGGATCGGTGATGCGGGTGAAGGCCTCCTCCTCGGAGATCCGGTTCTCCTGGAGCGGGCGCACGCCTTCGCTCCAGGCCCGGTCGAAAGTCGGCGCCATGACGTAGAAGGTCATGAACAGCGACAGGCTGACGAGGAAGAGGTTGGCCGGCGTGCTCTGGAGGCCGAGGCCCGAGCGCAGGAACGAGAACGCCACGGCAAAGCGCGTGAAGCTCGTCACCATCACGAGGAGGCCCGGCGCCAGCGACAGCACCGTGAGGAGCGCGACGAGCTGGAGGATGCGCCCGCTCGCCGCGCCGTTGCCGGGCGGCAGCAGCGCGTCGAGGCCCGGGATGCCGGTGACGCTGCCCGCCGCCCCCTGCGCCAGGGCGGCGCCGGCGGGCAGGATCAGGAAGGCGAGCGTCGCGAGGACGAGGGTGCGCCGGCTCACTGGACCACCAGCGCTTCGACGATCAATTCGCGGATCGCCCCCTTGGTGCGCAACGACACGCGCTCGTTCAGGTCCTCGCGCAGGTGCTGGAGCCCGCTCGCGCCCTCGATCTGCGCCGTCGAGAGCGTGCGCAGATAGGCGATGATGTCGGCCTTGATCTCCGCCACCGTAATGTCCGGGGTCGGCAGGCTGCCGGTCTTGAACACCACCGAGGATTCGAGCCGGATCCAGGCGTCGGCCGGCTCGGCGAGGTTCGTCACCACCGATCCGACGCTGCGCAGGGAGAGTTCCCCGCTGTAGTTCAGCACCTTGGCGGCCTTCTCGTGCTCCTGCGCCTCGCGGGTCTTCTGGTCGACCGCTTTCTCGACGCTCGTCATCAGGTACATGCCGAGGCCCGCGCCGGTGCCGACCGCCACGAGCGTGCACAGGGCGAGCGCGCCGATCCAGGCCTTGCCCCCGCCCTTTGTCTCGTTCTTCTTGTCCGCCATCGCGCGCTCCTGGATCGGGCCGTCAGAACGGCGCGACGGTCTCGAAGATCTGCTGGCCGAGGGTCGGGCCCTGCACGTCGGTCAGCCGGCCGCGGCCGCCGTAGGAGACCCGCGCCTCTGCGATCTTGTCGTAGTCGATGGTGTTCTTGCGCGAGATGTCGCGCGGCCGGACGATACCGGCGACGTTGAGCACCCGGACCTCGTTGTTGACCCGGATCTCCTGCGAGCCGGAGATCAGCAGGTTGCCGTTCGGCAGAACCTCGGTGATCACCGCGGCGAGCGACAGGCTCAAGCTCTCCTTGCGGTCGATGCTGCCCTGGCCTTTGGTCTCGGTACCCGAGCGGATGCCGGTATCGGCGGTGGCCGAATCCTTCAGCCCCGAGACGCCGTAGCCGAAATCGAAGCCGAGGCTCGACTTCTGGCTGCGCGAGCGGTCGCTGGCGTTGTCGAACTGCGCCTTGTCGTTGATGACGATGCTGACGGTCAGCACGTCGCCGATGTTGCGGGCGCGGGGATCCTGGAACAGGTCGGCGCTCGCCGGCGACCAGGTCGAGTGGTAGCCGTGCCGGCTCTGGAGCGAGCCGAAGGTCGAGGGCAGGGCCTCGCGCGGGGCGGCGAGCCCGGTGCCGATCGGCGTCAGGGTCGGTGGGCGGCCGAACTCGTCGAGCTTGCTCTGGCAGCCGGCGAGCGCGAGGCCGGCGGCAGCGAGGGTCAGGAGGCGGGCGGCCGGGGCTCTGCGGGTCATCACGATCTCTCGTTGTCCTTGCGCCGGCCGGCCTCGGCCATGCGGCGGGCCAGCGCGGCGGCGCGGGAGGCCTCCATCTCGGCGAGCACCGCGCTCGCCGCGCGGGCGTTGAGCTTCACCAGGATCGCCGCGGCGTTGTCCTCGGGCATGTTGGAGAGCTGGAGCGCGGCGGCGTCGGCCTTCATCTTGGCGTAGACCGCGACCACGCTCTCGTCGGCCTTGGCCAAGAACTCCTTGCGGCGCTGGACCACCGCCTCGTACTCGGCGCGCTTCTCCTCGAGGCGGCGGATGCGCTCCTCGACCTGCTTCTCCAGCGCGGCGAGCTGCTCCTTCTGCCAGGCGAAGCGGGCATCCGACGCGGCGTCCGCGATGGTGGCGCAGTAGCCGGACTTGCCCGGCTCCTTGCCCGGCTCCCTGCCCGCCTCGCGAAAATCCTGCGCGGTCGGCTCCTTGGGGGCGTCCCGGGCGGCGATGGCGCGCATCGCCGCGTCCTTGGCCGGGTCGGGCGCCGGACCGCCGCCGCCGGCGAGCGCCGGACCGGCGAGCAGCACGAGGAGGCCCGCGAGAAGGGTCCGGGTCATTGGACGACGAGCTCCGCCTGGAGGGCACCGGCGGTCTTCACCGCCTGGAGGATCGCGATGATGTCGGTGGGCTTCAGCCCCACCTGGTTGAGACCGCGCACCAGGGTCTGGAGGTCGGAGCCGCCGATCACCGCGAGCTTGCCCTGCTCCTCGCGGGCCGCCACCTCCGTGCGCGGCACCACCGTGGTCTGGCCGTTGGAGAAGGGAGCGGGCTGCGACACTTCCGGCGTCTCGGTGACCCGCACCGTCAGGTTGCCGTGGGTGACCGCCACCGTGGAGATCTGCACGTTGCGGCCGATCACCACCGTGCCGGTGCGCTGGTCGACCACGACCCGGGCTGGCACGTCGGGCTGGATCGTCAGGTCGCCGATCTCGGCGACGAGGCGCGGCAGGATCATGTCGCGCGGGCGCTGGAGCACCACCGAGCGCTGGTCGCGCGGGCTCGCGATGCGGTGGCGGAAGCGGCCGATCGCGTAGGCGTTGATCGCATCGGCCACCAGCGTCGCGGTCTTGAAGTCGGGGTTCTTCAGCTCGAAGATCAGCTCGGGCAGGTCGCGGAACGCGCCCGGCACCTCGCGCTCGATCAGCGCGCCGTTGGGGATACGGCCGGCGGTGGGCACCCCTTGCGTCAGCTGCTCGGCCTGGCCCTGCGCCGAGAAGCCCGAGACCGCGAGCGGGCCTTGCGCCGCCGCGTAGACGTTGCCGTCGCCGCCCGACAGGGGCGTCATCAGCAGCGTGCCCCCGCGCAAGGAGGTCGCGTCGCCGAGTGAGGTCACCGTCACGTCGATGCGCGAGCCGGAGCCGACATAGGGCGGCAGGTCGGCAGTCACCATCACGGCGGCGACGTTGCGGGTGCGCAGGCGCGCGTCGCGCACGTTGATGCCCATCCGGTCGAGCATCGATTGCAGCGACTGCTCGGTGAACTGGGCGTTGCGCAGGGTGTCGCCGGTACCTTGCAGGCCGGTGACGAGGCCGTAGCCGACGATCTGGTTGTCGCGCACGCCCTTGAGGCTGGCGACGTCCTTGATCCGGGTGTAGCCGCCGGTGGCGATCACCGGGGCGGCGGCGCGCACGGGCAGGAGGGGCGCCAGGGCCAGCAGCAGGGCGAGCGCGGCGCGCAAGGGAGCCCGCATCAGAACCCGCCGATCTTGATGCGGCCGTCGGCCGTCACGGTGCCGAGAACGATGCGGTTGGTGTCGGTGTTGCGCACCCGGATCGTCTCGCCGAGCCCGCCGTTCTGCAACGGCGAGCCGACCGCCGTGATGACGAGGCCGTTCTCCTCGAAGATCATCTGGGTCGGCGCGCCGCGGCTGACGAGGCGCGGATCGTCGACGGCGTTGACCGGCACCGGCTCGCCAGGCAGCAGCATCCGGCGGGCGCTGCGCCCGACGATGGCGAGCGGCGCGTCGATCACAGCCGCCCGCGCCCGGTAGGTCGTCGGGTAGGCCTGGAGCCGCAGCATCGACTCCTTGATCGTGTCGCCCGGATAGATCGTCACGGTCGGCACCGGCAGCATCATCTCGCCCACCGCGAGGGCGGCGGGCGAGTCGGGGGGCGACGACGGGGCCGGAGCGGCCAGGCCGAGGGCGGCCGGCAGGCAGAGGCCGACGAGCGCCAGAAGGAGGCGGGAGGACCGGAGGAGGGAACGCATGGGGGTGTCGCGCCGGGAGGAGGGGCGCCGCCGGGTCCGGCGGCGAGGCAGTCTCACCGAGGTCGGGGGCCGGTGCTCCGGCCCGCCGAAGGTGCGGATCAGCGAATTCCCTTGGAGACCGTGCTCGCCATCTCGTCGACGGCCTGGATCACCTTGGAGTTCATCTCGAACGAGCGCTGGGCGGTGATCAGGCTGGTGATCTCCTTGACCGGATCGACGTTCGACCCTTCGAGGTAGCCCTGCTGGAGCTTGCCGTAGCTCGCGTCGCCCGGGTTGCCGATCACCGCCGCGCCCGAGGCCGGGGTCTCGCGGTAGAGGCCGTTGCCGAGGGGCTCCAGCCCCGATTCGTTGGCGAAGTTCGCGATGGTGATCGTGCCGAGGTTCTGCTGCGCCACCTGGCCGTCGATCTTGGCGAAGACCTGGCCCGACTGGTTGATGGTGATCTCGGTGGCGTTGTTCGGGATCAGGATCGCCGGGTCGACCGTGTAGCCCTCCAGCGTGACGAGCTGGCCGGTGGCGTTCTTGTTGAAGGCGCCGGCGCGGGTGTAGTTGATCTCGCCGCTCGGGCTCGTGATCTGGAAGTAGCCGCGGCCGTTGATGGCGAGATCGAGCTGGTTGGCGGTATTCGTGAGTTGGCCCTGGCGGTGCAGGTTGCGGATCGCCGCGGCGCGCACGCCGAGGCCGAGCATCGCGCCCTCGGGGATCGCCTCCTGGCCGGACTGGTTCGGCACGCCCTGCTGCCGCTCGGCCTGGTAGAGCAGGTCGGTGAACTCGGCCCGCGCGCCCTTGAACCCGGTGGTGTTCAGGTTGGCGATGTTGTTGGCGATGACCTCGAGGTTGAGCTGCTGGGCGGACATGCCCGTGGCGGCGACGGCGAGCGCTCTCATCTGCGTAAAGTCCTCAGATCGCCATGCGGCTCAGTTCGAGATAGGCGGACACGACCTTGTCGCGGATGGCGACCGCGGTCTGCAGGCTCTGCTCGGCGGACATCACCGCCTCGACCACCTGCTGCGTCGAGGCCTTGCCCTGGATGCCGGCGATCGAGGCGGCCTCGCCGGCGCGCAGGTCGTTGCGCACTCCGCTGGCGAAGCTCGCCATGATCTGCCCGAAATCGGAGGGGGCGGCGGCCTCGATCCCGGGCATGCCGGCGCCGGTCACCGGCGGCAGCACCGCCCGCTGGACGGACGACGTGGCCTCCGGGCGGGCGGAAGCGGCGGCCCGGTCGAAGGCCGAGAGGGTGAGGGCCTCGATCATCGGATGCTCATGTCCTCAGGAGGTCGATCACGCTGGCCACCATCGCGCGGGCCTGCTTGATCACCTGCAGATTGGCTTCGTAGGAGCGGTTGGCCTCGCGCATGTCGGCCATCTCGATCAGGGCGTTCACGTTCGGCAGCTTGACGTTGCCCTTCTGGTCCGCCGCCGGGTTGCTCGGGTCGTACTCGACCCGGAACGGCGCCTTGTCGGTGTCGATCTCGCGCACCCGCACCGAAGCGGCGCCGACCGCCCGGTCGAGCTCGGCCTTGAAGGTCACGGTCTTGCGCGAGTACGGGTCGGAGCCCGGCTCGGTCCCGGTCGACTGGGCGTTGGCCAGGTTCTCAGACACCACCCGCATGCGCAGGGACTGGGCCTCGAGGCCCGCGCTGGCCAGCCGCGAGGCGGCGAGCAGGGGGTCGATCACGATCCGCTCCTCACGGCGAGCTTCAGCATCCGGTCGAAGCTGCGCACCACCCCGACATCGAGGTTGTGCTGGCGCGAGACCTCGCTCGCCTTCAGCATCTCCTGCTCCAGGCTGACGCCGCTCGAGGTCTCGAGCACGTCCCAGCCGGCCTTGTCGGTCCGCACCGGGACGCCGAGGCCGGGAGCCTGGAGATGGGTCTGCGACGTCTGCGCCATGTCGGTGCCGGCGCGGGCCAGCACCTGGGCGAAGGGCACCACGTCCCGGGCCTGGTAGCCCTGGGTGTTGGCGTTGGCGACGTTGCCGGCGATCGCCGACTGGCGCACCGACAGGTAGCTGGCGTGCAGCGAGGCGAGATCGAACAGGTAGAGTCCCGTCACGCGATTCCCTCCATGTCCGTCACTCCTCTGCCCGCGACCGCGGCCTGTGCCGAAACGACCCGACGCCCGGGCCCTGCCGTGTAACCGAGGGTTTAGAAGCGCTACCTTGCCCGAGGCTGGCGAAGCTTGCCGGGCCGGAGCCGTGGAGCGCGGACGGCGCGGGCATCCTGGCGCCTTGACAGGGATGCCCACTCCCCGGCACTGGCGCGGGGTATCCCACGCCCGCCCACCTCCCGCTCTCCGCACCATGCTCCCGGCCCTGCTGCCCTCCGCGCCGGTCTTCCTCCCGGTCCAGGCCCGCTACGCGGGCGGGGCGGGCCCGGGCGCGCGCGACGGCGAGCACGCGATCACCGCCAACAACCGCTGGTCCCGGGTGCAGCTGACCTTCCGCCACCTGCCGGCGGGGGCATGGTGCTGCCTGGAGGCCCGCCTCGCCTGGGCGGCCGAGGAGGAGGGCGGCCAGGCCCTCGACTTCGCGCTCGCCGGCTTCGACTTCCTGGCCGCCGACGGGTCGAGCCTCGACTTCGAGGCCGTACCGGGCCTCGCGCGCACCCTGCTCGATCCGCACAGCGCCTGGATCGCCGGGCCTGCCTGCCAGCCCGCCGGGACCGAGTTCCTGCGGATGGCCCCGGTGCGGCTGGCCTTCGGGGTGCCGCCGCAGGCCCGCGGCCTCGCGCTCACGGTGCGCTCCTGGCGCAACACCGAGGGGTTCACCATCGCCGAGCCGCGCCTGCGCCCCGGTGCGCCCCTGAGCGAGGGCGCCTTCCGCCGCCGCCGCCTCGGGCCGCAGGCCACGCCCCAGCGCCACGGCCTCGTGCCGGGCTTGCGTTTCGTGGTACGCGGGCAGATCCACGCCGCGCGGCCCGACGAGCACGCGGCGCGGGTGAGCCTCGTCTACCGCGACCGCGACGGGGCGGAGATCCCGCCGCCCTATCCGGGCACCGTCGCGGTACCGGGTCTCGGCGGGCGGCCGGGTGCGGACGAACCGGTTCTCGGCGCGGCGATCAACCTCCCGGCCCAGCCGCAGGCGCGCCGCTTCACCCTCGACCTGGAGCCGCCGCCGGGCGCGGTCTCCCTCGATCTCGGCTTCTGCACCTGGGAGGAGGAGGGCGAGCGACTGCCCGCCGTGGAGCTCACCGGCCCGCCTGAGGTGGCGCTGGAGGACCGCTTCCGGCTCGAGAGCCTGTGCGGCGACGATCTCCTCGACGCGCCGGGTTTCCTCGCCCGCCTCTCGGCCCGGCTCGGGCGCGACCCCGGCGCCGAGGCCGCCTGGATCCCCGGCCCCGGGGAGGCCGGCAGCGCCGCGCTGCCGCTCGCCCGCGCCCGCGTCCTGCGGAGCGAGGCCGAGCGCCCGGTCGGCGTGAGGCCCGACGGCGTCCCCGTCCTGCGCCTCGCCGGCTGCCCGGACTGGCCGCTGCCGGAGATCCCCGCCTTCGACGAGGATCCGTTCCGCGGCGCACCTGCCCGCGCCATCCCGTGGCGCCTCGCTTACCAGTCGCTCGCCTGGCTCTCGGCGCTCTCCGAGACGGCGCCGGCCCGGGCGCTCGCCCTGGCGCAGGCCTGGTCGCGGGCCAATCCCTGGGGCCAGCCGTCTGACCCCCTGAGCCTGCACCCGGCGGCGCTGCCGGCCCGGGCCGAGGTCTGGATCGGGCTCCTCGCCCTGCCGGGGGCCGGGGCCGCGGCGCCGGTCCTGACCGGGGAGGCGGTGCGGCACGGCTTCGCCCTGGCGGAGATCGTCGGCCAGAACACCTTTGGAGGAAGCCTGCACCAGCTCCAGGCCGCCGCCGCGCTCCTGGCGCTCGCCCGCGCCCTGCCGCGCCTGCCGTTCTCCGGCCACTGGGAAGGCCTTGCCCGCGAGAGCCTCCGCGAGGGCGTGCCGGCGCTCCTGCCCGAGGACCGGCGCTTCCCGGATTCCTCGCTCCACCGCCGCCTCGACCTCGTGACCCTCGGGCGGGCGCTGCGCGACAGCCTCGGCGAGGCCGCGCCCGGCCCCCTCGTCGCCGCCCGCACCGAGGCGGTGCTCGCGGACCTCGCCGGCCTCCTCGATCCGGGCGGGCGGCTGCCGCCCTTCGGCGAGGTGTTTTCCGGCACCGACGAGGCCGGCTGGATCGCACGGCTGCGCGGCGGCGGGCTGGTGGCGCAGCGCCCCGTCGCCCAGCCCGGCGCTTCGGCCGTCACGGCGTCCTCGACCCTGAGCCCCGACGGCCTGTCGGCTCGCCACGAGGCCGGGCGCGGCTGGGCCCATTTCGCCTGTACCTTCGCCGAGACCTCGCCTCAGGGCCACGCCGACTGCACCTCCTACGTCTACGCCGCGGGGGCGACGCGCTGGATCGTCGAGGCCGGCGGCTCGGAGCAGGTCGAGACGGGCGCCGCGCGCCACTACCTGCTCTCGGCCCGCGGCCACAACGTCGCGGTGATCGAGGGGCGCGATCCGGTGGCCGGGACCGGGATCCACCGCGGCAGCCTGGCTTTGCCCGGCGCCACCGCCCACGCAATCGAGACCACCGTTCACGGGCCGGGCTGCCGCCACCTGCGGGTCTTCGTGCTGCCGCACGACCTGTCGGGCCTCGCGGTGATCGACCGCTTCACCCAGGAGGAGGGCGGTCCCCTGACCTTCCGCGGCCTCGCCCACCTCGCGCCCGAAACCCTGGTCGCCGTCGAGGGGCCGCGCCGGGTGCAGGCCCGCCAGGGCGGCCGGCGCCTCGGCTTGGTGCCGTTCGCGATCGCCGGCCGGGTGGCGGGTCTCGAGGCGGTGATCGGCCACGGCGACCGGCCCGGCACGCTCCAGGGCTTCGTCGCCGGCCGCCCCGGCAGCCTGGAGCCCGCCTGCACCCTGCGCTACGCGGTGTCGGGCCGCGGCACGGTCTGCGGCGGCCTCCTGATGGCGGTCGACGGCCCGGCCGAGGATTCTCTGGCGCGGGCGCTGGCGCGGGAGGAGCTGGGACGGTTCGTGATGGGGGGTTGAGGATCGCGCGACGCGATCGACTCGGTCGATCGAGCGGATCGTCGTCACCCCCACCGCGCCGGTCCGGGCTCCGCTGCGCGGCCCCACCATGACGCAAAGGCTGTCGGGTTCCTCCGAGAATCGGCCGAAGCGCCGGGGCATCCACGGTCTTCCAAGGCATTTCATCCGCAGGAATATTTCCGCATTCCCGCCGGAACATGGGCGAGGCCCGGCCATTCGCCCCGATGCCTCTGGGTCACGCCGGCACGAGGGGGAGGGCTCCCGCCATCTCTCCCGGCCATCGGGCCCGCCCCTCTCGCCCGAGCCTTCTCCCCGATGCACGATCCGGACGCGCGGCCCTACCAGCCCATCGAGGCGTACGGCCTCATCAGCAACTGCCACGGCTGCGCGCTGATCGCCCGCGACGGCTCGATCGACTGGGCCTGTCTCGACCGGTTCGATGCGCCCCCGGTCTTCTCCCGCCTGCTCGACCGCCGGCGCGGCGGCTTCTTCGCGCTCGCGCCCGAGGGGCCCTTCGAGAGCGCCCGGCTCTACCTGCCGGGCACCAACATCCTGGAGACCACCTTCACCTGCGCCACCGGGGCGGCGACGGTGCACGACTTCATGCTCGCCCCCGAACCGGGCCGGGTGCTGCCCTACCTGGTGCGCCTGGTCTCGGGCGTGTCGGGCGAGGTCGCGATGCGGGCGGTCTACCGGCCGCTGGCGGGCTTCTCGGAAACCTTTCCGGTGCTCGGCGCGGTCCCGGGCGGCGCCGGCGCCGAGGGGCTGCCGGACCTGATCTCCGATCTGCCGCTCGCGATCGAGGGAGCCGAGGCGGTGGCGCGGTTCACCGTCGCGCATGGGGGTGAGCAGGCCTTCGCGCTCTATCCCGGCGGCGCCGGCGACCGCGGGTCCTTGCGCCCGCGCGAATTGATGGAGACGGCGCGCCGGGCCTGGGCCGGCTGGTCGGCGGGGGCGGCCTATGACGGGCCGCTGAGCCACCAGCTCCTGCGCAGCGCGCTCACCCTCAAGGCGCTGACCTACGCGCCTTCAGGCGCCATCGTGGCGGCGGCCACGACCTCGCTGCCGGAGGAGATCGGCGGCATCCGCAACTGGGATTACCGGTTCTGCTGGATCCGCGACGCCTGCCTGTCATTCTACGTGCTGAAGAAGTTCGGCATGGTGGCGGAGGCGGAAGCGTTTTTCCGCTTCGTCGGCACCCTCGCCGAGCGCGAGGAGGGCGGCCTGCGCCCCCTCTACGCCATCGCGGGCGAGACCGACCTGACCGAGCACGAGGCCGCCCATTTCGAGGGCTGGCGCGGCAGCGCCCCGGTCCGCTACGGCAACGAGGCGGCCGAGCAGCACCAGAGCGACGCCTACGGACAGGTGCTCGACCTGCTGCACCTGTACGAAAGCCTCGGCGGCACGATCCCCGAGGTGATGGCGCGCCAGGCGATCCGGCTCGCCGACTTCGCCGCCGCCCATTGGCACGAGAAGGATGCCGGCCTGTGGGAGCCGAGGAAGCCGCAGGAGCACTACCTGCATGCCGCGATCATGAACTGGGTCGCGGTCGACCGCGCGATCCGGCTGTTCGGCGAGCGGCCGCACTGGCGCGAGGCGCGCGACGCCATCGTCGCCCGGGTCAACGGCGAGGGGATTCACCCGCGGGACGGGTACTACCCGCAATATCTCGGCGGCGACGATCCCGACGCCGCCCTGCTCATCGCCCCGATGGTCGGCTTCCCCGTTGACGAGGCGGCCTTCGCCCGCACGGTGGAGGTGGTGATCGCGCGCCTCGGACACGGCCCGCTGGTCTACCGCTACCGCAACGACGACGGGCTGCCGGGCCACGAGGGCACCTTCCTGATCTGCGCCTTCTGGCTCGTCGACGCGCTCGCCTGGCTCGGCCGGACCGAGGAGGCGCAGACCCGGTTCGACGCCCTGCGGGCGCTCCAGAACGACCTCGGCCTCTACGCCGAGGAGGTGGCGGAGGATCGCACCTTCCTGGGCAACTTCCCGCAGGCGTTCAGCCACCTCGCCTTCATCCACAGCGCCCTCGTCCTCGACCTCGCGGCTCAAGGCGGCCGGGCGGCGGTGGCCGGGACCTACGCCGATCGCACCTTGCGCGAGACCCGCTGGCGCCGGGTGCCGTGGATCGTGCCGCCGGCGGGGACGCCCGCCTGAGAAGATTTCGCCGAAGTGGTGGCCGGTTCGGCGCCAAAAATCTGCGGCAAAACAAAAACCTAAGCGGACGAAGCGTTGGCCTGCCAACGCAAGTCTGCTTAGGCGGACCCGGATGGCGTTGGGTCGCAAAGTCCACGACCTGGTACGACGACCCTCCCGAGAGTTGTCGTGGTCGACGGCCTGTCTGGCGATTAACCCGATCTTGAACGAGCGTCCGTCATCTCGGGCAGGCCCGTCGAAGGATGCCGTGGACAAGGTCATGGTCAGGAGGATCCACCGGTCAGGCTTGCAAGCCGGTCTCGCCGTCGCGCTCGCCCTCGGATCCCCGGGCCCGGCGCGGGCCGAGGACGCGCAGGCCGCCCGCCCGACCGCCCCGCCGATCATCTGGTCGGTCTACGACGCGGCGCCCTTCATGATGACCGATGGGCCGGATCGCGACGCCGGCATCTTCGACCGGATCCGCGGCCTGCTGAGCGCCCGGCTGACCGGCTACACGCACACGACGCTGACGGTCCCTTTCCCGCGCATCGTCACCTCGCTCAAGACCGGAGCTGATTGGTGCTTCGTCGGCGGCGTGAAGACGCCCGAGCGCGAGGCCTTCGCGGCGTTCTCGCGGCCGGTGGCGATGTTCTATCCGCTGCGCGTCGTGATCCACGCGACCGAGCGCGCCCGCTTCGCGGCGATCGAACCCCTGTCCCTGGAGAGCCTGCTGCGCGAGCACCGCGACCTGCGCACCAGCATGCTGCGCAACCGTGCCACGGCGCCCGCCGTCGACGCGCTGCTGCGGCAATACCCGCCCGGGCAGACCCATTCCGAGTTCGGCGAGGCCTTCCGGATGCTGCTGAACGACCGGCTCGACTACCTCGTCGAGTTCTCCAGCATCGCGGCCTACAACGCCCGCCAGCTCGGCCAGCCGGACGCCTTCCTGGGTCTGCCCTTCGCCGAGGGGCCGGAGCCGGTCTTCGCCCGGGTGATGTGCGCCGGCACGCCGTGGGGGCGCGAGGTGGTGGCGCGCATCGACGCGGTCCTGGCCGAGGAGCGGTCAAGCCCGGCCTATCGCGGCATCGTCGAGGCCTGGGCGGCGCCGGAAGACCTGCCGCGCATCCGCGCCGTCTACGACAGCTTCCTGGCGAGCGACTGAGCGCGCCTCACGCCGCCAGCGCCGTCTCGTCCGTCGAGCGATGCTGGCTCACGAACGGTTCGACCCAGACCCGCCGTCCGGTGAGGTCGTGCACGCTCACCCGCCACTCGGCCCAGTCGCCGGCTCCCAGGCTCCGCATCGCCGCCTCGGCGACCGCGCGGGCGCGGCGGGCGAGGGCGGCCGGGCCGCGGACCAGGGCCCCCTCGGCGTCGAGGATGCACTCGGATCCGTTGGTGCAGTGGAAGCGGTAGCGCGTCATGCCGATCCTCTCTCCCTGGTGCCGCCGGAGCGGCGGCGACGCCTGAAGGGTTAGTGTTCACTATATGTTCTCGACGGGCAATCCGACCAGGGCAGGGGCGCGATGCCGCAGCCCGTGGGCCCGCTCTCGGAGCCCCGTCCGGCATCGGGGCTGGACCGACGAAGGGTCTCGCCGCCGGCGCGAAACCCTGCCAGTTTCGGCGGCGACGCGCGCGAAACCCCGGCGGGAGACTCCATGTCCGGCCTCTTCGACCCCATCCTGAACTGGCGGCTGCTGCCGGGCTCGCACGCCTTCCCGGGCCCGGACGGCGGCACCTGCATCAACGAGGCGGCGGTCGTGGCGGCGGGCCTGCCCTACCGGGCGATCCGCTCCTCGGCCGATTGCCCACCCTGCTTCTCGGTCCCCCTCGCGACTTACGCGCTCGGCCTCAACGACGCGATGCCGGATGCCGAGCGCCCGCGGCTGATGGCCTTCGTGCTGCGCCTCGCCGGCTCCGCCGACTCGGATGCCGTGGAGGCGGCGCGCACCGCCCACCTCGTGCACGAGGGCGTGCGCCGCCTGCTGCCGCCGGTGCTGGAGCGGGCCGGGCTCGCGCAGCACGCCGCCGCCTGCCGGGCCGCGCCGGACTTGCGCGCGGCCGTGACGGTCGCCCGCCACGCCGCCTGGTCGGCCGGTTCGCTCGCCGAGGCGGCCGGGCGCCAAGGCACCTGGGTGCGCGGAGCTCGCGCCGCGGCGGCGTCCCGCGCCGCGCTTTTTGCCGCCGAGATCGACCCCCGCACCGCCGCCGACGCGGTCGAGGCCGCCGCGCTGTTCTGGCCCGGCGCCTGGGCCGAGGCCGTGGCGATCCTCGACGAGGCCGCAGGGCTCGGCCGGCAGGCGCCGGCGCTCGGGATCGCGGAAGCCGGGATGCGCCTCGAGGCCGCGAAGGCGGCCCGGCGCGAGCGGGTGCATGCCGCCGGCTAGCGCGGTTTTTGACGAAGTGGACACAGGTTGGTCGATGGTATGCGGCTCAACCAGAGAGCTGGAGCACTGCCCGGTTGCGATGCCGCGGTACACGACACTGGCAGATGCGGTACTGACGGCCCACGCTTCGTCGTAAGCCACCCCCTTCCCGACCCGCCCTGCGCGGCCTCATCCCCGCGGCCAGCGGAAATCGTCCGCCCGGCCGGGCTGGGGCGGGGGGGCGGCGCCGCGGGTCAGGCTGCGCTCCAGGGTGTAGCCGGTGTCGCGGTCGATTCGCGGCCGGCCGGTGACGAGCTGGCCGCCCGGGGCGACGTCGTTGCGGGTGAGCGGCAGGACCGGGCCGGCGGCGGGCTTGACCGGCAGGGCCGGGATGCCCGGTGGCTCGGGCAGGCTCGGCAGCATCGCGGTGATGAGCCGGTCGATCGCCGCGTCGTCGTCGAGCTTGGCCTCGCCGGCCGCGGCCGGTGCCGGCGCTTCCGGGGCGAGCGGCGCGACGGCGTCGGGGAGGGCGGGCGTGCCAGTGGTCGCCTCGAGGAGCCGCTTGATCTCGACATCGGCGAAGTGCGCCGCCTTGCGGGCACCGGCCTGGGTGAAGTGCACCCCGTCCGAGGTGCGCAGCCGCGCCTGCTGGCCCTCGAGGTCCGGACCGGTCGCGGCGTAGCGGTTGTTCTCGTCGACGAAGGCCGGCCAGATGTCGACGTAGACGCCGCCCGCCCGCTGCACCCGATCGCGAAAGATCTCGTTGAGCGAGGTGATGTCGGCCGACAGCGTCTCGCTCTTCATCGGCGGCTCGCCGACCCAGACCACCGGCACCTTGCGGTCGGTGAAGACCTTCAGCAGCGCGTCGACCCGGTCGCGGTAGAGCGCGCGCCAGCGCTCGCTCAGAGGCTCGACCGTCTGGTCGCCGTCGCGCAGGGGCTGGCGGTCGTTGGCGCCGACCATCACCACCGCGTAGGATACCTTCGGGTTGGCCTTGAGGGTGTCCTCCGCCGCTTTCGGCCAGTCGACCACGTCCTTGCGCACCAGCCCGCTGTCGCCCTTGGCGCGGCGGATCACCACCACGTCCGGGTTCGACTCGTAGACCGTGTCGAGGCCCTGGCCCAGAAGCTCGGCGAGGGAGTCGCCGAACACCGCGATCTGGGTGCGCGGATCGGTCTTCGGCTTCGGGGCGGCGGGCCTCGCCACGACCGGGGCGGGGCGGGGCTTGGGCCGCTGCACCGAGCGCCCCTCGCGGCTGTGCATCACCTCACGCTCGCGTTCGCGTTCGCGCCGCGGGCGCGGGGTGCGGTAGGCGCCGCGATAGGCCGGCCGGCCGGCATCCGGCTGCGCCTGGGGCGCTGCCGCGGGGCGGTCCTCCCACGGCCAGTAGAATTGCCGCTGCGGCTCCGGCGCGGGCCGGTAGGCGGGGGCGCGTCGGTAGCCGTAGCTCTCGTCGTAATACTGCGCGTGGGCCGCCTCCGGCAGCATCACGCCCGCGAGCAGGCTCCAGAGAACGAGGCGCGATACTCCCCGTCCCGTCGGCCACCCGATCCGCATTGTTCTGGCTCCGCCCGCATCGTCACGGCGAGGAGTATAGCGCGGCGACCGGCTCCGGCCCAGCCACGCCGTCTGCGGGCCTTCGCGTTCGGGCCCCGTCAAGGTTAGGGGATGATGAAGGGCAGTGTAAAACCTCCGTTCATCATCCCAGAAGCCGGAAGAGCGGACCGTATGCGATGAAGACCGGTCGTTAAGCGGCGCCGGCCGAGAGTGTGTCCCAGGCGAGCGACGGGCAACAACACGTCGCCGCACGACAGGCGAGTGCTCTCAGATGTTTCGGACCGTACGGCGGCTGGGTGTCCAGGCCGCGCTCATCCTGGCGATCGGGTCTGGTGTGCTGCTGAGCCGGGGCGGCCGCGAGGCGGTGGCCCTGACCTTGCGCCCTGCGCTCGACCCGGCGCCGATCACCGCGCCGATGGCGCGGCCGGCCGCCCCGGTGCCGGCCCCCGGCGTGCGGGTGGTGCTGGCGCTGCCGTGGACCAACGGCAGCGCGGAGCTCGCCAGCGACGTCCTGGCCGCCCGGTACGGGACCGGCCTCAGCGATTCGCGGTGACGACCGGCGACACCGCCCGGCCGAGGGAGACCCAGCGGGCGCCCTCGTCGCCCTCGCGCTTGATGAAGGTGTAGCCGGTCTTGTGCCAGGGCAGCACGGCGCTGGTCTTGTTGTCGAGGACGAGGTCGCCGCGGTCGGTGCGCAGCATCAGCACGGCGTGGCCCTCGCCCTTCTCGTCGATCACTACCGTCATCCGCATCGCGCGCCGCGGCAGCCCGGCCTGGGCGAGCAGCTTGCGCTTGAGGAGCTGGAAATCCTCGCAATCGCCCGAGCCGTCCTCGGCGAGGTCCCAGCGGTCGGGGGTGCCCCAGTGCTCCATGTCGGTCACGGCGCGCAGCGAGGTGTTGACCTGACGGTTGATGCCGGTGACCGTCTGCCACAGCCGCGGGGTCAGGGTGACCTGGGCCGGCTCGCTCACGTCCACCGCGCATTCCGAGGCGTAGCGGGCGCAGAACTCGGTCCAGGCCGGGACCGGCCGGGCCTCGCCGACCGTCGCGGCCGGGATGGTGACCGAGGGAAGCGCCGCCAGGGTCTGGCTGCCCGCCCCGTTCGCCGAGGCCAGGAGCCCGGCGGCCACGGCCAGGACCTGCGCGATTCCGATTCCGACCGTGCGACCCGCGATACGCATCTGGTACTCGCAACCGTTAAGCTCTCGTTAACGAGTTGGTCGCACGCCGGGTCCGCGAGGGCAACGGCCGAGTTAAGAAAAGGTTAACGCGTGTTCACAGGCGCGCGCGGGCCCGCCTCACACCCGCCGCAGCGAGAGCGCGGCGATCACCGAGGCGCCGAGCAGGGTCGCCGCCACCGGGGTCGCCGAGCCGTCGTGCCAGGTGGCGACCACCAGGGTGAACAGGGCGCCGAGCGCCATCTGCATGAAGCCGTAGAGGCTCGAGGCCGAGCCGGCGGCGTGGGGATCGACGTTCATCAGCCCCGCCACCGCATTCGGCCCGAGGAGCCCGATGCCGACCGCGTAGAGCACCAGGGGGCCAAGCAGCGTCACCACCGTGAGCTGCCCGCCGCGGTCGACCGCCAGCAGCGCCAGGGCGGCGAGAAGGCAGATGCCGTTGCCGATCCGGGCCGCGCGCTGGATCGGCATCCGGCCGGCCAGCCGCCCGGCGACTGCCGAGCCCACCACCATCCCGGCCACCACGATCAGGCAATCGAGCCCGACCTCCTGCGACGAGCGGCCGAGCCGGTCGACGAGGAGGAACGGCGCCACCGCCAGGAAGGCGTACAGGCTGGTACCGGCGCAGGCCCCGGCGAGCAGGTAGGCCCGGTAGGCGGGGTTGCGCAAAAGGCGCAGGTAGGCGCCCGCGACGGCGCCGATTCCCGGCAGCGCCACCGGCCGCCGGTTGGTCTCCGGCAGGGTCAGCACCACGAGCGCGCCGAGGAGCGCCACCACGCCGGCCAGCACCACGAACACCGCCCGCCAGCCGAAGGCGCCGGCGACGAGGCCGCCGATCGCCGGAGCGAGCGCCGGCGTCAGCGTCATCGCCATGGTGAGGATCGCGATCTTGCGGGCGGCGTCCGCGGCGGTCGAGACGTCGCGCACCATCGCCCGGCCGAGCACCAGCGAGCCGCAGGCCCCGAGCGATTGCAGCACCCGGGCGACGATCAGGACCTCGATCGAGGGGGCGGGAATCGCCATGAGCAGCCCGGCGAGGTAGAGCGACAGGCCCGCGATCAGCACCGGGCGCCGCCCGAACCGGTCGGAGAGCGGCCCGTAGACCAGTTGCCCGCAGGCGAGGCCGACGAGGTAGAGGGTGATCGTCAGCTGCGCGGCGACCGGCGTCGTGCCGAGGTCGGCCGCCGCCGCCGCGAGCGCCGGCACGAAGATGTGCAGCGCCACCGTCCCGGTCATCGTCACGGCGACGAGGAGCGCCAGCGACGCCTGCGCGTGGGGCGAGGCGGCTCCGTCGGGCGGCGAGGTCCGGTCCGGGGTTCCGTCGGCACGCCTCGGTGACATCTTCATCGCTCGCTCGGCTCAACGATCCTTGGTGGGCTCGATCCTCTGTAAGGCGAGGCCGGCTGGGCGAGGCATGCCGTTCGGGCATGGCTGAACCCAGCCGGCGCCCCGGGTGCCGAGGCGGACGCCCGCCCCGGTCGGGTGGCTCATCACATCTGAGTGAAGCGCTCCATCTTGTTTGTCTGCGAACGATCGGGACAATAATCAGACTTTCACGGCGCGGCGACGCGGTCCCGGGCGCTGGCGCGGAAGGGGCAGGAGATGGGGCGGAGGATGCCGATGTCCGATGGCGTGTTCGAATCCGGCCGCCGGCCGAACCTTTCCCGCGACGACGACGAGGTCTACGGCGGCGGTGTATCGATCCGGCGCCTGCGCGAGATCGAGGCCCTGCTCGGTGTCTCGATCGAGCCGGCCGCCGGGACGGCGCGCGACGACATGGCCTTCGAGCGGCAGGCGATCGACCTCCTGCGCGCCTTCGACCGGATCACCGACCCCGAGACCCGCCGCGAGGTACTCCGGCTCGTCGTCGCCATGGCACCGCGCGAGGGCCGGAACTGAGGTTGCGCGGGCCTGCGACCGCGACGCGAGGGCCTGCAACGACGCCATGACCTGCGCCGAGGGGCCGATCGGGGCGCTGCCGTGACTCTCCCTGGCCTTCAGATGGTCTCGCGCAGGCGCCGCATCGCCTGCACCCAGTCGCGTGGGCCGAGGCCGGGCGCCGCGGCGGCCGGGTGCAGACCCTCGCGGGCGCGGCGGCGGGCGTCCCGCGGGCTCATCGCGAACCGGCTCCGGAACGAGCGGCTGAAATGCGTCTCGCTGGCAAAGCCGCTGCGGAAGGCCACCTGGGCGATGCTGCGCCCGTCGCCGGGCCGGTTCAGGGCCATGAACGCTCGGTCGAGCCGGCGCCCGGCGATGTAGGCCATGATCCCGCCCTCGAAGCCGAACAGCCGGTACAGGCTCGCCCGGGATACGCCGCAGGCGGCGGCGACGCCGGCGGGGCTCAGGCCCGGGTCGTCGAGGTGGCGCTCGACATAGGCGCAGATCCGGTTGTGGACGCTGGCGCCGGCCGCCGCGCGCACCAGGGGCTCCGCCTCGCGCAGGTCGCTGCCCGACATGAGCAGGCAGAGCGCGTCGAGGGCGGCGCCCGCTTCCCGGGGGCTGAGGGACGCGGCATGCTGGGCCAGGCTGCGCAGGTGGCTCTCGATCACCGCCGCAAGCGCGCTGCCGCGGCCGATCGACCGCCCGTGCAGGTCGTTCGTGCCGGCGAGTGGTAGCCGGTCCCGCGGCAGGATCAGCGTGAGGTTGGAGAAGTCCGACGCCCGGGTATGCAGGGTGCGGTTGAGGTCGAGGACGGTGATGTCCCCCGCCGCGACCGAGACGGCCCGGTCGCCGCACAGCCCCTCGAAGCCGCCGGCGACGTAGAGCTGGATCACGACGTGGTCCCAGCCGGAGCCGCGGACGTCGCCCCAGTCGCGCTCGAAGCTCTGCGCCCGCGCGGTGCAGGCCGTCAAAAGCGCGTCGGCGACCGGCATCGCCTGCATCTCGGCCCGGAACGCGCTCCTGTCCTCGTCCGCGATCGCGACCCGGAACAGGGGTTGCACCAGGTCGTGCCAGAGGGAGAATTGCTGCTCGGCGGCGAGCCGGTCCAGCTGGAAGTCGATCGTCGTCGAGTCGGCCATCGCGTGGCGTTCGCCTGCCTCCCGCCCGAAGGCTTCTCCGGATGCGGGAACCGGATCGTTGCGTCAATCCGCCGGCGGCGGGTACGTCTACCCGAAGTCGATCGCCCCCGGCCGCGGGCCGGGCCCGCGGCCGGGGGCGTCGCTCGGCGTTCGTTCAGCTCTGCGGCGCGGCGCGGCGGCGGCGGGCGGGGAGCGGCGAGGAGAACGGGACCATCCGGCCGATGACGGGGTTCGGCGTGTGATCCAGGGCGGTGCCGTTATACGCGTCGACGCCCGCCCCGATGACGCCGCCGAGGAGGACGTTGCCCGCCATGCTGGCGCCGCCCGTCCCGCTCAGCTTGGTGGTGACCGGCACCTCCACGTCGGCGTGGCCCGGCAGCGAGAAGGTCGAGACGAATTCCTGCTTGCGCGGCACCTCGAGGGTGCAGGGCGTGACCGGGCAGCCCGGCCCGAACGAGGTGCGCATCGCGGCGCCCGGCGGTTCCGACAGGAAGGTGACGGGCTCCGTCGTGCCGCGGGTCACGGTCCCGCAGGCGGTCAGGGCGAGGAGGCTCAGGCTGGCGGCGATGATGCGCATCACGTCGGGCTCGCGCGGACGGCCGACGGGCGGCCGCGTCCACAATCAGGAGGGCGGTTGATGAAGAGGACCCCCCCGGCCGGTCGGCTGAAGCTTGGCCTTGAGGATCGGTCCGGTTGTTGCTCAGCCGTATCCCCGAGTCCAGCACGGATTTTTATATCCGGACGCAGGGACACCAAAATCCACGGTGAACCATCCGACGAGACACATGCGATCGGCTGACTTGTTTCTCTACGTCAGAGAGCGAACATTCACGGCGGACCCGGCCTCGTGGCCCGTGAAGTTCCGGCATGCCGTACGGTCGAGCCCCGGTGCGACGGCGATCGTCGCTCACGTCTGCGCCCGACCGGAGTCGTTTCGAGACGCACGCACATGCTTTTGGGACGCTGGCCCCAGGTCGCTGCATCCCGCGTCTTGCCCGATCTGCTAGGAAGATGCGGGTTGGGCGGGCGTCGGACCGCGTTCGTGCCCGGGTGCTGGTCGAGTTGTTCTCCCATGATCGAGTCGGATGTCGGACGGCCGCCGTGGGCGCCGCGGGAGCGCCCGTCGAGCGGGCGCGCGATCTCGCTGATGCTCGCGGTCGCGCTCGTCCTCGCCATCGCCGTGGCGGCGGCCGCGCCTTTCGCCGGAGCGCCCTGAGTCGCCTGCCGGTCAGGCCGGCGGCCCGCCGAGCCTGATGCCGGCGCGGCGAAACAGCGTCAGCCAGATCGTGTTGAGCTCGCTGCGGGTCGCGTCGCTGGCCGCGAGATCGACGAGGAAGCAGCGCACCTCGTATTCGAGCCCGTGCTCGCCGATGCGCATCAGGAGGACGCTCGGGGCCGGATGGACCGCGACGTTGGGATGACGCTCCGCGACCTTCAGCAGGATCTCGTGCAGCACCTCGACGTCGGTCTCCTTGTCGAGGATCAGCGGCACGCGCAGGCGCTGGGTGTCGTCCGTGAGGGTCTTGTTGCGGACGATCGACGTGATGAGGTCGGTGTTCGGCACCACGAGGTCGGTGCGGTCGCCGGTGGCGATCAGGGTGGAACGCACGCTGATCTTCTTCACCCGGCCTTCCTCGCCCTTCACGGTGACGAGATCGCCGACCCGGATCGGCCGCTCGGCGAGCACGATCAGCCCGGACACGAAGTTCGACACGATGCTCTGGAGGCCGAAGCCGATGCCGACCGAGAGGGCGCCGGCGATCACCGTGAGGCTCTGCGGGTTCACCCCGAGCTGGCCGAGCGCCGCCGCCAGGGTCAGGGCGAGGCCGCCATAGCCGACCACCGTGATGACCGAGTAGCGCGCCCCGGCATCGAGCCTGGTGTGGGGCAGGAAGCGCCGGTCGAGCCAGCCGGTGGCGAGCCGGGTCGCCAGGAGGCCGGCGCTCAAGGCGAGGAGCGCGAGGCCGGCGGCCCCGAGCCAGCCGCGCAGGTCCGCGGCCGTGGTGCCGAGGAACGCGTCCTGGAACGGGTTCAGCTCACCATGGGCGAGGCTCCAGGGACCGACGACCACGAACGCCATCGCGCCGACGACGAGGGCGTGGAGCAGGCCCGAGAGCGCGATCGAGGCCAGCGCCAGGGTCCCGGGCCGGAGCGAGAGAGTGCGGCACAGCCGCGACAGCCTGGCCGAGCGGGCGATGTCCTCCGCGCCGACCGAGAGCGCATCGACGCAGATCAGCACGATCCAGCCCAGCGCCACCAGAACCCCGGCAACGAGGAGGCGCCCGATCAGGAAGTCGCCGAGCGCCGTGAGGCCGAGGAGCACGCAGACGAGGGCGGCCGCGGTCACCGCCCAGGCGAGCGGTCCGAGGGCGCCGAGGAGGCCGACGGGGGCGGCGGCCGGCATCGCCGCCAGCGCGGCCTCGTCCGGAGGCTCGGCATGGGCGAGCCGCACCAGTGCCCCGGCGAGGAGCGCGCAGCAGGCAAGCACCGCGAGGATCGTCGCGGATTCGCCGAGCGCCGGTCGGAACTGCGCCATGACGAAGAACTCGGCGAGGACGAGGTAGGCGGCGTAAATCAGCAGCATCGCCGTGCCGGTGCGGTGGATGGCCCGGGCCGCCGGATCGCCGACCGCCAGGAGCCGCAGGGCGGGGTCGCGCGGCGCCGCCAGGGCTCGCAGGATGCCGGTACCGAGGATTACCCCGGCGATGGCCGCGAGCAGCCGCACCGCGAGGGAATCGACGCTGCCGGGCGAGAGGTCCATGTCCTCGTTGAGGAGGATCAGGAGGGCAAAGGCGACCGGCACCGGGGCCACCGCGATGCCGAGGTCGATGACGGCGTGGACCGCCGCCGCCCGGCGCGGGCCGATGCCCGCCCGCTCGCAGAACCGGCGCCAGCGCCGACCCAGGCGCCGGCCCGACGAGCGGGCGATCCCGTAGAGCATCAGCCCCAGGACCAGCACCACGGCGGCGCCGAGCATCTCCTCGTCGTCGAGACCGGTCTCCGCCGCCCGCGCCCGCAGATCCGCCAGCCGCTCGCCGACCTGCGGCAACGCCCGGTCGAGAAGCTCGCCCCAGAAGGGCGGGGTGAGCGGGCTCGGGCTCGGCGCGAGCAGACGCCGGGCAAACAGCGCGCGGCGCGCCTCGGTCACCCGGGTCAGCAGGTCCTCGGCGGTCCGCAGGCTCTGTCCGTCCTGCCGCAGTCGCGCCTCGACCTGCGCCAGCTCGGCCTCGGCCTGCCGCTTCTCCGCGGCGGCGGCCTCCGGCACGGTGGCGTGGCCGATCTCGGCGAGCCGCGCCTGCGCCTGCGCGCGGGCGGCCTCCGACTCCCGCCGCAGGGCTCTGGCCTCGGCGATCAGGGCCTCGGTCCGGTCGCGCAGGCCGAGCAGGCCCTTGAAGTCGCCCTGCAGCCGCTCGGCGTCCGCCCGTGCCGCCGCGATGCCGGCGGTGAGGCCGGCGCGGCGGGTGTCGTCGGGCCCGGCCGAGGCTGGACGGGCCGCCGCGAGCAGGAGCGCCAGCGCGACCAGAAGCCCGCGGAGGAAACCGCAAGGAGACGTGCTGTGACGAGACATGGGAGACAGCCCGCGAGGCCGCGCCGTGCGAAGCTTGGCCGCTGGCTGCCTAGCATGGCGGTGACGATCGGCAAGGGGCGATGGAACGCGCCATGCCGGTGGCGGGCCGCCCTCCCGCCGTCCTTACCCGCCTTCGGACGGGCGCCTCGCGAGCCAGACCACGTGCGGGGTCCGCCCGGGGCGCTCGGAGCGCAGGCGATGCTCGGTAACCGTGAAGCCGGTGCGCTGGAGGCGGGCCTTGAACTTGCGGTCCGGGCAGCCGGACCAGATCCCGAGCAGGCCGCCCGGGCGCAGGGCCCAGCGCGCCCGCTTCAATCCCCAGGAATCGTAGAGCCGGTCGTTCCCCCGGCTGACCAGGCCGCGCGGGCCGTTGTCGACGTCGAGCAGGATCGCGTCCCAGGCCCCCGGACCGGACTGGATCACCCGGTTGACGTCGCCCTCGCGGATCTCGACCCGCGGATCGTCGAGGCAGCCGTCGAACACGTGGGCGAGGGGCCCGCGGGCCCAGGCGAGGACCGACGGCACCAGCTCGGCGACGACGACCCGGGCATCGGGCCCGAGCTCGGCCAAGGCCGCCCGCAGGGTGAAGCCCATGCCGAGCCCGCCGATCAGCACCCGCGGCGCCGGCCGATCGCGCAGATGCGCGCAGGCGAGGGCGGCGAGGTCGCGCTCCGAGCCGCTGCGGTGGCTGCCCATCAGCTCCATGCCCTCGACGACGATCAGGTACTCGTCGTCGCGCCGCACCAGCCGCAGGGATCCGCCGCCGCTGGGGATCGGGCCGGTGTCGAGTTCGGTCCAGGCCGCCAAGGCCGCGCCGGGCACGGGGGAACGCCGCATCGGTCCTCTCTCCGGCGCCCCGGGGAGGGACGGGCGCCTCGTCGCTGGGAAACCGCCCCACTCGGGGACGGGCCGCCGATCCGCCGTCCGGCAGCCGGGAAGGGCTGGCGGATCGGGCCGGCGGCCGGCGATACCCGGCGGCGCGCGGCTCGTACAGCGCTCCGACGGCATGGCGTTGCCTGCCCGCCCGACCGTGTACGGCGGCGAGGGTGCGTCAGGCGGCGCGATCTCCGGCGTAGAGGCGGCAATGCTGGAGGTAGCCGACCTCGTGCCGGCCGGCGAGCTCGACCACGCTCGACCACAGCCAGGACGGCGCCTCGCCGTCGCAGCCGCGCGTGACCTCGCCCCGCCACGCGGCGCGGATGCCCGCGTCCATCTGCCGGCCGTGGGCCCGGCCGACCACGTAGGCGAGGTAGTGCGCGGCCCGCACCGCCTCCTCGCGGCTGAACTGGTCGACGTCGAGCTTCAGGTCCTGAGGGGCGAGCTCGCGCATCACCACCGGCTTGCCCAGAAGGTGCACCGGCAGCATCCGCTCGCCGAGATTCGGGGCGAGCGCCCGCGCCCCGGCGACGACACGTTCGGCGGGGTCCTCGGGCATCCGGGCGCCGGGGGCGGGGGGTGCTGCGGGCGCGACCGCCTCCTTCAGGTCGACCAGGGCCAGCCTGTCCTTGCCGTGTCCCTCGCCCTTGCCGTGCCCGTTCGGATCCTCGATCCGCACCAGGGCGGCGTAGCGCAGGAAGCCGAGCGAGCTGCACCCCTTCATCCAGTAGGCGGCGTCGACGAGGCGCAGGCCCGCCGCGGCGTCGCGCCCGTTGAGGGCGAGCACGAGGCGGCGCACCGCCCCCTCGTCGAACAGGTCGCGCAGGGCGTCGCGCTCGCCCGCGTCGAGCGCCCAGAACTTGCGGCCGAGGGGGATGCGCGGCTCGACGTCCTTCAGTCGCTCGCGGGCGAGCTGCTTCCAGTGCCGGCCGAGAGCCCGGCGCCGCACCGTGCGCACCACCTCCGGCTCGGGCGGGGCCTCGCCGGCGCCGGGTTCGCCGTCGCCCGCTCCGTCGAGACCCTGCGCGTAGCCGCGGACCATCTCCTCCAGCATCCGGGCGGTGACCACGCCCGGCAGGTCCGAGCCGCGCGCCGCGCTCGCCAGCGACAGGCCGAGGCGCACGAGGTCGTGGGTCGGGTTGCCGATCACCGTCTGGTCGAGGTCGCGGATCTGGATCTCGACCTGCCCCTCGGCGTCGGCGAGCGGCCCGAGATTGCCGAGGTGGCAATCGCCGCAGATCCAGACCGCCGGGCCTTCCGGCAGGGTGCCGCGGGGCAGGCCGTCGAGCCACTCGTAGAACTTGAGGGTGTTGCCGCGCACGTAGGCGTGCGCCGAGCGCGCCATCTTCAGGGTGCGCTGGCGTTCCAGCACCGCCGCGCGGTCCTCGCGGCCGAAGCTCGGGATCTCGGACATTCCATCACCTGCGTGAGCACGGCCGGCACGCTACCTTGGCCGCATCCCTCAACGCACGGAGAACAGGTTGGCAACGCGCGTCGTTTCGTCTCTGCTGTGGATGAAGGGTGCCGTTGGAACGTACCCGAAGGTCTGCTGCGAGCGCGTCGGCCCGTCCGCTCCGCCAAGCGGGCGCCGCTGGTTGGCAGCCAGGATCGGCTGCACCGTTAGCGACAAATTCCGTCTCGACACGATGAGAGATCTCAAAACGTCCTTGTCAGAGTGCCGATTGAAGGTCCGTATGGCCGAAGTCCCGTCCCTTGAAGAGAATGGGATCGAGGCTTGCGTGCGCGCACGCATAGGACAAGCAGTCCGCGAGGTTGAGCTGTGCCGGATGGCCTCGGCCCTTCCCGTAGCGTTGGAATGCCTCCACGGCAATGCGACCGACATTGTCACTGATCGCGATGACGACGATGCCGGCTTCAGTGAGGAACTCGTCAAAATCGGCTTGAACATCGACAAGATCGCGGTCCAGGCGGCTCGCCAAGACCATGCAGGTTTCCAGGCGAACCATCGGCGATGTACAACGGCGCGATGCGCGCTCGATGCATCTCGCGAAGATCCCGGCTTCAGGTTCCTTGCAGAAGATCGCGACGAAAGCGGACGTGTCGATGAACATCACCGTGTCCACATCTCGTCACGATCCGACTCGGTGACCGGCCGTGCATTGGGCCCGGCTTTCGCCAAGGCCCGGTCGGCGAGAGCGGCGAGGCGCTGGGCGAGGGGTATCGAGGCTCGTTCGCGTTCCAGCTCGTGCTCCAGGGCCTGGATCACAACCTCCGTGATCCCGGTCTTGCGACGCTGCGCAAGTTCGCTGGCGAGGGCGTGGGCGCGAGGGTTCCGCACGTTCAGCGTGGTCACCATGGCAGACTTCTTTACAAGACCGTAATGATGTAATGCGTGAGCCGTGAGTCGGCGAGCTGTTCCAGTATCAGCCTGACATCACGAGGGCGCTATCGGGCAGGGCGCGCTCACGCGCCCCGCGCTTCCTCCCCCGGCCAGTCCAATGCCGCGTACTGCGTCCGCAGCTCGCGCTTGAGCAGCTTGCCGGCGGTGTTGCGGGGGAGATCGTCCTGGAACAGGATGCGCTTGGGCACCTTGTACGGCGCGAGCCCGGTGCGGCAATGGGCGATCAGCTCCTCGGCCCCGGCCTCGGCGCCCGGGCGCAGCACCACGACCGCCGTCACGGCCTCGATCCATTTCGGGTGCGGCAGGGCGATCACCGCCACTTCCGAGACGCTCGCGTGGGTGAACAGCACCTCCTCGACCTCGCGGCTCGCCACGATGGTGCCGCCGGTCTTGATCACGTCCTTCACCCGGTCGACCACCGTGATGTAGCCCGCCTCGTCCATGATCCCGACGTCGCCCGAGTGGAACCAGCCGCCGCGGAAGGCCTCGCGGGTCTCCTCCGGCTTGTCCCAGTAGCCGGCCATCAGCTGGGGCGAGCGGTGGACGATCTCGCCGCGCTCGCCAGGCGCCACGTCGCGCAGCGCATCGTCGACGATCCGGGTCTCGACGTTGAAGACCGGGCGGCCGCAGGAGGCCGGGCGCTCGTCGTGCTCCTCGGGGCGCAGCACGGTCGCGAGCGGCGCGATCTCGCTCTGGCCGTAGCAATTGTAGGGTTTCGCGCCGGGCAGGCGGGTGCGCAGTTCCTCGAGCACCGGCACCGGCATGATCGAGGCGCCGTAATAGACGTGGCGCAAGGAGGTCAGGTCCCGCCGTGCGAAGTCCGGCGAGCGCAGGAGGCTGATCCAGACGGTCGGGGGTGCGAAGAACGAGGTGAGGCGGTGCTCCTCGATCAGGCGCAGGCAGGTCTCGGGCGCCGGCGCCTCGATCAGCACCGTCTCGGCCCCGGCGAGCAGCTGGGGCATGGTGAAGGCGTGCATCTGCGCCGTGTGGTAGAGCGGCAGGGCGGCGAGCGCCCGGTCGCCGGGGCCGAAATCGAGGGCGATCACGCAGCTCAGGTACTCGGCGAGGAGGCCGCGGCTCGTCATCATCGCACCCTTCGGCGCCGCGGTGGTGCCGGAGGTGTAGAGGAGCTGCACCACGTCCTCCTCGGCGACCGGCACGTCGACGGGATCCGCCTCGCCCTCGGCCGCGGCGAGGCTGAGCACGTCGAGGCCGGTGCCGCCGAACAGGGTGGCGAACCACGGACCCGTCCGGTCCTCCAGCGCCTCCCGTGCGTTGCCCGCGAGCGCCGGGTCGACGATCAACGCGCGGGCGCCCGACTGCTCGACGATGTAGCGCAGCTCGCGCCCGGTGAGCGCGTAGTTGACCGGGACGTGGATCAGGCCGGCCCGCGCGCAGGCGAGCCACAGGATCAGGTAGGCGTCCGAGTTGCGCCCGAGCGCGCCGACCCGGTCGCCGCGGGCGAGGCCCGCGTCGCATAGCCCGCGGGCGACCCGGTCGACGGCGCGGTCGAGGGCCGAAAAGCTCCAGCGCCGCTCGCCGAAGGTCAGGGCGTTGCGGTCGCGGTAGCGCCGGGCGGTGCGGCGGAGCGCGTCGGAGATCGTGTCGCGCCGGGCGCGCGCGGCCTCGGGTCCGGCGAAGGAATCGTCGCGGTCCATGGTCGTTTCTCCCTCGTGTCTTCGTTGTTGTCCTCCCTTGTCTCAGGGCGGCACGGACAAGTCACGGGGGATCGCGCCGCCCGTCACCGCGCCAAGGCGCGCGACTTCACCGGCATGACGCCGACCATGGACGGAGCGAGGGCCGCGATCGTCGTATGATCGCCTCGCTGCCCCGCACCGCAGCGCGGGGCAGGAGATGCAGGGCATCGTCAGATCAAAGGTATATCCCTACAGGAATTCGATCCGCATCGTGACGGCGAGCATCGTCATCTCGCACCTGCGGTAGGGAACGGCGTCCCATCCGAATCGGATAGACGCAAATAATGATTGCATCCGCAAGACGAAATCGTCTCGTAAAGAAAAATTCCTGAAATCTGAATTCCAGAATCGGCGCATGCCAAGTCGGAGCGCGCCGGCTATGACTGGGGCGGCGCCGATTCGGACCGGATTGGCGCAGGGTTTACGCCAGCAGGATCGACCAGCATGACAGCGGTTCCCGGTTCCTCCGCTCCCGCCGACGATGTCGTCGTCAAGGCGGCGATCTATCCATCGATCGGGATCGCCCGGGTCGGCAACAGCGAGACCGAATGGTATCTCGGGCCGGAGGTGCCCGATCCGCTGCCGCTGCCGCCCGGCTCCTACCGCGACAAGACCGGCGCCCTGAAGCGCGAGGCGGCGCGGTTCCGGGTCTACGGCCTCAACCGGGCCGGCACGATCGTGCGCGAGCTGACCGGCTCCGACGCCGAGATCGCCTGGACCGTGCAGCTCGCCAATACCAAGGCGGCCTGGTACGGCTTCCAGCTGGCGCTCGACATCCCCGAATCCTGGGAGCCGACCGCCATCCCCACCACCCTGCGCAACCCGATGCATGCGGACCGGGCCGCCCTGGCGATCACCCCGCGGGCGCGCACCATCGCGGGCCGGGCGCAGCCGGAGCAGGTCTTCGATGACGGCACCTTCATGGGGACCCCAGTCACGCTCGGGTCGATCCGCACCGACGAGGCCGGCCGGCTCATCGTCCTCGGCGGCCACGGCGAGTCCACGTCCTATACCGGCGAGCTGGCGGTGACCTTCGCCAACAACGACACCTGGCACGACGACGTCGCTGACGGCCCGGTCACCGCCACCGTGCGGCTCGGCGGCCGGTCCCTGCCGGTGGAGCCGGCCTGGATCGTCGTCGCCCCGCCGAATTACGGCCCGTGCCGCAAGTCGGTGCGCACGCTGTGGGACCTGATGCGCGACATCGCGGTGGCGAACCGCTGGCTGCCCAAGCCCAAGCGCCCGTCCTTCACGCACGACATCCTGCCGATCTTCGAGCGGATGGCCGGCCTGCAATGGGTCAACCAGGGCTTTGCCGCCGGCTTCGGCTGGAAGGGCGTGTTCGACCTCACGCCCGAGACGATCGCGCGGCTCGCCTCGCCCGACTCGTCCGACCAGGAATGGCGCCGGGTGATCGCCAACCAGTTCCGCACCGTCGCCCCGACCGGCTCGAACGGCAAGAAGGCCGACGCGACCACCCGCGACAGCTGGTCGCCGGTGCCCTGGCCCTGGCTCTACGGCGACGCGATGAACGTCCCGCCGGCGCTCTCGCCGCGCCAGAACAGCAGCCTGAGCGCCTTGCAGCTCGAGAATCTCGGAAAATGGGTGAAGGGCGAGTTCGAGGCCGATCACGATCCGAACCGGCGGGTGCCCCGCACCATCGACGAGGTTCCGCTCGCCCGGCAGGGGGACACCCTGACCAAGGCCGCCCTCGATTTCTGCCTCGCCGACGCCTTCCATCCGGGCTGCGAGATGACCTGGCCGGTGCGCTGGATCGGCCTCTACCGTGCGCCGTTCCGGTTCGCGCACGCGCCGGCGGGCTGGGTCGAGCCGGATTACGGCATGACGCTGACATACACGCGGGCGCTCGCCCCCGATGGCTGCCTCGGCCCCCAGATCGCCGGCGGCCTGACCCGCTGGATGGCCGTGCCCTGGCAATGCGACACCGCGAGCTGCCGCTCGGGCTACGACAAGGCCTACGACCCCTACGTGCCGACCTTCTGGCCGGCGCGGGTGCCGAACCAAGTCCTCACGCGCGACGACTACGCCATCGTCAAGGACGAGCGCCGGCCGCTGGCGGAGCGCAAGGCAGCCTTCGCCCGCCGCGCTGACTGGGACGCGCCCCTCGACCTCGCGGCGACCTACGTCTCGCAGATCAACACGATGATCGCGCATTTTGACAAGATGGGCGTGGTCGAGAGCCTGCCGGGACCCGCCGACGGCGAGTTCCCGGCGGTGATGGAGGTGCAGGACCTCACCGTCCCGGCGCAGCCCGGAATCCGGCTCCTGAAGCGGAACGCCAGCCCCGACCCGGAGGTGACCGACCTCTCCGACATCGACAAGGTGCGCCGCCTGCCGCCGCACCTGCACCGCTGAGCGGGCGGGGGCGCCGGTGACGACGGAGCTCGCCGCGGACGTCGTGGTGATCGGGGCCGGTCCCGCCGGCGCCGCCGCGGCGTCGCTGCTGGCGCCCTCCTGCCGCACGCTGGTGCTCGACCGGGCGGAGGCGGGCGCGCCGCGGTCCGCCCGCATCGGCGAGGCGCTTCCGGCGGCGGCGCGCCGGCTCCTGCGCGACATGGGCCTGTGGGAGTCGTTCCTGGCAGAGGGCCACGCCCCCTGCCAGGGGGCCGACAGCCTGTGGGGCGGCCCGGACCCGGTCTCGGTCGACGCGGTGCGCGACCTCGACGGCCCGGGGTGGCACCTCGACCGGGCACGCTTCGAGGACTGGCTGCGCGGTTGCGCCGCCCGGCGCGGCACGGCCCTGGTGGCGCCGGCCCGACTCGCCGGGCTCGCGCGCGCCGAGGACGGCTGGCGGCTCACCGTGACCCGGCACGGGCGCCCGCTCATGGTCGCGGCCCGCATCGTGATCGACGCCGGCGGCCGGGCCTCGCCGGTGGCCCGGGCGCTCGGGCAGCGCCGGGCCCGGGGCGACCGGCTGATCTGCCGCTGGCTCCACGGCCACGGTGCGGAGGGCCCTCGCCGCACGATGGTGGCGGCCGAGGCCGAGGGCTGGTGGTACACCGCGCCCCTGCCGGCCGGGCGCCGGGTCCTCGCCTTCCACACGGACGCGGACCTGCCGGCGGCCGTCGCGACAGCGGCCGCCCCGGATCTCCTGGCCCGCGCCCGGCGACAGCCGGGCCTTCGCGACGTCCTCGACGCGGCGGGCTTCGTGCCCGACGGCCCGGCGGGCTCCGGCGCCGCGCACAGCGCGCGGATTGCGCGAGCCGCGGGCGAGGGCTGGCTTGCCATCGGCGACGCCGCCCTGTCCTGCGATCCCCTGTCGTCGCAGGGGCTGCTCAACGCACTCTACACCGCCCTGACCGGTGCGGAGGCGGTGCTTCGGACGCTTGCCGGCGAGCCCGGGGCGCTGAGCGACTACCGGCGCGGCCTCGACGCCGTGGCGGAGGCCTACGGCACCCATCTGCGCGCCTGGTACGGCCTCGAGACCCGCTGGGCCGACCGGCCGTTCTGGAGCCGTCGGCAGGGAGGGTGAGGGCCAGCGCCCCCGTCAGCCGAGCTTGCCGGCTGCCGCCTCGAGCAGCCCCATCGCCTCGTCGCCGAACTTCTTGCGCCATTCGGCGTAGAAGCCGCTCCGGCGCAGTTCATCCTTGAACGGCGCGGTGTCGACGTCGTTGAAGGCGAGGCCCTTTCCGACCAGCTCCTCGCGCAGCGAGGCGTTGAGCCGGGCCACGTCCTTGCGCTCGTCAAGGCAGGCCGCGTTCACGTTGCGGGCGAACACCTCCTTGAGGTCGTCCGGCAGCTGGTTCCAGGCGCGGCGGTTGATCAGGAACCACCAGCCGTCCCACATGTGGTTCGTCACCGAGCAGTATTTCTGCACCTCATAGATCTTGGCGGTGTTGATGATGACCGGCGGGTTCTCCTGCCCGTCGACCACCCTGGTCTGGAGCGACGAATAGACTTCCGCGAAGTTGAGGCTGGTCGGCGCGGCCCCGAGCGAGCGGAACAGCGAGGTCCAGAGCGCGCTCACCGGCACCCGGATCTTGAGGCCCTGAAGGTCCTTCGGGTCCCGAATCGGCCGCACGCTGTTGGTGATCTGCCGGAACCCGTTGTCCCAGATCCGCTCCATGACGACGAAGCCGGCCTTCTCGATCTGGCCGCGCAGGTGCTGGCCGAGCGGCCCGTCCATGCCGCGCCACACCGCGTCGTAATCCGGGAACGCGAAGCCGAGGCCGTAGATCGACGAGGTCGGGATGATCGTCGAGAGCACGTTGACGCCCGACAGCGCGAAGCATTCGAGCGCGCCGGAGCGCAGCTGCGAGAGCATGTCGCTCTGGCCGCCGAGCTGGTTGTTGGAAAAAATCTGGAGATCAACCCGCCCGTCGGTCTGCGCCCGGATGGCGTCGGCGGCCCGGCGGGCGTGGATGTTGATCGGGTGGGTCTCGGGTACGTCGGTGCCGAGCTTGAACACGAATTCGGCGGCGCGGGCGCCGCGCAACGGCACGAGCGAGCCGACCAGGCCGGCGCCGAGCGTGCCGGCGACCAGGGCGCGGCGCGAGAGAGGGGGGCGCGACATCGTTCCTCCTGAAATTTTTGGTTGGCGGCGAGGGCCGCACGACATGTATTTTCTTGTCTTTGACAGTGATCGAAAACGGGTTTCGTCCAACTCCACCGTCATCCCGGGTTCCGCTGCGCGACCCCGGGATGACGTCGACAGGTGTCGATGTGGATGGGCATGCCTTCCACCGCCGGCCTGGCCGCCCTCACAACGCGATGATCGGCTTGATCTCCTCGAAGTTCTTCATCCGGTTCAGCGCCGTATCGACCTCGTCGAGGCCGTAGCGCCCGGTCACCATCTTGTGGAACGGCACCTCGTGCTGGTGGCTCGCCACGAATTGCAGCGCCTTCCAGTACGCCTTGGCCTGGCCGGAGAACGACCCGAGCACCCGCAGGTTCTTCGCCACGATGGTCGAGGGTGCGATCGTCGTCGTGCCTTGCCCGAGCTGGCCGACCACCACGTAGGCCGCACCGCGGCGGGCGAGGTCGAGGCCCTCGCCGAAGGCGGCCGGGTGCCCGGTGAACTCCATCACCACGTCGGCGCCGCGCCCGTCGGTGAGCGCCCGAACCCGGTCGAGGCGCTCGGGATGGCTCGTCTCCTCGATCGAGATCGCCTCGTCGGCGCCGAATTCGCGGGCGAGTGCGAGCCGCGCCGCGGGCGCCCCGAGGGTGACGACCCGGCGCGCACCCGAGACCTTGGCGACCGCGGTGGCGAGCAGCCCGAGGGGTCCTGCGCCCTGCACCACCACCGTGTCGGTCGGGTCGATCCGCCCGAGGACGTCGAAGGCGTTCATCACCGAGCGGAAGGCGCAGCTCGCCATGCTGGCAAGCTCGTTCGGCACCGAATCCGGCACCTTGACCCGGCCGGAATCCGGCAGCACGTAGCCGTACTCCGAGAAGCCGCCGAGCAGGTAGGGCGCCACGTCCATCCGCTCGTACATGTACTTGCGGCTGTACTGGCACAGAGTCGGCTCGCGGGCGACGGTGCAGAAGTAGCACCGTCCGCAGGCGGTGTGGGTCCAGGTGATGCGGTCGCCGACCCGGAGCGACTGGCCGACCGAGTCGCGCTCGGTGCCCGCCCCCATGGCGACGATGCGCCCGACCATCTCGTGGCCGAGGATCACCGGCAGGTCGACCTTGAGGGCGAGCGAGCCCTGCCAGAGATGGACGTCGGTGCCGCAGATCGAGCAGGTCTCGATCTTCGTCAGGATCGCGCCGGGTTCCAGTTCCTGCGGGACCGGCACCTCCTCGATGCAGACCGGGGTCTTGAACGCCCGCACGACCGCAGCGCGGCTGGTCTTCGGAAAGCGCATCATGACCTGTCCTCCGGCAGCCCCTCGGGCGCCATCGCGAGCACGCGGCGCGCGAGCTTCAGGTGGGCGATGTCGATCATCCGCCCGTCGAGGACGGCCACACCCGCGCCGCTGCCGTCGAGCAGACGCACCACCTCCCGCGCCCAGGCGACGCGCTCGGGCGGCGGCGTGAAGGCGGCCATCACCGCCTCGAGCTGGCCCGGATGGATGCAGAGCTTGCCCGAGAATCCATCCGCCGCGGCGGCCCCGGTCTCGGCGCGAAGGCCGGCGGGATCCCGCGGATCCGGGAACGGCGTATCGATCGCCGCGACCCCGGCGGCGGCGGCCGCGATCAGCAGACGGTCGCGGGCGGCGGCCACCGGCGCCGCGAGGCGGCCGTCTGGCCGGCGCGGGCTGATGCCGAGATCGGCCGACAGATCCTCGGCCCCGAAGCAGAGGGCGCGCAGGCGCGGCGACACCCCGGCATAGTTCATGTCCCGGAGCGAATCCGCCGTCTCGGTGGCGAGCAGCAGCACCTCCACGGAACCCGCCGGCATCTGACCTGCCGCCTCCAGCACGTCGATCTGGCCGGAGAGCATCAGGAGATCGACCGGCGACGTGCATTTCGGCAGCAGGATCGCGGCGGGCCGCGCCGGGACGAGGGCGGCGAGGTCCTCGAGGTACCAGGCGGTGCCGCGCGGGTTGATCCGCACGATCAACTCGCCCGGCCGGGCGCGGAGCATCGCGGCGGCCTCGGCCCGCGCCGCTTCCTTGGCGGCGGGCGCGACGCTGTCCTCCAGGTCGAGGATGACGCCGTCGGCGCCCGATCCGACCGCCTTCTCGACCTTGCGCGTCGAATCGGCCGGGGCGAAGAGCAGGGAGCGCAGCCTCATCGCGTGGTCTCCGTCCGGTCGAGTTCGGCGGCGATCTCGGCCTCGTCCTGGCCGAGGGAGGGGGCGAGGCGCCGGATCCGCCCGGGCGTGCGCGACAGGCGGGGGAAGGGCGCGTGCATCGGTACGCGCCCGTGCTCGGGATCCTCGACCTCGACGAGGACGCCGCGGCCTTTCACGTGCGGATCCTCGGCGAAGCCCGCCGGGTCGTAGACCGGGCCGACCGTGACCTCCGCCGCCTCGAAGTAGGCAAGGTTGTCGGCGAGATCCCGCCCGGCGATGAAGCCGCCGACGATGGCGTCGACCTCGTCGACGTTGTCGAGCCGGGCGGAGTTGGTGGCAAAGCGCGGGTCGTCGATCATCTCGGGCCGACCGATGGCTGAAAACAGCCGGGCGGCCATTCCCTGCGTCGAGGCCGAGAGCGCCAGCCACTCGCCGTCCCGGGTGCGGTAGACGTTACGCGGCGCGGTGATGCTGACCCGGTTGCCGATGCGCGACGGCACCCGGCCGGTGAGGCGGTGGATCGCCGCGTCGGGCCCGAGGGTGGCGTGCAAGGGCTCCAGCAGCGACAGGTCGACGACCTGCCCGGCACCACCCGGGCCTTCCGCCACCCGCAGGGCCGCCAGGGTGGCGAAGGCGCCTGACAGGCCCGCCACCATGTCGGCGAGCGCCAGGTTCGGCAGGGCCGGCGGCTTGTCGGAAAAGCCGTTCTTGGCGGCAAACCCGCTCATCGCCTCGATCAGCGAACCGAAGCCGGGGCGTTGCGCGTAGGGGCCCGTCTGCCCGAACCCGCTGATGCGCACGATCACCAGCCTCGGGTTGAGCCCGAGCAGGATTTCGGGCGAGAAGCCCGCCGCCTCCATCACGCCGGGCCGGAAGCCCTCGATCAGGACCTGAGCCATCGGCACCAGCCGGCGCAACGCGGCCTTGCCGTCGGCCTCGCGCAGGTCGAGGCGGATCGAGCGCTTGTTGCGGCCGTAGACCTTCCACCAGGCCGGGATGCCGTCCTCCTGCCAGTGCCGCAGCGGATCGCCCCGATCGGGCTCGAGCTTGATCACGTCGGCGCCGAAATCGGCCAGTTGCAGGCTCAGCATGTTGCCGGCGACGAGGCGCGAGAGGTCGAGCACCCGGATCCCGGCGAGCGGGCCGTCTGAGAGGCCGGCGCTCACCGGCGGCCCCGATCACGAACGGCGTCTCGCCCCTTGCGCACCATTGCGTACCTCCCCGGGCCGTCTTGCTTGGGGAGTATCCTGTCCGAGGGAGCGGCTACGATCGAGACGGATTTTCCGGGGTGGCCATCGGGAAACCTTATGGCTCGGCCAGCACCGCGTTGCCCCAGGCGCCGCTCTCGACGAGGCGGCCCACCTCCGCCACCATCAGGTCGGCCACCAGGGCGGCGGGGCCGGCGAGTGGCTGGTCGGCGGCGTAGCACAGGCCGAGCGGCCGGGTGATCGTCGGCTCGACGATGCGGATCATCGCCGGGCGCGTCGCCTCGTCGAGCCCCGAGAGCCCGGAGATCGGCAGGATAGCGGCGGCGGCGCCCGAGGCCGCGATCCGGCGCATGGTCGGCAGGCTGTCGACGTCGGCGACCACCGTCAGCGACAGGCCCTCGCGGGCGAAGGCCGCCTCGACCATCGTGCGCAGGGTGTGGGTCGGGCTCGGCATCACCAGCGGCAGGCGCGCCACCTCCCGCATGGTGATGCTGGCCGGGATATCCGCCCCCGCCTTGGTCACGAGAAAAAGTTCTTCTCGCAGGATCGGCTGCACGTGAAGCCCGGGACCGGAGCGGTCGCGGTAGAGGATCGCGAGTTCGAGCCGCCCTTGCGCGATCAGCTCGTGCAGGTAGCCGGACAGGCTCTCGAACAATTCCGGCCGGATGCCCGGATAGTCGCGCAGGATCGTGCTCAGCAGCGGATAGGCCAGGATGGTGGACACGCTCGTCGGCAGGCCGATCGCCACTCGCCCGATCAACGGTCCCGGCCCGGTGAGATCGGCCACCGCGCCGTCGACCTGCCGCAGGATGGTGCGGGCGTGGCGGTAGAAGCGCTGGCCGGCCTCGGTCGGCCGCACGCCCCGGGCGGTGCGGACGAGGAGCTCGTTGCGCAAGGTGGCTTCGAGCTGGGCGATCTGCTGGCTCAGGGCCGGCTGCGCCACGTTGAGGTGGGCCGCCGCCCGCGACAGGCTGCCCCAATCCACCGCGGCGACGAAGAAGCGGATCTGCTTCAGGGTAGGGGTGGACATGGCGGCGTCCCGCTCGTCTTGTTGGCCGGTGCCGGCAGGCCGAGTGTGCGGCGAGGACGAGCGGGAAATCAACGGGTTTTCCGGCGACGGCACCCATCGACGAGGAGTGAGACGTGACCCCCGAACAGAAGATCGCCGAGCTCGGCCTGACCCTGCCCGAGGTACCGGTGCCGGTGGCCAATTACGTGCCGTTCCGCATCGTCGGCGACCTGCTCTACCTCTCCGGCCAGGGCCCGAAGCGGCCGGACGGCACCTACCGCCCCGGCCGGCTCGGCCGCGACGCCACGATCGAGGAAGGCTATGCCGACGCGCAGCTCGCCGGGCTCCAGCTCCTCGCCGTCGCCAAGGCGGCGCTCGGCGACCTGTCGCGGATCAAGGCGGTGGTGAAGCTCCTCGGGATGGTCAATGCCGAGCCCGATTTCGCCGACCACCCGAAGGTCATCAACGGCTGCTCGGACTTGCTGGTGAACGTGCTGGGCGATGCCGGCCGCCACGCCCGCTCGGCGGTCGGGATGGGCTCATTGCCCAACCGCATGACGGTCGAGGTCGAGGCGATCCTGCAGATCGCGCCGTGAGCGGAGCGGCTCGCGATAGGAGTCTGACGATGGCCCTGAGCCGTGAGGCAAGAGCCTGAACGCAACGAAGCCCGCCAGGATGTCCTGGCGGGCTTCGTTCGTGAGGGTCGTGTCGAGGGAACGTGTGACGTGCTTGGCAGGTCTGGCGGTGACCGACTCTCCCGTGTCTTGAGACACAGTACCATAGGCGCTGGGGCGGTTAACGGCCGAGTTCGAGATGGGATCGGGTTTGAGACA
>NZ_JBSNCC010000010.1:0-225636 GCF_053764715.1 Methylobacterium sp. Gmos1 | reverse complement strand
GGCGGCGCCTCGCCCGGGGGGCGGGCGCCCGGCACCGGGGCCGGCGGCGCCGGCGGGCGCGCAGCGCGACCGATGCCGAACAATTCCTCGAGGAAGGACTGGGCCGAGGCCGGGGCCGGCGCCACCATCAGGACCGCCGCGAGAGGCAGGGCCGCCAGCGCGGGCAGGGCCATCGGGCGGAGGGAGGGGCGAACGGGCTGCATCAGGCTCCAGCAGAACGGCACGAGGACGGAAATTCCCAATGATCCTCGTGTCGCTTCCTAGCATGCGGTCCGTGGCAGGGGCGTGGCAAGCCCGCAACATTGTCGTGGCGGCTTGACCGTGGGTCGCAGGGGAAGCGCACCCCGGGGCGGGCCGTTGCGGATCCCTGGCGGGGGCATTGCAGATCCCTGGCGGGGCCCTTGCGAATCACGGTGCGCGAGCCGGCCTGGCTCGCCTTGCGGCTCCGAAACCGCCTTCTTATATCCGGCTCGGCGCGGGCAACTCCCCCCGCTCGCCGGGTTTCCGGCGGGGCGCGGTCCGGCCCGCCCGGGCTCAAACCATTCGACAAGTACCGCCATGGGCCGAGCTGCTTCGGGGCTCGGCGGTCTGCTTAAAAAACACCAACGAGGGATCCCACCATGGGTAAAGTGATCGGCATCGACCTTGGCACCACCAACAGCTGCGTGGCCGTGATGGAAGGCACGCAGCCCAAGGTCATCGAGAACGCGGAAGGCGCGCGCACCACCCCGTCGATCGTCGCCTTCACGGATGACGGCGAGCGGCTCGTCGGCCAGCCGGCCAAGCGCCAGGCGGTGACGAACCCCGAGCGCACCTTCTTCGCGATCAAGCGCCTCATCGGGCGCACCTACGACGACCCGATGACGCAGAAGGACAAGGGGCTCGTCCCCTACAAGATCACCCGCTCGAGCGGCGGCGACGCCTGGGTCGAGGCGGACGGCAAGCCCTACTCGCCGTCGCAGATCTCCGCCTTCACGCTGCAGAAGATGAAGGAGACCGCCGAGGCCCATCTCGGCCAGCCGGTCACCCAGGCGGTCATCACCGTCCCGGCCTACTTCAACGACGCCCAGCGCCAGGCGACCAAGGATGCCGGCAAGATTGCCGGCCTCGAGGTGCTGCGCATCATCAACGAGCCGACCGCGGCGGCGCTCGCCTACGGCCTCGACAAGAAGAAGACCGGCCTGATCGCGGTCTACGACCTCGGCGGCGGCACCTTCGACGTCTCGATCCTGGAGATCGGCGACGGCGTGTTCGAGGTGAAGTCGACCAACGGCGACACGTTCCTGGGCGGCGAGGACTTCGACAACCGCATCGTCGAGTACCTCTCGGCCGAGTTCAAGCGCGAGCAGGGCATCGATCTGACCAAGGACAAGCTCGCCCTCCAGCGCCTCAAGGAGGCCGCCGAGAAGGCGAAGATCGAGCTGTCCTCGGCGACCCAGACCGAGATCAACCTGCCCTACATCACCGCCGACGCGAGCGGCCCGAAGCACCTGGCGCTCAAGCTCAGCCGCGCCAAGTACGAGTCGCTGGTCGACGACCTGGTGCAGCGCACGATCGAGCCGTGCCGCAAGGCGCTCAAGGATGCCGGCGTCTCGGCCTCCGAGATCGATGAGGTCGTGCTCGTCGGCGGCATGACCCGCATGCCGAAGGTCCAGGAGCAGGTGAAGACCTTCTTCGGCAAGGAGCCCCACAAGGGCGTCAACCCGGATGAGGTCGTGGCGATCGGCGCGGCGGTGCAGGCCGGCGTGCTCCAGGGCGACGTCAAGGACGTGCTGCTCCTCGACGTGACCCCGCTCTCGCTCGGCATCGAGACGCTGGGCGGCGTGTTCACCCGGCTCATCGACCGCAACACCACCATCCCGACCAAGAAGTCGCAGGTGTTCTCGACGGCCGAGGACAACCAGAACGCGGTCACCATCCGGGTCTTCCAGGGTGAGCGCGAGATGGCGGCCGACAACAAGCTGCTCGGCCAGTTCGACCTCGTCGGCATCCCGCCGGCCCCGCGCGGCCTGCCGCAGATCGAGGTGACCTTCGACATCGACGCCAACGGCATCGTCAACGTGACAGCCAAGGACAAGGCGACGGGCAAGGAGCACCAGATCCGCATCCAGGCCTCGGGCGGCCTCTCCGACGCCGACATCCAGCGGATGGTGCAGGAGGCGGAGGCCAACGCCGCCGACGACAAGAAGCGCCGCGAGCTGGTCGAGGTGAAGAACCAGGGCGAGAGCCTGATCCACGCCACCGAGAAGTCGGTGACCGAGCACGGCGACAAGGTCCCGGCCAACGACAAGGCCGCGATCACCACCGCCATCGACGCCCTGCGCCAGTCGCTCGCCGGCGAGGACGTCGAGCAGATCAAGGCCCGCACCACCGACCTGATGCAGGCCTCGATGAAGCTCGGCGAGGCGATGTACGCCGCGAGCCAGGCCGCTCCGGACGCCGCCGCCGGCGCCCCGGGCGCGGAGGCGAAGAAGGACGACGTCATCGACGCCGACTTCCAGGAGGTCGACGACAAGGACCAGAAGAAGCGGGCGTAAAGATACGCCTTGAGCTTGCCGCACGGATCTGAGATCCGTGCGGCCCAGTGATGAAGTGCGACCCGGTCCCCGGCGCCGACAACGGCGCCGGGGACCGGACGTGTATGGACGATGCCCGACGGGGATTCGGCGGGGCCGGGGACAGGAATGTCGAAGCGCGACTACTACGAGGTGCTGGGCGTCGCCCGCACCGCGACCGACGGTGAGATGAAGTCGGCCTTCCGCAAGCTGGCGATGGTCTACCACCCCGACCGCAACCCCGGCGACAAGGAGGCCGAGCTCAAGTTCAAGGAGCTCAACGAGGCCTACCAGTGCCTGTCCGACGGGCAGAAGCGTGCCGCCTACGACCGCTTCGGCCATGCCGCCTTCTCGCAGGGGGGGCAGGGCGGTCCCGGATTCGGCAACGAGTTCGGCGATTTCATGTCGGACATCTTCGACACGTTCTTCGGCGACGCCCGCGGCGGACCGGGCGGCGGGCGCCCCGGCGGCCAGGGTGGGCGTCCGGGCGGCGGCCGCGAGCGCGGCGCCGACCTGCGCTACAACCTCGAGATCAGCCTCGAGGAGGCCTTCACCGGCAAGACCGAGACGATCAAGATGCCGACCTCGGTCACCTGCGAGGTCTGCGCGGGCTCAGGCGCCAAGGCGGGCTCGAAGCCCAAGACCTGCCCGACCTGCGCCGGCTACGGCCGCGTGCGGGCGGCCCAAGGCTTCTTCGCCATCGAGCGGACCTGCCCGGCCTGCCAGGGCCGCGGCGAGATCATCGAGGATCCGTGCCCGGCCTGCTCGGGCGCCGGCCGCGTCACCCGCGAGCGCACGCTCTCGATCAACGTCCCGGCCGGCGTCGACGACGGGTTGCGCATTCGGCTCGCCGGCGAGGGCGAGTCGGGCCTGCGCGGGGGACCGGCGGGCGACCTCTACATCTTCCTCGCCATCAAGCCGCACCCGTTCTTCCAGCGCGACGGCGCCGACCTCTTCTGCCGCGTCCCGATCTCGATGGTGACGGCGGCGCTCTCGGGCGAGATCACCGTGCCGGTGATCGACGGCTCGCACACCTCGGTCCGTGTCCCGGCCGGCACCCAGACCAACAAGCAGTTCCGCCTCAAGGGCAAGGGCATGCCGGTCCTGCGCTCGCGCGACGTCGGCGACCTCTACATCCAGGTCTTCGTCGAGACGCCGCAGAACCTCACCAAGCGCCAGCGCGAGCTGCTGCAGGAATTCGACACCCACGGCACCCATGCCGACAACCACCCGGAGAGCGCCGGCTTCTTCTCCCGGGTGAAGGAGTTCTTCGACGGGCTCAGCGGTTCCGGCCGCGCCTGACCGCAAGGGCGGGCGAACCGACGCAGCCCTCGCGCGTTCTGTCGCGCGACGGGATTGCGTGGTTCGCGGGTCGCGTTCGAGCGCGTCAGGCTTGACGGCAGCGCGCCTTTGAACGACAGCCGTTCGCCAACCGATCTTTCTTCGCGTGTTCAAGGGTCTTCGGTCTTGCCTTTGCCTCACCGATCCAGGGCCAAAGCCGTCGCGGTCTCCAGCCCGCTGCCCCACCCGCAGCCCCAGAAGAAGCGCGACATCCTGGAGGACGAGGCGCGGTTCCTGCGCTCCTGGTTCGAGCGGCCCCTGGTCACCGGCGCTGTGACGCCGTCGGGCCGGATGCTCGCCCGCACCATGGCGTCCTACGTCGATCCGCGCCTGTCCGGGCCGGTGATCGAGCTCGGACCCGGCACCGGCCCGGTGACCGACGCGTTGGTGCGCCGCGGCATCGCGCAGGAGCGTCTGGTCCTCGTCGAGTACAACCCGGATTTCTGCACCCTGCTGCGCCGGCGCTTCCCGAAGGCCACGGTGCTCCAGGGCGACGCCTACGATATCCGCGCGACGCTGGCCGGCGTGGTCGCCGAGCAGGCCTGCGCCACGATCTCGAGCCTGCCGCTGTTCACCAAGCCCCTGGAGCAGCGCCTCGACCTCCTGAGCGCCGCCCACGACCTGATGCATCCGGACGCGCCGTTCGTGCAGTTCACCTACGCGGTGGTGCCGCCGATCCCGGCCAAGTCCACAACCTACACCGCCAGCCGCTCGAACAAGGTGTGGCTGAACCTGCCGCCGGCGCGGGTGTGGGTCTATCGCCGGCCCTGAGAGAACCGCAGGGCCATCCGGCGTCCTGGACGAGTTCTGAAATCCTCTGGGTCATTCCGGTGCCGCAGCAGGCGAGAGCCCCGGGATGACGCGGAGATTGCGGGAACGTCAGCGGCTAGTCTGGCTCCCGCGCAGGGAAGGAGGCCTCACGCCTTCTCCCACTGGTTCTCGATGATGGTGTAGACCTTGTCGCTGAGGTTGATGTCCATCTCGACGAGGCCGAGGGTGGCCTTCACCCGGCTCAGGGTCTCGGCGAGTTCGAGCACCGGCTCGGGCACCCGGCGCTCGGGTACGGCGGGGCCTTCGAGCTTGAGCACGTCGGTCAGCATCGCCGTGTAGGCGCCCCAGAAGTGCTGGTGGCCGATGACGTGGAAGCGCGACAGCGCCTCGATCGCCAGCGTCCAATGCCCCGGCTTCATCGCCTCGCCCGGGAAGGTGCAGGAGAGGTCGCGGGTGAGCGGGTTCTCCAGCCAGGCATATGTCTCGAGGTCGATGCGGTCGAATCCCTTGCGCAAGGCCGAGAGGCTGCCGAGGTCGAGCCCGGCCGCGAAGGCGCTGGGCCCCTGCAGGTGGTCGACGCGCCAGCTTTGGGCCGGGTCCTTGCCGATCTCGGCCATCCGGCGCAGGTACAGGATGCGCTTGGCCAGTTCCACGTAGGGATCGACGACCAGGATCGTCTTCACGTACTCGCCGCCCTGGATCACGTCCTCGTAGCGCTTCAGGAGAACGCTGCCCTGGAGCAGCATCGAATCGCTGTACTTGATGTCGATGATGCAGCGTAAGAGATCGAAATGGATGTCGTGGACGCCGAAATACGCCATCGCGAATTCCGGAAAGAGCATGTCGCGGGCGGCGTTGTCCTGGTTGATCGTGTAGTCGAGCGCCAGCACGCGGGCCGCGCGGTGGGCGGCGTCGGTGCGGTGCCGGTAGAGCAGGATGTTGGTGTCGGCGTCGTAGATGTCGTAGCGCCCGGCCTGGTCGAGGCCGGGGCAGCTCTCTGCGTCGAGCTTGAAGCCGCAGGTGCCGTGGGCGTGCCAGCCGAATTCCTTCAGCTGCGGATAATGGACCCACGCCTCGATCACGGTCTCCCGGGTCCGGTCCATGACCACGCGGACGCGCGGCGTGCGGCGCATGTCGTCGGGGGCGATCCAGAGCTCGAAGCTCGCCGGGCCGACGACGTTGAAGTTGAATCGCATGCTGCTTGCTAGGCTGAAGACGGCGACGCGGCAAGGCCGCGGCGGGCCTGCCGCCGCGACCCGGGCGCGCGACGGCAAACCTAGCAGTTCCGGCGCGCCGGATCACCCTCGCGGTGGGCGGAGCGGGCGGGGGCCTTGCGGCCTTGCGCCCGGCGGGTGTTGATGCGGCCATGTCCGACCTGTTCGTCTCCGCCGGCCTCGAGCGCGACGCGCCCCGCCCCCTCGCCGACACCTTGCGGCCGACGAGCCTCGCCGAGGTGGTGGGGCAGGAGCACCTGACCGGGGAGGGGGGCGCGCTGACCCGCCTCCTGCGCGGGCGCAACCTCGGCTCGCTGATCCTGTGGGGACCGCCCGGCACCGGCAAGACCACGGTGGCGCGCCTGCTCGCCGGCGAGACCGACCTGCATTTCGAGCAGATCTCGGCGATCTTCTCCGGCGTCGCCGAACTCCGGAAGGTGTTCGAGGCGGCGCGCGCCCGGCGGGCGGCGGGCCGCGGCACGCTTCTCTTCGTCGACGAGATCCACCGCTTCAACCGGGCCCAGCTCGACGCCTTCCTGCCGGTGGTCGAGGACGGCACCGTGACGCTCGTCGGCGCCACGACCGAGAATCCGTCCTTCGAGCTGAACGCCGCGCTCCTCTCCCGCGCCCGGGTCCTGGTGTTTCGCGCCCTCGACGAGGCGGCGATCGCCCGCCTCCTCGACCGCGCCGAGGCGGTGACCGGCCGGGCGCTGCCCCTCGACCCGCAAGCGCGCGCGGTGCTGGTGCGGATGGCCGACGGCGACGGGCGTGCGGCGCTGACGCTGGCCGAGGAGGTCTGGCGCTCGACGGGACCGGACGAGACCCTGGACGCCGCCCTGTTGCAGGAGCTGATCCAGCGGCGCGCCCCCGTCTACGACAAGGCGCAGGAGGGCCACTACAACCTGATCTCCGCGCTGCACAAGACGATCCGCGGCTCGGACCCAGACGCCGCCCTATACTACCTCTGCCGCATGCTCGATGCCGGCGAGGACCGGCTGTTCATCGCCCGCCGGCTGGTGCGGGCGGCGGTGGAGGATATCGGGCTCGCCGACCCGCAGGCGCTCGTGGTGGCGAACGCCGCCAAGGAGGCGTTCGACTTCCTCGGCTCGCCGGAAGGCGAGCTGGCGCTGGCGCAGGCGGCGGTCTACCTCGCCACCGCCCCGAAATCGAACGCCCTCTACGCCGCCTACAAGGCCGCGACCCGCACGGCCAAGGAGCACGGCTCGCTGCCACCACCCCGCACGATCCTCAACGCGCCGACCAAGCTGATGCGCAAGCTCGGCTACGGCGAGGGCTACCGCTACGACCACGACGAGCCCGACGCCTTCTCGGGCCAGGATTACTGGCCGGAGCGCCTGGGGCGGCAGCACTTCTACGCGCCGACCGACCGGGGCTTCGAGCGGCGGGTCGCCGAGCGGCTGGAATGGTGGGCGGCGGCACGCCGCGAGCGCGCCGGGGACGAATCCTAGTTCCGGACCGTGCCGGGCCGCCGCGCGCGTGACGGTTGTGTGAACAACCCTGCCGATCGCCGTTGACGCCCTGCGCTCCCTTAAGTCAGCCTGCCGGGATGAGACACAACCTCCCGGACGAACGGGTGCGATGACGGCGCGGGTCCTCTCCATCGCCAACTGCAAGGGCGGCACCGGCAAGACCACCTCGGCGGTCAACCTCGCGGCCGAGCTCGGGGCCCGGGGCTACCGGGTCCTCGTGGTCGATCTCGACCCGCAGGGCCATGCGGGGCTGGGGCTCGGCGTCACGGCCCGGCTCGGCTTCCCGACCGCCCACGCGCCGCTGCTGCGCCGCCCGGCCGGTCCCGACCGGCACGCCGGCCTCGACGGCGCCGTCCAGGCCACCGAGGAGGACAACGTCGCGGTGGTGCCGGCCGACCGGGGCTTCGACGGGCAGCTCGGCACCAGCGACATCCGCTGCCTCGCCGACGCCCTCGCGCCCTTGCGCCACGTCCACGACCTCGTGCTGATCGACGTGCCGCCGGCGGCGGCCGCGCTCACGGTCTGCGCCCTGATGGCGAGCGACGGGGTCGTCGTCCCCACCACCCTCGACCCCCTCGGCCTCGAGGGCGTGCGCCAGTTCGCCCGCTCCTACCACGACACGATGCTGCGCTTCCGCGCCGCGCCGCTCGGCCTCGCCATCGCGCCGATGCGCATCGACCTGCGCACCAACGTCGAGCGCGAGACGCTGGGGAGCCTGCGCACCGCCTTCGGGCCGGGCCAGATGGTGCGCGGCGTGCGCACCGACGTGGCGGTGAGCGAGGCCTTCGCCCGGCGCCGTCCGGTGCGGCGCCACCGCCCCCAGGCCCGGGCCGCGGAGGATTTTTCCGGGCTCGCCGACGATCTGGTGCAGCGCTTCGGCATCGACTGCGCCGCTGCCTTCGCCGACCCGCCCTGCGGACGCCAGGAGGGGTTTTCGCGCGGGATCTCGTGGCGATGACCTTTGGCGATGACGCGGGCAAGGTGATTCGCCGGGCGTGACGGGAAGGTCCGCGGATGCTACGAGCCGCCGCATGACGAAGCCTCCTTCTCGCGGCGGTTCCGGGCGGTCGCGGACCGGCCCGGGCGGACCCGCCCGCCCGCCGCGGGCCCGTACCGGACCGCGCAACACCGCCCGCGACGCCGCCGAGCGCGCCGCCGGCCTGGTGGTCTCCAACCGGGCCGCGCCTGGCAAGTCTGCGCCTGGCAAATTCGCTCCTGCGAAGTTCGCTCCTGCCGGGGCCGCTCCGGCGCGCCCCGCCTTCGGCCGCGACATGAGCGACGCCTCGCCCTGGGACCGGGACGAGGGGCAAGCCCGCGTGCCGGCCTCCAAGCCGAACCTGGGCAAGCCGAAGGCGGGCGGGTCGAAATCGGGCGAGCCGAAGCCGGACAGGCCGAAATCGGATCGGCCGCGCACCGGCGCGGCGGAGCGGGCAGCCGGACGGCCTGCGCGGAACGCCGAGCAGGAGGGCCGCGCGCCGGCCCGTCCGCGCCGGCAGGAGAACAGGCAGGATAGCCGGCAAGAGGGGCACGACGAGCGCCGGGAGGCCGGCGACGCGCCGCGCCGCGCTCCCGCAGAGGCCAAGCCTCCGACCCGCCGGGCGCTACGCGAGGCGACCGCCGAGGCGCTGGCCACCGGGGTGCAGACCCTGGAGGTGACGCCGGACGAGGCCGGGATGCGGATCGACCGCTTCCTCTCGGCCCGCTTCCCGCAACTGCCCTTCACCCGCATCCAGAGCCTGGTGCGCAAGGGCGAGCTGCGCGTGAACGGCAAGCGCGCCAAGGCCGCCGACCGGGTCGAGCCCGGCGCCAGCGTGCGCGTGCCGCCGCTCAGCCTGGAGGCGCGCCCGCCGGCCCCGAACTCGCCGCGCGCCGAGGGCGACCTCGCCTTCCTGCGCTCCCTGATCCTCTACGAGGACCAGGACATGATGGTGCTCAACAAGCCGTTCGGGCTCGCGGTCCAGGGCGGCTCGGGCACCACCCGCCACGTCGACGGCCTGCTCGAGGCGATGCGCGACAAGGACGGCCAGAAGCCGCGCCTCGTCCACCGCCTCGACAAGGACACGGCGGGTTGCCTGATCATCGCCAAGACCCGGCTCGCGGCGGCCACGCTCGCCAAGACCTTCCGGTCGCGGGCGGCGCGCAAGATCTACTGGGCGCTCGCCGCCGGCGTGCCGAAGGTGCGCCAGGGCCGGATCTCGACCTACCTCGCCAAGGAGGAGATCGGCGATGCCGACGCTCGCATGCGGGTGGCCAAGCACGGGGACGAGGGGGCGAGCCACGCGCTGACCTACTACGCGGTGGTCGACCAGGCCGGGCAGAAGCTCGCCTGGCTGTCGCTGAAGCCGGTCACCGGCCGCACCCACCAGCTGCGGGCGCATGCCGCCCATATCGGCCACCCGCTGGTCGGCGACCCGAAATACTTCGACATCGAGAACTGGGAGCTGCCCGGCGGCTTGCAGAACCGCCTGCACCTGCTGGCGCGCCGCATCGTCATCCCGCACCCCCGCACCGCCAAGCCGATCGACGTGACGGCTCCGCTGCCGCCGCACATGGCGCAGAGCTGGAATCTGCTCGGCTTCGACGCCGCCCGCTACGATCCGATCGTCGAGGCGCCGGAGGCGTGACGCTCCCGGCCGTCCGGCCTAGGCCGGGCCCGCGGAGCCCGGCCCCGAGGCCGAGCCCTTGGCAGGACGGCCGCGCGCCTTATTCTCAAGGCGGGCCGCCGCGGCCGCGGCACCAGCGCGGGCTCAAGCGACCCGTCCGGGAGTGAGACAAGCCAGATGAGACCCGCCGCGCTCGCCAGCCTCGGCCTGATCGGATTCCTCGCCTGCGCCGGGACGGCGCCGGCCCAGACGCCCGCGGCGACTCCCGCGCCATCGCCGGGCGCCGCCCCGGCGGGGGCTGTCACCTCCCCGGCAGGACCTGCCGCCCGTCCGGACGGCAAGCCCGCCCCGGTCCGGACCGAGGGACGCCAGCCGGACGGCCGCGCGGCGCCTGCGGACGGCAACGCCCCGGCTGCCCGGCCGGCGGCGCCCGAGCGCGCGGCGACGCCCCGGCGGCGGCGCCCGAGCTACGCCGCCTGCAACCGCGCCTCGCAGCGGCGCAGCCTGAAGGGCGGCGCACGACGCCGCTTCCTGATCCGCTGCCGCCTGGGCTATGAGCGGATCCAGCCGGGCCAGCAGCCGGCCCGCGCCAAGCCCTGACGGGCCGCCCGGGCCGCACCCGGCCAGCGAGGCGGCCCGAAACACCCATGATCCTCATCGTCTTCGACGTCGACGGCACCCTCGTCGACAGCCAGCACATGATCGTGGCGGCGCAAGGAGAGGCCTTCGCGGCGGTCGGGCTGCCGGCGCCGACGCGGGAGCGCTCGCTGTCGGTGGTCGGGCTGTCGCTGCCGCAGGCCTTCACGGCGCTCGTCGGCGCGGACGGGCCGGTGGTGGCGCTGTCGGAGGCCTACAAGCAGGCCTTCGGCCGCCTGCGGGCGCAGGCCGAGATCCGCGAGACGCTGTTTCCCGGCATTGCCGCCCTGCTCGCGCGCCTCAACCGCGAGCCGGCGGTGCAGCTCGGCATCGCGACCGGCAAGTCGCGCCGCGGCGTCGACCACCTCCTCGCGATCCACGGCTGGGAGGGCTGGTTCTCGACCGTGCAGACCGCCGACGACGCTCCCTCGAAGCCGCATCCGGCGATGCTCGAACAGGCGATGGCCGAGACCGGCGCCGCGCCGGGCGAGACGATCATGATCGGCGATTCGACCTACGACATGGTGATGGCGCGCGGCGCCGAGGTCACCGCGCTGGGGGTCGCCTGGGGCTACCACACGCCGGACGCCCTGCAGGCCGCCGGGGCCCACGCGGTGATGGACAGCGTCTCCGAGCTCGAAGCCGCCTTGTCCGGGCGGATCTCGGCGGCGTGAGACCCGTCTCGCAACCGCCGCCCCGGAGCCCTATCTTCCTCCCATGACCAACGACGTGACCCGTGACTGGCTCGGGGATCCGGAGGCGACGCCCGATCCGGTCCGTGCCGCCCGCCAATCGGCCAAGCCCGCGCTGCCGAAGCGTTTCTACACCGAGGCCGGCGTCGCCGAGGCCGAGGACGGCTACCGCCTCGTCCTCGACGGCCGCCCGGCCCACACCCCTGCCCGCCGCCGCCTCGCAGTGCCGCAGGCGGCGCTTGCCGCGGCGCTCGCCGAGGAGTGGGGGGCGCAGGAGGAGTTCATCGACCCGGCGCGGATGCCGCTCACCCGTCTCGTCAACTCGGCCCTCGACGGGGTCGCCGAGCGGCGCGATGCGGTGATCGACGATCTCTCGGCCTATGCGGGTACCGACCTGATCGTCTATCGCGCCGGCGACCCGGCTCGCCTCGTGGCGGCGCAAGCGGCGGCCTGGGACCCGGTTCTCGACTGGGCGCGGCAAGCGCTGGGGGCGCGGTTCATCCTCAGCGAGGGGGTGATGCACGTCACCCAGCCGGCGGAATCGGTCGCAGCCCTGCGTTGCGCCATCGAGGCCGTCGAAACCCCGACCGCGCTCGCCGGCCTGCACTCCTTGACGACGCTCACCGGCTCGCTGCTGATCGCGCTCGCCGTCCTCCACGGCCGCCTGACGCCGCAGGAGGGGTGGAGCGCCGCCCATGTCGACGAGACGTTCCAGGCCGAGGTCTGGGGGCGGGATGCGGAGGCCGAGGAGCGTCTCGCCAAGCGCCGGGCGGAGTTCGAGGCCGCGGCGCGGGTGGCGGCGCTCAGCGCCTGAGGGACCGGGGCGAAGCGCCCCGGCCTTCCATCCTTACTTCTTCAGCGTGCCGGTGGCGATGTCGGCATTGGGGTCGATCATCTGCGGCACCGACGGGCCGAAGGCCACGAGGCCGCTGGTGTCGATGCTGCGCACGTCCACCTCGGCGCCCGGCGCCATGCGGGGCAGGGCGGCGAAGAGCGGCATGCCGGCCGGCACGCTCTCCGAGAAGCCCGGCACGTCGAGGGCCGGGATCCCGGCCTGGTCGAGGCTGGTGCCCTCGGCGCGGGCGGCGGCGGAGCCGGCCAGAACGAGGCCGGCCGCGATGATGGTCTTGAGAAGCATCTCGAGGTCTCCGGTGCGGGGCAGATCCTGCCAAGCCAATTCTTGACAAGACAATGCGCGAACCCCGGCCGCGGTTCTCGACGACGCGAAAGAATGGCTCAGCCGACGGCGCGCCAGTCGGGCTCGGGTACCGCCGCGATGGCCGACAGCTGGTGGAACAGGTGGAAGCCGCAGGTCTCGGCGCCCCGCTCCGCCACCTCGGCGAGGAAGCCGGGCGGGGCCGCGGACGGGGCGTCGATGCAGCCCACGAAGGTCCAGGCCTCGCCGGTGACGAAGGCCGGCACCGGGAAGTCGTTCGGCACCGCGCAGACCAAGTCCGGCTCCGCGCGCCGGCGAAACAGGTTGTAGGTCGGCCAGCGCCGCACCGTGCGCGGCCGCGCGCGTGTGAACCCTGAGCCCACGCTGGTCACGGTCATCGTCAGTCTCCCCCCGGGTCCGAGCCGTTGCATCGTTGGCCGATGCATATCCGCCGTGATCGGAACCGCTGATCACATTCGATAAGGTTTGCGGCTTTTCTGGGCAATACTGCCGATACGGCGAAGCCTAGATTAGGCCGTGCGGCGGAAGGCGCAGGTGCCTACCCCTTTCGGCCGAGCTTGCCGGCGGTGTTTCAAATTTTTGAAGGTGGGGCTCGGTTTTTTCAGTTTTCCTTGCCGCCCTGGGTTCCGCATAGTCTCGTCCGACACGGCGATCGGGAGCGGCGAGACGCCGCCTCGTCTTCCCGGCTCGCCGCGCCCGCGTCGACGAGACCCGAGCGATCCGACACGAGATGGCCGGCGGCGCGTCCCGCACTCACGACACCGGACGGGCCCGAGCCCGGACGGGTCAGGCCGCAGGGCCGGAGGAGACACCATGGCTGGATCGAGACGCCCGGGACGCAACTTCCTCTTCGTGCCGGGCCCGACCAACGTGCCGGAGCGGGTCCGGCGCGCGATGATCGTGCCGATGGAGGACCACCGCTCGCCCGTCTTCCCCGAGCTGGTCCTGCCGCTGTTCGAGGAAGCGAGGAAGATCTTCAAGTCCTGCGACGGCCAGGTCTTCCTGTTTCCCTCGAGCGGCACCGGCGCCTGGGAAGCCGCGCTCACCAACACGCTCTCGCCGGGCGACCGGGTGCTGGCGCCGCGCTTCGGCCAGTTCAGCACCCTGTGGACCGACCTCGCCCGGCGGGTCGGCCTCGACGTCGCGATCCTGGACGAGGAATGGGGCACCGGCGCCGACCCGGCGCGGATCGAGGAGGCCCTGCGGGCCGACCGCGAGCACTGGATCAAGGCGGTGCTGGTGGTCCACAACGAGACCGCCACCGGCGTCACCTCCGACATCGGCGCGGTGCGCCGGGCGATCGACGCGGCCGGCCACCCGGCGATGCTCTACGTCGACGGCGTGTCGTCGATCGGCAGCATCGACTTCCGGGCCGACGAGTGGGGCGTCGACTGCGCCATCACCGGATCGCAGAAGGGCCTGATGCTGCCGGCCGGCCTCGGTATCGTCTGCGCCAGCAGGCGGGCGCTCGAGGCCGCAAAGACCGCCGAGTGCCGCCGCTCCTATTTCGCGTTCGCCGACCAGCAGAAGGCCAACGCCGCCGGCTACTTCCCCTACACCCCGCCGCTGCCGCTGCTCTACGGCCTGCGCGAGGCCCTGCGCTGCCTGGAGGAGGAGGGACTGGAGCAGGTCTTCTCCCGCCACCGGCGCCTCGCCGACGGTGTCCGTGCGGCTGTGCGGGCCTGGGGGCTGAGCCTCTGCGCGAGGGAACCGAAGTGGCATTCCGACACGGTGAGCGCCGTGATGGTGCCGGATGGGGCCGACGCGGCCGAGGTCATCGATCTCGCCTATCGCCGGTACAACCTCTCCCTCGGGGCCGGCCTGTCGCAGGTGGCCGGCAAGCTGTTCCGCATCGGCCATCTCGGCGACCTCAACGAGCTGATGCTGCTCGGCGCTCTCTCTGGAGCGGAGATGGCGATGCGGGATGCCGGCATCCGCATCGAGCCCGGCAGCGGCGTCGCGGCGGCGCAGGAGCATTTTCGCGAGACGCGGGTGGTGGAGTGAGGCGCAAGCTTCCTCTCCCCGCGGGCGGCCGCCGGGCCCTCCTCGAAATCGAGGGCGCGGGACCCCCTCCCCCGAGTGGGAGAGGGGTAGGGGTGAGGGTGGAGACGGTGCCGCAAGAAGGCTGAACCGTTGAGCTGCGCCGCTCGGCCTTCAGTGCTTGATCCTGAAGCCGAGCCACCCTCACGCGGGATCTTCGATCCCCACGGCCCCTCTCCCACACGGGAGAGGGGGGACTCGCGCCCTGTATTTTCCCGGCTTTCCCTGCCACGCGGGAGAGATCCCGCGCTCTTACCCTCAAGACCCGCTGCCACACCCCACCGACCATGCCATTCTGCCGCGCCAGGCCCCGCCGCACCGGGGCGCCGGAGACCGACATGTCCCACCGCATCGTCTTCCTCGACCGCGAGACCCTGGATGCCGACCTGCGGCGCCCGAGCTTCCCGCACGACTACGTCGAGCATCCCGTAACGGCGCCGGAGGAGATCGTGGCGCGGCTCGAAGGCGCCGACATTGCCATCCTCAACAAGGTGCCGATGCGGGAGGAGACCCTGTCGCGGCTGCCCGACCTGAAGCTGATCGCGGTCGCGGCGACCGGCACCGACGTGATCGACAAGGCGGCCGCCAAGGCGCGCGGCATCACGGTGGTCAACGTCCGCAACTACGCCTTCAACACCGTGCCGGAGCACGTGATCGGGCTGATCTTCGCGTTGCGGCGCGCGATCGTGCCTTACGCCAACTCGGTCTGGCGCGGCGATTGGGCCAAGGCGCGGCACTTCTGCTACTTCGACTACCCGATCCGGGACGTCGCCGGCTCGACGCTCGGCATCGTCGGCTACGGGGCGCTCGGCCGGTCGATCGGCCAGCGGGCCGAAGCCCTCGGCATGCGGGTGATCGCCTATGACGTGATGCCTCAAGCGGGCCTCGTCGATCTCGATACGATCCTGCGCGAGAGCGACGTCATCACGCTCCACGCGCCGCTGACGCCCGACACCCGCAACATGATCGGCTGGGACGAGCTGGCGCGGATGAAGCGCGACGCGATCCTGATCAACACCGCGCGCGGCGGCCTCGTCGACGAGGCGGCGCTCGCCGAGGCCCTGACCGCCGGCACGATCGGCGGCGCCGGCTTCGACGTGCTGACGAGCGAGCCGCCGCGGGACGACAACCCGCTCCTCGCCCTCGACCTGCCGAACCTCATCATCACCCCCCACGTCGCCTGGGCGAGCCGGGAGGGGATGCAGATCCTCGCCGACCAGCTCGTCGACACCATCGAGGCCTTCGTGGCCGGCCGGCCGCAGAACGTGGTGGAGTAGGGCGGGCGGGAGCGCTAGGGCGCCTCACGATCGCGTTGCAATCGCGAAGCGCTCTAGATCTTTGATTTTTGCCGCATTTTCTTCGACGAACCGGTACCCACTTCGTCGGAAAATGCTCTAACCCGCTCTCGCACCCGATGGATACCCCGCGCCGGCGGCGCGCCCGCGGCGGAGAGGACGACGATGAAGAAACTCCTGTTCCAGTTCGACACCGACCCGATGCCCAGCGTGTTCGACACGGTGGTGGGCTACGACGGCGGCGCCGACATCATCACCGGCTACCCCAACGTGACGCCCGACAACGTGGGGGCGCTCGTCGACGGCACGATCTACACCCGCGGCGGCTCGGACAAGAAATCGACCGCGATCTTCGTCGGCGGCGGCAGCATGGCGGCCGGCGAGGCGGTGTTCCGGGCGGTGCGCAAGCGCTTCTTCGGCCCGTTCCGGGTCTCGTGCATGCTCGACTCGAACGGCTCGAACACCACCGCGGCGGCAGGCGTGGCGCTCGTCGCCAAGGCGGCGGGCTCGCTCCAGGGCAAGCGCGCGGTGGTGCTCGCCGGCACCGGCCCGGTCGGCATGCGCTCGGCGGCTTTGCTCGCCCGCGAGGGCGCGAGCGTGACCCTCGCCGGACGCCAGCTCGCCAAGGCGGAGGAGGCGGCAAAGGCCATCGAGACCCGCTTCAAGGTCGCGATCCGGCCGATCGAGACCCCGGACGCCGAATCCCGCGGGGCCGCGGTCGCCGCGGCCGACGTGGCGTTCTCGGCCGGCGCCATCGGGCTCGAGCTCGTCTCCGAGGCGCAGTGGCAATCCGCCAAGGATCTCGCCTTCATCGCCGACTACAACGCCCAGCCGCCCCTCGGCTTCGGCGGGATCGAGGCGACGGACAAGGGCAAGGAGCGCCACGGCAAGACCGTGTTCGGCGCGCTCGGCATCGGCGGCCTGAAGCTCAAGCTGCACCGCGCCTGCGTCGCCAGGCTGTTCGAGAGCACCGAAGCGGTCCTCGACGCGGAAGAGATCTACGCGCTCGCGAAAGAGATGGCTTGATGACCCAAAATCTTCACTCCCAAAATCTTCACTCCCAGGATCTTCATTCGGAGGACACGATCCCGGGCTTCCTCGACGCGCTGGCGAGCGAGCGCCCGACCCCCGGCGGCGGCGGCGCGGCGGCGATCTCCGGCGGCATGGGGGCCGCCCTGGTCTCGATGGTCTGCAACCTCACTATCGGCAAGAAGAAGTACGCCGAGGTCGAGGCCGAGATGATCGCGACCCGCGAGCGCGCCGAGGCGCTCCGCGCACGGCTCACCGGCATGATCGCCGAGGACGTGAGCGCCTTCAACGCCGTGATGGGCGCCTACGGGCTGCCGAAGGCGAGCGACGAGGACAAGGCGGCGCGCGCCGCCGCGATCCAGGACGCGTTGCGGCTCGCCACCGACGTGCCGCTCGCCTGCGCCAAGGCCTGCCGGGCGGTGATCGACATGTGCGAGGGCATCGCCGAGCGCGGCAACCTCAACGTCGTCAGCGACGCGGGCGTCGCGGTGCTGGCCGCCCAGGCGGGCCTGCGCAGCGCCGCCCTCAACGTCTACGTGAACGCCAAGGCGATCGAGGACCGGACCTTCGCGGAGAGCCGCCTCGCCGATCTCGCCCGCGCGCTCGACGGGGCCGACGCCCTGACCGAGCGTGTCTACGGCCTGGTGAAGGCGAAGCTGACCTGACGGTCGGAGCGCCCGGCCGATCGCTGGGCGCCGGCCGCAAAGCGCCGAGCTCGTCGGCCGGGCGCCGAGGGTTTCCTCGCGCCCATGATCGGCGAGAGCGGCGGGCCGGGGCATCCCGCTCGCGCGTGATGGTCCGGTCCGCCCGTGACACCGTTCGAGCGGGAGCGGCAGGAACGGCGTGACGGCCGCGACCGTGGACGCGTCTCGCTGCCCTGTCCTCGCTCCAGGTTAACGCTGCGGCCGACTCTCGCACCACCGGGCATGTAACATTGTTGCAATCTTCCTCGTGCCGGCCTAGGTGAGGCGCGTCGCCGAGCGAGGGATTGGTGTGATGGGCAGGCTGGGAATCGGGACGCTGCTGCTGGCCTTGAGCCTGGCCTGGATCGTTCCGGCGCGGGCCGAGGCGCCGGTTCGCGTGGTGGCGACCTTCTCGATCCTCGGCGATCTCGTGCGGCAGGTCGGGGGATCGCGCGTCGCCGTGACCACCCTCGTCGGGCCGAACGGCGACGCCCACAGCTTCGTGCCGGCCCCGGCCGACGCCCAGGCGGTGGCGGCAGCGCGGCTCGTGGTGGTGAACGGCCTCGGCTTCGAGGGCTGGATCGACCGGCTGATCAAGGCCTCCGGCACCAGGGCCAAGGTCGTCGTCGCCGCCAGCGGCATCGTCCCGATCGAGGAGGACGACGGCCACGGTCCGGATCAAGGGCACTCGCACGCCGCCGACCCCCATGCCTGGCAGAACGTCGCCAATGCCAGGACCTACGTCGCCAATATCCGCGACGGGCTGGCGAGCGTCGATCCCGAGGGCCGGGCGGCCTATGAGGCCAACGCGACGGCCTACCTGGCGCGGCTCGACGCCCTCGATGCCGAGGTGCGCAAGGCGATCGGCGGCATCCCGGAGGCGCGCCGGCGCATCGTCACCACCCACGACGCCTTCGGGTACTTCGCCAAGGCCTACGGGTTGCGCTTCCTCGCGCCCCAGGGCGTATCGAGCCAGAGCGAGGCCACCGCCCGCGACGTCGCGGCGATCGTGCGCCAGGTCCGCCGCGACCGAATCCCGGCGGTCTTCCTCGAGAACATCTCCGATCCGCGGTTGATGCAGCAGATCGCCCGCGAGAGCGGCGCCAAGGCGGGCGGGCGGGTCTTCTCCGATGCCCTGTCCGAGCCCGGCGGTCCCGCGCCGACCTACCTCGACATGATGCGCCACAACGTGCGGGAATTCGCGGCGGCTCTGGCGAGCTGAGGCCTCCTAACGCAGGTCGAGCGTCAGGCTCCGGAAGCGCTTGCCGTCCCGCGACTCCTCGCACGGCTTGCCGTCGGAGCCCAGCGCCTCGCCGTCGTCGCTCAGCACCTGGACCCGGTCGCCGGCCGGGCTGACCAGGAGGGCCTCGGGCTGGAAGTCGGGAATCGGCGCGAAGGCCGCGGCGGCGCCCTCGACCCGCACGGGTCGGTCCGCCGGATCGCCCGACCAGCGGTAGAGGTCGAACGGCTCGCCCCCGCCGCCGGCCCCGCCCGCGAGGATGAAGTAGGCCCTGGCCTGCGGCGCGTAGGCGATGTCGCGGATGCCGCGGCCCTTGAGGTCGAGGGCGACCGGGGCGCCGAGGCGCGGGGCGGCGCCGGCCACCGCCTCCGCCGGGTTCTCCAGGGGGACCAGCAGGGCGTTGGCGTCGGTGTCGAGGGGATTGCGCAGGCCGAGCCAGAGCGACGTGCCGTCCGGCCGCGGCGCCATGCCCTCGATGTTGAAGCCCTTGCGCTTCGGGTCGAGGTCATCCCGCGCCGGCACGTCGAGGCCGATCCGCGCCGCGAACAGCGGCGACAGGGCGGCGAAGGCCTGCGGCAGACCCTTCACCGCGCGCCCCTTCGGGGCGAGGGCTGGCGTCCCGCCCTGGTCCGTCACCGTGACGACGGCGAGGCGGCCGCGGCCGGGGCTCTGCTTGCCGCCGCGCCGGCGGCTGTGCGAGCCGAGCACGTAGAGGTCGGAGCCGAGCCAGGTCGCGGATTCGAGGTCGGCCTTGCGGTCCTCGGGGGTGAGGCCGAGTTGCGGACCCAGATCGGCGCCGCCGAGCGGCAGCGCGTCGCCGCTCGCGCCGGCCCGGTAGAGCATCATCACGGTCGATTCGTCGTCGACCACCAGGAACCGGTCACCGACGCTGCCGCGCGGATACGGCACCGCGCCCGAGGCCTCGCACATCCCGCGATGCTCCAGGAGCGGCCCGACCTTCACCGGCTCGGCCGAGGCGGCCGAGGCGGCGAGGGACGAGACCACGAGCGCGAGGAGCGGCAGGGGGCGGGGCATCGGGAGACTCCGACGGACAATCTTCGAGATCCCACCCGCGGCCTCATCCTGAGGTGCCCAACCGGTCTTCGATCGGCGGGGCACCTCAGGATGAGGCCGCGGGTGGGCTAAGTTGAAACTGGAAGAGACGGATCACTCGGGAATGCCGCCTCACCCCCCGGTCATCGGCGGGAAGAACGCCACCTCGCTCGCGCCTGCGAGCGCCGTCCCGGGCTTGGCATGGACGCGGTCGACGGCGGCGCGGACGACGCCGTCGGTCTCGAAGGCGTAGGCGTATTCCTCGCCCCGGCTTCTCAGCCAGGCGACGAGGTCGGCGACCGTCGCCACGTCGGGCGGCAGGTCGAGGGTTTCCTCCGGACGGCCGATCCGCTCGCGGACCCAGGCGAAGTAGACGAGCTTCATCGGGCGGCTCATCTCTCGTCGTCGATGACGTGGCGGATGCCGGAGCGCATGTAGTCGTAGCCGGTGTAGAGCGTCAGCGCCGCGGCGAGCCAGAGCAGGACGAGGCCCAGCGTGCCGTTGCCCGGCAGCACCCGCTCGCCGGCCGGACCCGCGATCAGCACGCCGAGCGCGACGAGTTGCACCGCGGTCTTCCACTTGGCGACCCGGCTCACCGGCACGCCGACCTTCAGCTCGGCCAGGTACTCGCGAAGTCCCGAGACCAGGATCTCGCGGCACAGGATCACGATCGCCGCCCACAGCGACCAGCTGCGGATCGTCCCGTCGGCGCAGAGCATCAGGAGGCTCGCGGCGACGAGCAGCTTGTCGGCGATCGGGTCGAGCATGCGCCCGAGCGCCGAGCTCTGGGCGTAGGTGCGGGCGACGTAGCCATCGAGGTAGTCGGTGATCGCGGCGGCGACGAAGACCGCGACGGCGATCCAGCGCGCGGTCTCGTCCTGCGGCCAGAACAGCAGCGCCACCACCACCGGAACCGCGACCAGGCGGCCGTAGGTCAGGAGGTTCGCGAGGTTCAGGGCCGTCGAGCGGCGCCGGGGTACGACCACGTTCATCGCCGTCGGTGAAACCACGCGGGAGGAGGGGGCGTCAACAGAACTCGGACCGGACTCAGCGTCACGCATCGGCGATTCGTCACGCATCGGCATGAAAGAAGTCGTAGATCGCCCGGGCGGTGGCGGCGTTCACGCCGGGCGCCTTGGCGAGGTCCTCCAGCGCCGCGCGCTCGATCGCCTTCACCGTCCCGAAATGATGCAGGAGCGCGCGCTTGCGGGTCGGGCCGACCCCCGGGATCTCGTCGAGGGGGTTCTTCACCATCTCGCGCTTGCGCTTGGCCCGGTGCGCCCCGATGGCGAAGCGGTGGGCCTCGTCGCGCAGGCGCTGGACGAAATAGAGCGTCGGGTCCCGCGGCGGCAGCCGGAACGGCGCCTGGCCGGGGACGAAGAAGGTCTCGCGGCCCGCATCCCGGTCTCGCCCCTTGGCGATGCCGACGAGGGGCACGTCGGTCACCCCGACCTCGTCGAGGGCCTTGCGGGCCGCCTCGAGCTGGCCGCGGCCGCCGTCGATCAGCACGAGATCCGGCCAGGCCGGAAACGCCTCGGCGTCGGCCGGGTCCGGCGCGGGCTCCGGCTCCGTCGGCCCGCCCTCGGCGGCGGCGATCGCGGCCTCGGCCCTGGTGCGCGGGTGCTCCTTGACGAGGCGCGCGAAGCGGCGCTGGAGCACCTCCCGCATCATGCCGTAATCGTCGCCGGGCTTCACCTCCTCCGACTTGATGGTGAAGGTGCGGTAATGGGTCTTCATGAAGCCCGTCGGCCCCGCGACGATCATCGCGCCGACCGCGTTCGTGCCCATGATGTGCGAGTTGTCGTAGACCTCGATCCGGCGCGGCGCGACGCTCAGCCCGAACGACGTGCCGAGGGCGGCGAGCAGCTTGCCCTGCGAGGCGGTGTCGGCGAGGCGCCGGGCCAGGGCCTCGCGGGCGTTGCGGGCGGCGTAGTCGACGAGGTTCTTCCGCTCGGCGCGCTTGGGCGCGTGGATCTCGACCCGGTTCTCGGCCCGCGTCGAGAGCGCGGCGGCGAGCAGCTCCGCGTCCTCGATCTCGTGCGAGGTGAGCACGAGGCGCGGCGCCGGCTTGTCGTCGTAGAACTGGGCCAGGAACGAGGCCAGCACCTCGGCCGGGCTCATGCTGCGGTCGGCCTTCGGGAAGTAGGCCCGGTTGCCCCAGTTCTGCCAGTTGCGGAAGAAGAACACCTCGATGCAGAACTGGCCGGCCTGCTCGTCGAGGGCGAAGACGTCCGCCTCCTCGATGCCCTGCGTGTTCACGCCCTGCACGCCCTGGATGGCGGCGAGCGCGGCGATGCGGTCGCGGTAGCGCGCCGCCTTCTCGAACTCCCAGGCGTCCGACGCGGCCTGCATCTCGGCGGCCATGCGCTCCTTCACGGCGTTGGACTTGCCCGAGAGAAAACCCCGCGCCTCCGCCGCGAGCCCGGCATAGTCCTCGACCGAGATCTCGTTGGTGCAGGGGCCCGAGCACCGCTTGATCTGGTAGAGCAGGCAGGGCCGCGTGCGGTTCTCGAAGTAGCTGTCGGAGCAGGAGCGCAGGAGGAACGCGCGCTGGAGCGCGTTGACCGTGCGGTTGACCGCCCAGACGCTCGCGAAGGGGCCGTAATAATGCCCGGCCCGCCGCCGCGCCCCGCGATGCTTGACGAGCTGGGGCGCGTCGGAATCGGCGGTGAGCAGAATGTAGGGCAGGGACTTGTCGTCCCGCATCAGCACGTTGAAGCGGGGCTTCAGCTGCTTGATGAGGTTGGCCTCGAGCAGCAGCGCCTCGGTCTCGGTCGCCGTGGTGACGAACTCCATCGAGGCCGTCTCGGCGATCATCCGGGCGATGCGGTTGGTGTGCGCCTGGCCGCGGGCGTAGGACCCGACCCGGTTCTTCAGGTTCTTGGCCTTGCCGACGTAGAGCACGTCGCCCTTGGCGTCGAACATCCGGTAGACGCCGGGCGAGGTCGGCAGGGTGGTCCAGAACCGGCGGATCACGGCCGTGCCGGCCTGGATCGCGCCCGCACCTGCATCGAGGTCGAAGTCGATCTCGGGGGCGGTGTCGAGGGCGTCCACCGCCTCGTCGTCGTCCTCGATCGTGTCGAGGGCGTCGGGCGGCACGTCGTTCCCAGGCTGTCGGCTCATCAGGGCGATGTAGGCGGCCTGACCCCCGCTGGAAAGACCGCGCCTGGGCGCTAAAAGGCCTCCCTGACGAACGCATCCGCGAAGGATCACATCGTGACGCCCCGCCCCGCATGACGCTCCGCGCCTGCCGGACGCCCCGGATCCCGCCCCTCCGGCCCGACCTGCCGGCGGTGCGGATCGTCGAGGACGTCCTCTACCTGCCGCACAGCGAGGCGCGGGGCCAGCCCTCGGCCCTGTTCGACGCCGCGCGCCGCTTCATCCCCGAGAGCGTCGATTACCGCGGGCCCGGCACCACGCCATCCTGGCAGCGCACCGACTGGCCGCTGGACCTGCCGGCGGACGTACCCCTCGCCCCGGAGGAGGCCTACCTGTTCCTCGGCGGCGCCCACCTGCATTACGGGCATTTCGTGGTCACCACCCTGCCGCGGTTCTGGCCGCTGCTGCGGGGCCGGCCCGTGGCGCCGATCCTGTGCTACGCCCCGGCCCACGAGAGCCTGTGGCAGCCCTACCGCTTCGCCGTCGACATCCTGGCGCGGCTCGGCCTGGAGGTGCGCGACATCCACGCCTTCGAGGCGCCGATGCGCCTGCGCCGCGCGATCGTCCCGGCCCCGGCCTTCCAGGAGGAGGGTTTCGCCCACACGGTGTTTCGCGACCTGTGCCGGGAGATCGGGGCCGGCTGCTACGCCCCGGACGAGGTCGATGCCGACGCGCGCCCGGCCTACCTCGCCAAGACGCGGCTGTCGGGCGGCGTGCGCCGCTTCGCCAACGAGGAGGCGGTGACGGAGATCCTGGCGCGGGAGGGCGTCGAGATCCTGCACCCGGAGACGATGAGCTTCTCCGAGCAGGTCCGGCTCTTCGCTCGCCGGCGGGTGGTCGCGGGTTCGCTGGGCTCGGCGCTCCACACCGCGTTGTTCGCGCCGCCCGGCCGGCGGGTGGTGGCGCTGAGCCCCGGCCCGGCGATCAACCCGACCTTCCTGCTCGCCGATGCCCTGTGCGGCAACGCCGTGGCCTATCTCCACCAGCCCGGCACGGCGGAGGCGGAGCCGGGCGCCTTCGGCAGCCAGCAGGTCCTCAGCGATCCTCGCGCCGCCGCGGACGGGCTGCTGCGGCGGATGGCCAGGATGGCGGCCGCGCCCGAGCCGGGGCGGGGCGTGCTGTCGGCGGCCTGGTCGCGGCTCGGGAGGATGGCCGGGCGGGGGCGCGGGTAGCCCGCGCGCCGATGCCGACACCCTCCGGGTCATGGTCGGCGCCTCGGCGCCGCACTCACCGCCGTCAGTCGAACAGCGCGTCGATGTCGTTCTGGTCGACGTGGCCCGGATCCTCGTCGAGCTTCGGCCCGTTGAGGAGGCTGCTCTCGTCGTCGATGCTGACCCCGGCGCGCTCGCCGATCAGGTCCTTGAAGGCGTCGAGCCCGCCCCAGGCCTCGATCATCCGGTCGATGTGGTCCTCGACGAACTTCAGCACGCTGACGATCTTGCTGATGCGCTGGCCCGTCAGGTCCTGGAAGTTGCAGGCCTCGTAGAGCACCACGGTGCGGTCGAGGATCGCGTCGACGTCGGACTGGTCCTTCAGCCCGCCGGTCGAGCGCAGCACCGAGGCGTGGGTCTCGATGTCCTCGACGGCGGCCAGGATGGTGGTGGTGGCCCGTTCGGTGGCATCGACCACGGCGTCCAGCTCGCCGGCGGCCCGGCGCACGCCCTTGCCGTCGAAATCCTGCCGGTGCAGCACCGCGATCTCGTGCTTGGTCCGGCCGATCGCGGCCTTCATCACGTCGAGCTCGGCCCGCATGCCGTAGATCTCGTTCATCTCCCGCCGGCAGGCGTCGATCACGTCGCCGGTGGTGGTCTCGGTCAGACGCTTGAGCTCGTTGACCTTCGCCAGGATCTCGGCGATCCGGTCGTCGTTGGGCGAGGACGACGGCGCCGCCGCCTCGACAGGAGCGGAGGCAACGCCGAGACTGTCCTCGATGCGGAAGCGCTTGTTCTTCATGGGTCCGAGAGAGCCTGCAACCGCGGCCGTATCGCACGGCCCACGTGGGCCAATTTCTCCAAGATTGATTGCGAATTGCTGAATGCCTGCCGGGGCCTGCCCCGGCAGTGACGAAGGATTCACGATGCGGCCGAATTAATGATTCGCCGCAAGGATTTAGCGAAACGCTCACCACGTTCCTTCACCGCCCGGTCCCGGGGGCCCTGCTCTCCTGCCGCCATCGCCGGGCTGCGGCAGGGGTTTTCGGGGACGGGTGCGATGGTGGTGCGCGGGATGGTGCTGGCCGGGGCGATCGCGGCCGGTCTCGGAGCGGGTCTCGAAACGCCTGCGGCCCTGGCGCAGGGCGCGCCGGGCCCCTATGGCGGCGGCTTCATCGAGTTCCTGATGACCGGGCAGGACCCGGCCGCCGCGGCCCGTCCGCTGCGCCCGGCCCCGGTCGCGCCGGACGGCACGATCCTTCCGGGCCGCGGCTACCGGCAGGCCAGCTACGCCGCCGCCGGCACCTCGGGCGCCCAGGTCGGCTACGCGCCGGTCGCGCCCGGGACGGCGCTGCATTCCGGCGATCCGGTGCCGTCGCAGGACTATCCCCGCCGGGACTATCCCCGCCAAGCCTATCCCCGCCAAGCCTACGCGCCGCAGGCCTACGTCCCGCCTCCGGTCTACGCCCAGCCTCAAGCGTCCCAGGCCTACGCCCCCGACCCGTTCGAGACGCCCCGCGGCCGCCCGGCCCCGGTGGCGCTGCCGGAGGCCCGGGAGGAGGGGATCGGCCGGGCGATGGATCCGCGCTTCCAGCGCCAGGAGGTCGCCTATGACGGCGGCCAGCGGCCCGGCACCGTGGTGATCGATACGCCGTCGCGCTTCCTCTACCTGGTCCAGCCCGGGGGCCGGGCCCTGCGCTACGGCATCGGCGTCGGGCGGCCGGGCTTCACCTGGTCGGGCATGAAGACGGTCAGCGCCAAGCGCGAATGGCCGGACTGGACGCCGCCGCCCGAGATGCTGCGCCGCCGCCCCGACCTGCCGCGCCACATGGCCGGCGGACCCGCCAACCCGCTCGGGGCCCGCGCGCTCTATCTCGGCTCGTCGCTCTACCGCATCCACGGCACCAACGAGCCCCACACGATTGGCCAGTCGGTCTCGTCGGGCTGCATCCGGATGATGAACGAGGACGTGACGGATCTCTACGAGCGCGTCCCTGTCGGCGCCCGCGTGCAGGTGATCTGAAGACCAGGTGATCTGAAGGCCCGAGATCTGACGCGAAAAAGGCCCCGCCGCGTCGCCGCGGCGGGGCCCTTCAATTCAGCGTAACGGCCGATCAGACCCAGTCGTCGCTGCCGCTGTCGCCCATGTCGCCGTCGAAGGAGGCGTCCTGGAAGCCGGCATCGTCGCCGCCGAGGGGAGCGCCGAAATCCTGGCTGCCGCCCTGGTCGCCGAAGTAGTTGTTCTCGATCACGGTCTCGCCGCCCGCACCCGCCGCACCGGCGCCGCCGAGGCCCGCCATGCTGCCGAGCGAGGAGTGGCCGCCCGCGAAGGCGTTGCTGAGCGCGCTGCCGAGGAGCATGCCGCCGGCCGCGCCCGCGGCCATCGGCAGCGCCGTGGCGAGGAAGCCGCCGCCGCGCTGCTGCGGCGCGGCTTGCCCGCCCCAGGGACCGCCCTGCTGCGGGGCGTAGCCGGGCTGCTGCGGGGGATAGCCCTGCTGCGGACCGCCATAGCCGGGCTGCTGCGGCTGGCCGTAGCCGCCGCCCTGGTTGCCCCAGGCGCCGCCACGCTGCGGCGGCTGCTGCGGCTCGGGCCGCGACCCGCCGCCGAAGATGCTGGAGAAGAAGCCGCCTCCGCCGCCGGAGCCCTGGCCCGCAGCCTGGCCGCCGCGCTGGGCCTCGGCCCGGGCCTGCTCGAGCTGCTGGTTGAGGCTCTTGATCGCCTCCTCCTGCACGTAGACGAGCTGTGCCATGGCGTAGGGGGCGTAGGGCTGGGCGCGGATCTTGTCGGCGATGAAGCGCTCCGCGTCGGCATCGCGGGGCTGCTGCGCGGCCTGCTCCAGTCGCTGGAATATGCCGTTGATGACGTCGCGTTCTTCGCTGTTCATGGAGCCGTACTCCTTCGGTTGCCGGCGGGCGGGCCCGGCCCGGCGCCCACGAGATGGGCAGGGGGCCGGCATTTGTCACGGGGAGGAAACGCCCGAGCGGGGCATTTTCGATCCCACAGGACATTACGTTTTCGACAGGTCGTCTCATCCCGGGATGCCCGCCGGTGCGAGGCGGCGCCCTAAGGCCCGCCGCCCGGGTCCGCGCCCGCACGCCCGCTTTCTGGCGCCCGCATCCCCTGGTAAGGGGAGCGCGAAGACGCGGCACGTGCGGATGCCCGCGGGAGGAAAGTCGAATGGATCGCAAGACGGTCGGTGGCGTGTCGGTGGCCGCGGTGCTGCACGATTTCGTGGTCGAGGAAGCCCTGCCGGGGACCGGGATCACCCCGGAGGCGTTCTGGAGCGGCCTGTCGGCCATCGTGCGCGACTTGAGCCCCTGCAACCGCGCCCTGCTCGAGACCCGCGACGCCATCCAGGCGAAGATCGACGCCTGGCACCGCGAGCGGGCGGGCCGGCCGGTGGACGAGGCGGCCTACAAGGCCTTCCTCACCGAGATCGGCTATCTCCTGCCCGATCCCGGCCCGGTGCAGGTGCATACCGGCGACGTCGACGACGAGATCGCCGCCATCGCCGGCCCGCAGCTCGTCGTGCCGACCTCGAACGCCCGCTACGCGCTCAACGCCGCCAATGCCCGCTGGGGCTCGCTCTACGACGCGCTCTACGGCACCGATGCGGTGTCGGAGGAGGGCGGCGCCACTCGCGGCAAGGGCTACAACCGCGCCCGCGGCGACAAGGTCGTGGCTCGCGCCCGCGAGTTCCTCGACGCCGCCCTGCCGCTCGCCGGCGGACGCTACGCCGACGCGACCGGCTTCTCGGTCGAGGCGGGCAGCCTCGTCGCGAAGACCAAGGACGGCGCGCTCGCCCTTGCCCGGCCCGAGGCCTTCGCGGGCTATCGCGGCTCGGCCGAGGCGCCCACCGCCCTGCTCCTGCGCCACAACGGCCTGCACGTCGAGATCGCGGTCGACCGCGACCACCCGATCGGCCGCACCGACCCCGCTGGCGTCGCCGACGTGCTGGTCGAGTCCGCGGTCTCGACGATCATGGACCTCGAGGATTCGGTCGCGGCGGTCGATGCCGACGACAAGGTCGTGGTCTACCGCAACTGGCTCGGCCTGATGAACGGCACCCTCTCGGCCCCGGTCGAGAAGGACGGCCGCCGCTTCGAGCGCAAGCTCAACCCCGACCGGGTCTACACCGCCCCCGACGGCCAGGGCGAGGTCAGCGTGCCCGGCCGCTCGCTGATGCTGGTGCGCAACGTCGGCCACCACATGTTCACCGACGCCGTCCTCGACGCATCCGGTGCCGAGGTGCCGGAGGGCATCCTCGACGCCGCCGTCACGGCCCTGATCGCGATCCACGACCTCAAGAGCACGTCAGGCATCCGCAACAGCCGCCGCGGCTCGGTCTACATCGTCAAGCCGAAGATGCACGGGCCCGAGGAGGTCGCCTTCGCGGTCGAGCTGTTCGGGCGCGTCGAGGCGATGCTGGGCCTCAAGCCCAACACCCTCAAGATGGGCATCATGGACGAGGAGCGCCGCACCACCGTCAACCTCGCCGCCTGCATCAAGGCGGCGGCCGAGCGGGTGGTGTTCATCAATACCGGCTTCCTCGACCGCACCGGCGACGAGATCCACACGTCGATGGAGGCCGGCCCGGTCATCCGCAAGAACGACATGAAGGGCACGCCCTGGATCAAGGGCTACGAGGCGAACAACGTCGATGTCGGCCTCGCCTGCGGGCTGCTCGGCCGGGCGCAGATCGGCAAGGGCATGTGGGCGGCGCCCGACGCGATGGCCGACATGCTGGCCCAGAAGGGCGCCCACCCGAAGGCCGGCGCCTCGACCGCCTGGGTGCCCTCGCCGACCGCCGCGACGCTGCACGCGCTGCACTACCACGAGACCGACGTGAAGGCCCGTCAGCAGGAGCTGGCGCGCCGGCCGCGCCAGGCCCTCGACGAAATCCTGCAGATCCCGCTCGCCCGCTCGAACTTCGCCCCCGACGACGTGCAGCAGGAGATCGACAACAACGTCCAGAGCATCCTGGGCTACGTCGTGCGCTGGATCGACCAGGGCGTCGGCTGCTCCAAGGTGCCGGACATCCACGACGTGGCCCTGATGGAGGACCGCGCGACGTTGCGGATCTCGTCGCAGCACATCGCCAACTGGCTGCACCACGGCGTGGTGTCGCAGGACCAGGTGATGGAGACGATGAAGCGCATGGCGCAGGTGGTGGATCGCCAGAATGCCGGCGACCCGCTCTACCGGCCGATGGCCCCGGGCTTCGACGGACCCGCCTTCCAGGCCGCCTGCGACCTGGTGTTCAAGGGCCGCGTCCAGCCCAACGGCTACACCGAGTACGTGCTGCACGCCCGGCGCCGCGAGGCCAAGGCCGGCGGCGCGCCGGCCTGACGCCGGGGAGGGGCGCCCGGGTCGCCGGGCGCCCTTTCTCGTCCCTGGGAGTAGTCGGGCGTTTCGTCGAAACGCTCGACGGTCTTCACGCCTTCCCGGTCATTCCGGCCTCCGCGTTCGCGGCTCCGGAACGACCCGGAGGGTCGTAGGATCGGAGGGGCTGATCGAACGGGCTCCGCGACCTAGAAATTCGCCCGCGCCTCGATGCTCGAATAGTAGCCCGAGCCCTGGACCCGGTCCTGCACGAAGCCCGCCGCCAGCGACATCTGCACCGGCCCGAACTTCACGCCCGAGAGATGGGCGCCGATCCGGTACTGGCGGAAGAAGTCGTCGCCGAGAAACAGCGCCTCGGGGCCGATATAGACGCCGTCGGCGACCATGTAGCCGACGCGCAGGCGGGAATAATAGGCGTTGAACTTGGTCGAGTACGAGCCGTAGGCCGACACCATGGTGCGGTCGGTGGGGTTGGCGTAGAAGTTCGCGGCGACGCGCAGGCCGATGCCGGTGCCGACCACCGGGTTGCCGGGATCGGGGATCGAGAGCTGGTTGCTGCGCACGTTGAAGCCGATGAAGCCGGCGAGCGCCGCGTCGCGCCACACCCACTCGTAGCCGGCCATCGCCGAGCCTTCCTGCTGGTAGCCCGTCACCCGCGAGGCGACGGCCTGACCCGGATAAGAGTAGGTGCCGGCGATGGCCTCGACCCGCACCCGCGGGCCGCTCTGGCTCGGCGAGCCGGCGAGCGGCGCCGTCACGGTGACCGAGCCGAAGGCCGAGCTGTTCGAGGTGACGCTGGTCGAGCCGTCGACGGCGACCGCCCAGCTGTCGTCGACGGCTTGCGCCTGCGCGCCGGTATACCAGTCGGCGTCGGTGCCCGGCGCCCGCAGGTCCGCCGCCCGCGCCGTGCCCGCCGCGGCGAGCGCGGCGAGGCCGGCGCCGGCGACACGGCGGAGTAGTCCAGATTTGATCGAGGCAATCAACGCCGCCTCCTACGCAACATACCGAGATACTGTGCACTGGTTTATGCGGGGAGACGGTTAAAATTTAGCGTGCCTGATCCGACGATCGGATCGGCAAAATTTACCTAGCGGACAAGAGAGCGACCGCGCGCCGCGCCGATCAGGCGGCGCGGGCGGCCAGCACGGCGGCGAGGTCCTCGCGCCGGAACGGCTTGTCGAGCTGGAGGAAGCGGCGCGCCGCGGCGGGCAGCTGGCCGTGCGGGCTCGCCAGGACGACGCGGATGCCGGGATGGCGCTCGACCACGGTGGCGGCGAGCTGGAGGCCGGTCATCACCGGCATCGCCTGGTCGGCGATCATCGCGTCGAAGGCGGCGTCGTGGGCGAGCAGCCCCAGGGCGTGCTCGCCGGAGGCCGCCTGGACCACCTCGTGGCCGAGCTCGGCCAGGGCCTCGACGAGGCTGGCGCGCACGAGGCTGTCGCTCTCGACGAGCAGGATGCGCAAGACGGGCTGCGGGCCCGGGCCGGCGATGGCGGCGTGGGGCGGAGCGGCGGGACCTGCCGTCCGCGCCCGCGCCTCCGCGGGACGCGCCTCCGCGCGCAGCCAGGCCTCGGCCAGGAAGGCCTCCTCGCCCGTTCCGTCGCTGAGGACGCGCCAGCCGCCGCCGCTCGCGACGAGGAGCCGCGCGACGGTGTCGAGCGCCTGCCCGTGCGGCCGCGCGGCGGCGCCCGCCGGGCGCCGCCCGCTCGCGAACAGCACGCGCAAAGCCGGGCCCTCCGGCATCCCGGGCACCGGGGTCGCATCGGCCGCGTGCCCGGCCGCGCCGACCGCGAAGCCGTGCAGGCCGAGGTCGCGGACATGGAAGGCGAGGTTGAGCAGCACCAGCTCGACCATCCGCTCGCCGCAGGCCGCCCTCGGGAGGTCGTCGGGGATGCGCGTGACGAGGGGCGCGTCGCGCAGGACGTTGGCCTGGAGGAAGGGCAGGAACGCCGCGACCGTCGCGGCGAGGTCGCAGGCGCCGATCTCCGCCGGAGGGCCGTCGCCGGCGAGGTCGCCGCCGCGCACCAGGCCGAGCAGGCGCCGGGTCAGCGCCGCCCCGCGCTGGGCTCCGGCGAGCGCCGAGTCGGTCAGGGCCGCCTGGCGCGCATCGAGGCCGGTCTGGCGCCGCAGCACCCCGAGATTGGCCAGCACCACCGTGAGCACGTCGTTGAAGTCGTGGACGATGCCGTCGGTGACCCGGCGCAGCACGAGGTTGCGCCGCCGCTCGTTGGCGCCGGCCGGGCTGTCGGCGGGCTCGCCGTCGCGGATCGTCCGGCTCAGCGCGTGGACCCGGATCCGGCCGGCGGCGTCGCGGCCGCGCAGCAGCCGCACCAGCAGGCGGCGGCCGGATTCGGGCCCCGGCCCGCTCGTGCGCAGGATCACGTCGTGGGGCCCGTCCGCTCCGAGGGCCGCTTTCAGGGCAAGGTCGAGGAGGGGGCGGTCGGCGGGCTCGAACCGGGCGGCGAGGTCGCCCAGCGTCGCGACGCGGTCGGCTCCCGCCAGGGCGCCGGAGCCGTCGGGATCCGACCACACGACCTGCCGGGTCTCGGGATCGATCTCCCAGCAGGTCCAGCCCGACATCGCCTCGAAGGTGTGCAGGCGGCCGCGCACCCGGTCGAGGCCGGTCCCGGCCCCGGCGAGGCGGGCGTCGAGGCTCTGGGCCCGGTCGCGGACGGTGCCGGCGACCGCCGCGATCTCGCGCACCCGCGACGCCGGCGCCGCGCCGCCGGTCTCGTCGGCGGTGCCGGCCTCCTCGGCGAGGCGGCGAAGGCGCGCCGAGACCCGCCCGCCGAGGGCGTAGCCGAGGCCGCCCGCGGCGAGCACCAGGGCGAGGCCGAGGGCGATCAGGCGCGGGTCCGCTCCGGCGGATGTGAGCGGGATCGCCGGCGCCGAGGCGGTGACGAGCCAGCCGGGGCTCGCGATGTCGCGGCTGCCGCGGGTGGGCGCGGCCTCGTGCGGTCGGGGATCGTCCGGAGCCGGCAACGGACCGACGAGCGCCCGCCCGTCCGCCCCCGCCACCGCGAAGCGGATCGCGTCGCCGGCGCCGAGCGTCCGGCGGACGCGCTCGCCGATGCCCTCGAAATAGGCCGGGCTCGCGCGCAGCACGACCCGGTCCGACCGGCCGGGCTGGCCGAGCGCCAGGGTCAGCGCGAAGGGCGCCTCCGCGGGGCCCGCCGCCACCGCGACCTGGGTGTTGCGCGCGAGCGCGCGGTCGACCCGCGTCCCGCCGGGCCCGCCGGCGGCGCGCAAGGTCCCGTCGGGGGAGAGCAGGGCGGCATCGCGATAGCGCGGATTGAGGGCGAGCCAGTCCTGCAACCGGCCCGTGCGCCAGGAATCGGGCAGGGTCGCATCGTCGAGGCGCAGGAGCAGGGCGGCGTTGCGGGCGTCGTTGATCGAAGCGCTCAGCTCCTCGTCGAGGGCGTCGGCGTAGGCGCGGGCCGCCTGGACGAGGGTGTGGGCGAGCGCCGGCCGCTCCGGCGTGGACGGGGCCCCGGAGAGGGCGCCGCCGAACCAGGCCAGCCCGAAGGCCGCGGCCGCCACCGTGGCGAGCTGGGCCGCGTTCAGCACCTTGAGCGAGATCCGGACCGAGTCCAGCATGAACGGGTTCCACGGCGCGCCCGCGAGCACCGGCCGGACGGACGGTACACGCGTGCCGTATCCTGGACGGACCTTTGCTTAAGACCGGGTTAACGCCCCGCCTCCTCCGGCCCCGCCCCGTCCGCCACTCCCATCATGAACCACACCAGCGCGGCGGTCTTGATCGAGTACGGCGAGTCGCTGATGACGAGGAGCAGACAGAGATAGATCGCCATCGCGCAGCGCAGGCGCCAGCCGTCGGGGTTGCGCGCCGGCATCAGGACGAACAGGCCCCAGGCGACCAGCGCGCCCACCACCCCGAGCTGGGTCAGGGTGTAGGCGTAGCCGGAATCCGACAGGAATATCTTGTCGGGCATGATGCCCCACACGCCCTCGGGCGGCAGGGAGGTGATGAGGAGCGCGGCCCAGAGCAGGCGGCCCGCCATGTCGTTCTGCCAGCTCGTCTGGAGGCTCTCGAAGCCGTAGACCGCGAGCGCGAGCAGGATCGTGAACGGCAGGGCGATCCACAGCAGGCGCGGCAGGCGGTAGCCCACCAGCATCGCCCCGGCGATGGCGACGCAGACGTAGGCGCCGAAGCGCGCATCGGCCAGGATGATGGTGATGGCGGCGCAGAGGAACAGCCAGATGCGCCCGCGCATGGTGCGCCGGTAGAGCGCCCAGGCGAACAGCACGGCGCCGAAATTGCCGGCCGAGACCGGCTCGAGGAAGACCGACGAGACCCGGTGCGGCCCGAGGAACGGCAGGATGGAGCGGGAATCCGGCCGGATGCCCGAGGTGAACAGCGAGCCGGTCAGCTCGCTGATCTCCGACGCCGACATGCTGCCGCGGGCGACGTAGTAGCGGACGATGTTGAAGTATTGCTGGTAGACGTCGAACAGGCCGTACTCGAACAAACCCATCACCACCACGATGATGCCGCTGGCCAGCACCACCCGGTCGGCGTCGCGCAGGGACGGGCTGCGGGTGCCGAGGCCGTAGAACACGACCGGGATCAGGAAGTCGCGGATGCCCTTGACGTCGGGGTTGCCGCGCAGGGTGACGAGGAGCAGCCCGTAGGTCACGAGCCCGGCGAGGACGAGCCACGGGCCCGGACGCTCGTCGAGGGCAAAGCCCAGGGTGACGGCGATGATCGCCACCTCGGCGCCAATGACGGTGCCGCCGCTGACCGGGAACCCGGCGGTGTTGAGGAAGCAGAGCGCGGCGTTGAAGACGAGCGCGCCGACCAGCACCGCGAACGCGACCCGGCCCTGGAGAGGCGCGCGCCAATCGGCGGCGGGCGCGGCCGAGGGCGCCAGGCCGACATCCAGGCCGGCATTCATGCCGCCCGGACCTGCCCGGTCACCGCCCGCGCCGGCACCCGCCTGGGCCGGGTGATGGCCCGCCGCGCCTCGACCGTGACGAGGCCGAACAGCCCCTGCGCCCGGAACCGGCCGGCGCCGTCCAGGGTCTCGAGCAGGCGTTCCAGGCGGCTGCGGGTCATCCGCCCGGGGGCGACGACGAGGAGGATCGCGTCGGAGGTCTCGGGGATCGAGAGCCAGCCGTCGCCGCGGGCGAGGTCGCGCTCCGCCACGATGATCTCGGGCCGGGCCATGCGCTCGATCCCGCGGACGGGCTCGATCACGGCGATCTGGCCGCGCACGGGCGCGTCGGTGCACGGGCCGTCGCCGAAGCCGAGGCGGGCATAGGCCTGCTCGGGCACCATCAGGGCCGGCTCGCCGAGGCGCACCAGCAGGTCGGCGAGGATCTCCGCCGCGTGCAGGCGCTCGGATGCGAGCCCGTCCGAGGCCACGGTGACGATCACCGGCTGGCCGCGGCCGGCGAAGCGGTTGCGCAATTCGCGCGCCGCGGTGACGAGCGCCTCCTCGGCGCTGGTCCCGCCCCGGCCCCGCCGTTGCAGGCGCGCCCAGACCGGCGCCGCGGTGCCGAACCCCGAGACGGTCGTGATGTTGCCGCGCCAGAGATCGTAGAGGAAGCCGAGGATCAGCCCGAGCACGGCGCCGAACAGCCCGGCGGCCACCACCACTACCGGCGCCGGGGTGTCCGAGGGCTTCAAGGGCGGGGTGGCGCGCGACACGATCTGCGAGTTGCTCGGGTTGATCGATTGCTGCTGCTCCAGGTCCTTCGTCCGGTCGAGGACGAGGTTGTAGGTGCGCCGGATCGCCTCCGCCTCGCTCTCGAGCTGGCGCAGGCGGATGCCCTCCTGGTTGCTGCTGGTCTGGTTCTGGATCAGCCGCTCGGCCCGGCCGCGCAGCTGGCGCAGCGACTCCTCGGAGCGGCGCAGGTCCTCCTCGATGGTGCGGCGGATCCGCTCGGCCTCCAGGGCGATCAGCCGCGCGGTCGCGGCGCGCTGGGCTGCGAGCGCGATCATCTGCGGGTGGCTCGGCCCGAGGCTGCGCGACAGGGTCGCGGTCTCCTGGAGGGTCTGGGCGTACTGGGTGCGCAGCGAGACCATCACGGGCGAGGTGTCGGCCTCCGGTACCGCCTGGACCTGGCCGTCGGGCGCGCGCAGCTGGCGCACCTGCTCGCGCCGGGACGAGAGCCGGGCGACGTTGGTCTCCGCGACGGTGATCTGGGCGTAGAGCTCCTTGATCTGCTGCGACACCAGGAGGCCGGCTTCGCCGGAGCCGATCAGCCCCTTCTCGGCTCGGTAGCGCTCCACCGCCACGTCGGCCCGGTTGAGCTGGGCGCGCAGGTCGGCGGCCTGGGTCAGCAGCGCCTCGTTGGCCCGGCGCACCACCGAGACCCGGTCCCGGGCGCCGACCTCGAAGAACTGCGCCGCGACGGTGTTGGCGATCTCGGCCGCGCGCCGCGCGTCCGGATAGGCGACGGTGAGCTGGAAGTTGAACGAGTTGTCGACCCGGCGCACTACGATGCGCTTGCGCAGGGCCTCGAGGGCGACCACCGCCGGATCGGCGCCGGGCGGGGCGCCCCGGACCAGCACCGGGTCCGTCGCGAGGCCGAGCTGCGCGATCACCGGGTCGAGGAGCTTGCCCGAGAGCAGGACGAGCCCCTGGCTCTCGAGGTTGGCGAAGTCGAGCTGGGCCGGCGCGTCCGGGCGCGACAGGCCGCGCCCGACGATCTGGAGCGCCTGCGGGTCGATCAGGAGCTCGACCGTCGCGCGGTAGGTCGGCACCTGCCGCAGCGCGTAGAGCCCCCCGAGCGACGCCATCACGCCGGCGCTCGCGACGATCCACACCGCGCGCCGGCGGGCCGATCCCCACAGGTCCGCCAGCGTGCCGCCGGTCCTGCGGGGGATGGCCGCGGCGGGCTCTGCCGTCGACATCTGGTGTCCCTGCCTCATGCGACTTCCGATTGACTGTCTGGCCATGCGGAAATCTGCTCCGCTCGTCCGTCATGCGGGCCGATCGCGGGCGCCGGGGACAATCGTCTCCAGACGGGGTCCGCTCCTCAACCATCCCTGATCCGGCAGGGCACGATGAGGAACTTAATCGTCATTCGGTTACCGATCCGGCAGCCGTTTCCGCCGCCGGGCCATCCCAAACTGAGACAGGCCGCGTCGTTCAGCGCGATGCCAGGGCGGCCATGGACTCCGGGGCGCGGGCGGCGGGTGCGGCGAGGCCGGCGTCGATGCGCTTGAACCAGGCGAGCGCCGGGCGCTCGACGAACCGGTGACTGAGGGCGGCGAGCGGCACCGTGAGCGCCACCAATGCGGCGGCGGCCGCGAGGTTGGCAGTCCCGGATCCGAAATCGACGACGCGGTCGTGCCCGTGCACCACCGTGAGGGCCAGCCCGGTGCGCGCCTCGATCGCGTGGACCGTCGCCATGAAGACCTGGATCGCCGGAAGGTGCAGGAGGTAGATCGAGAACGACCACAAGCCGAGGCGCTGCGGAACCCGGGTCCGGGCGAGGTCCGACACGGCGCCGCCCTGGTGCGAGAACAGCGCGATCATCGCCGCGAAGGCGAGGCTCGCGCCGTAGCCGAGGGGGCCTTGCGGGAGCAGCAGCACGAGGGCCGGCAGGACGAGAATCGCCAGGATCTCGGCCGGGGTCGCGGCTCGGCGCGGCAGGCGCAAGCCGTCGCGCAGGGTGTAGACGAGGCAGCCGAGGAACAGGTCGAACAGGCAGCGCACGATGCCGAAGTTCTGGATCACGAACAGCGTGCGCGGGCTCGACCACCACAGGGCGAGCGCGGAGACGCCGGCGAGCCCGGCGAAGACGAGGCGGTGCCTGGGGCCCGCCACCATCACGATTCCCGCCAGCAGGATCGAGGCCCAGAACTCGACCGCGATGCTCCAGGACGGGAAGTTCCAGCTGTACTCGCCGAAGGTGCGGAAGTTCTGCAGCAGCAAGAGGTGGGTGACGATCTCGACCGGCCGGTGCTCGGGCCCGAAGGGCGGCGTCGCGACCGGGGCGCCGGCATGGTGGGCGAGGGCGAGGACGCGCAGCCCTTCGAGCAGGACCAGGAGCCCGAGCGTCGCGGCGTGCAGCGGCCAGAGCCGGCCGAGGCGCATCAGCCCGAAGCGCAGGACCTGCCGGCCCGTCGCCAGCCGGTCGCCGTAGGCGTGCAGCAGCACGAAGCCCGACAGCACGAAGAACACGTCGACGCAGAGTTGCAGGTTCGGGAACCAGGCCTGCTGCTGCCACGGATGCGCCAGCGGCATGTGGAAGAACGCGACCGCGAGGGCGCAGACCCCCCGCCCGGCATCCAGCGCCTCGAACCGCTTCGATCCCTCGCCTCCGCGCATCGCCCGCCACCCGTGCCGTTCTCGAACAATCCTGTCCGGTCCGGGGATGCCGGGCCGAGGCTCGTGCTCCAGTGCGCAGGATCGGTGCCGGGTGGTGCGGCGAAACTACCGAGGGACGACAGGAGCCGCGAAACGGGTTTGATTTCCGGCTTGTGTCTGTCTAAGCTTGGCCATGACGAGAGCGAGGACGAGCGATGGTGTCTGCCGATGAAATCCGGGTGATCCTGGCGCGCCACGGCACCCTCGCCCGCAACATCGCCCGTCTCTCGGACGACGATTGCCTGTTCGACAACGGGCTCGACTCGTTCGGCGCGGTCCAGGTGATGATGGACCTGGAAGAACATTTCGACGTCGAGTTCCCGGAGCACCTGCTCGGCCGCGAGGTCTTCTCGACGGTGCGCAATATTCAGGCCTTCGTGGCGGCGCAGGTGCTGCGGCAGGCGGCGTGATCGGACGGTCGCTGTCGAGACTCTGATCGATTTGTCTCTCGCGATGTCCACACCCTCCTGGTCATTCCGGGCTCCGGTACGCGGCCCCGGAATGACCAGGAGGGTAGCGATTCCGCCGACCGACTCGAACAGACCCTGACACGTTTCACCCTTTCCGGGCCCGGAAAGGGGAGGGGCGTGACGGCAAGAGTCCCCGCCGCTCCCACCACCGGATTCCCCGCTCAGTTGAACTTCCCGCTCGCCGCCGCACCGTCCGGACCGGTGATCTGCACCACGCCCTTCGGGTTCGCGCCGAGCGCCACCTCGGCCTCGCCGGTGAGCCGCGCCGCGGCCGGGGTCAGGACCACGCGGGCGGGCTTGCCGCCGACGACCAGGATCGCCGTGCCCTTGAAGCCGGCGGGAGAGACGGCTTTCTCCTTGGCGTCGTAGATCGTGACCTCGACGGTCCTGTCCTTCGTCACCAGCTCGATGTGGTAGGGCCCGGCATCGGCCACGCGGCCGCCATTGTGCCCGGTGCCGTCATGGGCGCAGGCGTGGCGCGCGCAGAGCGGCAGGGCGAGGGCCAGGGCGCCGGCGGTGAGGATTCGTCTGAACGGCATCGCGTCTCTCGTGGCGTGAGGGGGATTCAGTAGAGGTCGGCTGGCGCGGCGCCCGCGGGCGCCCTGCGCGTCGCGGTCTCGCGGGCCGCCATCAGGCGCTCCAGCGGCTTGCGGCCGAAGCGCAGGAGCAGCACCGGGGTCAGCAGCGCGTCGAGCAGGGTGGCGCTGACGAGCCCGCCGAAGATCGTCACCGCGACCGGGTGCAGGATCTCCTTGCCGGGGCTCGCCGCATCGTAGAGGAGCGGCACCAGGGCGACGCCGGCCGAGAGCGCGGTCATCAGCACCGGGGTCAGCCGCTCCAGGCTCGCGCGCACCACGAGGTCGGGGCCGAACGGCACGCCCTCGTGGAGGGCGAGGTTCAGGGTGTGGCTGACTTTTAGGATGCCGTTGCGGGCCGCGATGCCGGTGAGCGTGATGAAGCCGATCATCGAGGCGACCGAGAGCGGCTGCCCCGCGAGCCACAGGGCCGCCACCGAGCCGATGAGCGCCAGCGGCACGCTGCCGAGGATGATGAGCGCGAGCGCCCCCGAGCGGTAGCGGCTGGCGAGCAGCGCGAAGATCAGCCCGAGCGAGACGAGCGACAGCGCCCCGATGGTACGGCTCGCCTCCTCCTGCGCCTGGAACGTGCCCTCGAGGCTGGCAAAGACCCCCGGCGGCAGGGTCTCGGCGGCGATAGTCCTCCGGATCGCGGCGACGATCTCCGCCATGTCGGACCCCGCGGTGGTGTTCGCCATCACGACGAGGCGCCGGCGGCCGTTCTCGCGCAGGATCTGGTTCGGGCCGTCGGTCTCGCGGATGTCGGCGACCTGGCGCGCCGGCACCCAGCCCGACGGCGTCTCGATCAGGAGGTCGCCGAGACCCGCGGTGGTGCGCTGCGCCTCGGGGAGCCGCAGCACCACCTCGAAGCGGCGGTAGCCGTCGACCACCGTTGAGACGAGGCGGCCGTTGGAGAGCCGGCTGATCTGCTCGACGACCGCCGCCGGCTGCACGCCGTAGAGCGCCGCCCGTCCGTAATCGACCCGGATCTCGAGCTGCGGGATCCGGGTCTGCTTCTCGACCTGGAGGTCGGCGAGGCCCGGGATCGCCCGCATCCGCTCCTGGAGACCTGCCGCCACCCGGCGCAAGCCGTCCAGGTCCTCGCCGAAGATCTTGAGGGCGATCTCGGCCCGGACGCCGGAGAGCATGTGATCGAGCCGGTGCGAGATCGGCTGCCCGACATTGACCGAGACCGGCAGCACCGCGAGCCGGTTCCGGATCTCGGCCACGAGGTCCGCCTTCGGCCGGCCGCCGCCTTTGAGCGCCACCTCGAGATCGGAGGAATGGACGCCCTCGGCGTGCTCGTCGAGTTCGGCCCGGCCGGTGCGCCGGCCGACCGCCGCGACCTCCGGGATCTCCATCAGGAGCCGCTCGGCGATCGAGCCCACCCGGCTGCTCTCGGGCAGCGAGATGCCGGGGGTGAAGGCCATGGTGACGGTGAACGAGCCCTCGTTGAACGGCGGCAGGAAGGCCCGCGGCAGCTGGGCGGCGGCGACGCCCGCGCCCACCACGAGGGCGGCGACCGCGCCGACGAGGATCCGCTGGTGGCGGAACACGATCCGGAGCGCGGCGGCGTTGGCGCGCTTGAGCGCCCGGATGAAGCGGCTTTCGTGCTCATCCAGGCTCTTCATCCCGGGCAGCAACCAGGAGGCGAGGACCGGCGTCAGGGTGATCGAGACGACGAGGCTCGCCAGGATCGACACGATGTAGGCCTGGCCGAGCGGCGCGAAGAGCCGCCCCTCGATGCCCGAGAGGGCAAACAGCGGCACGAAGACCAGGACGATGATCGCGGTCGCGTAGACGATGCCGGAGCGCACCTCGTTCGAGGCCGCGACCACGACCTCGAAGACCGAGCGCGGGTTGCCGGCGGCCCGGTTCTCGCGCAGCCGCCGGAAGATGTTCTCGACGTCGACCACCGCGTCGTCGACGAGCTCGCCGATCGCGATGGCGAGCCCGCCGAGCGTCATGGTGTTGATCGACAGCCCGAGGAGATGGAACACCAGCGCCGTCGTCAGGATCGACACGGGGATTGCCGTCAGCGAGATCAGGGTGGTGCGGACGTTCAAGAGGAAGCAGAACAGCACGATCGCCACCACGGCGATCGCCTCGACCAGCACCCGCTCGACGTTGGCGATCGAGGTCTCGATGAAGTCGGCCTGGCGAAACAGGATCTTGTCCGCCGAGATGCCGGCGGGCAGCGAGGGCGCGATGTCCTTCAGCGCCGCCTCGATGCTGCGGGTCAGCGCCACGGTGTCGACGTCGGGCTGCTTCTCGACCGAGACGATCACCGCCGGCTTGCCCTGGTAGCCGCCCTCGCCGCGCTTGGCCTTGGCCGCGAAGGAGACCTCCGCCACCTGGCGCAGGCGCACCGGGGCGTTGCCCGTGGCCCCCACCACGAGGTCGCGCAGATCCTCCAGGCTCATCGTGCGGGCGAGGTTCCGGATCAGGTACTCGCGCGAATACTGGTCGGTGAAGCCGCCGCCGGCATTGGTGCCGAATTGCTGGAGCGCGGCGTCGAGCTGGGCGTTGGTGAGCCCGAGCGCCCGCATCGCCGCCGGGTTCGGCGCGACGCGGAACTGGCGCACCTCGCCGCCGATCGGGATCACCTGCGCCACGCCCGGCAGGTTAAGGAGGCGGGGCCTGAGCACGAAGTCGGCGGTCTCGCGCAGCTCCATCGGCGACAGGCTCTCGCCCGTCACCGCGATCAGCAGCACCTGGCCCATGATCGAGGAGACCGGGCCCATCTGCGAGGTCACCCCGCGGGGGAGCTGATCCTGGACCAGGGCCAGCCGCTCGGCGACCTGCTGGCGGTTGCGGTAGATGTCGGTGCCCCAGGCGAACTCGACGTAGATCACCGACAGGCCGACGCCCGAGACCGAGCGCAGCCGGGTCACCCCGGGTAGGCCGTTGAGCCGGGTTTCGATCGGGTAGGTCACCATCTGCTCGACCTCCGGGGGCGCGTAGCCCTCGGCCTCGGTCATGATGGTGACGGTGGGACGGTTGAGGTCAGGGAAGACGTCGACCGGCAGCCGCGTGAGGCTGAACGCCCCGTACAGCACCAGCACGGCGGCGATCGCCAGGACCAGCAGGCGGTTGCGCAGGGATTGCGTGACCAGGACGGAGAACATCGCGGCCTCTCCCTACCGGACCTGGTCCAGGAGCTCGGCGCCCTGGACCACCACGCGGGTGCCGGGCTTGACCCCGGCCTCGACCAGCACCCGCGCCCCGTCGAGGGGCGCGACCCGCACCGGCCTCGCCTCGTAGCGCTCGGCGGCGGTGTGGGCGTAGACCACGTCCTGGCCGTTGGCGGTGCGCACCACGCTTCCCCGCGGCAGGGCGAGGCCGCTCTGCTCGGCGTCGGTGGCGGCGAGCACGGTGACGAACTGGCCGACCCGCAGGCCCTCCGATCCGCTCTGAATCGCGAACTGAACCGGAATCGCCTGGTTGCGGTCGGCCAGCCCCGCGCCCTGGTAGGCGAGCGGCAGGCTGCGCCCGTCGGCGAGCCGGGCGGTCGCGTCGGATGCCGGAGTCAGGGCGTCGAAGCTCAGGGCCTCGACCCAGAGCCTTGCCGGATCGACGATCTGGAAGACCATCTGGCCGGGATTGGCCATCTGGCCGGCGATTGCGGCGGCTTCCGCGATCACCCCGCCGACGGGGGCGACCAGCACTTCGGGATCCTGGCGGATGCGGTCGAGGGCGCCGCGGCGGTCCTTCAAGCCCTTCAGCTCGTCCTGCGCCTCGTCGAGCTGGACCTGCGAGACCGCGCCGCCAGGGCTAAGCTTGAGGTACCGGTCGACCCGGCGCTGGACGATGGCGATCTGCTGGTCGAGCTCGCCCTGGCGCTGGCGCATGTCGGAGAGATCCACCCGCTGCACCGGCGGGGTGACGAGGGCCAGCACCTCGCCCGGGCGCACCCGGGTGCCGAGGCGCGGGAAGCTGCCCGAGGGCGGCGGCGCCAGACGCCCGCCGACGGAGGATTGTACCACGCCGCTGGCATTCGGGTCCGGGATGATTCGGCCGGGCAGCGACACGGTGCGGCGGAACGCGCCCTCCGCCGCGATCTGCGTGCGCAGGGAGAGCAGGCGCTGGGTGGGTTTGGGCACGAACACCGCCCCGTCGGAGAGGCGCTGGGCGAGGTCGGTGGGCGGCGGGACGAAGGCGGCGCGGGTCTCCGGATGATCCCCTTCATGCGCGAAAGCGGTGGCGCCGAGCACCAGGCTCGCGGCCAGCACCAGCACGGCGACGACCGGCGCGCGGCGTCCGGCCCGCATCAGCCCCATCGCGACCAAGCCGAGCACGAAGCCGCCCGCGGCGGCGAGGCCGGCGCCGGGATCGCGCGCGGCGAGCCGGTCGATCAGGCGTTCGGCGAGCGTCTGCACCCAGCCCTCGCCCTCGTGATCGTGCCGAGCGTCCGCGGCTTCGGCGGGCTTCGGCAGCGCGACCGCCAGCGGCAGCACGTCCACCTCGCCGCCCGCCGTCACCGTGACAACGAGGTCGAGGTGATCTCGGCCGGGGTCGCGCTTGGCGAGCCACGGCGCGGCGAGGCGGTAGCTTCCGTCCGGGGCGGCCTCGGCCGTCGCGGGACCGGCCGGGGTCTCGACCTCCAGGGTGGCGTCTGCGATCGGTTCGCCGGTGGCGAAGCGGTCGAGATAGAGCACCAGGGCGTCGCCCCGGGGGATCGCCACCAGCTCGAAGGCGGCGGAGGCCGCCTCGCCGCGGGGCGCGATGGTCTTCGAGACCGGCGCCTGGGGCGCGCCATGGTCGTGGCCCTCGTGGGCCTGTATCGGGGCAGGCAGGAACGGCAGCGCCGTGAGGGCGAGCGCCACGGCGAGCGCGCGCGGCGCGGCCGGCAACCGGAACGGAAACATCGGGGGAAAAACCTTCGCGAGCGGACGTCGAGGGGCGCCCGCGGGAGCGTCCGCCGGTCAGGGCGGCGCGCCGGCGCGGGGCGCGGGCGTCAGGCGAAGGGCCGCGGGGGTCGCGCGGGGGAATCCGGCGCGATGCCGGCGGGCAGCGCGTCCTCGGCGGTCGCGAGGCGGCGGGCCGGACGGGCGCCCGGGAACGCCGCCAGGCTCTCGGGCAGCAGCCCGGGCACGCAGCAGGAGGCGCCCATCAGGCAGCACAGCCCGTTGCAGGGCCGGGCGGCCGGTGCCTCGTCCGGATCCGCGGCAGTCAGGCGCGGCGCTTGCGCGGCCGCGCGGGCCTCGGCCAGCGTCAGCGCCGTCGCCGCGGGCGCGTCGAGGGACGGGCCGTGATGGGCGTGGCCCTGATGCGCATGCCCTTGATGGGCTTGCGCTGACGACACCCCGACCAGCGGCGCGCCGAGGCACGCGGCGATCAGCACGATCACCACGGCGAGCAGGCGCGCGAGGGGGCGGGGCGGAGTCATGGCGCCAGATTACCAGATTCCGGACCGGAGGGAAGCGCGAGCGGCCTCAGCCGGGCCCGGGGGTCTTGTCCGGGTAGCGGCACAGGTCGGCGATCGGGCAGCGCCAGCATTCGGGTTTGCGCGCCTTGCAGACGTAGCGCCCGTGCAGGATCAACCAGTGATGGGCGTTGAGGCGGTAGGGCTCGGGCACGATCGCCTCCAGCCCGGCCTGGACCTTGTCGGTTGTGGAGCCGGGCGCCAGCGGCACACGGTTCGAGACCCGGAAGATGTGGGTGTCGACCGCGATGGTCGGCTCGCCGAAGGCGACGTTGAGCACGACGCTCGCGGTCTTCTTGCCGACGCCGGGCAGCACCTCCAGGTGCTCGCGGGCGCGGGGCACCGCGCCGCCATGTTCCTCGATCAGGATGCGCGAGAGCGCGATGACGTTCTTGGCCTTGGTGTTGAACAGCCCGATCGTGCGGATGTGGTGGCGCACCGTCTCCTCGCCGAGCGCCAGCATCGCCGCCGGATTGTCGGCGAGCGCGAAGAGCGGCGCGGTGGCGAGGTTGACGCTCTTGTCGGTGGCCTGCGCCGAGAGCACCACCGCGACGAGCAGCGTGTAGGGATTGAGGTATTCGAGGTCCGAGCGCGGCTCCGGGTTGGCGGCGCTCAGGCGCGCGAAGATCTCGGCGAGCGTCGCGGCGTCGACCGGCTCCGGCGTGATGGCGCCGGCGGTCAGGGGCTTGACCAGCCCCGCCTTGACCTGCCCCGCCTTGGCGAGACCACCCTTCGCGGGACCGCCCTTGGCCGGTGCGGTGATTTTGTCGGGGGCGGGCGGCTTCCGGCGAGTCATGCGCGCCTTATATTGTGCGCATGGCAAGCGGCAAGGCACCGGACGACGCACGCGCGCGGCACCCCTACGGGCGTGACCCGGACGCGATCGAGCGCCCGGTCTTCTCGGCGACCATCCGGCCGCATTGCTCGCTGTCGCGCCTCGGCTTCCGGGTCGTGATGGCGGCCTGCAGCGGCGTCGCGCTGGTCACCGGCATCGCCTTCCTGCAGATGGGGATGTGGCCGGTCACCGGCTTCTTCGGCCTCGACATCGCTGCCCTGTGGCTGGCGCTGACGCTGAACGCCCGCCGCGGCCGCTCCTTCGAGGAAGTCGTGATCAGCCAGATCGAGGTGCTGGTCGCGCGCGTCAGCCACCGCGGCGAGCGGGCCGAGTGGCGCTTCAATCCGCTCTGGACCCGGCTGCACAAGGTCGAGGATGAGGAATACGGGCTCCTGTCCCTGTCCTTCGTCTCGCGCGGCCAGCGGGTGCTGGTCGCCCGCGACGCTTCCCCGACGGAGCGGCAGACGGTGGCCGACGGGCTGACGCGGGCGCTCGCCGAGGTGAAGAAGGGGTATTGACCGGCTGGATTTCGCGAATCATCCCCTTCTTTCCCGGACGACCGGATCTCCTTTCGCTTCGTGTCACTCGTCCGGGAAAGGGGAGAGGGTTGTCTGACCGGGCTGGCGTCGCGGCTGACCCGGGCGCTTCCTCGCCGGCTTCTGCAGCCACTCCGCCAGCTTCGTGTGCCGCGGCCTCGCCCCACCCCGCACCGCGATCGCTACCGCGCGGGTCTGGGCCACCAGCACTACCAGCCGCTTGCCCCGGGTCACGCCCGTATAGAGCAGGTTGCGGGCGAGCATCGTGTAGTGCTGGAGCGCCACCGGGATCACCACCGCCGGATATTCCGACCCTTGCGACTTGTGGATCGTGATCGCGTAGGCCGGGCTCAGGGCGTCGAGCTCCTCGAACGGCCAGGTCACCTCGCGGCCCTCGAATCCCGCCGTGAGCACGCCGTCCTCGGGATCGACCCGCAGCACCACCCCGAGATCGCCGTTGAAGACCTCGCGGTCGTAGTCGTTCTGGCCCACCATCACCCGCTCGCCGGGCGCGAAGACCCAGCCGAAGCGCTCGACCGAGACCGGCGGGTTCGGGTTCAGCACCCGCTGGAGCGCCTGGTTGAGGTGGCGGCTCCCGAGCGCCCCGCGGGTCATCGGGCAGAGCACCTGCACGTCGCGGACCGGATCGAGGCCGAAGCGGCGCGGGATGCGGCGCGTGACGATCTCGACCAGCTTCTCGGCCCCGGCCTCGGGATCGTCGATCCGCACCACGAAGAAGTCGCCGTCGGGGGTGTCCGCGCCCTCCGGCATCTGCCCGGCATTGATCCGGTGGGCGCCCGTGACGATGCGGCTCTCCGCGGCCTGGCGGAACACTTCGGTGAGACGCGCCACCGCGACGCGGCCCGAGTCGATCACGTCGGCGAGCACCCGGCCGGGGCCGACCGAGGGCAATTGATCGACGTCGCCGACGAGCCAGAGGGCGGCGTGGCGCGGCAGGGCGCGGGTGAGCGCGTTCATCAGCGGCACGTCGATCATCGAGGCCTCGTCCAGCACCAGGAGATCGCAGGACAAAGGCGAGTGCTCGTTCCGCTGGAAGCCGCCGTGGCGCGGGTCGATCTCGAGCAGGCGGTGGATGGTCTTCGCCTCGCGGCCGGTCTGCTCGCTCATCCGCTTGGCGGCCCGGCCCGTGGGGGCGGCGAGCAGCACCGCGGCCCCGGCCTCGTCGAGCATCCGCAGCAGCGCGTCGAGCGTGCTGGTCTTGCCGACCCCGGGCCCGCCGGTCATCACCGCGACCTTGGCGCTCATCAGCGTCGCGGCCGCCGCCCGTTGCGAGGGCGAGAGCGCCCGGCCGGTCGCGGCCTCGACCCGCGCCAGCGCCGCCGGCGCGTCGACCTCGTCCCAGGGTAGCGGCGCGTCGTCGAGGGCGACCAGCCGCTCGGCGATTGTCCGTTCCGCCGCGTGCAGGCCGCGCAGGAAGAGGTGGGGCACGTCGGCGATCGTGTCCATCACCACCGACTCGCCGCCGATCTCCTCGACCAGGGCTGTGCGCAAGAGACCCGTCTCGACCGAGAGCAGGTCGGCGGCCCGCGCGATCAGGTCCGGCACCGGCAGGGCGCAGTGGCCGTCATCCATCGCCGCCTGGAGCGCGTAGGCGAGGCCGGCGCGCAGGCGCGCGGGCGCGGTCGGCGGCAGGCCGAGCTTTGCGGCGATCGAATCCGCGGTACGAAATCCGATGCCGCGCACGTCGCGGGCCAGCCGATAGGGATCCTCGGTCATCACCCCGACCGAGTCGGTGCCGTAGGTCTTGTAGATCCGGACCGCCCGGGCGGTGCCGACGCCGTGAGCGTGCAGGAAGACCATGATCTCCCGCACCACCTTGTGCTCGGCCCAGGCCGCCGTGATCCGCGCGGCCCGCGTCGGGCCGATCCCCTGCACCTCGGTCAGGCGCTCAGGTGAAGCCTCGATCACCGCGAAAGTGTCGGCCCCGAAGGCCGCGACGATGCGCTTGGCCATCTCGGGGCCGATGCCGCGCATCTGGCCCGAGGCGAGATAGCGGCCGATGCCCTCGACGCCCGTGGGCGGCGTCGCCGCCAGCGTATCGGCGCGGAATTGCAGCCCGTGCTCGCGGTCGCTGACCCAGGCGCCGGTGGCGGTCACCCACTCGCCCGCCGCCACGGCCGGCGCGTGCCCGATCACCGCCACGAGGTCGCGCCGGCCCCGCGCCTTGACCTTCAGGACGCAGAACCCGCTCTCGGCGTTGTGGAAGGTGACGCGCTCGATCGACCCGGCGAGGGCGTCGGGGGAGCGGGAGCGCGGGGGAGCGGCGAGGGCGGCCATCGGCACGCCTTCACATCGGGAAGGAACGGGGAGGCCGCAAGGGCCGCCCTGCTACAAGCGGCCGCCCCGCTACCCCTCGCGCTCGAAGATCAGGTTCAGCCGGGTCTTGGCGATGCGGCGGTAGCCGTGGCGGGCGAGGAGGGCCGCGAGGTCGGTCTGCCACAGGTCGGTGCCGTCCTCGACGACGAGGAGGCGGGGGAGCAGGGAGGGCGGCGCCTGGCGCAGGAACGGCTCGAGGATCAGGTCCTCGGCGCCCTCGACGTCGAGCTTGACCGCGTCGAGCCGGGTCAGGCCCTCGCCGCGCACCAGGTCGAGGAGCGGGACCGCCGGCACACGGATCGCCGCGCCCTCGCTGGTGCCCACCACCTTCAGGCTCGATTCGCCGCGGTTGCGCGGATCGACGAACAGGGTCATCTCGCCGGCCTTGTCGGCGACCGCGCAGGCCACCGCCTTGATCGAGCCGAACGGGTTCTGGGCGATGTTGAAGGTGAGCTTGTCGAAGATGTCGGGCTGCGGCTCCACCGCCAGGATCCGCGCGCCGGGGCCGGCGGTGGCGGCGACGAATAGCGCGTAGGCGCCGACATTCGCCCCGATGTCGAGGAAGACGCAGTCCGGCCCGATCCGCTCGGCGAGGATTTTTCTCTCCAGCGGGTCGAAGAACTGCGGGGTGAAGAGCACCTTCTTCTCGCAGTTGTTGTTGTAGGGGTGCAGCCGCATCCGTGCGCCGTAGCGCTCGACGTCGAGGGGCCGGCCGCGCAGCAGGCGGATGGCGCAGCGCCGCAGGAGCAGGGCGAGGCGCCGGGCGCGCCAGCTCTCGTCGGGCAGGCGCTCGGTGCGCGAGACGATCCAGCGCACGAGCCCGGCGGGCGCGTAGGTACCGAAGGGTTGGGTGGCGAAGGATTGGGTGGGCTGTGTCATCGGGCCGGTTCGACGCCGCGGCACGCCGCGGCCGCCCCGCGCGGCGGCGGGGCGGTGGAGGTCTCGTTGCGCGCCTCATGCCACCCGCGGCCGCGGGCGGCAATGCGCGGGGCGGCGTTCAGGCGAGGGGGCCGGGGATCGCGGCTTCCGCCTCGTTCGTCAGCCGCGCCTCGTGCCGGCGCACGAACAGCCACAGGGCGATGCCGCCGAACACCACGAAGGCGAGCAGCCCGAGGCCGATCGGCCCGACGACGTGCTCGATCGAGCGGCCGCACAGATAGGCGCCGAAGCCCATCAGCGAGGCCCAGGCGATGCCGCCGGCGGCGTTGAACAGGAAGAAGCGGCGGGCGTCGAACTGGTTCACCCCGGCGAGCAGCGCCGCATAGGCGCGCAGCATCGCGGTGAAGCGGCCGAAGAACACGATCTTGCCGCCGTGGCGCTGGAACAGGTACTGGCCGAGCTTGAGCCGGCGGTGGTCGAGGGCGATCTTCGAGCCGTGCTTGAGCAGCAGCGGCATGCCCCAGCGCCGGCCGACCCAGTAGCCGAAATTGTCGCCGATGATCGCCGCGAGCGCCGCCGCCAGCACCACGAGCCCGATGCGCAGCTGCCCGGTCGAGCCGGCATAGACGGCGGCCGAGATCAGCGCGGTCTCGCCCGGCATCGGCACGCCGGCGCTCTCGAGGGTGATGACCAGGAAGATCGCCCAGTAGCCGTACTGGGAGATCAGGTCGGCGACCGGAAGGTCGTGGAGGAAGTGCATTCTGGTACCGTGTACGATCGATGCAGGGCGGCGCCGTGTCGCGCCCCCGGACCTTCAGATAAGCGTGCGGATCGTGGCTCTTCCAGGGCGCCGTTCAGCAATCGTGAGGCAACATCGCGGTCGTACTGGCGACGCATTGCCGTGCGGAAAGGGCCGGTGCAGGGGCCCCTCCGGCTCGCGGGCGACGTGCCGCAGGCGTCGTTGCGGGTTGCCGGTACGACATGAGGGGCATCGCGGGGGCGCGAGTCAGGTTTTCCGAATCAGGTTGTCCAAGTCCGGGTTGTCCAGGTCGATGAACGAATTGTCTCCCATCCGGACCGACGACGCGGTCGAGGCGCCGCGCCGCCGGCGCGGCCGCGGGCCGCTCTGGTTCCTGGTGCTGCTGGTGCTCGCCGGCGGCGGCTACTGGGCCTATCGCACCTACTTCCCGGACGGGTTCAGGAAGGCCGAGACGCAGCAGGCCGCCACCGGCCGGCGCGGTGGCGGGCGCCGGGGCGGCGGTGGCGAGGGCCCGCAGGCGATCGGCGTCGCCACCGTGCAGAAGGGCGAGATGCCGGTGGTGCTCTCCGGCCTCGGCACCGTGACCCCGCTCGCCACCGTGACGATCCGCTCGCAGGTGAGCGGCTACCTGACCCAGATCGGCTTTCGCGAGGGCCAGACCGTCAAGGCCGGCGACTTCCTGGCGCAGATCGACGTGCGGCCCTACGAGGCGCTGCTGGCGCAGTACCAGGGCCAGCTCCTGCGCGACCAGGCCCTGTTGCAGAACGCGCGCCTGGATCTCACCCGCTACCAGACCCTGAACCGCCAGGATTCGATCTCGAAGCAGAACGTCGACACCCAGGCCGCCACGGTCAAGCAGTACGAGGGCGTCGTCGCCTCCGACCAGGCGCAGATCGACCAGCAGAAGCTCAACATCCAGTACGGTCGCATCACTTCTCCCGTCGAGGGCCGGGTGGGCCTGCGCCAGATCGACCAGGGCAACTACGTCACCGCCGCCTCGACCGGCATCGTCGTCGTGACGCAGCTCCACCCGATCTCGGTGCTGTTCACCCTGCCCGAGACCGTGCTGTCGCGGGTGATGGACCGGCTTCGCGCCGGCGCCACCCTGCCGGTGCGGGTCTTCGACCGCTCCGACACCACCGAGATCGCCCGGGGCAACCTCGACACCGTCGACAACCAGATCGACGTGACGACCGGCACGGTGAAGCTGCGGGCGCTGTTCCCGAACAAGGACGACCGGCTGTTTCCCAACCAGTTCGTCAACGCCCGCCTCGACGTTGACACCGTGCGCGACGCCGCACTCGTGCCGGCGGCGGCCGTTTTGCGCGGCACGCCCGGCACCTACGTCTACCTGCTCACGGGCGAGGACAAGGTCGCGGTGCGCCCGATCGAGATCGGCGAGAGCGACGGCGTGCGGACCGTGGTGACCAAGGGGCTTTCGGTCGGCGACCGGGTGGTGGTCGACGGCACCGACCGGCTGAAGGACGGGGCGCAGGTGCGCGTCACCGGCGGGCGGCCGGAGAGGGCGGCGGAGGCGAAGCCGGCGGAGGGGAGCAAGGCGGCGGAGGGGGAGGGCGCAGCCCAGCCGAAGCCGGAGACTCCCCGTCCCGAGGGCGAGCGCCCGCATCGTCGCCGGCAGAGCCAGAACCCGTGACCATGACGAGGCACGCCGCCCTGATCCCTCCCCCCTCTGCGGGGGAGGGTGCCCCACGGAGTGGGGCGGGAGAGGGGAACCCCGTTCCCGGAGAGGTCGCGCGCGTCATGAAGGGCGCCACCTGGACCAGCGTCGCGCTGCCCCTCTCCCGGCTCGCTCCGCTCGCCACCCTCCCCCGCAGAGGGGGGAGGGTTGAGCACGCACGGCTGTCCGTGAACTGTGATCGCACGCCCAGATGAACCCCTCCCGCCTGTTCATCCTGCGCCCCGTCGCGACCACGCTGCTGATGCTGGCGATCCTGCTCGTCGGCATGATCTCCTACTTCAACCTGCCGCTCTCGGCGCTGCCGTCCGTCGACTACCCGACGATCCAGGTCCAGACCTTCTACCCGGGAGCGAGCCCCGAGGTGATGACCTCGGCGGTGACGGCGCCGCTCGAGCGGCAGTTCGGCCAGCTCGCCAACCTCAACCAGATGACGTCGCAGTCCTCGGCCGGCGCCTCCGTCATCACGCTCCAGTTCAACCTCGATCTCGGCATCGACATCGCCACGCAGGAGGTCCAGGCCGCGATCAACGCCGCCGGCAACCTGCTGCCCGGCGACCTGCCGGCGCCTCCCGTCTACGCCAAGGTCAACCCGGCCGACGCGCCGATCCTGACGCTCGCACTCACCTCCAAGACCCTGGCGCTGACGCAGGTGCGGGACCTCGCCGAGACGCGTCTGGCGCAGAAGATCAGCCAGGTCTCGGGCGTCGGCCTCGTCTCGATGGCGGGTGGGCAACGGCCGGCGGTGCGGGTGCGCTTCAACGCCTCGGCGCTCGCGGCCTACGGCCTCAACATCGACGACCTGCGCACCACCATCAACAACCTCAACGTCAACACCCCGAAGGGCTCGATCGACGGGCCGACCCAGTCCTTCACCATCAACGCCAACGACCAGATCCGCGACCCCGGCGCCTACCGCGACGCGGTGATCGCCTACCGCAACGGCGCGCCGGTGCGGCTCTCGGCGGTGGCCGAGGTGGTGGAGGGGGCCGAGAACACCCAGCTCGGCGCCTGGATGGACACCACGCCCGCGGTGATCCTCAACATCCAGCGCCAGCCCGGCGCCAACGTGATCGCGGTGGTCGACCGGATCAAGGCGCTGCTGCCCCAGCTCCAGGCCACGCTCCCGGCGGCGATCCAGGTCACCCCGCTCACCGACCGCACGGTGACGATCCGCGCTTCCGTCGAGGACGTGCAGTTCGAGCTTCTCCTCGCCATCGCGCTGGTGGTGCTGGTGATCTTCCTCTTCCTGCGCTCGCTGCCCGCGACCCTGATCCCGAGCCTGTCGGTGCCGCTGTCGCTGGTCGGCGCGCTCGCGGTCATGGACCTGTGGGGCTTCTCCCTCGACAACCTGTCGCTGATGGCGCTCACCATCGCGACCGGCTTCGTCGTGGACGATGCGATCGTCGTCATCGAGAACATCGCCCGCCACGTCGAGGAGGGCGACAGCCCGATGGAGGCGGCGCTCAAGGGCTCGCGCGAGATCGGCTTCACCATCATCTCGCTCACCGTGTCGCTCCTGGCGGTGCTGATCCCGCTCCTGTTCATGGGCGAGGTGGTGGGGCGTCTGTTCCACGAATTCGCCATCACGCTGGCGGCCACCATCGTCATCTCCGGCGTCGTCTCGCTGACGCTGGTGCCGATGCTGTGCGCACGCCTCCTGCGCCACCAGCCGCCTCAAGGTCGCGCCGCCGGGCGGATCGGCAGTGCAGGGCGCCGGCTGATGGAGGGCGGCATCGCCTTCTACGGCCGCACCCTGCGGGGCGTGCTCGCCCACCAGTGGCTGACGCTGCTGGTGGCGATCGGCACCCTCGTGCTCACCGTCTACATGTACGTCGTGATCCCGAAGGGCTTCTTCCCGGTCCAGGACACGGGCCTGATCCAGGGCATCACCCAGGCCGACCAGACCGTCTCCTACGGCGCCATGGCCGAGCGGCAGCAGCGGCTGGCGGATGCGATCCTCAAGGACCCGGACGTGGTCAGCCTGTCGTCGTTCATCGGCGTCGACGGCCAGAACGTGACGCTCAATTCCGGCCGCTTCCTCATCAACCTGCGCCCGCGGGAGGAACGAGCGGAGAATGCGAGCGCGATCATCCGGCGCATCGGCGCCCGGGTCGCGAACGTGCCGGGCATCGCCCTGTTCATGCAGCCGGTCCAGGACCTCACCATCGACACGGCGGTGAGCGCCACCCAGTACCAGTTCATCCTGGAGAACCCGGACCCCGCCGCCTTCGACACCTGGGTCCCGCGCCTCGTCGACCGGCTGAAGCAGATTCCCGACCTCGCCGACGTCGCGAGCGACCGGCAGGCGAGCGGGCTGTCGGCCTACATCACCATCGATCGCGCCACGGCCGGCCGCTACGGCATCACCCCGGCCTCCGTCGACAACGCGCTCTACGACGCCTTCGGCCAGCGCATCATCTCGACGATCTTCACCCAGTCGAACCAGTACCGGGTGATCCTGGAGGCCGATCCCGAGCTGCACCGCACCCTTGAATCGCTGCAGCGAATCTACCTGCCGTCCTCCACCGCCACCAACGGCCAGGTCCCGCTCACTGCCATCGCCCAGGTGAGCGAACGGCGCGCGCCCCTGCTCGTCAGCCATCTCGGCCAGTTCCCGGCGACCACGATCTCGTTCAACCTCGCGCCCGGCGCCTCGCTGGGTCCCGCGGTGGCGGCAATCAAGGCGGCGGAGCAGGAACTCGGGATGCCCGACAGCTTCCGGCTGATCTTCCAGGGCTCGGCGCTCGCCTTCCAGGCCTCGCTCGACAACACCCTGTTCCTGGTGCTCGCCGCGATCGTCACGGTCTACATCGTGCTCGGCGTGCTCTACGAGAGCTTCGTCCACCCGATCACGATCCTCTCCACCCTGCCGTCGGCCGGCATCGGGGCGCTTGCCGGCCTGATGCTGTTTTCGCACGACCTCGACATCATCGGCATCATCGGCATCGTGCTGCTGATCGGCATCGTGAAGAAGAACGCCATCATGATGATCGACTTCGCGCTTCAGGCCGAGCGCGAGGAGGGCATGACCCCGCGCGACGCGATCTACGAGGCCTGCATTCTGCGCTTCCGCCCGATCCTGATGACGACCTTCGCGGCGCTCTTCGCCGCGATCCCGCTGATCCTCGGGACGGGAACGGGATCGGAGCTGCGCCAGCCGCTCGGCATCTCGATCGCCGGCGGGCTGATCGTGAGCCAAGTGCTCACGCTCTACACCACGCCGGTGATCTACCTCGCCTTCGACCGTCTGGGCCGGTGGTTCTCCGGACGGCGGGGCAGCGGGCTGGCGCCCGGGGAGGCGGTACCGTGAGGGTCGCGACGGCAGCGCAGATTTTCACTTCCGATCGTGTGCATCCCCTATCCCCGCGGGCGGGGAGAGGGCTGCTGACCCCTTGTCGGGTCAGCAGCGAGGCGGCAGCCGATGGTGAGGGGGTGTTTCCGGATGAGACTCTTCCGGTACCACCCCCTCACGCTCGCTCCGGCTTCGCCTCCGCTTGTCACGACCCCGACAAGGGGGTCGTGACCCTCTCCCCGCCCGCGGGGAGAGGGGAAGGCCTGCGGCGCACCCGCGGGGCCCGCCCGTGAACCTCTCCGCCCCCTTCATCCTGCGCCCGGTCGCGACCACGCTCCTCACCCTCGGCGTGCTCCTCGCCGGCCTGTTCGCCTTCGTGCGGCTGCCGGTGGCGCCGCTGCCGCAGATCGATTTCCCCACCATCCTGGTCCAGGCGCAGATGCCCGGCGCCAGCCCCGACACCATGGCGACCACCGTCGCCGCCCCCCTGGAGCGGCGCCTCGGGCAGATCGCCGACGTCGACCAGATGACGTCGACGAGCTCGGTCGGGCAGACCCGGATCGTGCTGCAATTCGGGCTCGACCGCGACATCAACGGTGCCGCCCGCGACGTGCAGGCGGCGATCAACGCCGCACGCGCCGACCTGCCGACGGCTCTGCGCACCAACCCCACCTACCGCAAGTTCAACCCGGCCGACGCGCCGATCCTGATCCTCGGCCTGACCTCGAAGACGCTGAGCCCCGGCGCGCTCTACGATTCCGCCGCGACCGTGCTCGCCCAGAAGCTGTCGCAGCTCGAAGGCATCGGCAACGTCGACATCGGCGGCTCGTCGCTGCCGGCGGTGCGGGTCGAGCTCGATCCCCACGCCCTCTTCAACTACGGCATCGGGCTCGAGGGCATCCGCGCCGCGCTGGCGAGCGCCAACGCCAACTCGCCGAAAGGCGCGATCGAGGCCGGCGAGCGGCGCTACCAGCTCTACGCCAACGACCAGGGCCGCAAGGCCGCCGACTACCAGGACATCGTGGTGGCCTACCGCAACGGCGCCGGCGTGCGGCTTCGCGACGTCGGCCAGGTGGTCGACGGCGTCGAGGACCGGCGCAACCTCGGCCTCGTCAACGGCCAGCGGGGCGTACTCCTGATCGTCTACAAGCAGCCCGGCGGCAACGTCGTCGAGACCATCGACCGCCTGAAGGAGGCGCTGCCGCAGCTCAAGGCGGCGCTCCCGGGCGACACCGAACTGATCGTCACCGGCGACCGCTCGCTCACCATCCGGGCGTCGCTGGCGGAGGCCGAGCGCACGCTCATCATCTCGGTCGGGCTCGTGATCCTGGTGGTGTTCGGCTTCCTGCGCTCGGCCCGCGCGACGCTGATCCCGGCCGTCGCGGTGCCGATCTCGCTGGTGGGCACCTTCGCGGCGATGTGGCTGTGCGACTACAGCCTCGACAACATCTCGCTGATGGCCCTCATCATCGCGGCCGGGTTCGTCGTCGACGACGCGATCGTGGTCCTGGAGAACATCCAGCGCCACATCGAGGACGGTCGCTCGCGGGTCGAGGCAGCGTTGCTCGGCGCCCGCGAGGTCGGGTTCACGGTCCTGTCGATGAGCCTGTCACTGATCGCGGTGTTCCTGCCGATCCTGCTCGCCGGCGGCATCATCGGGCGGTTCTTCCAGGAATTCGCCGTCGTCCTGTCGCTGGCGATCCTGATCTCGCTCGTGGTCTCGCTCACCACCACGCCGATGATGTGCGCCCGGTTCCTGAAACCCGAGGCGCACGGCGCGCGCCCCGGCCCCGTGGCGCGGGTGCTGGAGGGGGCGTTCGACGGGCTCCTGTCGGGCTACCGGGTCACCCTCGACTGGGCCTTGCGCCACGGCGTCATCGTGATGCTGGTGCTGCTCGCGGCGGTGGTGCTCAACGTCTACCTCTACGTCATCGTGCCGAAGGGGTTCTTTCCCCAGCAGGATACCGGCCAGATGATCGGCGGCATCCAGGCCGACCAGCGCATCTCGTTCCAGGCGATGAGCGCCAAGCTCCGGCGCGCCACCGCCATCGTCCAGGCCGATCCGGCGGTGGAGAGCGTGGTCGGCTTCACCGGCGGGCGCGGCACCAACTCGGCCAACGTCTTCGTCGGCTTGAAGCCCCTCGGCCAGCGCGACCCGATCAGCGACGTGATGACCCGCCTGCGGCCGAAGCTCGCCGCCATCCCGGGTGCCCGGCTCTACCTGTTTCCGCGCCAGGACTTCTCGATGGGCGGGCGCCAGAGCTTCTCGCAGTACCAGTACACCCTGCAGGGCGACACCAGCGAGGAACTCTACACCTGGACCCCGAAGCTGCTGGAGGCGATGCAGAAGGACCCGATCTTCACCGACGTCACCTCCGACCAGCAGCAGGGGGGCCTCGAGACGCGCCTTGTCATCGACCGGCCGACCGCCTTCCGCTACGGCCTGACCCCGGACCAGATCGACAACACCCTCTACGACGCCTTCGGCCAGCGCCAAGTCTCGACGATCTACAACCCGCTGAACCAGTACCACGTCGTGATGGAGATCGCGCCGCGCTACCTCGACAACCCCGAGACGCTGAAGATGATCTACGTCTCGACGTCCGGCGCGCGGGCCCGCGGCTCGGCCACCACCAACGCGGTCGCCGGCACGGTGGCGAGCGCCGCAACCGCCCCCACCGACGCGACGAGCGCGGCCGCCGCGGTCGCGACCGATTCGGCCCGCAACGCCGCCACCAACTCGATCGCGGCCGCCGGCCGCTCCAGCGCCTCGTCGAGCGCGGCGGTGAGCAGCAGCAAAGAGACGATGGTGCCGCTCTCGGCCTTCGCCAGCTTCGAGACCGGCTCGACCCCCGTCCAGGTCAGCCACCAGGGCCTGTTCGTCGCCACCACGCTGTCGTTCAACCTCGCGCCGGGCATGAGCCTGAGCGACGCCACCGCGGCGATCGACGGCCACATGCGCGACCTGCGGATGCCCGCCACCATCCACGGCGAGTTCGCCGGGGCCGCCAAGAGCTTCCAGTCCTCGTCCTCGCGCCAGCCGCTGCTGATCCTGGCGGCCCTGCTCGCGGTCTACGCCGTGCTCGGCATCCTGTACGAGAGCTGGGTCCACCCGCTCACGATCCTGTCGACCCTGCCGTCCGCCGGCATCGGGGCGATCCTCGCCCTGATGCTGGCGGGCGAGGAGTTCGGGGTGATCGCGCTCATCGCCGTGATCCTGCTCATCGGCATCGTGAAGAAGAACGCCATCATGATGATCGACTTCGCGCTCGACGCCGAGCGCACCCGGTCCTTGAACCCGCGGGAGTCGATCCGCGAGGCCTGCCTCTTGCGCTTCCGCCCGATCATGATGACAACCCTGGCCGCACTGCTCGGCGCGCTGCCGCTGATCCTCGACGGCGGCGAGGGCTCGGAGCTGCGCCGTCCCCTCGGCATCGCCATCGTCGGCGGCCTCATCGTGAGCCAGGTCCTGACCCTCTACACCACCCCCGTCGTCTACCTGTACCTCGACCGGTTCCGGCTCTGGGTCGGACGCCGCCGGCGCGGGGATTCCGCCACGCGGGCGCTGCCGGCCGAATGACCGCTTTCTCCGACGATCGAATGATGCTGGACGGCGACGCGCGCCCGAACCCCACCTCCATGGGTCATTGGTTTCACGCGACGGACCATGCGCATCCCCTCTCCCCGCGGGCGGGGAGAGGGTTTCGCCCCCCTCGTCGGGGGCGAAACGAGGCGGTAGCCGAAGGTGAGGGGGTGTTCCCGGATGTGGCTCCTTCGGCAATACCCCCTCACCCTCGCTCCGGCTTCGCCTCCGCTTGTCACGCCCCCGACAAGGGGGGCGTGACCCTCTCCCCGCCCGCGGGGAGAGGAGAAATCCCGCGCCGTGTCCGGCAGCGTAGAGCCGTGCCATTGCACCTCGCCGCCGCGGCCATCCTGCCCCTTCTCCTCGCCGGCTGCCTCGTCGGCCCCGACTATTCCCGCCCCACCGTCGAGGCGCCCCCGGCCTTCAAGGAGGGCGGCGCCCGGCCAATGCCGCCGCGCAACTGGCGGCCGGTGCGGCCCCTCGACGAGGCGGACCGCGGCGACTGGTGGCGGGTGTTTCGCGATCCCACCCTCGACCGGCTGATCCGCCTGATCGACGTCGACAACCAGAACCTGCGTGCCCAGGTCGCCGCCTACCGCCAGGCCCGCGCCCTGGTGCAGGAGGCCCGCGCCCAGCTCTTCCCCACGGCGCTCGGCGCCCCCTCGATCAGCCGGTCCAGCACCGGGGGCGTCGAGCGCACCACCCTGACGCTGCAAGGCTCGGCGACCTGGGAGCTCGACCTGTTCGGGCGCATCCGCCGCCTGATCGAGAGCGACGTCGCCGCCGCCCAGGCGAGTGCTGCCGATATCGCCTCGGTGCGCCTGGCGTTGCAGACGCAGCTCGCGACCGCCTACTACCAGCTGCGCTACCAGGAATCGCTCCAGAGCCTGCTGGAGCGCACCGCCCGGGCCTACCAGCGCTCCCTCGACATCACCCAGAACCAGTACAATGCCGGCGTCGCCGCCCGCTCCGACGTCATCACCGCCCAGACCCAGCTCCAGACCACCCAGGCCAACGCCATCGCGGTCGGGTTGCAGCGTGCGAACCTCGAGCACGCCATCGCGACGCTGATCGGCCGGCCGCCCTCCGAGGTGTCGCTCGCCCGCGGCAGCCTGCCGTCGCGCCCGCCCGCCGTGCCGGTGAGCCTGCCCTCCGACCTCCTGGAGCGCCGGCCCGACATCGCGCTGGCCGAGCGCACCGTGCAATCGCAGAGCGCCCAGATCGGCGTCGCCGTGGCGGCGTTCTTCCCGACCGTGACGCTGTCGGCGAGCGGCGGCATCGCGGGCGATCCGGCCCGCAACTTCTTTGCCGCCGCGAACTCGTTCTGGTCGGTGGCGGCCTCCGGCAGCCAGGTGCTGTTCGACGGCGGCGCCCGCACCGCGGCGCTGCAAGCCGTCGAGGCCGCCTACGACGCGGCCGTCGCCAATTACCGCCAGACGGTGCTGACCGCCTTCCAGCAGGTCGAGAACGGCCTTGCCGGCCAGCGCATCCTCGCCCGCCAGCAGGCGGCGCAGGAACTGGCGGTGCAGTCGTCGCGCCGGGCGGTCGAGATCGCGCTGAACGAGTACCGGGCCGGCACCCAGAACTACACCACCGTCGTCACCGCCCAGGCGCTGGAACTCAACAACGAGGTGACCGAGTTGCAGGTCCGGCTCAACCGCTTCACCAACGCGGTGTCGCTGATCGGTGCGATCGGCGGCGGCTGGGACACGCGCAGCCTGCCGAGCGGCGAGGAGCTGAAGCAGTTCCGGCCGCTGCCGATCGACAGCGGCCAGGCGCCGCGGGTGGACGAGTGAGGGGGGACGGAGCAGGGCGGTAATGCATCCTATCCCACCCTTCACCTCATCCTGAGGTGCCGGAGCGCAGCGGAGGCCTCGAAGGAGGGCTCCAGAAGTCTGTGCGATCTCTGGAGCCCTCCTTCGAGGCTCCCTACGGTCGCACCTCAGGATGAGGCGGAGGGTGAGAAGGTTCTCCCGGATCCGCACCCAGTGTCCCCCGCGACGCGGCGCCGGTTCCCGGCCGCCGGGGAATGGCCTACATCGGGTCTCCGGCTCCACGCCGCCCGACCCATGAGCCGATGACCGACCCGCTCCTCTCCGTCCAGGACCTCTCTGTCGCCTTCCGCCAGGGCGGGCGCGAGACCCGCGCCGTCGATCGCGTCTCCTTCGCCATCGCGCCGGGGGAGACCGTGGCCCTCGTCGGCGAGTCGGGCTCGGGCAAGTCGGTGACGGCGCTCTCGATCCTGCGTCTCGTCGACGGCGCGACGCCGGAGGGGCGCATCCTGTTCAAGGGCCGCGACCTGCTGACGCTCTCCGAGCCGCAGATGCGCGCGGTGCGCGGCGCCGACATCACCATGGTGTTCCAGGAGCCGATGACCTCGTTGAACCCGCTGCACCGCATCGCCGACCAGGTCGGCGAGGTGCTGCGGCTGCACAAAGGAATGAGCGGCGAGGCGGCGCGCGCCCGCACGCTCGAACTCCTGAACCTCGTCGGCATCCGCGACGCCGAGCGGCGGCTGGGCGCCTATCCGCACGAATTGTCCGGCGGGCAGCGCCAGCGGGTGATGATCGCGATGGCGCTCGCCTGCGAGCCCGACCTGCTCGTGGCCGACGAGCCGACGACGGCGCTCGACGTCACCGTCCAGGCCCAGATCCTCTCGCTGCTGGCCGACCTGAAATCGCGCCTCGGCATGGCGATGCTGTTCATCACCCACGACCTCGGCATCGTGCGCCGCGTCGCCGACCGGGTCTGCGTGATGCTGCAAGGCCGCATCGTCGAGACCGGTCCGGTGGCCGAGGTGTTCTCGAAGCCCCAGCACGACTACACGAAGCGCCTGCTCGCCGCCGAGCCGCGGGGGCGCGGCAACCCGGTCCCGGACGGCGCCCCGATCCTGGTCGAGGCCGGGCCGATCCGGGTCCACTTCCCGATCAAGTCGGGCCTGCTCCGGCGCACCACCGGCCACGTCAAGGCGGTGGACGGGGTGGCGCTCACCGTGCGCGAGGGTGAGACCGTCGGGGTGGTGGGCGAATCGGGCTCCGGCAAGACCACGCTGGGCCTCGCCATCCTGCGGCTGACCGCGTCCGAGGGACCGGTGGTCTATCTCGGCCGCCGCATCGACGGGCTGTCGGCCCGCGCCATGCGCCCGTTGCGGCGCGAGATGCAGGTGGTGTTCCAGGATCCCTACGGCTCGCTCTCGCCGCGGATGTCGGTGGCCGAGATCGTCGCCGAGGGGCTGGAGGTGCAAGGGAGCGGCCGCAGCGACGCCGAGCGCCGGCAGATCGTCGCTCGCGCCCTCGACGATGTCGGGCTCGATCCCGCCGCCATGGACCGCTACCCGCACGAATTTTCCGGCGGCCAGCGCCAGCGCATCGCCATCGCCCGGGCCATGGCTCTCGATCCGCGCTTCGTCGTCCTCGACGAGCCGACCTCGGCCCTCGACATGTCGGTCCAGGCCCAGATCGTCGAGTTGCTGCGCGAACTCCAGCGCCGTCGCGGTCTCGGCTACCTGTTCATCAGTCACGACCTCAAGGTGGTCCGCGCGCTCGCCAACCGGGTGATGGTGATGCAGGGCGGCCAGGTGGTGGAGGAGGGCGCGGCCGAGGAGATCTTCGCCGCGCCGCGCACCGAATACACCCGCGCCCTGTTCGCCGCCGCCTTCGACATGGCGGCGGCCCCCGCCGGGGCGGTGAGCGAATGAGCCGGGCGCTCCTCATCGTCCTCGATTCGGTCGGCATCGGCGGCGCCCCGGACGCGGCCGAGTTCGGCGATGCCGGCGCCGACACGCTCGGCCACATCGCCGAGGCCTGCGCCGCCGGTCGCGGGGACCGGGCGGGCCTCCGCGCCGGTCCTTTACGCCTGCCGCACCTCGCCGGCCTGGGCCTGGGCCTTGCCGCCCAAGGTGCGAGCGGCCGGTTGCCGCCCGGCCTCGGCCCCTCCGGTCCGGTCGAGGGCGCGTGGGGCCACGCGGTCGAGCGGGCGCGGGGCAAGGACACGGTGTCGGGCCACTGGGAGATCGCCGGGGTGCCGGTGGATTTCGCCTGGGGCCACTTCCCGGCGACCCGGCCGGCCTTCCCGCCGGACCTCACCCGGGCCCTGATTGCGGAGGCGGGCCTGCCGGGCATCCTCGGCGATTGCCACGCCTCCGGCACCGCGATCATCGAGGATCTGGGGGCCGAGCACGTCCGGACGGGCCGGCCGATCTGCTACACCTCCGTCGACAGCGTTTTCCAGATCGCCGCCCACGAGGAGGCGTTCGGGCTCGACCGGCTCTACGACCTCTGCACCATCGCCCGCCGGCTCTGCGATCCGTACCGGATCGGCCGGGTCATCGCCCGGCCGTTCACGGGCGACGAGGCGTCGGGCTTCACCCGCACCGCGAACCGGCGCGACTACGCCGTGCCGCCGCCCGCCGCCACGCTCCTCGACCGGCTGACCGCCGCCAGCCGGCCGGTGGTGAGCGTCGGCAAGATCGGCGACATCTTCGCCCACCGGGCGACCGGCCGCGAGATCAAGCCCGGCGGCAACGACGCCTGCCTGACCGCCGCCCTCGACGCGCTGGCCGAGCTTTCCGACGGCGGCCTCGTCTTCGCCAACCTCGTCGAGTTCGACACCGAGTACGGCCACCGCCGCGACGTGCCGGGCTACGCCGCGGCGCTGGAGCGCTTCGACGCGCGGGTGCCGGAGATCCGGGCGATCCTGCGACCCGGCGACCTCTGCCTCGTCACCGCCGACCACGGCAACGACCCGACCTGGAGCGGCACCGACCACACCCGCGAGCAGGTGCCGGTGATCGCCTTCGGGCCGGGCATCGCCTCCGGCCCCCTCGGGCCGCTCGGCTTCCCCGAGATCGGCCGGATGGTGGCGCGTCATCTCGGCGTGGCGGAAGCGGAGCGGGTCGCGTAAACCTCGCAGGCCCGTCCGTCGAGCGCCACCGGAGAGCCGCCCCTTGTCCGATGCCCTCTCGTCCCTGACGGTTCCCGGCTACGTGCCGCCGGTGCCGCCGCTCGCCGAGCGGGTCGGCTGGCTCAAGCTCCTCGGCGCGTTCCGGCGCAACACCCTGGAGGCGTTTCCTCGCGCCTGCCTCGACGCGCCGGCGGTGACGATCCCGCTGCCCGGGGGTGGGCGGATGGTGCTGCTCTCGACCCCGGCGGGCGCCCGCCAGGTGCTGCTCACCGCCACCGACGACTTCGCGCGCCTGCCCGCCGGCCGGCGGGTGATCGGCCCCATTGCCGGACGCGGCCTGGTGCTCGCCGACGGCGAGGCCTGGCGCCACCAGCGAAAGGTTCTCGCCCCCGCCTTCACGCCCCGCACCCTGCCGCTGATGCTGCGCTTCGTCGCCCGCAGCGCCGAGGAATCCTGCCGCCGGCTGGAAGCCGGCCTTGATACTCCGGCGGATCTGCGCGGCGAGATGCAGCGCGTCGCCCTCGACATCGCCACCACCTCGATGTTCTCGCTGGAGACCGGGGCGCTCGGTGCCGAGATCCGCTCCCTCGTCTCCGGCTACCTCGACCGGCTCGGCCGCCCGACCGTCGCCGATTTCCTGCTGCCGCCGGGCTGGCCGACCCCGTCGAGCCCGCGCCGGGCGCTGTTTCGCCGCCGCTGGCTCCGGCTGGTCCGGGCGGTGCTGGAGGCGCGCCGCGGGCAGGGCACGCAGGGCGCGCCGCGCGACCTGTTCGACCTGCTGATCGAGGCCCATGGCGACGCGCCGGGCGGGCTCCTCGCCGACGAGGTCGGCACCTTGATCGTCGCCGGCCACGAGACCACCGCCTCGACCCTGTTCTGGGCCTGCATGCTCCTCGCCCGCGAGCCGGCGATGCAGGACGCGCTCGCGGCGGAGGCCGCCGGGCTCGACCTCGCCGAGGCGGGCGCCGCCGCGGCGCTGCCGTCCTTGCGGCTGGCGAAGGCGGTGGCACAGGAGACCTTGCGGCTCTATCCCCCGGTCTACGTCATCGCGCGCCGTGCCGCGCGGGCGAGCGTAGTCGAGGGCGCCGAGATCCCGGCGGGCAGCATCGTGATGATCCCGACCTGGGTGCTCCACCGCAACCCGCGCTGGTGGGACCGGCCGGAGGCCTTCGATCCGGGGCGCTTCCTCGACCGCCCGGAGCCCGACCGCTTCGTCTACCTGCCCTTCGGCGCAGGACCCCGGATCTGCATCGGGGCGCAACTCGCCTTGTCCGAGGCGACCCTGGTACTGGCCCGTCTCACTCGCGAGTTCCGCCTCTCTCTCGCCGACGACCGTCCGGTCCTGCCCGTGGCGACCACCACGGTGCGGCCGGACCACGTGCCGCGCTTCCACCTCGCGCGCCGCGCCGGTTGAGCCTGCCGCCGGCGCGAAAATGCTCTATGGGGGCTTGTGCAGGCGGCCGGCCCCCGGCCCCGCGACATGAGACAGTGATACGGTGCGACCCTGGCGCAGCGGCCCGTCCGACCGGCGCGGCTACCATCACGGCAACCTCAAGGAGGCCCTGATCGAGGCCGCGCGCCGCTTCATCGCGGAGCGCGGGATCGGCGGCTTCACCCTGGTCGACGCGGCGCGCCTCGTCGGCGTCTCGCCGGCGGCGCTCTACCGCCACTTCCGCGGCCGCGAGGCGCTCTTGGAGGAGGTGGCCGAGCGCGGCTTCACCGAGCTCGCCGCCCGCCTCGCCCGGGCGCTGCGCGGCCCCGGCACGCCGCTGGAGCGCTTCACCCGCATGGGTGAGGCCTACCTGACCTTCGCCGAGGAGGAGCCGGGCTACTACGCGGCGATCTTCGAGGCCCGGCCCCCGGGCCCCGACGGATGCCCGCCCGCCCAGGCGCCGCGCGACCGCGACGCGTTCGGGCTCCTGGTAGATGCCCTGCGCAGCACGTTCCCGGACGGTTTCTCCGCAGGCGTCGATCCGCGCTTCGTCGCACTCGAGGTCTGGGCGCTGTCCCACGGTATCGCGACGCTCTCCGCCGCCGGCCGGCTGCCGACCGGCCCAGGCCTGCCGACGAAGTACGACCTGCTGCGCGCCGGCGTGCTCGCGATGGTGCACGGGGCGACGGCGCGGGCGGGGTAGGGCGACGGGGCGGTGCCCCGCCGCGCAAGCCTCAATGCCCCGAGGCCACGGCAGTCCCCGGCTTATCGTGGGTCCCGAGCGTGTCGACCAGCGTGGCCGAGGCCGCGTTCAGCCCGGCGACCTCCACCGGAACCCCGTGGTGGCGGAACTTCAGCACCACCCGGTCGAGAGCGTTGACGGCGGTGAGGTCCCAGAAATGGGCGTCCGTCAGGTCGATCACGACGCGCTCCAGATCGTCCTCGCGGAAGTCGAAGCCGGCATGGAAGGCCTCCGCCGTGGCAAAGAAGATCTGGCCGCCGACCCGGTAGGTGCGGATGCCGCCCTCGCGCGCGGATGCCACGGCGAAGAACCGGGTGACCTTGTGCGCGAAGAACAGCCCGCTCAACACCACGCCGAACAGCACGCCCTTGGCGAGGTCGTGGGTGACGAGCACGACCGCGACGGTGCTGAGCATCACGATGCTCGACGTGGTCGGGTGGGTGCGGAGCGTGCGGATCGAGCGCCACTGGAAGGTGTTGACCGACACTACGATCATCACGGCGACGAGAGCCGCCATCGGGATCTGCGCGACGTAGCGCCCGAGCACCACGATCAGGAACAGCAGGAAGGCGCCGGACCACAGGGTCGAGAGCCGGCCGCGTCCCCCCGACGAGACGTTGATCATCGACTGGCCGATCATCGCGCAGCCGGCCATGCCGCCGAACAGGCCGGCGGTGACGTTGGCCAGCCCCTGGCCGGTGCACTCTCGGTTCTTGTTCGAGGTGGTGTCGGTGTGCTCATCGATGATCGCCGCGGTCATCAGGCTCTCGAGCAGGCCCACCATGGCGATTGTCAGTGAATAGGGCAGGATGATCCGGAGGGTCTCGAAGGTAAGCGGCACCTGCGGCAGGGCAAAGATCGGCAGCTCGCTCGGCAACATCCCCATGTCGCCGACGGTGCGGATGTCGAGGCCCAGGCTCATCGACAGGGCGGTGCACAGCACGATCGCCACCAGCGCCGGGGGCACGGCCTTCGTCAGGTACGGCAGGCCGTAGATCAAGGCGATGCCGGCAGCCGTCATCGCGTAGACCACCGGCCCGCGGCCGATCAGCTCCGGCATCTGGGCGAGGAAGATCAGGATCGCGAGCGCATTGACGAAGCCGGTGACGACCGAGCGCGAGACGAAGCGCATCAGGTCGCCGAGCCTGAACGCACCGGCGGCGATCTGGATCAGACCGGTGAGGATCGTGGCGGCGAGTAGGTGGCCGAGGCCGTGATCCTTGACCAGCGACGTCATCAGCAGGGCCGTCGCGCCGGTGGCCGCGGAGATCATCGCCGGGCGCCCGCCCGCGATGGCGGTGACGACCGCGATGCAGAACGAGGCATAGAGCGCGACCTTCGGGTCGACTCCGGCGATGACCGAGAACGCGAGCGACTCGGGGATGAGGGCGAGGGCCACGACGGTTCCGGCCAGGATTTCGCGCGTGACGTCGGGCGCCCATTCGCGCCGCAGGCGGACGAGTTTCATGGATGTTGAGCTTTCGAGGCGAGGCGCGACGGCGCGCGCGAGGACAATCCACCGCGCTGGGCGGAGGGGCACGAAGGACAGGCGTGGGGAAGGGACGCGGGAGAGCGGGGCGCTACGGCGGCGTGGGCCGCGAGACCAGTCTGGCTCGATCCTGCATCATGGGTCGTGCCCTAGCACGGAGTTTTGCTGCGCCGCAACTGGAGGACGTGAAGAAAGTCTCGACCGTCAAGCGCAGCCTTTTCCGTCGAGCCAGTCAAAAAACGAGACGAGCGGGAATTCTCTCCTCTCCCCGCGGGCGGGAAGAGGGCTGCGTCTCCGTTCAGGAGAGGCAGCAAGCCCGCAGAACGAGGGTGAGGGGGTTTCTCCGGATGAGCCTTCTTCGGCACCACCCCCTCACCCTCGCGGCGAACCTGCGGTTCGCTGCTCCCTGAGCCCCTTCGGAGCTCAGGCCTCTCCCCGCCCGCGGGGAGAGGAGCATGTCCGCGCCATTCATGAAAAAAGCCCGCCCCTCGTGAGAGGGACGAGCTTTTCTCGTGACAGCCCGGCTCCCGGCCTCAGGCCGGGATCAAAGGATCGCGCCGCGCCGCATTCTCCGGCACCCCGTCCTTCGCCTTCTGCTTCGGCGGCGGTCCGAGGAAGGCCGGGACGATGAAGAACGCGGCCACCAGGGTGAAGAACAGCGACAGCGCGAGCAGCTTGCCCATGCTGGCGGTGCCCGGGTGGCTCGACAGGACCAGCGAGCCGAAGGCGGTGCCGGTGGTGAGCGCCGAGAAGAAGATCGCCCGGGTCAGGCTCGAGGCCAGCATGTCGGCGACGCCGGCCCGCCAGGCGATCACGTAGTAGATATGGAAGGCCACGCCCACCGCCAGCATCAGCGGCAGCGCGATGATGTTGGCGAAGTTGAGCGGCATGCCGATGAGGTAGAGCGCCTCCAGCGTCCACAGCGTGGCGAGCACCAGGGGCCCGAGCGCCATGGCGACGTCCCAGGGCCGCCGCAGGGCGACCGACAGGATGATGAAGATCGACAGGAGCGCCAGCAGCCCCGCCTCGATGAAGGCGCCGAGGATGGTGTGGCTCGACCGCGTGGTGGCGACCGGCGCGCCGGTGGCGTGAGGAGCGACGCTCAGGACTTCCTTCGAGAAGTGCCGCAGCACCTCGTTGTCGTTCGAGTTGCCCTTCGGCTGGACCTCGATCCGGGCCTTGCCGTCGGCGGCGATCCAGTCCTGGCGGATCTGCGCCGGCAGGTTCTCCAGGGTGATCTTTGTCGGCGCGAGCAGGCTGCGCAGGCGGGTGAGCAGCGCCTTGAGGTTCGGCACCACCGCGTTGGCGGCGGCCTCGCGTACCGACGGCTCGGCGCCGGCGAGGCGGTCGAGGGTGTCGGTGAAGCCCTGGATCGTCGCGAGCGGCCCGGAGGCGTTCGCCGCGCCGCCCTGCGCCCCTTGCGAGATGCCGCGCAGGGCCGTGACCGCGTTGCGGATCGCCGTCACCACGTCGCGGTCATTCGGCGCCGGCGCCACGCGCGGCGGGTTGAGCACCGGCCCCAGGACCTGCGCGGCATCCTCGATGGTCGCGAGTTTCTGGTCCTGGTCGGCGGGCACGAAGGTGTCGATGTCGATCACCCCGGCGACGCTCGGCAGTGCGGTCAGCCTCTTGACCATCGGGGCGATGGCGTCGCGGTTGGGCACGATCACGTCGATCGTGTTGGGGCTGGTCTTCGGGTCCTTGGTCAGGTCGAGATAGGTCGCGACCGACTCCACCTTCGCGCTGCGCAGGTGCATCGGGTTCGAATCGAACGGCAGCCAGTAGAGCAGCGGCAGGCCCGCCACGGTGACGAGGCCGGTGAGAACCAGGACCAGCTTGCGGTTGGCGAGGATCCAGTGGTCGACCGAAGCCATGCTGGCGGTGCCGACCTCCTGCTTCTCGCCCGGCGGCCGCAGCACGGCGATCAGCGCCGGCAGCATGGTGAGGGAGGCGAGATAAGCGACGATCATGCCGACGCCGGCGATCAGGCCGAGCTCGGACACGCCGCGGAAGTCGGTCGGCAGGAACGAGAAGAAGCCGGCGAGCAGCGATACCGCCGCGAGCGTCAGCGACCAGCCGACCCCGCGGGCCGCCGAGCGGATCGCCCCGACGAGATCGGCCTGCGTGAAGCGGTCGGCGCGGTAGCGCACGGCGAACTGGATGCCGAAATCGATGCCGAGGCCGACGAACAGGGCCGCGAACGCGACCGAGATCGGGTTGAGCTCGCCGACCATCAGGAGGCCGAGGGCGGCGGTGACGATCAGGCCGGCGAAGGTGGTGATGAGCACCGCCACGACGAGGCTGCCCGAGCGCAGGGCCAGCCACAGGAACAGCACGATGGCGCCGCCGGTGACCGAGTAGTTCAGCGCCGCGTCGTCGGCGAGCGTCGCGAACTCGTCGTCCGCGACCGCGACCTGGCCGGTGAGCCGCACCCGCACGCCGTTGGCCTCGGTCAGGCCGAGGTTGCGGGCGGTCTCGCGGATGAGCTGCGTCGCCTTCTCGCCGGGCTGGAGCGCGTCGTAGTCGAGCACCGGCTGGGCGATGACGAAGCGGCGCAGGTCGCTCGGCTCCGCCTTGCCGCCGGCGAGCAGCAACTGCCACGAGAGCTGGGCCGGCTCGCCCTTCAGAACCTTGTCGAAGACGTCCTTCATCTGGCCCATCGGGCCGACGAGGTCGTCGGGCTTGGCCTGGCCGGCCTTCACCCCTTGGGCCCCCATCACCATCGCCTGCATGATGCCGCGCAAGGACGGGTCGGCGGCGAGCGGCCCGAGCAGGCCCTGCTGCTGGATCAGCCGCTCGGTGGTCTGCTCCAGCTCCTTCTGGGGCATCAGCAGCAGGCCGTTCTTGTCGAAGAACGGGCCGCCGTCGGGCCGGTAGACCACCGGCAGCAGGTCCTTGCGCGACGACAGGGCCTGGGTCAGGCGGTTCGCCGCCTCCTCGGCCTGCTCCGGCGTCTGCCCGTCGATGACGGCGACGAGCAGGTTGCTGCGCTGCGGGAACGTCTTCTCGAACTGGATCTCGTCCTGGCGCCAGGGCACGTCCGGCGTGATCAGGCGCTCGACGTCGGTGTTGATCCGGAAGAGGTGCGCCGCCGTGACGGCGCTCGCGACGGTGAGCAGCAGCGCCGCCACGAGGACGAGCCAGCGCCGGTGTACGGAAAACGCCACGAGCCGTTCGATCACGATGCCAAGCCTGCCTCTAGCTCGCGGGCCGCGCGGCGGGCCCGGTGAAATCCTGATGATCGGCCCGACGGCCCCGCCGGGACGGCGAGGTGCTTGCCAGGACGCGCACCAGCCGGGACCAAGGTAGCGCGCGGGACGGCGCCGCCCATGGTCGCGGGGTGCAACGGCGTCACGGCGACGCTCGAAGAAGCGCATCCGTGGCGCGCTAGGTAATGACCCGCAGGCCCGATTGCAACGCATTGACCCGCAACGCATCCCCGATCCGGCGCGCCCGCGCCGCCCACAGGTGCCGCACGAGCTCGGCTTTACGCTGCCGCCGCGGGCGCCCTACACCTCCGGGAAGAGGGCTCTGGCCGGGAAGGGCCGAGCCCGGACCGGGATTGCGGCGAGGGGGACGGAGGAGAGGTGGCCGGAACGGGTGAGAACGGGCTCGACCTCGTGCTGGCCCAGCCGAGGGGCTTCTGCGCCGGGGTGGTGCGGGCGGTCGATATCGTCGAGCGGGTGCTCGCCCGAGGCGATGGCGCGGTCTATGTCCGCCACGAGATCGTCCATAACGGCCGCGTCGTCGCCGACCTGAAGGCCAAGGGCGCCCGCTTCGTCGAGAGCCTCGACGAGGTGCCGGATGGGGCCACCACCATCTTCTCGGCCCACGGCGTGTCGCGCGCGGTCGAGGCCGAGGCCGCGCGACGGAGGCTGCCCGTCGTCGACGCGACCTGCCCGCTCGTCGCCAAGGTCCACAGGCAAGGGCAGCTCTACGCCGCCCAAGGCCGAACGGTGGTCCTGGTGGGGCATGCCGGCCACGCCGAGGTCGAGGGCACGCTCGGGCGGATCGACGGTGCAGTCCGCCTCGTCGGCAGCGTCGCCGAGGCCGAAGCCCTCGACCTGCCCCGGGACACGCGCCTCGCCTACGTGACCCAGACGACGCTGAGCGTCGACGACACGCGGGCGATCATCGCGGTGCTGGCCCGGCGCTTCCCGGACCTCGTCGGGCCGGAGACCCGCGACATCTGCTACGCGACCCAGAACCGCCAGGTCGCCGTGCGGGCGCTCGCCGCGGTCGCCGACGTGATCCTGGTGGCCGGGGCGCGCAACTCATCGAACTGCAACCGCCTGCGCGAGATCGCCGCCGAGGCCGGCCGGCCGAGCCACCTCGTCGAGGGGGCGGAGGACGTCGACCGAATCGATCTCGGCGGCGTCCGCACGCTCGGCCTCACCGCCGGCGCCTCGACGCCGGAGGTGGTCATCGCCGAGGTGATTGCTGCGCTGCAGCGTCGCACCCCCCTGCGGATCTCCAGCCTTCCGGGCGTTACCGAGAGCGTGAGCTTCCCGCTCCCGTCGAGTTTGGGCCACAGTTAGGCGCTTCCTCGCCCAGACTGGACCCTTTCGAACCTAGCTCGCTGGAAATCCGCCACTTTTCGGGCTAATCAGCCCGCTTGGCACAGCACCCGACACGAACCACGACACAAGGAGCCTTGGTCTTGGGCATTCCTCTCCGGTACGTCGCGAAGATCGGCGGCTACATTCTCAAGCAGCACATCACCGGCCGCAAGCGCTACCCGCTGGTCATGATGATGGAGCCCCTGTTCCGGTGCAATCTCGCCTGCGCGGGTTGCGGCAAGATCGACTATCCGGACGAGATCCTCAACAAGCGCCTGCCGGTCGACGAGGCCCTCGAGTCGGTCCGCGAGTGCGGTGCACCCGTGGTCGTCATCGCCGGCGGCGAGCCGCTGCTGCACAAGGACCTGCCGCAGATCGTCGAGGGCATCATCGCCCAGAAGAAGTTCGCGATCGTCTGCACCAACGCGCTTCTCCTCGAAAAGAAGATCGCGCAGTACAAGCCGAGCCCGTACTTCACCTGGTCGATCCATCTCGATGGCGACAAGGAGATGCACGACCAGTCGGTGTGCCAGCGCGGCGTCTACGACAAGGCGGTGGCGGCGATCCAGAAGGCCAAGGAGATGGGCTTCCGGGTCACGATCAACTGCACCTTCTTCAACAACTCCTCGGCCGACAAGATCGCGGACTTCTTCGACAGCGTGACCCGGATGGGCATCGACGGCATCACCGTCTCCCCCGGCTACGCCTACGAGCGCGCCCCCGATCAGCAGCACTTCCTCAACCGCCGGGCGACCAAGGACCTGTTCCGCGGCGTGTTCCGCCTCGGCAAGGAGAAGGGCCGCGAGAAGTGGACCTTCCAGCAGTCGGGCCTGTTCCTCGACTTCCTGGCCGGCAACCAGACCTACCACTGCACGCCGTGGGGCAACCCGACCCGGACGGTCTTCGGCTGGCAGAAGCCGTGCTACCTGCTCGGCGAGGGCTACGCCAAGACCTTCAAGGAGCTGATGGAAACCACGGACTGGGATTCCTACGGCACCGGCAACTACGAGAAGTGCGCCGACTGCATGGTGCATTCGGGCTACGAGGCCTCGTCGGTGGTCGATTCGGTGAAGAAGCCGTGGAAGCCGCTGGTCTACGCCATGCGCGGCATCAAGACCGAGGGCGAGATGGCTCCCGAGATCTCCCTCGAGAACCAGCGCCCGGCCGAGTTCGTGTTCTCACGCAACGTCGCGCAGAAGCTCTCCGAGATCCGGGACGCCAAGGCCGACGCCAAGAAGCGCGCGACAGCGGCCTAGGGAGTCGAAGGCCGCCGACGAGTCGCGGGCGAGGCGAACCAGCCCGCCCAACGTGGCCGAGCGGCGCGCCAGAGCCGACAGGACGGCGAGGATATCGGGCTCGCCGTCCGGCTTGATGGCCTTGGCGATCGCCGCCGGCAGGGCGCGGTCGGCGGGGTCGCACACCACCCTGACGGCACAGAACGGCAGGCCGTGCGCCTCCGCGAAGGCGGCCGCGACGTGGGATTCCATGTCGACGGCCGCAGCGCCGGTCTCGGCGCGGAGCCCCGCCTTGGCGTGCGGCGACAGCACCGCCGCCTCCACCCCGACGACATCGGCGAGCACCACCCGCACCGGCGCGTCCGCCAGCCGGCGTGCGAGCGCCGCGACGATTTGCGGATGCGCCGGATGCCGCATCCCGCCCGCGCTCACCCCCGTCGCCACCACGACGTCGCCCGGCGCGAGCGCGGGATCGAGCCCGCCGGCGATGCCGAGGCTCATTACCGCCCGGCAGCCCGGCGCCGCACGACCCTTCAGCACGTGTCGCAGCCGCTCCGGATCGCCCCCGGCCCCCACCGTCGCCACGCCCGGCCCGGCGGCCAGCCGCGCCTCGCGGGCAAGGCCGGTGACAGCGAGCACGGGATGGGGCCCGGTCGGACCGGTCGTATCCTCGATGACGATCATGCGGGGGCTCGAAAGCTCTCGGAGTGGGGAATGCGGTAGTTCGCCATCCCTCATACCAGAGCCCGTGGGGCGGTCCTGTGGCGTTGGCGACACGGGCGGGATCGTGGGGCCGGGCGGCCTCGCAGAACGAGACCCCGTCCCTGCGGCCGCAGCGGCTGCAGGCCGTCAACGTCGATCGGGAGCCGGCAGCACCTCGGGATGATGCCGGATGCGGTCGCGCTTACGGCTTCGGCGCCTGGGCCGCCGAGGCTGCGGCCTCCGCCTTCAGCTTGGCCTCGACCTCGGCGCGGATCCGCGCCTCCATCTCGGCCTTCGCCTGCGCGTCCGCCTCGGCCTTGCGCTTCGTCTCGGCCTCGGCCCGCATCTGCGCCTCGATCCTCGCGCGCATCTCGGCCTCGACCTTGGCGGTCTCGGCGGCGGCCTTGCGGTCAGCGCCGCGCTTGGCGGCCGAGGCGGCGTAGTCTTCGGGGCTCTGGGTGAGATAGGCGCTCAGCTCGGTCTCGAACTGCCCCGTCTCCACTCCCGCCTTCGGGCAGCCCGGCACGTCCGGGCCCTTCATCTTCTCCTGCGCTAACGCCTCGATCGGCGCCATCTCCGGCCGCAGCGCGGCGATCTTCGCATCGAGGGCGGTCCGCTGCATGCCGGTGGTGCTCACGTCGCAAGCCGCGACGGTACGCTGGAGCAGAAGGCCGAACAGATACGCCTCGATCCGGTTCTGGGGCGGAACTGGCGCGGCCGGCGCCGCGGCGGGAGCGGGCGTTGCCGCCGATGCTGCGGGCGCCGCCGCGGCAGCGTCGCAGCGCTTGAGGCCGTCGAACGCGTCGGCGAAGCCCTGGATGCGGAAATCGGCCTCGCCGTCGTCGAACTTGAGGACGATCTGCTTGCCCTTCAGCAGCTTCGAGATCACGGCCTCCGGCAGCTCGGTGGTGAGCAGCTTGCCGTCGCCGGTCCAGCCCTGCTTGGCGTAGACGACCTGCTTGTCGATCGAGAGCGCCGCCTGGACGGTCTCGTCCTTGTCCCATTCCCAGTTCTGATAACCGAGGATCAGGACCAGCTTGTCGCCGTTCAAGGTGACGACGATGGCGTTCTCGGCATCCTTGTCGTCCTTGTCCTTGTACGAATAGGCCATCTGGCAGGGATGGGGGCCCTTCGCGCCGACGTTGCGCTCGACCTCCCACCCGCGGACGTTCTCGAACAGCTTGCGCTCACCGGCCCGGGCCGCGGGCGCGAGGGCGGTGCACAGGAGCGCGAGCGTGATCACCGCCGACGCGGATCGTATCGTCATGGGGGTTGGGCTCCACGGAGTCTCGTCCGCGCCATGTCACCCGGAACGGCAGGGTCGCCCGGAACGGTCGAACGCGGCGGTCAATCGTCCGACCGTCATTGGCATACGATTGATCGCGATCCCAGTCGATCGCCCCCGGCACGGTCGGTGAACGAAGTGTTCCGCCCGAGCGTCCGCAGCGTCGGGCCGCGGCCGTCGGCCGGAGACACTGGCTCTCGACAGGCCCAGGCGGCCGATCCGGCCACGGCCCGACTGCGCGTTCGCGACACCAGAGAGGCTGCCTACGCCTCCGGATCGGCCCGCGTCGAGAAGCGGTCGCGGGCGGTGAAGCGGTCGGCCGGCAGGCCGGAGGGCAGGGTGCCGCGGTAGATCTCGCGCGAGAGGAACGAGCGCTCGATCTCGATCTGCTCCTCGTCGAGGTCGACGTACCAGCAGCGGCGCCGGGGCGACCAGCGGTAGTTCCGGTCCTTGAGCCGGTCCTTGAGGGCGATCGGAGCGTCGGAGGCCCAGAGCCGCACGGTCGGCCGGCGCGCCGCCTCGAGGAGAGCGGCGAGCGCCAGGCGTCCCGAGCTGCGCAACGGCCGGGCAAGGATCGCCAGCAGCGCCTCGCAATCGTCGATCGCCCGGTGGCCGTTGTGGAAATGGCCGTGGTCGGCGAGCAGGTGGCCGAGCCGCATGCCCTCGTGGCCCTCCGTCCGCCATGGGATCTGGTGGCAGGAGCAGGCCCAGTTGCGCGAGACGAAGATCGGCCAGCGCCGCTCGCACATCTGCCGGTCGAAGCGGGCGTTGTGGGCGATGACGACCCGGGCCTCGGCGGCAAGCGCCGCCACCGCCGCGTCGTCAATGCGCTGGCCGGCCACGTCGGCATCGGTGATGCCGGTAAGGCGAACCACCGCCTCGAGGATCGGCCCGGAGGGCTGGTGGAGCTGGTTGAACCGCTCGAGCACCCGGTAGATCCGGCCGCTGGCGCCGTACTCGAACGAGATGATGCCGAGCTCGATCACCTCGTCCGTCGTCACGTCGATGCCGGTGGTCTCGGTGTCGAGGATCAGCCCGACGAAGGTCGGCTCGTCCGGCGTCTCGGCCGGGGGCACGAAGGGGCCGAGGCGGCGCAGCACCCGGTAGTCGCCGGTGCGCTCCAGGATGGCGGCGATGTCGTCGAGCGCGTCGGTCAAGCGGCGATCACCCCGGGCAAGCGGCCGCCGGCGGCGGCGCGTGTCGTTGCTGCGTGTCGTTCCTTGGAGCCGGGATAAACCCGGGTCCGCCGCCGGGCCAAGAGCCCCGCCGCCACGCTCCACCGTATTTGCATCCGGCAAACGAACCGTCGCCACGGCGGCGAGGAGGGTACCTCACGACGAAAAATCCCCGCTGCCGGGCGGCAGCGGGGAAGTCGAGGAGATCCGAGAGACGAGCGCCGGCCGGGGAGGAGAAGGCCGGCGGTGCGACGGGCCGGCTCCTGCCGCCCGACTGTGACCCCAACCTCCCGCCGCTAGCCCGGTTTCCGGGGGGAGGCGCCGGAAAGGCGTCTGGAGTAAACCTGTGGCAAGCCGCGACCGGAATCTTCCGGGGAATTCGGTAGCAAGCGCCGGGATGCGCGGGCGGGCCATGCGGGGCGAGGCTGGCGCCGGCGCCAGACCAAGGAGGCAGGCCTCATGCGCAACCCGGATTCCGACATCGCGGTGATCGGCGGGCCTCCGCCGCTCGACGACGCCGCGCGCTTTGCCGCCATCGCCCGCCGCGACCGGACCATGGACGGCCTCTTCGTCTACGCGGTGCGCAGCACCGGCGTCTATTGCCGGCCGAGCTGCGCCGCCCGGCCGGCGAGACCGGAGAATGTCAGCTTCCACGCGACCTGCGCGGCGGCGGAAGGTGCGGGCTTCCGGGCCTGCCGGCGCTGCCGCCCGAACGAGGCGAGCTTCCACGAGCGCCAGGCGGCGGCGGTGGCCCGGGCCTGCCGGATGATCGAGGCGGCGGAGGCGCCGCCGGCGCTGGCCGACCTCGCGGCGGCGGCGTCCCTGAGCCCCTACCACTTCCACCGGGTGTTCAAGCAGGTCACCGGTGTGACGCCGCGGGCCTACGGCGCGGCGCGGCGCGCGGCGCGGGCGGCGGAAGGGCTGCGGCAGGGCGAGACGGTGACGGCGGCGCTGTACGACGCCGGCTACGGCGCGGCGAGCCGGTTCTACGCCGCGGCGCCGGCCCGCCTCGGCATGACGCCCACGGCCTATCGCCGGGGCGGGGAGGGCGCGGCGATCCGCTTCGCGGTCGGCGCCTGCTCTCTCGGCCACGTGCTCGTGGCGGCGACGGAGACGGGGATCTGCGCGATCCTCCTCGGCGACGATCCCGACGCCCTGCTGCGCGACCTCCAGGACCGCTTCCCGAAGGCGGTCCTGACTGGGGGCGACGGCGCGTTCGAGGCGGTGGTGGCGCAGGTCGTCGGCCTCGTCGAGGCGCCGGGGCAAGGCACGACCCTGCCCCTCGACATCGGCGGCACCGCCTTCCAGCAGCGGGTGTGGCAGGCCCTGCGGGCGATCCCGCCGGGGCGCACCGCGAGCTACGCGGAGATCGCCCGGGCGATCGGCGCGCCCGCTTCGTCCCGGGCGGTGGCGCTCGCCTGCGGTGCCAACGCGCTCGCGGTGGCGATCCCCTGCCACCGGGTGGTGCGCCAGGACGGCAGCCTCTCGGGCTACCGCTGGGGCGTCGAGCGCAAGCGGACCCTCCTCGACCGCGAGAGGACCTAACGGAGCGTCCCTTTCCTTCCGGAACTTTCACCGAGGAGGCAGGTTGTGGGGCCGAAGGGGCGTTAGGCCTCGCGCAGCGCATCACCCGGCGCGGCGAGGCTATACACGATGGATCTCAAATAATGTCTCGTACTGCTCTTCTGGCCGTACTCGGCTTGACGCTCGCCGGCAGCCTGCCGGCTTCGGCCCAGAACCTGGTGATCTTCCCGAGCGACCGCCCGGCGGCCGAATCGACGGAAGGCTTCCGCGCCGAGGCCCTGCGCAGCGACGCCTACAACATCGAGGCGAGCCGCCTCGCGCTGCAGAAGTCGAACAACCGCGCGGTGCGCGGTTACGCCGAGCAGACGATCGTCAACCGCCAGGCGACCACCGACGCGCTCCTGCCGCGCGGCACCTCGCTCAGCCCCGCCGGCACGGTGGTGGGCGATGCCGGCACCAGCAACATCCTGACCGCGCCGCTGGCGATCGCCACCGCGCCGATCGCCGTGGTCGGCAACGTCCTCCAGGGCCGCCCGATCACCGACGTGAAGATCGTCGACACCGACCCGGCCACCCCGGGCCGTCGCGTCGCCCTCGATCCGGTGCGCCAGCAGCGCCTGGCGCGGCTCCAGGCCGCCCCGGGCGGCAAGCGCTTCGACGCGCTCTACACCGCTGACCAGGCGCGGGCGCAGGGCGACACGGTGCAGCTATACGAGACCTACTCGCGCTTCGGCGACAGCAACGCCGGCCGCACCTTCGCCAACGAGGCCACGCCCATGCTGCGCGACGACGCCGGTGCGGCCGACCGCCTCGCGGACCGTTACTCGGACGGCGATTCGCTGTTCTGACCGGCCGGGGCCGGGCGGGATCGTCCCGTCCGGCCCGGTGCACCCGTGCTGCGGGACGGCTCGGGCGATGGGCCGAGCCTTCCTTTGAGGAATACGCAACGGAATTTGCGCCGGCGACGGATCGACAGGCCGAGCCCGGCGTTCTGCTACCGATCCCTGCCGCAAAGGTCGCGGCGGGGATCGAGGGGACCATCCACCGCGCGAGCCTCCCCCTGGAGTGCCAACCCATGTCGTGCCGCCACAACGCCGTCGCCCCCCTGCCGCACATGATCGCGACGGCGCCGTCCCACCTGCGCAAGTGGCGCCGCTTCCCGCGGGCGATGCCGCCGGCGGCCAACGACAACGTGCGCCCGGGCAGCGTCGCCGAGGTCGGCCTGTGGGCCGCGGCACTCGGCGCCACCGCCACGATGGTGGCGGTGCTGCTCGTCGGGATGATGGTCTGACCAGAGCATGTTCCGACGAACCGGGTACCGGTTCGTCGACGGTATGCGGCAAGACAAGGACGAGGCAGCGACGCGATCGTGAAGCTGCCCGGCCCAGCTCAGCGGCCGGTCTTCCGCCGCCAGGCCGCAAAGTCAGTCTTGGCCTGCTCGTCGATCAACGGATAGAGGCCGATCACGCCGCGGCCGTTCTGGACTTCCTCCAGCACGAAATCCTCGAACACCGTCATCTCGGCCGCCTCCGCCGCGACCTCGTCGGCGATGTCGGCCGGGATCACGATCACGCCCTCGGCGTCGCCCACCACCACGTCGCCGGGCCAGACCGCGACGTCGCCGCAGCCGATCGGCACGTTGATGTCCAGCGCCTGGTGCAAGGTGAGGTTGGTCGGGGCGGAGGGGCGGTTATGGTAGGCCGGGAAGGGCAGGGCGCCGATCTCGGGCGAATCGCGAAAGCCGCCATCGGTGACGACACCCGCCGCGCCGCGCTTCATCAGCCGCGTCACCAGGATCGCGCCGGCGGAGGCCGCGCGCGGGTTCTTGCGGCTGTCCATCACCAGTACCGCGCCCTCGGGGCACTGGTCGACGGCGACGCGCTGCGGGTGCGCGGGATCGCGGAACACCGCGAGCGTGTTCAGGTCCTCCCGCGCCGGGATGTAGCGCAGGGTGTAGGCCTCGCCGACCATCGTCCCGGCCTGCGGGTTGAGGGGGTGAACGTCCTGGATGAACTGGTTGCGCAGGCCGCGCTTGAACAGGGCGGTGGCCAGGGTCGCGGTGCTGACGGTCTTCAGCGTCGCGCGGGTCTCGGGGCTCAGGGGCATCGGGGCTCTCCGGTCGGGGGCGCGGCCGGGGGCGATGGGAGCGGCCAGGTGCTCGCACCCAGATCCTCCCCACCCGCACCGGACGGCTTCGCCGCTCCGCGGCCACCCGGGGGCAGCCTGTTGACGGGCGTATTGAAGCACTAATGTTTTAGTGCATCAACCGGGATGGCGCGGAACGGTGCGTGTCAGAACCCTCCCCCCTCTGCGGGGGAGGGTGGCGAGCGGAGCGAGCCGGGAGAGGGGCGGCGCGACGCTGATCCAGCTGGCGCCCTTCAACACGGTCGCGACCTCTCCGGAGGCGGCGTCCCCTCTCCCGACCCCCTTTCGGGGGCCACCCTCCCCCGCAGAGGGGGGAGGGGGAAACCCACGCCATTTCTTTTCCCCGGACGGCCCTGCGCAGAAGGGGGGGGAACCTGCGCCTTACTTCTTGCGTGGGGCCGTCGGCGGGGGCGGGGCCGGCGGCTCGTCGCCGCCCTCGTCGGCCTCGCCGCCGCCGATGGTGGTCTTGAGGGCGAAGGCGACAAGCGGGCTCGCGACGTCGACCACCTCGGCCTTGGTCAGGCCGTCCTTCGGGTCGAAGCTGCCGACGAGCATCACGGTGCGGTTCTCGTTCTTGGCGAGGTCGAGCCCGTCGCCCGTGACCGCCATCGGCTTGCCGGCGATCTCGTCGGCCTTGCGGTCGTTGGTGAACAGCACCGTGACCTTGCCGTCCTTGACGACGCCGACGTAGCAGGTCTCCTCCGGCGTGCGGCACGGAAACAGCATCGCGGCGACCGGATCGGGCTGGGGCGCCTCCTTCGGCGGCGGCGGCGCCTTCGCGGGCGGGGCCTTCGGGGCCGGCTGGGCGGCGGCCGGGACCGCGGCGGTGAGCGCGAGCAGCGTGAGGGCGAGCGCAGGGCGCATCTTTCTCGTTCTCCAGGAAATGCCCTATCGGAAGGCGCGAAGTGGCGCGGCGTTCCCGGGCTTCAAGGCGCGGGACGGCTCACGCCTGCGCGAGATCGGCCGCGGCGACGAGGTCCCGCGTGTAGGCCTCGCGCGGGCGCTCCAGCACGGCCGGGGTTGGACCGCGCTCGACCTCGCGGCCGTGGCGCAGGACCAGCACCGTGTCGGCGAGCGCGCGCACCACCGCGAGGTCGTGGGAGATGAACAGGTAGGCCAGCCTATGCGCCGCCTGGAGGTCGCGCAGCAAGGCGACGATGTCGCGCTGCACCGTGCGGTCGAGGGCCGAGGTCGGCTCGTCGAGGACGACGAGGCGCGGGCGCAAGGTCAGCGCCCGGGCGATGGCGATGCGCTGGCGCTGCCCGCCCGAGAAGGCGTGCGGAAAGCGGTGGCGCCAGGCGGGATCGAGCTGCACCTCCGCGAACGCCGCCGCCGCCCGGGCGTCGCGCTCGGCGGCGGTCAGGTGCGGCTCGTGGACCCGCAGTCCCTCCGTGACGATCTCGCCGGCGGTGAGGCGGGGCGAGAGCGAGCCCATCGGGTCCTGGAACACCGGCTGGAAGCCGCGGCGCAGGGGCCGCAGCTGCGCCCGCCCGAGCGCCGTCAGGTCGCGGTCCTCGAACCGCACCAGGCCGTGGGCGGCGGGTTCGAGGCGGATCAGCGCCCGGCCGAGGCTCGACTTGCCCGAGCCCGATTCGCCGACGACGCCGAGGGTCTGGCCGGCCCGCAGGGTCAGGTCGATGCCGGCGACCGCGAGCCGCGGTGGTGCGGCCCGCAGGAAGAGCCGCCTGCCCGGATAGGCGACCGACACGCCGCGGGCCTCCAGCACCACCGGCGCCGTCTCGGGCGCCGGCTCCTTGCGGCCGGCGGGCTCGGCGGAGAGGAGGTCGCGGGTCTCGGGCGCACGGGGGCTGCGAAACAGCGCCCCGGTCGGCCCGGCCTCGACGAGGCGGCCGGCGCGCAGGACCGCGGTGCGCTCGGCGATGCGGCGCACCAGCCGCAGGTCGTGGGTGATGAACAGGAGCGCCAGCCCCAGCCGCTGCTTCAGGTCGGCGAGCAGCGCCAGGATCTGCGCCTGGACCGTGACGTCGAGGGCCGTGGTCGGCTCGTCGGCGATGAGGAGGTCGGGCTCGCAGGCGAGCGCCATCGCGATCATCACCCGCTGGCGCTCGCCGCCGGAGAGCTCGTGCGGGTAGGCCTGGAGGCGGGACCCTGCGTCGCGCAGGCCGACGAGGCCGAGGAGGTCGCGCGCCCGCGCCGCGGCCTGGCGCCGGCTCATGGAACGATGGGCGCGCAGCGGCAGGGCGATCTGGTGGCCGATCGTGAAGAGCGGGTCGAGGGCGGTCATCGGTTCCTGAAACACCAGGCCGATGCGGGCGCCGCGGATCCGGTCGAGGGCGGGGCGGGGCAGCGCCGTCAGCTCGGTCCCGTCGAAGCGCACGCTCCCCGAGACCTGTCCTTGAGCCGGCAGCAGGCCCATCACGGCGAGCGCGACCTGGCTCTTGCCCGAGCCCGATTCGCCGACGAGGGCCAGGGTCTCGCCGCGGGCGAGGTCGAGGTCGAGGCGGTCGAGCGCCGTGACGCCGGCTTCCGGATAGCGGACGGTCAGGCCGCGCAGCGACAGGAGGCTCGTGCGTCCCGGGTTCATCCTCTCCGGGTTCATGCGGCGTCCCGCGGGTCGAGGGCGTCGCGCAGGCGCTCCCCCAGCAGCGTCAGGGCGACGAGGGTGACGACCAGGAAGCCCGCCGGCACCACCAGCATCCACGGCGCGGTCTCGAGGCTGCGGGCGCCGTCGGCGATCAGCACGCCCCAGCTCGTCGCCGGCTCCTGCACGCCGAGGCCGAGGAAGGAGAGGAAGCTCTCGAGCAGGATGACGCGCGGCACCATCAGCGCCGCGAAGGCGACGACCGGCCCGAGGAGGTTCGGCACCACGTGCCGGCGCAGGATCGCCGCCGTCGAGAGGCCGAGCGCCTCCGCCGCCCGGACGTAGTCGCGCCGGCGTATGGCCTGGGCCTCCGACCGGACGATGCGGGCCATGTCGAGCCACTCGACGGCACCGACCGCGACGAAGATCAGCGCCACCGAGCGGCCGAAGAACACCACCAGCATGATGACGAAGAACACGAAGGGCAGCGAGTACAGGATGTCGACGAGGCGCATCATCGCCGCGTCGGCCCGCCCGCCGAGCGTGCCGGCGAGTGCGCCGTAGCCGACGCCGATGCCGAGCGCCACCGCGGTCGCCATCAGGCCGAGCGCCAGGGACAGGCGCCCGGCGACGAGGGTGCGGGTGAGGAGGTCGCGCCCGAGCGCGTCGGTGCCGGCAAGGAAGCGAAGGCGGCGCAGCGGCGCCTCGACGGTGAGCCGCCGCCCGTCCTCCGAGCGCGAGAGGATGCGGGCCTCCCCGAAGGTGTCGGAGCGCGAGAAGAAGGTCAGCACCCGCGGGTCCACCGGCTTGTCGGAGGCGAGCGTCAGGCGGACCGCCTCGGGGGTTGCGGTCACGTCCTCGGCCCGCACCCGCATGCGGAAGGCGAGCCGGTCGAGGGCCGGGCGCACGGAATCCGGCTTCGGGTAGAGCGCGAGCGAGGGCGGGGTGCCGGGATAGTCATAGTAGAGCCGGTCGAACGGGTGGCCGGAGAGGAACGGGCCGACGATACAGGCGAGCGCGACGAGGAACAGCACGGCCGCGCTCGCCCGCGCCAGGCGATCGCCGACGAGCCGCCTTCGGGCGCGGGCGAGGAGCGAGGCCTCGGCGAAGGCGAGGGAGTGGCTTGCCGCGGACTGGCTCACCCGAAATCCCTCAGCCGCGGGTCGATGAGGGCGCAGGCGAGATCGGACAGGAGGTTGAGCACGAGGACGAACACCGCGATCAGCACCACCGTGCCGAGCACCAGCGTGTAGTCGCGGTTGATCGCCCCGTCGACGAAGTAGCGCCCGACGCCGGGCAGGCCGAACACCGTCTCGACCACCACCGAGCCGGTGAGCAGGCCCGCGGCGGCCGGCCCGAGATAGGACACCACCGGCAGGGCCGCGCCGCGCAGGGCGTGCAGCGCCAGGATTCGCGGCGGCAGCCCTAAACCTCGCAGGGTGCGCCAGTGCGGCCGGTCGAACACCTCGACGAGGCCGGCCCGGGCGAGGCGGGCCACCACCGCGACCTGCGGCAGCGCCAGGGTGACGACCGGCAGGACGAGGTTTTTCGGGTTACCGTCGTCCCAGCCGCCAACGGGAAGCCAGCGCAAGCTCAGCCCGAAGGCGATCTGGAGGAGAGGCGCCACGACGAAACCCGGGACGGTCAGCGCGAAGGTGCCGAGCGTCGTGACCGCGTGATCGAGCCACGAGCCTCGCCTGAGTGCCGCGAGGCCGCCCAGCAGCGTGCCGAGGACGAGCGAGGCGACGAGGGCGAGGCTGCCCAGAGTCATCGAGATCGGCAGGCCGCGGGCGAACAGCTCGGCCACCGAGAGGTCGCGCACCGAGAACGAGGGCCCGAGATCGCCCCGCGCGAGCGCCGCGAGATAGCGCCCGTACTGGACCAGCAGCGGCTGGTCGAGGCCGTAGACCCGGCGCAGGTTCTCCATCGCGGCGGCCGGCAGCGGCCGCTCAAGGTCGAACGGGCCGCCGGGCGCCAGCCGCACCAGGAAGAACGACAGGGTGACGACGAGGAACAGCGTCGGCACGGCCTGGGCGAGGCGGCGCAGGACGTAAGCGATCATGCCAGCGACAGCCAGCGGGTCGGCGAGACGCCGCGCAGGTTCGGAACGAAGCCGCGCAGGCGCGGCCCGATCAGGTGCTTGTGCCGGTAATGCAGCAGCGGGATCCAGGGCAGGTCGGCGAGGAAGAGCTCTTCCGTACGGTACAGGATCCGGGCCCGGGCTTCGAGGTCGGTCTGGCGGGCGGCCTCGCGCATCAGCGCGTCGTAAGCCGGGTTGGCGTAGCGGCCGGAATTGAAGCCGTTGTTGTCGCTTTCGACCAGGAACAGGAAGTTCTGCGGGTCGGCGTAGTCGGCAAGCCAGCTCATCCGGGCGATGTCGAACGGGCCGCCGTCGCGCAAGTAAGCGAAATGGGTTTTGGCGTCGGTGGCGGCAAACGAGGTCGCGACGTTGAGCGGGCGCCACATGTCGGCGATCGCCACCATGGTGTTGCGGTTGTTGTCGGTGATGTTGTAGCGCAGCTCGACCGCGAGCGGCTTGGCGCCCGGGCCGTAGCCGGCCTCGCGTAGGAGCGCCACCGCCGCGTCCTCGCGCTCCAGCGGCGACAGGTCCCGGCCCGGCATGACGGGCGGCGGCAGCGCGTTGTCGAGCCCGGCCGGGGTCAGCGAATAGGCCGGCAGCATCGTGTCGCCCCACACCGCCTCGGCCAGGAACTCGCGGTCGAGGGAGAGCGACAGGGCACGGCGCACCCGCGCGTCGTCGAGGGGGCGCTTCCTCACGTTCACCATCAGCGCCAGCACGCCGAGGGCGGGGTTGAGCACCACCGCATCGCCGAAGCGGGATTTCAGCGACTTCACCTGGTCGGCGGGCAGGTCCTCGAGCGAATCGATCTCGCCGGCGGCGAAGCGGCGCACCGCGGCGGCGAGGTCCGGGGTCGGGATGTACTCGACCTGCGGGATCGCGACCTTGGCGGCCTCGCGGTAATGCGGGTTGCGGATCGCGGTGATGCGATCGTTCGGCGAGAAGTCCTTCAGGAGGTAGGCGCCGTTCGACACCAGGTTGCCGGGCCGGGTGAAGGCCTCGCCGAAGCGGGCGAGCGAGGGCCGGTGCACCGGCATGCTCGCCTGGTGGGTCATCAGCTCGACGAAGTAGGGCGTCGGCTGCGCGAGCCCGATCACCACCGTGCCGGGATCGGGCGCGGAGACGCCGACCGCCTCAACCGGCATCGCCCCGCGATTGACCGCTTCGGCGTTGCGGATCGGCGCCAGCACGCTGGCGTACTTCGCCCCTGTCGCCGGGTCGAGCATGCGGCGAAAGCCGTGGACGAAGTCGTCGGCGACGACCGGATCGCCGTTCGACCAGCGCCCGTCGGGGCGCAGGTGGAAGGTCCAGGTCAGGCCGTCGGCGGAGGTGGTCCAGCTCGCGGCGGCTCCCGGCACCAGGGAGCCGTCCGGGCCGTAGGTGCTCAGGCCCTCGTAGAGGTCGAGGAGGATCGTCGCCTCGGCGACCGTCGAGGTCTTGTGCGGGTCGAGGGTCTCGGGATCGGCGCCGTTGCCCCGCCGGTAGGAGGCGGGGCCGGCGGCTTGAGGAGTGGCGGCTTGGGCCGGGCGCGCCAGGCTCGCGGCGCCGAGACCCGCGAGGAGATCGCGGCGCCGCATCATCCGGCTCAGGCGCCGGTCTCGGCCTGGAGGCCGGCGGCCGCGATGCCGGCGAGCGCCGCCTTCTCGTCATTGTCCGAGGTGTCGCCCGAGATGCCGACGGCGCCGAGAAGCTTGCCGTCGCGCTTCACCAGGACGCCGCCCGGGACCGGGATCAGGCCGGCCGGGCCCGCCACATGGGTGACGGCGGCGACGAAATAGGCCTGCTCCTCGGCCCGCTTGGCGATGGCGCGCGAGCCGATGCCGAGCGCGAGCGCCCCGTTGGCCTTGCCGGCGGCGATCTCGGCCCGCTTCAGGCTGGTGCCGTCCTCGACGCCCGCCGCCTTGAGGGCGCCGCGGGCGTCGAGCACCACGACGGCCAGGGGCTTCAGCCCGAGCTCGCGGCCGGCCTTGAGGGCGGCTCTCACGATGGTCGAGGCGGCATCGAGGGTGAGGTCGGACATCGTCAAGCTCCGGGTCGTCGCGCGGGCGGGTCCCCGCCCAGGTGGAACCGGCTTACCCGGCGGGACGGACGGCGCCAAGGCGTTCGGCCGAGGACGCCGGCCGTCGCCCTCAATCGGTGAACACCACCGTCTTGCGGCCGTTGGCGATCACCCGGTCCTCCAGGACGTAGCGGACGGCGCGGGCGAGCACCCGGCGCTCGATGTCGCGGCCCTTACGCACGAGGTCCTCGGGGGTGTCGCGGTGCGAGATGCGCTCGACGTCCTGCTCGATGATCGGCCCCTCGTCGAGGTCGCCGGTGACGAGGTGCGAGGTCGCGCCGATCAGCTTCACGCCGCGCTCGTGCGCCTGGTGGTAGGGCTTGGCGCCCTTGAAGCCGGGCAGGAACGAGTGGTGGATGTTGATGCAGCGGCCCGAGAGCTTCCGGGCGAGATCGTCCGACAGGATCTGCATGTAGCGCGCGAGCACGACGAGCTCGGCCCCAGTCTCCTCGACGAGGCGCCACAGGGCTGCCTCCTGCTGCGGCTTGGTGTCGGGGGTGATCGGCAGGTGGTGGAACGGGACGCCGGCGAGGTCGGCGGCGCCGTAGATCTCGCGCGGGTAGTTCGAAACGACCGCGCAGACCTCCATCGGCAATTCGCCGATGCGCCAGCGGTAGAGCAGGTCGTTGAGGCAGTGGTCGAAGCGCGAGACGAGCAGCATCACGCGCCGCCGCTCGGCCCGGTCGCGCAGGGTCCAGTCCATGCCGAAGCGCTGCGCAACCGCCTCGAAGCCCGCCGCCAGCGCGTCCCGCCCCGGCTCGCCCTGCACCGGGTTGAACACGATGCGCATGAAGAAGCGGCCGGTCTCGACGTCGTCGAATTGCTGCGCGTCGAGGATGTTGCAGCCGGCCTCGAACAGGTAGGCCGAGACGCCGGCCACGATCCCCGGGACGTTGGTGCAGGAGAGGGAGAGGACGTAGGAGGGGGTGGTCATGGGTGCTCGGGCCGGAAACGAGGATCGGCCCACGCCCTAGGCGATCGTCTCCGGCGCGTGAAGCCCCCGGACCGTCGTGCCTCGCGAGACGCGACCCGATCTGCCGTCATCCCGGGCTGGCGAAACCGGGGGGCTTGCCGGCCCGGATGTCCAGGAAGGCGGCGCCTTCGCGACGCGGGACCAGCGCCTCCGCCCCTGCCACATCGCCGGCCGTGATGCGGGATGCGCTTTCGAAGCGGGAGCGGTGAAGATCGGAAACTCGCCGACGATCGATCTTCGTGCATTCCCCAAAGGCTCGGCAATCTCCGAGTGGCGGAGCAGTCCGAAACCGTGATAATTTTCTTCCTCGGATGACCGGAGGCGACCGTGAGAATTGGGGTCTTGGCCGACGCGCATGGAAATCTCGCGGCCCTGGACGCCGTCATGGCCGACTTGCGGAACGCCGCACTCGACATGATCGTCAACCTGGGCGACCTCGTCTCGGGTCCGTTCGACCCGGCCGGCAGTGCCGAGGCGGAGATGCGAGCCGGTTACCTGACGATCGCCGGGAATCATGAGCGCCAGATCCTGGACGGTGGCGAGGGAGCTTTCGACGTCCTGGCGAGGTCGCTTCTGTCGCACCAGCATCTGGATTGGATCCGCAGCCTGCCGACGACCGTGACATTGGCGGCAGGCGAGGTTTTCGCCTGCCACGGTAGTCCGGCTGGAGGCGATCTGGAGTACCTTCTCGAAGACGTCAGCTCCGGGCAGCCCGTGCTGGAATCGGAGGCTGCGATCCTGCCGCGGCTGCGAGGGATCGGCGACGCCCGCCTCGTGCTGTGCGGCCACACGCACACGCCGCGCATGGTCAGCGTCGGAGACGTCCTGATCGTCAATCCGGGCAGCGTGGGAATGCCCTGCTACCGGGATCGCGGTGCCGTTCCCCACGTCGTGGAGGCGGGCAGCTCGTCGGCCCGCTACGCGATCGTCGAGCGCCGGGAATCCGGATGGTCGGCCGAACTCCGCAGCATACCGTACGATTACGAACGGGCGGCGCGGCAAGCGGAAGCGTTCGGATTTCCAAGCTTCGCCTTTTCCGCGCGAACGGGTCGAGTTCCGTCTCCGCGAATCAGCACGGCGGTCCGTGACGAAGAGGCGGGATTATGACGTCCGTCACCCCTCCGCCTCCAGCTCCCCGCTGACCATCAGCCACTCCTCCTCGGCGGTCCCCAGGGCCGAGGCGGCCTCGGCCCGCATCCGGGCGAGGTCGCCGGCCTTGGCGGCGTCGGTGCGGAAGGCGGTGCCGTCGGCGAGCGCGGCGTCGATCTTGGCGATGGCGGCCGAGAGCTTCGCCATCCGCGCCTCCACCGCCTCGAGCTTGCGGCGCAAGGGCGCGAGCGCCGCCCGGCGCTCGGCGTTGGAGCGGCGCTCCACCGCCTTGGCGCCGCCGGCGGATTCCGGCGTCTTCGCGGTCTCCGTCTCAGGGCCCGCGAGCACCAGGCGGCGGTAATCGTCCATGTCGCCGTCGAAGGGCTTCACGGTGCCGTTGCGCACGAGCCAGAGCCGGTCGGCGCAGGCCTCGACCAGGAAGCGGTCGTGGCTCACCAGGATCACCGCGCCCTCGTAGTCGTTGATCGCCTCGACGAGGGCCTGGCGGCTCTCGATGTCGAGGTGGTTGGTCGGCTCGTCGAGGATGAGGAGATGCGGGCCGTTGAAGGCGGCGAGCCCCATGAGCAGCCGTGCCTTCTCGCCGCCCGACAGCTGCGAGACCGGGGTGTCGGCCTTGTGGCCGGGGAATCCGAGGCGGGCGGCGGCGGCTCGGGCCTTCGCCTCCGGCACGTCCGGCATCAGGTCGCGGACATGGGCGTAGGCGCTCTCGGCCGGGCGCAACTCGTCGAGCTGGTGCTGGGCGAAGTAGGCGACGTTCATCTTGCCCCAGCGCCGCACCTCGCCCGACAGCGGGTCGAGCCGCCCGCCGATGAGCTTGCAGAAGGTCGACTTGCCGTTGCCGTTGGCACCCAGCAGCGCCACCCGGTCGTCGGGGGCGAGGGTGAGGTTGAGGCCCGTCAGCACCGTGCGGTCGGGGTAGCCCGCCTGGACCCGCTCCATCGCGACGAGGGGCGGGGAGAGGGCGCGCTCCGGGCTCGGCAGGTGGATCACCGGCACGTCGTCCTCGATGAGCGCCGCGATCGGCTCCATCTTGGCGAGCCGCTTCATCCGCGATTGGGCCTGGCGCGCCTTGGTCGCCTTGGCCTTGAAGCGGTCGACGAAGCTCTGGAGGTGGGCGCGCTCGGCCTCCTGCTTGACGCGGGCCTTCGCCAGGAGCGTGCGCTTCTCGGCGAGCTGGCGGGCGAACGAGGTGTAGCCGCCGCGATAGAGCGTGAGCTTGCCGCGATCGAGGTGGAGGATGTGGTCGACCGAGGTGTCGAGGAGGTCGCGGTCGTGGCTGATGATCAGCGCGGTGCGGGGGTAGCGCTCGAGGTAGTCGTAGAGCCAGAGCGTGCCCTCGATGTCGAGGTAGTTGGTCGGCTCGTCGAGGAGCAGCAGGTCCGGCTCGGAGAACAGCACCGCGGCGAGCGCCACGCGCATGCGCCAGCCGCCGGAGAAGTCGGAGCACGGCCGCGCTTGCGCCTCGGCGTCGAAGCCGAGGCCGTGCAGGATCGCGGCGGCGCGGGCGGGCGCCGAGTGGGCGTCGATGTCGACGAGCCGCGTCTCGATCTCGGCCCGGCGCAGGCCGTCGGCGGTCTCGGCCTCCGCCATCAGCCGGGTGCGCTCGGTATCGGCGGCGAGCACCACCGCGTGCAGGGTCTCGGGGCCGGCCGGCGCCTCTTGCGCGACGCCGCCGATCCGGGTGCCCTTCGGCAGGCCGATCGTGCCGCCCTCCGTGGGGATCTCGCCCTGGATGATGCGGAACAGGGTGGTCTTGCCGGCGCCGTTGCGGCCGACGATCCCGACCCGCGTCCGCTCGGGCAGCGCGAAGCTGGCTTGGTCGAGGATCAGGCGGTCGCCGATCCGGTAGGTGAGGTAGTTCACGCGGAGCATGGCGGCGTTGTGGGGGCGGCGCGCAACGGAGGCAAGGGGCGGCGCGTCGCGCCGCCGGCTTCAGGCGCTGCCGCCGACCGACCGCGCCAGGATCTCCGCCGGATCGCCGCTCTCCCCGACCCCCGCGAAGGCCACGAACTGGTCGGGCCGCACCAGGACCAAGTCCGCCTCGTAGCGCGCGAGATCGTCCGAGCCCGGATCCTCGACCACGCCGAGCTGCACGCCGAGATCGGCGGCGGCCCGCGCGAAGGCGCCGGCCCGCCGCCGGCCCTCGCCGATCGCCAGGAGGGTGAAGCCGGGCCCGAGCGCGTCGTAGGTGCTGCGCCCGTCGGACAGCGTCAGGGGCGTGAGGTGACGGCCGGCCCGGGCGGCAAAGGCGTGCGTGCCGACGGCGCTCGGGGCGGCACCGGGCTCGGCCGGCACGATCGGCGAGCCGGCATAGTGCGGCGCGTAAGCGCCGACCTCGGATTTCGCGCCGCTGCCGCGGGCGCTCCAGGCAGTGGCGAAAGCCTCCGGGTCGCGGGCGGGATCGTGGGTCTCCAGGAACTCGCGGTCGTCGCGGATCGCCCGCTCGATGAAGTCGTGCGCCGTCGAGGCGAAGACCGGCCGGCGCTCGGCGGTGTAGGAATCGAGGAGGGCCGGACCGGCCCAGCCTTTCAGCGCCGCGGCGAGCTTCCAGGCGAGGTTGGCGGCGTCCTCGAAGCCGGTATTGATGCCGTAGCCGCCATAGGGCGGGTGGCTGTGGGCGGCGTCGCCCGCGATGAACAGGCGCCCGGCGCGGTAGCTGTCGGCGGTGGCAAAGCGCAGGTCCCAGAAGCCGACATGCTCGATCGCGACGTCGAACTCGGCGCCGACCGCCTCGTGCAGCAGGGCGGAAAAATCGTAGTTGTCGCGGGTGGTGCCGGGCGGGACGGGGGCGTGGAAGAACCAGGTCGTGCCGAGGTCGACCCGGCCGAAGAAGCGCCAGTAGCCCTTCAGCTCCGGGTGCAGCACGTTGTAGAACGACTTACCGGGGAAACGCTCGAGCAGCCTGTGCAGTTCGTGCGAGCGGAAGACCAGCAGCACCATCAGGCGGTCGTGGTCCTGCCGGGTCTGGGTGATCCCGGCCGCCTCGCGCACCACCGAGCGGCTGCCGTCGCAGCCGACGGCGTAGGCCCCGCGCAGCTCCCGCCGCCCCGAGCCGTCGCGGGACGCGATGCCGACCCGCACGCCCGTCTCGTCCTGCGTCACCCCCTCGGCCGACCAGCCGTACAGGGCCTTGATCTCGGGCAGCGCCGCCGCACGCCGGCGCAGCACCGCCTCGGTCGCGTATTGCGGCAGGCGCTCGTTGTCGGTGAAGTAGTAGGGCCGCACCAGCTCGCGCTGGAGCCAGTCGTAGGTGTGGCCACTCAAAAGCGTGCCGTAGGCGGTGAGCCCGCCGATGCCGTAGCCGCGCGGCACCGTCCGGGCGGCGCGGAGTTCCGGCTCGCAGCCCCAGAAATGGAAGTGCTCCATCGTGCGCTGGGTCAGGTTCTGGCCGCGGGGAATCGGCTGCGGCTCCGGGTAGCGCTCGACCAGGATCGAGCGGATGCCGCGCTGGGCGAGGTCGATGGCGAGCCCGGTCCCGACGGGACCGCCGCCCACGATGACGACGTCGGTGGAGGAGTTGGAAGCCTCGGGCATGGCGATCTCGTGCGGGGTCTGACGAAGGATTACCGGCCGGTCGCGGCGGCGGGACGGGGGGACGGCGCGGGGCGGCCGCGGGAGAGGGCGAGCGAGGCCAGCGCCGCGCAGAGCGCCGGGACGGCCGCGACCAGGAACAGGTCGCCGGTCGCCCAGTGCAGGGCGAGCAGCGCGCCGCCGACGAGCGGGCCGACGATCGACCCGACCCGGCCGATACCGAGCGCCCAGCCGATGCCGGTCGCCCGGATCGCCGTCGGGTAGGCCGCGGCGGCGAGCGCGTTCGAGGCGATCTGGCCGCCGACGATGCAGAAGCCGGCGGAAAAGATCGCGAGCGCGGCCGGCACCACCGCGTGGGCCGAGGCGCCGATCGCCGCGACCGCGCCGGCCGCCACCAGGTAGGTCAGCGCCAGCGCGCCGAAGGAGAACCGGTCGATCAGGCGCCCGAGGGTGATCGTCCCGGCGACGCCCCCGACCTGGAGCAGCGAGCCGACGACCGCCGCGACCGGGACCGAGGCGCCCAGGTCGTTCAGCACCGTCGGCAGCCAGTTCGACAGGAAGTAGAGGTCGAGCAGGCTCATGAAGAACACGACCCAGAGCAGCACCGTCGTGCGCGCCCGGCCGTCGGAGAACAGGTGCGCGACCGGCAGGCCGTGCAGCGCCGGCTCGTGCACGGTGAAGCGGGTCTCGGGCGCGAGCCCCGCCTCCGGGAAGGTCCGCCGCAGGATCGCGGCGGCCCGCGCGTCGGCGCGACCGGAGGCGGCGAGGAAGCGGACCGATTCGGGCAGCGACCGGACGAGGACCGGCACCAGCATCAGCGGCACCGCCCCGCCGATCACGAACACCGCCCGCCAGCCGAACACCGGCATCACCGCCGCGGCGATCAGGCCGCCGAGCGCCGCGCCGATCGAGAAGCCGCAGAACATCGTCATCACCATGGTGGCCCGGCGCCGGTGCGGGCTGAACTCCGAGGTCAGCGCGATGGCGTTCGGCATCGCGCCGCCCAAGCCCAGTCCGGTGAGGAAGCGCAGGGCCAGCAGGGTGGTCAGGTCCGGGGCGAAGGCGGTGGCGAGCGTGCCGAGCCCGAAGGCGGCGGTGCTGGCGACCACGATGCGCTTCCGCCCGATCCGGTCGGCGAGCGGCCCGAAAACGAGCGCGCCGAGCATCAGCCCGACGAGCCCGGCGCTGAAGACCGGCCCGAGCGCGCCGCGGGAGACCGACCAGGCCCGGACCAGCTCGGGCGCGACGTAGCCGATCGCCTGGGTGTCGAACCCGTCGGTGAACAGGACCGCGGCGCAGAGGAGGAGGAGCCGGATCTGGGCGCGGCCGACCGGCTGCCCGTCGATGAACGCCGTCACATCGATCGGGCGCGGGGCGCCCTTGAGCTGGTCCATGGTTTCCTCCGGGTCTTTTTTGAGCTCGGGCTCGACCTTGCGGGCTCGGCACCGGCCGCTCATAATAATCAGACGTCTGACGATTTGTCGACGGGGTGGTTGTCCGGCCCAGGCGCCCGGCCTATCAGGCGGGGCGCTCCCACTCCCTGGATCCGATGGCCGGCGACCCCCTGGACGACCTCTACGAGCGGCCCGGCTTCATGATCCGGCGCGCCCACCAGATCGCCGTGTCGGTGTTCCTGGCGGAGACCGACGAGCTGGGGATCACCACGACCCAGTACGGCATCCTGGTCGTGCTGCGGCATCGCCCGGGCATCGACCAGATCACGGTGGCGCGGCTTCTCGGCCTCGACCGCTCGACCACCGGCATGGTCGTCAAGACCCTGGAGGAGGGCGGCCTCGTGGCCCGCGTCGTCGATCCCGCCGACAAGCGCCGCCGCAGCCTCGAGCTGACGACGGACGGCAGCGACCTCCTCGACCGGCTCGCCGGGCCGGCCGAGCGGGCGGTGGCGCGGCTTCTGAGCCCCCTCGACGAGGCGGAGCGCCCGGTCTTCCTGGCGCTGCTGCGCAAGCTGACGGGCGCCTTCGACGCGACCTCGCGGGTGCCGCTGGCCAAGGAGCGGCCCGCCGAAGCATCCACCGATCCGATTTGACAGCCGCCCGCAGCCACGCTCAAGGGACCCGCTACGAGAGCGCGGGAGCGGCGGGACATGAACGCGAACGAGGCGCGGACGCGGACGCTCCTTCACGAGCGCCGGGCGCTGATCGGCATCGTCGGCCTCGGCTATGTCGGGCTGCCCCTGGCGCTCGCCGCACTCCGGGCCGGCTTCTCCGTGCTCGGCTTCGACGTCGATCCGGGTCGCGTCGCGGCGCTGAACCGGGGCGAGGGGGCGTTCCACCACATCCCGGGCGATGCTCTGGCTCCGGCGCTCGCGGCCGGCACCTTCGCGGCGACCGGCGACATGGCGCGGCTGAACGAGCCCGACGCCGTGCTGATCTGCGTGCCGACGCCGCTCACCCGCCACCGCGAGCCCGACCTGTCCTACGTCGAGGCCACCGCCCGGGCCATCGCTGCCGCCTTGCGGCCGGGCCAGCTCGTGGTGCTCGAATCGACCACCTATCCGGGCACCACCGCCGAGGTGATGCGGCCGATCCTGGAGGCCCGCGGCCTGCACTCGGGCACCGACTTCTTCCTCGCCTACTCGCCCGAGCGCGAGGACCCGGGCAACGGCGAGTTCGACACCGCCCGCATCCCCAAGGTGGTGGGGGCGGACGACGACGCGGCGCGGGGCCTGGCGGAGGCGCTCTACGGCGCGCTGGTGGTGCGCACGGTGCCGGTCTCCTCGGCCGCCGCCGCGGAGGCGGTGAAGCTCACGGAGAACATCTTCCGCTCGGTCAACATCGCCCTCGTGAACGAACTGAAGCTCGTCTACGACGCGATGGGCATCGACGTCTGGGAGGTGATCCAGGCGGCGGCCACCAAGCCCTTCGGCTTCATGCCATTCCAGCCCGGGCCGGGTCTGGGCGGCCACTGCATCCCGATCGATCCGTTCTACCTCGCCTGGAAGGCGCGGGAATTCGACGTGCCGGCCCGCTTCGTGGAACTGGCCGGCGAGGTCAACACGCGGATGCCCTACCACGTGGTCGAGCGCCTGGCGGCGGCGGTCGACCGCACCGGCCGCGCCTTCTCGGGCGCCAGGGTGCTGGTGCTGGGGCTCGCCTACAAGCGCAACGTCGAGGATACCCGCGAGAGCCCGGCGCTGAAGCTGATCCGGCTGATCGAGGCCCGCGGTGCGCAAGCGCTCTACCACGACCCCCTGGTGCCGGTCCTGCCGGCGACCCGCGAGCACCCGGAACTCGCCGGGCGCCGGTCGCAAGCCCTGACGCCCGAGACCCTGCGCGGGGTCGACGCGGTGCTGGTCGCCACCGACCACGACGGCGTCGACTACGCCCTGGTGGCGCGGGAAGCCCGGCTTATCGTCGACACCCGCAACGTCATGGCGCGACATGGACTAACAGGTGCGACGATCGTGAAGGCGTAAAACCCGAAAAAATCGCGGGGCGGCCGGCACATGGCCCTGGAGGAGGCGGCCCGCGCCCTGGCGAGCGCGGCCGCGCCGGGCTAAGAAGCCTGCGGGCAGCACCGCATGCGCGGGGTCGAGGGCAGCAGATGGGTCGGCTCGCAGGGTTTCCGTTCTTCAAGGACGCGGGCATCGACCTGATCTCGTATGAATCGCGCTGCATCTGGCGCCGGTTCGACGCCAACGAGATCCTGGTCGATTTCGACGACGCCTCGACCGACGTGTATCTCCTCGCCTCCGGCGAGGTGCGGATCCTCAACCGGACGCAGTCGGGCAAGGAGGTGATCCTGGGCGAGATGCGGGCCGGCGAGTTCTTCGGAGAACTCGCCGCCATCGACGGGGTCAGCCGCTCGGCCAACGTCACGGCGCTCACCCGCGGCGAGCTCTGCGTGGTGCCGGCCGCGGTCTTCCGCGAGATCGTGTTCGCCGCGCCCCCGATCGCCGACAAGCTGCTGCGGCTCCTCGCCAAGCGGGTGCGAATGCTCAACGCCCGCCTGATGGAGCACGCCGTCCTCGACCTGCGCCACCGCCTCTACGCCGAGTTGCTGCGCCTCTCCGCGCCCCGGCCCGGCACCGACGGCGAGCGCGCGGTCAGCCCGCCGCCCTACCACCACGTGCTCGCCGCCCGCATCGGCTGCCGCCGCGAGCAGGTGACGCGGGAATTCACCGTGATGGCCCAGGAAGGCCTCGTCGACCGCACCCGCGGCGCCCTGATCCTGCGCCGCCCGGACATCCTGGAGGCCCGGGTGGCGGAGGCGTTGCGGGAGGACGCCTAGCGGCGTCCTGCTGGATCCGCGCGGACGCCGCATCTCCTCGCGCCGCACGTCGACTTTTTCAAAGGGTCGGCTCCCGTCGTGCGACCGGCCGGTCGTAGCCGATACCTCAGAGGCTCGGCCCGCCGACCATCGCGGGGGCAAGGTTGGGTTATCGTACGGGCGTCGTCGCCGGGGTCCATACCGCGGTGCGATGCGCGTCACAGCCCGTCACCGGGACGAGGTCCCCCCGACGCGGTCGAGGTAGCGCCCGACGGGCTCCCGCCACAGCTCCCAATACCAGTTGACCGCGTGGCCGACCCGGTTCGGCACGTCGAAGGCCAGGAACTCGCCGGTGCCGCCGGCGGCGCGGAACGCCTCGAAGTTTCGCCGGCTGTGCGCGACGGAGTAGTAGGGGTCGTGATGGCCGTAGAGCCAGAGGGTCGAGCCCGGGAAGGCGCCGCCGCGACGGAACAGGCTCGCATTGACCTCGGCGGCACTGCCGCAGCCCTCGCCGAGCCAGCCGCCGACGAAATTCACCACGCCGCGCACGAGGTTCGGATGCCGCCCCGCGAACGCGACCGACAGGACGCCGCCGCGCGATTGGCCGGCGACCACGATCGGTCCCGCGGCGACGTCGTCCCGCCGTCGCAACGCCGCCACCGCGGCCTCGACGTCGTCGAGGGCTCGCTCCGCCCCCGCGAGGGCGACCGGCGCGTCGCAGGTGTAGCCCCGGCTCCGGTCGGGATCGAAGCCCTCGTCGTAGAGGCCGTCCGATCGGCCGCGCCCGCGCCGTTGCGGAAACGCGACCATCCATCCCCGACGCACGAGCTCGTCGGCGACGGGAAACGACCAGTAGGTCCGGGTGAAGGCGGCGGGATCGCGCCCGAGGCCGGTCGAGCCGTGGTTGAAGACGAGGAGCGGGAACGGGCCCGGCCCGGACGGGCGGAACAGCGCCACTTCGAGCCGTGTCGTGGCGCCGTTCTCCAGCGGGCCGTCGACGAAGACCGTCTGCGGCTCCGACCAGTCGAGGGAGGCCGCGTCAGCCTTCAGGTCGGCCAGGGAGGCCCGGCGCATGCGGGCGTAGTCCCGCACGGCCTCCCGATGGTAGGTCGCCCGCAGAGTGTCACCGTCGAGGATGTAGGTCGCGGGGGTCGCGCCCTCGAGCGTCAGAGTGCTGCCGGAGATGGTCGCCCTCCGGCGCTGCCACTGGCTCTCGATGCGATAATCCGGGGCGGCGGCGAGGGCGTAGACGACCTCGGCGCCCCTGCCGTCCGGATCAACGCGCTCGACGACGAGCACGTGGGGAATGAGGCCGCTCCACGTGCCGATCCAGGCCCCCACGAACGACCTGGCCGGTTGCGGAACGGACGCGGACGCTTCTGTGACCGAGACGTCGTCGGGAAGCGGCACGCCGCGGACGCGGCCGGCGCGTGCGCCCTGTCCTGCCATGCACAGTCCCAATACGGCGATGACCACGGCCAGGCGCCCGAACATGAGATCGCGGCTCCGGGGCGCAATCGTGGCCGCTGTTTCCCAACACGGAGGAGCGGCGGCATTGCATCGTAGACTTGCAGACGCGGAATCCTGACGCAAGGGACTTGTGGTACATGGCAGGGTGCGATCGTGTCTCCGGTTGGTATCCGTCGTTCCGGTGGCGACCGGCAACGCTGCGTCGATCGAAAGGAAGTGGCATGCGGCTGCTGGTGCTCGGCGGCACGCAATTTCTCGGGCGGGCGATCGCCGCGCATGCGGTCGGGCTCGGCCACGCGGTGACCTGCGCGGCACGCGGCCTCTCGGGCGCGGCCCCGCCCGGCGCCCGCTTCGTCGCGGTCGACCGCGACCGGCCGGACGGGCTGGCAGGGCTCGGGCAGGAGCGGTTCGATGCGGCCGTGGTCGTGGCGCGCCGTCCCGATCAGGTCCGGCGAGCGCTGGCGGCGCTCGACGCCCGGGTCGGGCACTGGACCTTCGTGTCGACGACGAGCGTCTATGCCGACACCGCGACGCGGGGGCAGCGGGCCGACACGGCGCCGGTCGTCGCGCCGGCGGAGGACGGCCACTACGGCGCCGCCAAGGTCGCCTGCGAGCGAGCCTTTCGCGATGCCCTGATCTGCCGCGCCGGGCTGATCGTCGGCCCGGGCGATCCGACCGGGCGGTTCGCGTACTGGATCGCACGGCTCGCTCGCGGCGGCGAGGTGCTGGCGCCGGCCGACGCGGCGGACCCGGTGCAACTCATCGACGTGCGCGACCTCGCAGGCTGGATCGTGCGGGCGATGGGCGACGGCCTCTCGGGGACGTTCGACGCGGTGGCGCCCCCTTGCACCCGCCGGGCCTTCCTCGAATGCTGCGCCGCCGCCCTAGGGGCATCGTACCGAGCCACCTGGGCCGATCCAGGCTTCCTCGACCGCCACGGCGTGGCGCGCGAATCCGGCCCGTTCTCCCTGCCGCTCCCGCTGCCGGACACGATCGGCGACGCCTCCCGCGACGTTTCGCCGGCGCTCGCGGCGGGGCTGACGGTGCGTCCGCTGGAGGAGACGGCCCGCGACACCCTGCGCTGGCTCAACACCGAAGGCGGCCCGGTCACCGGTCTGACTGCGGTCGAGGAGGCGGCGCTCCTCTCCGCCTGGCGCGTGGAGCGGGGCTAGCGCCCCTCCGGCCCGTAGGCGGCCAGGAACACCCGCACGGCCTCCGCGATCCAGTAGGTCGTCTCGGCTTCGGTCGGCGGGTCGCCGACGGAGAACAGCAGCCGGCGCATCGTGGTGGCGGCGCACAGGTCGAAGAAGTGGCGGGCGGCGAGGTCGGTATCCATCGCGCGCAATCGGCCGGTGGCGACCTGGGCGTCGAGATAGGCGCGCAGGCGCGCCCGGCCGAGCAGCGGCCCCGCTTCGTAGAAGGCCCGTCCGAAGCGCGGGAATTTCTCCGCCGCGCCGATCACCATCCGCACCGAGGCGATGTGGTCGGGCCGCACCATCGCCTCCATCAGGCTGGTGCCGAGGCGGCGAAGGACGGCAGCGACGTCGGGGTCGTCGTGGTCGAGGCGGCAGATGTTCTCGGCGAGCGTCCGCTTCTCCTCGATCGTCAGCGCCTCGAACAGGGCCTCCTTGCTCTCGAAATAGACGTAGAGCGTGCCCTTCGAGACGCCCGCCGCCTTGGCGATCGCCCCCATGCTCGCTCCGTCGAAGCCGCTGGCGAGAAACACCTCGCGGGCCCCGTCCAGGATCTGGCGGCGCTTGTCGGTGTCGGCGGAGGCGGGGCTGAGGGGGGCGTCACTCATGATCGGGGCCGTGGGAGAGGGGGTGAGCCATTGTGGGTACGGGGCCGGCGCGGTTCAACCGGCGTGCCGCAGCGCACACAGGATCGATTGACCGAACGGTTCGGTCAACGTAGTATCGCGGCCATTCGAGAGCCGTCAACCGATTCGCCCGGGTGATGGCGGCGACGGGTGGACCACGATGGCGTTCCGAGACGATTACGCGCAGGGCCGGCCCGCCGGCGAGGCGGCCGCGAAAGCCGCGCCCCAGGCGACCGCGCCGGCCATCCAGCCGCCGGCCGCCGCTCCCACCGCCAAGCGCAAGCGCCCCTTGCGCCGGTTGATCCTCGCCGCGCTCGTCCTTGGCGGTGGGACCTACGGCGCCTATGCCGGCCACGAGTGGTGGACGACCGGCCGCTTCTTCGTCTCGACCGACGACGCCTACGTCCAGGCCGACATCTCGACGCTCGCCGCCAAGGTGTCGGGCTATCTCGAGGCGGTGCCGGTGGTGAACGGCCAGGCGGTGAAGGCCGGCGACGTCATCGCGCGGATCGAGGACGGCGATTACCGCCTGGCTCTCAAGGCGGCCGAGGACAAGCTGGCGACGCAAGGCAGCGTCATCGCCCGCATCGCCCGCCAGGCCGAGGCCGCCCGCGCCCAGGTGCTCCAGGGCCAGGCCCAGATCGACGCCGCCAAGGCCGACCAGATCCGCGCCGCCGCCGATTACCAGCGCCAGCAGCAGCTCGCTCAATCCGAGTTCGCCGCCAAGTCGCGGCTGGAGCAGTCGCGCGCCGACCGCGACCGCTCGGACGCTACCGTCAAGGGCGCCGAAGCCAACCTGATCGCGCTTCAGGCCAACGTCGCGGTGCTGGAGGCGCAGACCAAGGAGGCCGAGAACCTGGCCGCCGAACTGCGCACCGCCGTCGACCGGGCGAAGCGTGACCTGTCGTTCACGGTCTTGCGAGCGCCCTTCGACGGGGTGATCGGCAACAAGGCGACGGAGGCGGGGGCCTACGTGGCGCCGGGCTCGCGCATCGCCGCCCTGGTGCCGCTCCAGAGCGCCCGGGTCGACGCCAACTTCAAGGAGACCCAGCTCGGCCGGGTCCGGGTCGGCCAGCCGGTCCACATCCGGGTCGATGCCTGGCCCGATCGCTACATCCTCGGCACCGTCGAGAGCCTGTCGCCGGCCTCCGGCTCCGTGTTCAGCCTGCTGCCGCCGGACAACGCCACCGGCAACTTCACCAAGATCGTCCAGCGCCTCCCCGTCCGGGTGCGGGTGCCGGAGGCGGTCGCCCGCGAGGGATTGCTGCGGCCGGGCCTCTCGGTGGTGGTGCGGGTCGACACCCGCGGCCTCGACGAATCGCAGCCGCCGGCGCCGATCGAGCCGCACCAGGCGGTGTCGGAGGGCGGGCCGGTCCCGTCCGTGCGCACGGCGGGGCGCTAGCTCGAGATAGGGATCGTCGAGCGCGGGATCCCCTCTCCAGGCGATGCCGGGCTTGCCCGGTATCGCTGCAAGGTGTGGGAGAGAGGTAGGGGTGAGGGTGGAGACGGTGCCGCAAGAAGGCTGAACCTTTCCGCTGCCAGCACCACGGTCTGAGCTTCAATCAGAACCGTAGCACCCTCACCCCCGACCCCTCTCCCACACGGGAGAGGGGAGGTGCGCCATAGCATCATCGGGATGAGTAAAGATGACTCGTCTACATCGAGACTCCAGGTAGGCATCCAAGACATGGCCGCGACCCCCGCGCCCGCCGACGCACCGATCGACCGACGCCGGATGGTGGCGTTCATCTGCATGGTGTTCGGGATGTTCATGGCGATCCTGGACATCCAGATCGTCTCGGCCTCGCTCGCCGAGATCCAGGCCGGCCTCTCGGCCTCGGCCGACGAGATCCCCTGGGTGCAGACGAGCTACCTCATCGCCGAGGTGATCTCGATCCCGCTGTCCGGCACCCTGTCGCGGGTGCTCTCGACGCGCTGGATGTTCGTGATCTCGGCTGGCGGCTTCACCCTGATGAGCCTGATGTGCGCCACCTCCTCGACGATCGGCGAGATGATCGTCTGGCGCGCCGCGCAAGGCTTCATCGGCGGCGGCATGATCCCGACGGTGTTCGCCTCGGCCTTCACGATCTTCCCGGCATCCAAGCGCAGCATCGTCTCGCCGATGATCGGCCTCGTGGCAACGCTCGCCCCTACCATCGGCCCGACCGTCGGCGGCTACCTCACCGACCTGTTCAACTGGCACTGGCTGTTTCTCGTCAACATCGTGCCGGGCATCTTCGTCACCGTCTCGACCTACCTGCTGGTCGATTTCGACAAGCCGAACCTCGACCTGCTCAAGCGCTTCGACTGGACCGGCCTCGGCCTGATGGCGGCGTTCCTCGGCTGCCTCGAATACGTGCTGGAGGAGGGCCCGACCCACGACTGGTTCCAGGAGGAGGCGATCTTCGCTGCCGCGATCGTGTGCGGCGTCGCCTGCATCGGGTTCTTCTGGCGCGCGCTCACCGCCGAGCAGCCGATCGTCGACCTGCGCGCCTTCTCCGACCGCAACTTCGCCGGCGGTTGCCTGTTCAGCTTCGTCATGGGCATCGGCCTCTACGGCCTGACCTACCTCTACCCGGTCTATCTCGGCCGGGTGCGCGGATACTCGGCGCTCCAGATCGGCGAGACGATGTTCGTCTCGGGGCTCTGCATGTTCGCCACCGCGCCGATCGCCGGGCGCCTCTCGGCCAAGGTCGATCCGCGGATCATGATGGCGATCGGGTTCTCAGGGTTCGCCGCCGGCACCTGGATCGTCACCGGCATCACCAAGGACTGGGATTTCTACGAGCTCTTGCTGCCGCAGGTCCTGCGCGGCTGCTCGCTGATGCTGTGCATGATCCCGATCAACAACATCGCGCTCGGCACCCTGCCGCCGGCCCGGATGAAGAACGCGTCGGGCCTCTACAACCTCACCCGCAACCTCGGCGGCGCGGTGGGGCTGGCGCTCATCAACACCGCGCTCAACGACCGCTGGGACCTGCATCTGGCGCGCCTGCACGAGCGCTTCACCTGGACCAACCCGATGGTGCTGGAGCGTCTCGACAGCATGGCCAAGGGCTTTGCGGGACTTGCCGGCAACCCGGACGCCATGGCGCTGAAGGCGATGATGAACACCGTGCGGATGCAGGGGCTGCTGATGAGCTTCTCCGACGTGTTCCTGATGCTGACGGTGCTGTTCGTGCTGATGGCCTGCGCCACGCCGATGATCCGCCGGCCGCGCCCGGGCGGGGCAGGAGCGGACGCGCATTGACGCCGCCGCAAGTCGCTGGGTGCGAGCCTGTCCCGCCGTGCTGGCCGGGCTCGGCGTAGTCCGGCACCGCGAGGGCGCAGCCCCTAACGCAGCCTCGTGGATGATTCAGGACCGCGCGGAGAGCATCCCGTCTCGTTCTGCGCCACCTGAGCGTCTGACGATGAGGACGGCCTCCGACCGGTAGCGAACCGTCCTGGCTTTTCGGCAGGCGGGATTTGCCTTGGATCAGGCGGCCAGGGCTGGTCGCCGGCCTTCGCGGGTGCGCGTGGTTCGGCCGCCGCGACAGCGAGATCGCCGATTGGTGCGAGCAGGCGACGGTAATTGTATCAATCGATCCACTCTGGCGTCCTCGGCCAGCGCACAGGAACTGTTCGGTCCACACGATGGATCGACCCTGGCTCGAGCTCCCCGTGTTGAACGAGCCGTTGATCGTCTCCGCCGGAGCCTTGTCGTAGCTGCCGCCCGATCGGCACCAATGCGCGCTCCGGCACGACGCCCGCTGTCGCATACGGCCGATCCCTCGCATCAAAAAAAACCCGGTGGCGGCGCGGCGGCACACCCGCGACGAGAAACGCCGGCTCGCGGATGCGAGCCGGCGCGAAGCCCTCATGGGGGACTCTAGATGGGACAGGCCGTCAGTCGGGCAGGGCTTGCGACCCCCTACGCCGCCTCGCGCGACAGCTTGATCGTCTCGCGCTGGATCAGGTCGCGATAGAACCCGTCGAGATGCACCAGCCGGTCCGGGGAGCCGTCCTGGATCACCTGGCCGCCGTCGAGCACCACGATCCGGTCGAAGTCCTTGAGGGTCGAGAGCCGGTGCGCGATGGCGATGGTGGTCCGGCCCTTCATCAGGTTGCCGAGCGCCTCGCGGATCGCCTCCTCAGACTCGGTGTCGAGCGCCGAGGTCGCCTCGTCGAGGAGCAGGATCGGCGAGTTCTTCAGGATGGCGCGGGCCACCGCGATGCGCTGGCGCTGGCCGCCCGAGAGCTTCACCCCGCGGTCGCCCACGATGGTGTCGAAGCCGCCCGGCAGGTCGTTGATGAAGTCGGTGCAGCGGGCGGCGGCGGCCGCTTCCCACACCTCCTCGTCGGTGGCCTCGGGGCGGCCGTAGCGGATGTTCTCGCGCAACGAGCGGTGGAACAGCGAGATGTCCTGCGGCACCACGGTGATCGCCTCGCGCAAGGACTCCTGCGTGACCCGGCCGATATCCTGGCCGTCGATCAGGATGCGGCCGTTCTGCGGGTCGTAGAAGCGCTGGAGCAGGGTGAACAGGGTCGACTTGCCGCCGCCCGAGCGGCCGACGAGGCCGACGCGCTCGCCCGGCTTGATGTCGAGGTTGAAGTCGCCGAACACCTCGCGGCCGTCGGGATAGTTGAACTTGACCTTCTCGAAGGTGATGCGGGCGCCCTCGCCGACGAGAGGCTTGGCTTCCGGATGGTCGCGCAGGTCGTGCGGCTGCAGCAGCGTGCGCAGGGCCTCCGACAGGCGGGCGGTGTGCTGGGTGACGTCGACGAGCGCCACGGCGAGGTCGCGGGTCGCCGCCAGGATGGTGATGCCGAGGGTGCAGACCAGCACGACCTGGCCGGCGGTGGCGGCGCCCGCCTGCCACATCTTGATCGCCCAGAACAGCAGGCCGAGCACCGCCACGACGGTGATGAGGGCGTGCATGATCCGCAGGCGCTCGAGGTAGAGGAGCGAGCGGCTGCGCGCCTTCATCTCGGTGCCGATGGTCTGATCGAAGCGGGCGAATTCGCGCTTGTAGGCCGAGAAGGCGCGCACGAGCGGCATGTTGCTCACGAGGTCGACCATCTCGCCGTCGACGGAGGCGGCCTTCTCGGCGAAGTCGTGGTGCAGCGGCTTGCCGGCGGCGGCGATGCGGAACATCAGCACCACCACGCCGCCGCAGATCACCAGCAGGCCGAGCGCCATCGGGACGCTGACGCTGCCGACGTACAGGATCGCGCCGAACGCCGCCGCGCAGGGCGGCATCACGTTCCACACGAACATGTTCTCGGCGGTGAAGATCGCGTTCGAGGTCGCGGTGATGCGGCTCGCCAGGGTGCCCGGCTGCCGGTCGGCGAAGTAGGACGGCGAGTGCCCGGTGAGGTGCTGGAACAGGTCGCGACGGACGTCGCCGGTGACCTTCACGAAGGTGAAGCTGGCGATCAGGCTCGCCACGCGCCACAGCATGTTGTCGGCGGCGATGAAGCAAATCAGGACCGTCAGCGCCGGCCAGATCAGGGTGTTGTTCTCGGGGCCCTTGCCGAGGGCGTCGACGACGCCCTTCAGGCCGTACTGGGTGCTGACCGAACAGGCCACGGCACCGAGCACCGCGACCAGGATTGCCGCGTGGGGCACGATGCGGCGGCGCAGGTAGCGGGCCACGAAGGCCCAGGGCCGGTTGGCGTACGCGCAGAGGTCATCCATCGTGGCGATCGATCCCGGTTCTTCGCACGCGTGCGGCCCACGGTCGGGAGAGGGACGGAATGCAAGAATCCCGCCGCGACCTCTCCGTCCTCTCCCGCAGGCCCCACCCGCTGTCGCAACGCGCAAGCGTCACCTTATGTTGCAGGCGAATGGTGCTGCCCACCGTTTAATCCGCCGATTCTGAACGGGAGTTGAGCGGCGTTGCGGTGCACACGGGTATCCGATGCGCGCCGCGGATGACTCTCAGGGATCTCTCGACCGCCGGGTCTCCGGCATGATCGCCACGATCAGCACCAGGGCGGCGAAGGCGACGCCCGAGAGGCCGAGGAAGGCGGCGTGGGAGCCGAAATGGTCGGCCATGTAGCCCGACAGGGTGGTGCTGGCCGCCGCCCCCAGGCCCATCGCGGTGCCGACGGCGCCGAGCGCCATGTTGAAGCGGCCGGTGCCGCGGGTGCAGTCGGCGACGACCAGCGGCACCATCACGCCGAGAACCGCGGCCGAGATGCCGTCGAACACCTGAACCGCCACCAGCAATTCGGGCGCGTCGGTATAGGCGAAGAGCAGGCCGCGGATCGGCAGGGCGGCAAAGCCCAGGATGAGGAGCGGGCGGCGGCCATAGGCCTGGGCGGCGCGGCCGACGGCGGGCGCGATCAGCGCCATCACCAGCTGCGGGGCCATGATGCAGGCGGCGATCAGGATCGTGGCGGTCTGACTCGTGCGGACCGTGAGCACGCTGCCGACGAGCGGCAGCATCGCCGCGTTGGCGACGAAGAACAGGGTGATGCAGGCGGCAAAGCACAGGAGCGCCCGGTTGGTGACGACGAGCTTCAGGCTCTCCCAGCCGCTCGGCGCCCTGCCGCCCTCGGGATTCTGCGGGCGCACGAGATCGATCTCGCTCGCGCGCACGAACCACAGGGCGGCGAGCGTCGGCAGCGCCAGGGCCGCGGTGACGTAGAACACCGCCTCGCTCGAGAGATAATAGCCGCAGGCGCCCATGCCGGCGGCCGCGAGCGCGTTGCCGATCGAGGAGAAGCGGGCGTTGCGCCCGAGGCGTTCGCCGAGGCCCGCATGCCCCACGAGGCCGAGGCTGATCGCCGCGATGGCCGGCGTCAGCGTGCAGCTCGCGATCGAGTGCGCCGCCATCGACAGCGCCACGATCAGGAAGGTCGGGAACAGCGCGAGGCCGGCGGCGGAGACGCCGATCACCGCCACCGACAGGGCGGCGACGAAGCGCTTGGACGTCACCCAGTCGACGAAGGCGCCGCCCGGCACCTGTCCGAACAGGCTGAACAGGCCGCCGATGGTGAGAACGAGCCCGATATCGGACTGCGTCCAGCTCTGCGAGGTGAAGTAGACCGCCACGAACGGGCCGAAGCCGGTCTGGAGGTTGGCGACGAAGAACGTGAACGCGTCGAGCCCGCGGCTGCTGGTGAGCGAGGGCGCCGGCTTCTCGCGCCGCCGGCCCAGGGACGCGCCGGCCCGGTCCCGCTCGCGGGCCGGATCGGGCCGAGGGTCCGGCCGCGTCTCGGTGCGGGGGACCTCCCGGTCGCGGTGGGCGAGGGGGCGGCGATGGGCCGGGCGCGGTCGCGTCATTTGTCCGGCGGGTTGCGCGCCGCGGCCTCGTCGGGGGCCGGGGGCGTGGCGGGCGCGGCGGCATTGGGCGCCGGCGTGCCGGGGCCGGGCGCCGGCGGGGTGGCGGCCGAGACCGGGGCCGGCACGGGTCCGGCGGGGCCCAGCACCACGATCGGGTCGCCGGGCTTGTACTCGGGCGAGACGCGCACCTGGTTGCGGTTGAGCTGAAGCACCGCGCGGCCGGGCTTGTTGTCGGCCGAGAAGTGCAGGGCACGCCAATCGACCGCGATCTTGCGCGAGCCGACGCCGAGGAAGCCGCCGAAATCGATGATCGCGGCCCGCGGCCGGCCGTCCTTGTCGACGATGATGTCGATGATCCGCCCCATATCCTCGCCGGCGGCGCTGCGCACCGGCTTGCCGAGGACGCCGTCGTAATCCTGGGTGTCGAGGACCGTGGCCGGCGTGCCGGGCGGGATCGCCGGGGCCTGCGCGGCAGGTGCCGGCGCGGGAGCCGGGCTCGCCGGGGCCTGATTCACGGGCGGCTGGCTCGCGGGAGCCTGCGCGGCGGGCGGCGGCGTCGCGGGCGCGGGTACGGCCGGAGCGGGAGCGGCGGGAGTCGGTGCGGGCGCCGCCGGGGTGGAGGCCGCCGGGGGTTTTGGAGCGTCCGCGGGCGCCGAGCCCTGCTGCGCCTGCACCGCCGTCACGGCCGAGAGTGCAGCGGCGGCCGCCAGAATCGTCCGCAGGGTTCCTGACAAGCGGGCCTCTCGCTGGGTCATACGGAGCGTCCAACCGGAAACCGCGGCCGGCGGTTCCGACGGTGAGCGGTCGGGATGGGGGAGGAACGCGGCGAAGTTGTGGGGGCGGGGCGGCAGGGGCAGCCGGGCGGGCGCGTCACCGCCGCGGTCGAGCCGTCGAGCAGACATCGTGGGCCTCCGGGGCGGGCGCGGCGGCCCGCCCGAGCATCGGTCGTCGGGTTGTCGCGGCGGGGCCTTCGTGCCGGACGCACATCCGGCCCCGCGCCGCGGAAGACGCACACTGCGGCGCAAGCCGCGAGGTGTCCAGGCGAAGGCCCGGCCTCCCGGCGCTTTCTCGGGGGAGTGTGTGGTTCTGCCCTGCCGGCGGCTGGCAGGGCCGCCTTGGCGAGGCTATTTGGCGACGCTACATCGCGGGCGTTCCTCCTCGAGACCCCGCCCGAGAAGCCCGCCCGATGTCCGCCTCCCCCCTACGCCTCGGCGTCAACGTCGATCACGTCGCCACCCTGCGCAACGCCCGCGGCGGCACGATGCCGGACCCGGTGCGCGCGGCGCAGGCGGCGATCGCGGCCGGGGCCGACGGCATCACCGCCCACCTGCGCGAGGACCGGCGCCACATCCGCGACGCCGACGTCGAGCGGCTGCGGCGCGAGATCGACCGGCCGCTGAACTTCGAGATCGCGGCGACCGAGGAGATGCTCGGCATCGCCCTGCGCCTCAAGCCCCACGCCGCCTGCCTCGTGCCGGAGAAGCGCGAGGAGCGCACCACCGAGGGCGGGCTCGACATCATCGGCGGCCGCGAGCACCTGGCGCCGGCCATCACGCGCCTCAACGAGGCGGGGATCCGGGTCTCGCTGTTCGTCGAGCCGGAGGTGCACGTGATGGAGGCCGCCCGCGCGCTTCGCGCGCCGGTGGTCGAGCTGCACACCGGCACCTATTGCGAGGCGGTGATCGCGGGCGACCGCGACAAGGTTCGGGCCGAGCTGGCGCGGCTTTCCCGGGCCGCCGAGCACGGGTACGCCCTCGGGCTCGAGATCCATGCCGGCCATGGACTCACCACCGACAGCGTCGGGCCGGTGGCGGCCCTGGCGCCGATCCGCGAGCTGAATATCGGCCACGCCCTGATGGCCGAGGCGATCTTCGACGGGCTGTCCTCCGCGATCCGGGCGATGCGCGCGGCGATGGAGGCCGGCCGCACGGGAGTCGCCGCATGATCGTCGGCATCGGCTCCGACCTGTGCGACATCCGCCGGATCGAGCGCTCGCTCGAGCGCTTCGGCGACCGCTTCACCCACCGGGTGTTCACCGAGGGCGAGCGTGCCCGCAGCGACCGCCGCGCTGCCCGGGCTCCCTCTTACGCGCGGCGCTTCGCCGCCAAGGAGGCCTGCTCGAAGGCGCTTGGCACCGGGATGAGCCACGGGGTGTTCTGGCGCGACATGGAGGTGGTGAACCTGCCCGGCGGCCGGCCGACCCTGCGCCTCACCAACGGCGCCGCCGCGCGCCTTGCCACCCTGATCCCGGCGGGCCACCGCCCGGTGGTCCACGTCACGCTGACCGACGATCCCCCGCTCGCCCAGGCCTTCGTCATCATCGAGGCGCTGCCGGAAGAACGACCTGCGGAGGGGTGATTCGGTCTCCGCAGCCGCCGCGCGTTGCGGGCGGGCAAGCGTTGGTCTAGACCCCCCGCACCGCGCATAAAGCCGGCCGCGTGCCCTCGGCGGGTGCCCAGGCGATAGCTGCACGGACCGCCGGAGAGAAAGAGCATGGATCGCGCACGCACGGACCAGGACCTGAAACGCGGCAAGGATGCCGGCCTCTGGGACTCGATCAAGGAGACCGTCAAGGTCGGCGTCCAGGCGCTGCTGATCGCCGTCGTGGTCCGCACCCTGCTGTTCCAGCCGTTCAACATCCCGTCCGGCTCGCTGATCCCGACCCTCCTGATCGGAGACTACCTCTTCGTCTCGAAGTACTCGCTCGGCTACTCCAAGTACTCGCTTCCGTTGAGCGAGTACCTGCCGTTCGAGGCCAAGGGCCGGATCTGGGGCGCGTCGCCCAAGCAGGGCGATATCGTGGTGTTCAAGCTGCCGAAGGACAACGCCACCGACTACATCAAGCGGGTGATCGGGCTGCCGGGCGACCGGATCCAGGTGATCGAGGGCGTGCTCAACATCAACGGCCGGCCGGTGAAGCGCGAGCGCATCGCCGACTACTCGACCACCGACGCCTTTGGCCAGCCGACCCTGGTGCCGCAATACCGCGAGACCCTGCCCAGCGGCGTCACCCACGAGATCATCGAGCGCGACGGCGACCGCGGCCTGTGGGACAACACCCAGGTCTACACCGTGCCGCCGAACCACTTCTTCATGATGGGCGACAACCGCGACAACTCCACGGACTCGCGCGACCTCGGCAATGTCGGCTACGTGCCGTACGAGAACCTGATCGGCCGGGCCGAGGTGATCTTCTTCTCGATCGACGAGGGCGCCGCCGCCTGGCAGATCTGGAACTGGCCGTGGACGGTGCGCTGGAACCGGCTGTTCAAGCCGATCCACTGACGGGAGCGTGACGAGCTTGAGCGAGCCCGACGCCGCCACGCCGCAGGCCGAGCCGCCTGCCCCCGCCCCGGGCGAGGCCCCGCCGCGGCGCAAGCGCGGGATGCGGCGCCGGCCCGACTTGTCGGTGCTGGAGGAGCGCATCGGCCACCACTTCGCCGACCGCGACCTCCTGGTGCGGGCGCTCACCCATGTCAGCGCCACCAACGGCCGCGGCAGCTACCAGCGCCTGGAATTTTTGGGCGACCGGGTGCTCGGGCTGGCCGTCGCCGACGGCCTCTACAACGCCCTGCCGGGTGCCGACGAGGGCGACCTGTCGCGGCGCCTGTCGAGCCTGGTGCGGCGCGAGAGCTGCGCCATGGTGGCCAATGCCTGGGAGGTGGGGCCCCACCTCAACCTCGGCGGCGGCGAGGTCCATGGCGGCGGGCGCCGCAACTCGGCGATCCTCGCCGACGTCTGCGAGGCGATCCTCGGCGCGGTCTTCCTCGATGCCGGGTACGCTGCTGCCAAGGCGGTGATCGACCGCGCCTTCGAGGCCGACCGGCAGACGGAGGGCACCCGCAGCCGCGACCCGAAATCCGCGTTGCAGGAATGGGCGCAGGCGCAGGGCTGGCCGACGCCGGTCTACGAGGTGGTGGAGCGGGCCGGGCCCGACCACGCGCCGCAATTTCGTATCGAGGCCCGGGTCACCGGCGTCGCGCCCGGCATCGGCATCGGCGGCTCGAAGCGCCTGGCCGAGCAGACCGCCGCGCGCGCGCTGCTGGTGCGCGAGGGGCTGTGGACCGGGGACGAGCCCGGGGAGCAGGCAGAATGACGGACGACACCACCCCAGACATCGACGGCACCGGCCCCGAAGAGGCCGGCCCGCCGCAGGACACCCGGGCCGGCTTCGTCGCCCTGATCGGCGTGCCGAATGCCGGCAAGTCGACGCTCCTCAACAGCCTCGTCGGCACCAAGGTGTCGATCGTTTCGCGCAAGGTGCAAACCACCCGGGCGCTGGTGCGCGGCATCGCCATGGAGGGCGCGGCGCAGATCGTGCTCGTCGACACCCCCGGCATCTTCGCGCCCAAGCGCCGCCTCGACCGGGCGATGGTGACCTCGGCCTGGAGCGGCGCCGCCGATGCCGACGCGGTCTGCCTCCTGATCGACGCCCGCAAGGGCGTGGACGAGGAGGTCGACGCGATCCTCTCCCGGATGCCGGAGCTGAAGCGCCCGAAATACCTGGTGCTCAACAAGATCGACCTGATCGCGCGCGAAAAGCTGCTGGCGCTCGCCGCCGCGCTCGACGAGCGGGTCAGGTTCGAGCGCATCTTCATGATCTCGGCGCTCACCGGCGACGGGGTCGACGACCTGCGCCGCGAACTCGCGACCCGGATGCCGCCGAGCCCCTGGCTCTACCCCGAGGACCAGGTCTCCGACGCGCCGCTGCGGATGCTCGCCGCCGAGATCACCCGCGAAAAGATCTACGACCGGCTGCACGAGGAGCTGCCCTATTCCTCGACCGTCGAGACCGACCAGTGGCAGGTCCGGCCCGACGGCTCGGTGCGAATCGAGCAGACGATCTTCGTCGAGCGCGAGAGCCAGCGGAAGATCGTGCTCGGCAAGGGCGGGCAGACCATCAAGGCGATCGGCCAGGCCGCCCGCATCGACATCGCCGAGGCGGCGGAGGCGAAGGTCCACCTGTTCCTGTTCGTGAAGGTGCGCGAGAACTGGGCCGACGACCCGGAGCGCTACCGCGAGATGGGCCTGGAATTCCCGCGCGGCTGATCCCTGTGACCGATTCGATTTCCCCCCGTCCGGGCGTCTACGGACACCCGCCCGCCGACCTCGTCGAGGTGGCGGACGACGCCGTGCAGCTCTCGCCGCTGGTGCCCGGCGGCACGCCGCTCGAGGATCTGGCGCCGGGCTCGCTCCCCGGCCTGACCGTGCTGGCGCCACCCGGCACCCTGGAGCGCCGCCACGTGCTGGCCTTGGGGCTCCGGGCGCTCGCGCCCGGCGCGCCCCTGACCGTGCTCGCTCCGAAGGACCGGGGCGGCTCGCGGCTTTCCCGCGAGCTCTCGGGCTTCGGCTGCCGCCTCGACGAGAGCGCCAAGCGCCACCACCGCATCGTCCGCACGGTGCGGCCCGACGCGCCGACCGGGCTCGACGAGGCGATCACCGAGGGCGCACCCCGGCGCCTCGACGACCTCGGCCTGTGGACGCAGCCGGGCATCTTCTCGTGGAACCGGATCGATCCCGGCACCGCCCTGCTGATCGAGAACCTGCCGGCCCTGTCCGGACGCGGCGCCGATCTCGGCTGCGGCCTCGGCATCCTCGCCCACGCCGTGCTGGCCTCGCCCAAGGTGACGGCGCTGGCCCTGGTCGACAACGATCGCCGGGCCGTCGAGGCGTCGCGGCGCAACGTCGACGATCCGCGCGTGACGGTGACATGGACCGACGCCCGCGCCGCCGACGCCGTGCCCGAGCGCCTCGACTTCGTGGTGATGAATCCGCCCTTCCACGACGGCGGCGCCGAGGACCGGGCGCTCGGCCAGGCCTTCATCCGCCGCGCGGCTGCCGCCTTGCGGCCGGGCGGGACGCTGTGGCTCACCGCCAACACCCATCTGCCCTACGAGGCGACCCTCGGGGAGGTGTTTCGCGAGGTGACGCAGCGGGCCGCCGCCCACGGCTACAAAATCCACGAGGCGCGCAAATGAGCGGCAAGACATGAGCGACCTGCGATGACCGGCAAGGCGAAGGTGGCGTCGGTCCGGCTCGACCGGCTGCTCGCCAATCTCGGCTACGGCTCGCGCCGCGAGATCCAGATGCTCGCCCGCGCCGGAAGGGTCGTCCTCGACGGCTCGGCCCTGCGCGACGCCGACGGGCGCATCGCCCTCGATCCCGACCTGACGTCCCGCCTCACCGTCAGCGGCAAGCCCCTCGATCCGCTCCCCGGGATGGCGCTGATGCTGCACAAGCCGCTCGGGGTCACCTGCTCGCACAAGGAGGCCGGCCCGCTCGTCTACGGCCTGCTGCCGCCGCGCTGGCGCCAGCGCGAGCCGGCCCTCTCCACGATCGGCCGCCTCGACAAGGAGACCTCCGGCCTGCTGCTGCTCACCGACGACGGGGCGCTCCTGCACCGGATCATCTCGCCGAAGGCCAGCGTCTCGAAGCGCTACCAGGTGACGCTGGATCGCCCCTTGCGCGGCGACGAGGGCGCGATCTTTGCCTCCGGCACGCTGATGCTGGAGGGCGAGGAGAAGCCGCTGCTGCCGGTCGCCCTGGAGGTGCACGGCCCAACGAGCGTCGCCGTGACCCTGACGGAAGGGCGCTACCACCAGGTCCGGCGGATGTTCGCGGCGGTCGGCAACCACGTCACGGCGTTGCACCGCGATCGCGTCGGGGCGCTGGACCTGCCGGCGGACCTGGAGCCCGGGCAGTACCGGGTGATGGGGGAGGGGGATGTGGCGAGGGTATTCGAGCAAGCCTCCTCAGACACCTAGGCTCCAATCCCGGCGGCCGTCGAGCACGGCGACGATCTCGACCGCATCGATGGGCCCGTCGTTCGTGTCCGGCGTGATTTCGTAGAGGATAATGTAAGGCGGTTCGATGAGGACCCGCACGGCACTGCGGATATCAGGGCGCCGCGGACCCATCCTCGGATATTTTCGCAGCTTTTCGGCTCGCTGTTCAATGCGATCGTAGACGCGCTCCGCGGCTCTCTGGTTGTGCAAGCCAATCGTCAGGTAGATGTCGAGAAGGGTTTTGCGTGCCATTCGCGACCATGAAAGCCTAACTGCCACGATCGTTGCGCAAGGCAGCAAGACGTTGGCGCGCTTCTTGTCTTAGAGCTTCGAAATCGACCTCGCCAGCTGATCCGCTGGCCTTGCCATCATCCCAAGCTCGCTGCAACCGCTCGAGATCGTAGGCTCGCATCTGACGCCGGTCCGACCACAGGCGGACGGCATCGCGGACCGCTTCGCTCGTCGAGGCATATTCTCCTGCTTCGACGGCGGCGCGAATCTGCGCCGCCATTGGTTCCGGAAAGACGACTGTCATGCGCTCGATCTGCGCCATGGCGACAACTTTCTAAGGGGCTCCGGCATGGGTATGAGCATAGCATACTTATTCATACTCGACGAAGCGATTCATTCCTTGCGCCACGGCCGAGAGGGCATGCGTGTCGGCATCCGAACGAGCCCTGCTGCACGGCCTCTCCAACGACGCATGCGCAGATCGGACGCCGAACGGACCGAGCGCCGAGGCTCGACTATCCGTGTGATCCACCGGTGCGCTGCCACACGGCGTCGGAGTGCTCAAGCTTGAGAAGTTTCCGGCGATCATTGTGCTGCCACTCTTGTTAGTTCATCCATACGTCATCGCTCCCGAGCCGAGGAAGCCGATGTCGACCGGCACCGCAATCTTCTGGATCGTCATCGCGGCCGTGAGCGCCTCGTTCGGGGCCCTGCACGGCCTGCTGTTCGCCGAGGGCCCGAGTCTCCCGGGAATGCTCTACGGGACGTGCATCGGCGTCCTCGCGATCGCGTACGAGCGCGGCGTCTTCCTCGCCGGCTACACCGAGCGCCTGCGGCGGCTGCCCACCCTGGCCTACTTCGTGGCAGCCGAGATCAGCCTGGTGCTCGTCATCGTCGTCGGCATGGTGCTGACCGGCTTGGGGCTCTGGACGCTCGGCATCGTGAACAAGCCCCTGATGGGCGCGATCACCCCGAGGCTCTCCACCATCCCGTTCGCGCTGGTGATGTCGGCGATCATCGTGGCGGTCCTGCGCGTACGCGACCTGATCGGGGCTGCGACCTTCGTGAACCTGATCCTCGGCCGCTACCACCGCCCGGTCCGGGAGGAGCGCGTCTTCCTGTTCCTCGACCTCGCCGGCTCGACGGCCTACGCGGAACGGCACGGCGACGTGGCCGCGCAGGAACTGCTCACGGCGGTGTTTTCCGCGATCGCCGAGCCGGTGCGCCGCTATTGCGGCCAGGTCGACGACTATATCGGCGATCAGGTCATCGTCTCCTGGCCGCTCGCGCGCGGCATCGCACGGGCACGGTGCGTCGCCTGCGTCTTTGCGATCCGCCGGGCCCTCGACGACGACCGGGAGCGCTGGCTCGCCCGCTTCGGCCTTGTGCCCGAACTGCGCGCGGCCCTGCACGGCGGCAGCGTGGTCACGGCGGAGGTCGGCGTCGACCGGCACAAGATCGCGTATTTCGGCGACGTGATGAACGCGACCGCCCGGCTCGAAGGCCTGTGCCGGGAAACCAAGCGGGACGTGCTGATCTCGCAGGCCGTTCTCACCCGGTTGCCGCGTCTCCCCGAGGGCATCGAGGCCCAGACGCTCGGAGCGTACCACCTGCGGGGGCGGAGCGAGACGATGACGGTGCACGCCCTCACGGATGAGCGCCGGCCGCGAATCGTTGGAAGGCCAATGGAGGTCGTGTCCGGTCGCCGGGTGGCCGGTCGGGATTATGCGGTGTTGCGCGGCTGAAGATCGTCATCCCAGGATGGTGTCCGTCCGATTCGGCTGGAAACCGGGAAGCGCGGGATCCCGTCTCCTGGCCGGGCCAGCGTGTTCACACATCCCGGGTTCGGGAGCGTCTTCCCTTGAAAATCGCGCGCCTCTCCTCCCCAGGCGATCCCGGGCTTGCCCGGTATCGCTGCAAGTTGTGGGGAGGAGCTGGAGGTGGGGGTGGTGTCGCGTAGAGCGCAGAGGCTTCTCTGGCACCACCCCCACCCCTAGCCCCTCCCCACAAGGGGGAGGGGAGGTGCGCCCTCCATCAATTCGAAAGGACGAAGATATTCGCAGAGCGGCCAGCCCCTACCCCAGGGTCGTCAGATCCTGGAACCAGTGCTGCGCCTGGGTGTACCCCTTCACCTTGGCCGAGAGCGCGTGCGGGTTGGTGTCGTGCACGACCCAGACCTGCACCGCGTCGTCGACCACGATCTCGTGGATGCGCGCCAGCATCCTGTCCTGCTCGGCCGGGTCGAAGCTCGCCCGCACCGCGTCGCAGAGCCTGTCGACCTCCGGGTTGCGGTAGTGGCTCCAGTTCACGCCGGTCGGCGCGACCTGCTTCGAATCGTAGAAGCGCAGGATGGCGTAGAGCGGGTCCGAGGTGACGTAGGCGATGTTGGAGCCGGTGACGCCCTTCAGCGATGGGTCGGCGGCGCCCTGGCGCCAGGCGGTGTAGGCGACCTCCAGCTCGACCGCCTGGAATTCGAGGGCGATGCCGATCTCGGCCCAGGATTGCTGCACGAACTCGTTGATCGGCAGCGACAGCATCTGGCCCGAGCCGCCGGTCGGGATGATGAACTTCGTCCGCAGCGGGTTCTGGGGCGAGTAGCCCGCCTCCTTCATCAGCTTGCGCGCCGCGTCGACGTCGTACTTGATCTGGAAGCCCGGCTTGCCGAACCACGGGCTCGACGGCTGCACCTGCCCGACGGCCGGGGTCGCGAGCCCGCCCATCAGCGCGGCGACGCCCTCGCGGTCGATAGCGAGGTTCGCCGCCTTGCGCAGGCGCAGGTCGCGCCACGGGCTGCCCTCCAGCATCGACAGGTGGTAGTTCCAGACATGCGGCGTGTCGTTGCCGGTCACCCGCATGCCGGCGCCCTTCAGGCGCGGCACCGCGTCGGGGGCGGGCAGCTCGATCAGGTCGGCATTGCCCGACAGGAGGGCGTTGGCCCGCGACAGGTCCTCCGGCATGCAGGCGAGCGTGAGCTTGGCGAGCCGCGGCATGCGCTTGGGATTCCAGTAGGTCGGGTTCGGCACCAGTTCCAGGCGCACCCGCGGCACGAGCGCGGCCAGCCGATACGGCCCGGTGCCGGAGGGCTGGAACGCGAACTTGGTCCAGTCGCGCCCGACCGCCTCGTACTGCGCCGGCGACGAGATCAGGAACCACAGCATCTGGTAGGGAAACAGCGCGTCCACCGCCTTGGTGGTGACCTGCACCGTCATTGGATCGAGCTTCTTGTAGGACGCCACCGAGGGCAGGCGCGGGCGCACCTGCGAGGCCTGGCGCTGGTCGTAGTGGGGTGCCTTGGAATCGAGCACCTTGTCGAAGTTCCACACCACCGCGTCGGCGTCGAGACCTGAGCCGTCGTGGAACTTGACCCCCTCGCGCAGGCGAAACACCCAGTTGCGCCGGTCGGCGGGATCGCTCTCCCAGGAGGTCGCGAGCCCCGGCACCAGCTTGCCCGGCCGGTCGGCGACGTCGAGCTCCCAGGCGACCAGCGGATCGTAGAGCGTGAGCCCGGTGAACTGGTAGCCGCCCGCGCCCCGGTCCGGCTGGCCGGTGGTGAGCGGGAGATCGAACAGCGAGATGCCGTAGGTCAGGCTGCCGGACGCCGTCCCCTCGGCAAGGACCGCGCCCGTGGGCCCGAGCGCCGCGAGGGCGGAGGCTCCGGCCAAGAGCTGGCGGCGCGAGAGGGAGGTGTGACGCATCGAACAGGACCCCGGCTGGCGCGCGGCCTCTCTCGGACCGCCGCATGACGCGCCTGACGCTAGCAAGAGCCGTGCAAGCGCGGCCGGAGCGGTTGGCCCGCACCTTCGAACCGATCGCATAAAGACATCTTTATATCTTGATTGCCTCCCCGCTGGGGGGCTGCTATAGGCCCAGCCCGAAACGGCCGATACGGGGAGCCCGACCATGCCGAGCACGAACGACTACATCGTCAAGGACATCGCCCTGGCCGATTTCGGCCGCAAGGAGATCGCGATCGCCGAGACCGAGATGCCCGGCCTGATGGCCGTGCGCGAGGAATACGCCGCGAGCCAGCCGCTGAAGGGCGCCAAGATCGCCGGCTCGCTGCACATGACGATCCAGACCGCGGTGCTGATCGAGACCCTGAAGGCTCTCGGCGCCGACATCCGCTGGGTCTCGTGCAACATCTACTCGACCCAGGACCACGCCGCCGCGGCGATCGCGGCCGCGGGTATCCCCGTCTTCGCCATCAAGGGCGAGACGCTGAAGGACTACTGGGACTACACCGCCAAGCTGTTCGAGTGGCATGACGGCGGCATGCCGAACATGATCCTCGACGACGGCGGCGACGCCACGATGTTCGTGCATCTGGGGCTGCGCGCCGAGCAGGGCGACACCGCCTTCCTCGACAAGCCGACCTCGGAGGAGGAGGAGATCTTCTTCGCGCTCCTCAAGCGCATGCTGGCCGAGAAGCCGAAGGGCTGGTTTGCGGGCCTCGCCGAGTCGATCAAGGGCGTCTCGGAGGAGACCACCACCGGCGTGCACCGCCTGTACCTGCTCGCCAAGGAGGGCAAGCTCCTCTTCCCGGCGATCAACGTCAACGACGCGGTGACGAAGTCGAAGTTCGACAACCTCTACGGCTGTCGCGAGTCGCTGGTCGACGGCATCCGCCGAGGCACCGACGTGATGATGGCCGGCAAGGTCGCGATGGTCGCCGGCTTCGGCGACGTCGGCAAGGGCTCGGCCGCCTCGCTCCGCAATGCCGGCTGCCGCGTGCTGGTCTCCGAGGTCGATCCGATCTGCGCGCTTCAGGCCGCGATGGAGGGCTACGAGGTCACCACGATGGAGGATGCCGCGCCGCGCGCCGACATCTTCGTGACCGCCACCGGCAACAAGGACGTCATCACCCTCGACCACATGCGGGCGATGAAGGACCGGGCGATCGTCTGCAACATCGGCCACTTCGACAACGAGATCCAGGTCGCGGGTCTCAAGAACCTGAAGTGGCAGAACATCAAGCCGCAGGTCGACGAGATCGAGTTCGCCGACGGCCACCGCATCATCCTCCTGTCGGAGGGCCGCCTGGTGAACCTCGGCAACGCCATGGGCCACCCGTCCTTCGTGATGTCGGCCTCGTTCACCAACCAGACACTGGCCCAGATCGAGCTCTGGACCAACCCGGGCAAGTACGAGAAGAACGTCTTCACCCTGCCCAAGGCCCTCGACGAGAAGGTCGCGGCGCTGCACCTTGAGAAGATCGGCGTCAAGCTGACCAAGCTGCGCGAGGACCAGGCCGCCTATATCGGCGTCAAGCAGAACGGCCCGTTCAAGCCCGACCACTACCGTTACTGATACCATCGCCATCACCCAATGATGGAATCGGGAGCCCGGCCGGGAGGCCGGGCTCTTCTTTTTGCGTGTACGGTCCAGGGCCGCGGTTGCACGGTCGAGGAGGGAACACAGGTTCCGCCTTTGTTCTGCCCCAGGTGTGGCATTTCTGTGCTCTTGACGGTGCTCCGTAGGGCTGGCGCCGCCTTCTCCCCAAATCACCCCTTCCGGGGTGAATCCGCGCCGCGCTAAACTCCGGGCGAATCTCTGGGGAGGGGCCGGTCCGCGGATCGCGGGCGGGTTTTCGCGTTCATCGTGGCGTAGCGTTCAGGTCGTGGGGCGTACCGGTCCGGTCGAGGGCCGGTGCGCCGGTTCGCGTGGAGACGGACGGATCATGGGGGTTGGACGTACGCCGCGACGGCTCGGCGGCCGCGCGGGCGCCGGCGTATTGGGCGGCGCACTCGGTCTCGCGGCCGCCGCCCAGGCGGCGGAAACGGCCCCGGGGCTGCACGCGCACAACGCCGTCGGCTTCGCGGTGCTGATCGGCCTGACGATCTTCGCCACGATCCTGTCGCTGCTCTACCTGCGCGAGCGCGCCCGCTGGGTCCGGCGCGAGCACACGCTGACCGCGGAACTCGCCGAACTGCGCGGCGCCCACGACCGGGCCGACCTGCTGCTCGGCTCCGAGTCGCAGGTCGTCGTCACCTGGGACACCCGCGGCGAGCCGCTGGTCGAGGGGGACGTCGGCATCACCGCGGAAGGCTCCCGGCCGGGTTCGGTCCGCCGGGTCCTCGCCTTCGGTTCCTGGCTCGTGCCCGCCGACGCCGCGGCGCTCGACGCCGCGGTCGAGGCGTTGCGCGGGCGCGGCGAGCGCTTCCGCCGCACCGTGCACACGCTCCAGGGCCGCACCATCGAGGCGCAAGGGCAGGCGGTCGGCGGCCAGGCGCTGTTGCGCCTGCGCGAGCTCACCGGCGAGCGCCAGGAACTGGTCGAGCTGCGCTCGACCCTCGACGAGACCCGCCACGGCCTCTCGGCGCTGTCGGGCCTCCTCGACGCGATCCCGCAGCCGGTCTGGCGCCGGGGCCGCGACGGGCGGCTGGCCTGGGCCAACGCCGCCTACGCCGCCGCGGCGGAAGCGGGCGACGCCGCCCGCGCGGTGCGCGAGGGCGCCGAACTCCTGGAGCGCACCGCCCGCGACGAGGCCGAGCGCCAACGGACCCGGGGCGCCAGCGGTCCGTTGCGGGTCTCGGCGGTGGTGGCGGGGGCGCGCCGCATCCTCGACGTCACCGAGGTCGCGACCGAGGCCGGGACCGTCGGCATCGCGGTCGACGTCTCGGAGCTGGAGAGCGTGCGCGCCGACCTCCAGCGGCAGATGGACGCCAACGTCCGCACCCTCGACCAGCTGCCCACCGCCGTCGCGATGTTCGACGCGCGCCAGCGGCTGATCTTCCACAACGCCGCCTACCGCCAGCTCTGGGACCTCGATCCCGCCTTCCTGGAGGGCCGGCCCCTCGACGGCGAGATCCTCGACACCCTGCGCAACGCCCGGAAACTGCCCGAACAGGCGGATTTCCGCAGCTGGAAGGGCGGGGTGCTCGCTGCCTACCGGGCGGCGGAGGCGCAGGAGACCTGGTGGCACCTGCCCGACGGGCGAACCCTGCGCGTGCTGGCGGACCCGAACCCGCAAGGGGGGCTCACCTACCTGTTCGAGGACGTGTCCGAGCGGGTCCACCTCGAATCGCGCTACAACGTGCTGATGCAGGTGCAGAGCGAGACGCTCGACACCCTGCGCGAGCCGGTGGCGGTGTTCGGCACGGACGGGCGGCTCAAGTTCGCCAACCGCGCCTTCGCGCAGGTCTGGCGCATCGGCCCCGAGATGCTGGAGGTCCAGCCCCACATCGACCAGGTGATCTCGGTCTGCCGCACCTTGAGCCCGGCCGAGGAGCCGTGGACGCAGATCCGCGAGGCGGTGACCGGCGTGGTGGATGCCCGCCGCGGCCTCGCCTGCCGGCTGGCCCTCGCCGACGGCACCATGCTCGACTGCGCCGCCGAGCCGCTGCCCGACGGCGCGACGCTGCTCACCCACATCGACGTGACGGCGAGCGTGAACGTCGAGCGGGCGCTGACCGACAAGAACGAGGCCCTGGAGCGCACGACGCGGCTGCGCGACGAGTTCGTGCACCACGTCTCCTACGAGCTGCGCTCGCCGCTCACCAACATCATCGGCTTCACCGAGCTCCTCGGCGACGAGACCGTCGGCGCCCTCAACCCGCGCCAGCGCGAATACGCCGACCACATCATGCGCTCCTCGGCGGCGCTCCTCGTCATCATCAACGACATCCTCGACCTCGCCTCGATCGATGCCGGCTCGATGGAGCTGACCCGCGAGCGGGTCGACGTGCAGACCACCATCGCGGCGGCGGTGCGCGGCATCGGCGACCGGCTGGCCGAGGCCGACATCGCCCTCGTCCTCGACGTGCCGGCCGACATCGGCAGCTTCGTCGCCGACGGCAAGCGCATCCGCCAGATCCTGTTCAACCTGCTCTCCAATGCGGTCGGCTTCTCGACCCCGGGCCAGCAGGTCCGGGTCTGCGCCCGCAAGGACGGCGAGAGCCTGGTGCTGGAGGTGATCGACCAGGGCCGCGGCATGCCGCCCGAGGTGATGGCGCGGGTGTTCGAGCGCTTCGAGAGCCATACGCTCGGCACCCGCCACCGCGGCGTGGGCCTGGGGCTGTCGATCGTGCGCTCCTTCGTCGAGCTGCATGGCGGGCACATCGACATCGCGTCCTCGCCGGGCGCCGGCACCCGGGTCACCTGCACCTTCCCGGTCGGCGACGGCGAGGCCCATCTGGCGGCGGCCGAGTAGCCGGCAGGGCGGCCGCCGCGACATTTGGGTTGGTGCCGGCGGGTGACGGCTCTAAGAAATTCCGGCACCCTGGGCCCGTCGAGCGGGACGCGGCGTCGCACGATCCCCGGGACGGCCGGGAAAGGTTAAGGTTCATCGGCTATCACCGGGCCTCGATGCCCGCGACGGGCCCGTGAGCGAGGATGGCGGAGTGGACCAGGAGGGCATGGCCGAGCGCACACCCTGGGAGATCGTGCTGCCGGACGAGAGCGCGACCGAGGATCTCGGCCGCTTCCTCGCCGAGATCCTGCGGCCCGGGGACCTGGTGGCGCTCTCCGGCGGGCTCGGCGGCGGCAAGACGACGCTGGCGCGCGCCATCATCCGCGAGATCGTCGGCGATCCCGACCTCGAAGTGCCGAGCCCGACCTTCACGCTCGTCCAGCCCTACGAGAGCAGGGGCGGGCAGGCGGTCGTCCACGCCGACCTCTACCGGCTGCGCGGGCCGGACGAACTGGTCGAGCTCGGCTTCGACGAGATGACCGAGCGGGCGATCGCGCTCGTCGAGTGGCCCGACCGGCTGCCGCCGCGCCACGGCCCGACGCTCGCCATCGACCTCTCCCTCAAGCCCGAATTCGGCGACGACGCGCGGCTCGCCCGCCTGATCGGCGGCGGGGGCCTCGGCGGCCGGCTGATGCGGGCGCGGGCCTTGCGCGTGCTCCTCGACCGCTCCGGCTGGGGCGAGGCCGAGCGCACCCACATGCAGGGCGACGCGTCGAGCCGCTCCTACGAGCGCCTGGTGAACCCGGACGGCGCGAAGGCCGTCCTGATGATTTCGCCGCCCAAGGCCGACGGGCCGCCGGTGCGCGACGGCAAGCCCTACAGCGCCATCGTCCACCTCGCCGAGAGCGTGCACGCCTTCGTGGCGATGGATCGCGGCCTGCGGGCGCTGGGTCTCAGCGCGCCGAAGATCCTCGGCGAGGACCTGGAGGCGGGGCTCCTGCTCCTCGAAGACCTCGGCTCCGAGCCGGTCGTCGACCAGAACGGCCCACGGCCCGAGCGCTACGCGGAAGCCGTGAAGGTGCTGGCGCGCCTGCACGGCACGGCCCTGCCCGGCGTGCTGCCGGTGGCCGACGGCCGCGACCACGTGCTTCCGCCCTACGACCGCGAGGCGCTGCTGTTCGAGGCCGAGCTCCTGCCCGAATGGTATGCGCCCTTCGTCGCCAACACGCCGCTGGCACCGGACGCCAAGGCCTCCTTCGTCGCCGCCTGGAGCGAGGCGCTGGAGGGACTGGAATCCGAGGCCCGGACCTGGACCCTGCGCGACTACCACTCGCCCAACCTGATCTGGCTTCCCGAGCGCGACGGGATCGAGCGGATCGGCGTGATCGACTTCCAGGACGCGGTGCTCGGCCACCCGGCCTACGATGTCGCCTCCCTGCTCCAGGACGCTCGGGTCGATGCCAGCGCCGAGTTCGAGCTGCGCCTGCTCGGCCTCTATGCCCGCGAGCGCCGTCTGCGCGACGCCGAGTTCGACATGCAGGGCTTCGCCCGCGCCTACGCGGTGCTGGCGGCCCAGCGCGCCACCAAGATCCTGGGCATCTTCGCCCGCCTCGATCGGCGCGACGGCAAGCCGGGCTACCTCGCCCACCTGCCGCGCATCGAGGGCTACCTCGCCCGCAACCTCGCTCACCCGGCGCTCGCCGGCGTGCGCGCCTGGTACGCCGCGCACCTGCCGCGCCTCTGCCCCGAACCCTGACGAAACCCTTCCCGCGATGACCGACACACCTGCCCCCGCCGTGACGCGCGCCTTCGTGCTGGCCGCGGGCCTCGGCAAGCGCATGCGCCCAATCACCGCCACCACTCCGAAGCCCCTGGTCGAGGTCGCCGGCAAGTCGCTGGTCGACTACGCCCTCGACCGGATCGCCGAGGCCGGCATCCCGGAGGCGGTGGTCAACGTGCACTACCTCGCCGACCTGATGGAGGCGCACCTGGTGCGCCGGCGCTCGGGGCCGCGCATCACCATCTCGGACGAGCGCGACCGGCTGCTTGAGACCGGCGGCGGGGTGAAGAAGGCGCTCCCGCTCCTGGGCCCTGCGCCGTTCATGGTGCTGAACTCCGATTCGTTCTGGCTCGAGGGACCGCAGCCGAACCTGCGCCGGCTCGTCGCCGCCTGGGAGCCGGAGCGGATGGACATGCTGCTGCTGCTGGCCTCGGCCGCCACCAGCCTCGGCTATGACGGTCCGGGCGACTTCCACATGGACAAAGAGGGGCGCCTGACCCGCCGGGCCGAGCGCGAGGTCTCGCCCTTCGTCTATGCGGGCGTCGCGATCGTGAAGCCGGAGCTGTTCTCCGACACGCCCGAGGGGTCGTTCTCCCTCAATTTGCTGTTCGACCGCTCGATCGCGGCGGAGCGCCTGTTCGGGCTGCGGCTCGACGGGCAGTGGCTCCATGTCGGCACGCCCGAGGCCCTGCGCGACGCCGAGGAGCGGGTGAAGGCGAGCGCGACGCAGCCCTGAGATCAATTTTGCCTGGCTCGACCCCGTTGATTTGAAGCACACCTCCCCTCTCCCACACCTTGCAGCGATACCGGGCAAGGATCACTCGGCAAGCCCGGCATCGCCTGGAGAGGGGATCCCGCGATTCGCTTCTCCAGGACAGGCCACACGGATTGCTCATGACGTCTGGATTCGTGATTGGTCCATTGCAGGATCTCGACCCGGTCCTGACGCTCAACACCGCCCACGCCGCCGAGACCTCGCACCTCGACGAAGCGGCGCTCCGCGCCCTCGTCGACCAATCCTTCCTCGCCGCCGCCGTCACCGGCCCCGACGGCTTGGCCGCCTTCCTGATCGCCCTCGACCAGAACGCCGATTACGCCAGCCCCAATTTTCGCTGGTTCCAGGCCCGCTACCCGCGCTTCGTCTACGTCGACCGGATCGTCACCGCGCCGGCGCATCGCGGCCGCGGGCTGGCGCGGGCGCTCTACGCGGACCTGTTCGCCCGCGCCGGGGCCGCGGGGCACGGGCGAGTCGCCTGCGAGGTTAACCGCGTGCCGCCGAACCCGGGCTCCGACGCCTTCCACGCCGCCCTCGGCTTCCACGAGGTCGGCGCGGCCGAGATCCATGGCGGCGTAAAGACCGTGCGCTACCTCCTGCGCGAGGTCGCCCTTTGAGCGAGGGACGCGTCTTCACCATCGCGCCGGGCTCGCGCTTCCTCGATACCCTGGCCGAGGGGCTGCTCTCCGGCCGTCTGGTCGGGGACCTGGCCGAGGGGCCGTTCGGCCTCGCCGCCGTCACCCTGTACCTGCCGACCCGCCGCGCCGCCCGGGCGCTCGCCGCGATCCTGGCGAGGGAGTGCGGCCCGGCGGCGCTCCTGCCGCGCATGGTCCCCCTCGGCGAGGCCGACGAGGCCGAGCTCGACCTGCTCGCCGCCCCCCCGGGGGAGCGCCGCGAGGAAATCCTGCGCCCGCCGATCCCGTCGCTGGAGCGCCGGCTGATCCTTGCCCGCCTCGTCCAGGCCTGGGCGGGCACCGTCGACCGCCAGCTGCTGCCGCTCGGCGACGATGTGCCGTTCCGGGTACCGTCCTCGCCCGCCGACGCGGTGGGCCTCGCCGCCGACCTCGAAGGGCTGATGGATACCCTCACCGTCGAGGGCCTGCCCTGGGACGACATCGCCGGCGCCGTCGAGGCCGAGCATTCGCGCTACTTCTCCCTCACCCTCGATTTCGTCCGCATCGCCGCCGAGCACTGGCCCAGGATCCTGGCCGATCGCGGCGTCAGCGACCCGACCGAACGCGGCCGCGCCCTCGTGCTGGCCGAGGCCGCGCGGCTCGCCCGCGAGCGTCCGGCCGGCCCGGTGATCGTCGCCGGCTCGACCGGCTCGGTGCCGGCCACCGCCCGGCTGATCGCCGCCATCGCCAACCTGCCCCGCGGCGCCGTGGTGCTGCCGGGCCTCGACCGCGACCTCGACCCGGCGGGCTGGACCGCCATCGATCCGGCCGGCGACGGCGAGGCGGCGGCGCACGCCCACCCGCAGGCGGTGCTCCACCGCCTGATGGGCCGGGACTTCCTCGCCCTCGATCGGGCGGCGGTGATCCCGCTCGGCACCCCCGATCCGGCCGCCGCGGCCCGGGCCGGGCTGATGTCGCAGGTCCTGCGCCCGGCCGAGACCACCGATGCCTGGGCCGACCTCGATCCGGCCCGCCGTGAACAGCTCGCCCGCGAGGGGACCGCCGGGATCCGGGTGGTCGAGGCCGCCGACGAGCGCGAGGAGGCGCTCGCCATCGCGGTCGCCCTGCGCGAGGCGCTGGAGGAGCCCGGCCGCACCGCGGCCCTCATCACCCCCGACCGCGCGCTCGCGCTCCGGGTCGCGGCCGAGCTCAAGCGCTGGGGTATCGTCGCCGACGATTCCGCCGGCGAGCCCCTGGCGCGCAGCCCGGCCGGGCGCCTAGCGCGGCTCGCCGCCGACGTCGCGGCGCTCGACGCCAAGCCCGAGCGGGTGCTGGCGCTCCTCGCCCATCCGCTGGTGCGCCTCGGCCTGACGCGGCCCGAGATCGAGCGGGCGGCGAGCGCGCTCGAGATCGGGGTCTTGCGCGGCCCGGCCCCGGCCAAGGGCTTTGCCGGCATCGAGGAGGCCCTGCACCTCGCCCGGACCGAGGAGCGGCCGCACGATCCCCGCCCGCGCCGGCGCCTGACGCCAGAGGACTGGGAGGCGGCCGACGCGCTGCTCTTGCGCCTCTCGGTCGCCTTCCGGGATTTCTGCGCGGACGAGGACGACGCTCCCGACGACCTGATCGCCATCGCACGCCGCCACCGCGCCACCTGCGACCTCCTGATGGAGGGCCCCGAGGACGAGGGGATCGAGGAGGCCGACGCCTCGGTGACGGTGCTCGACGCGCTGTTCGACGACATGGAGCTGGCCGAGCCGGGCCTGCTCGCCGGCCGCTTCTCGGACTACCCCGCCTTCTTCACCGCGCTCGCTCGCGAGCGGGTGGTGTCGCGGCGCAACCTCGATCCGCATCCGCGCCTGCGCATCCTCGGCCTCCTGGAGGCGCGGCTTCTCTCCGTCGACCGGGTGGTACTCGGCGGGCTCGACGAGGGCGTGTGGCCGCCCAAGGCCGAGACCGACGCCTTCCTCAACAGGCCGATGCGCCATCGCGTCGGCCTGCCCTCGCCGGAGCGGCGGCTCGGCCAGACCGCGCACGACTTCGTCCAGGCGCTCGGCTGCCCCGACGCGATCGTCACCCGGGCGCACAAGCGCGAGGGCGCGCCGACGGTGCCGTCGCGCTTCCTGCAACGGCTGCGCGCATTCGCGGGCGAGGCGGTGTGGGCGGGCCTCGTCCGGGGCGGGCAGCGCGTCCGGGCGCTCGCCGCCGCGCTCGATGCCGGCACGGGGCCGCTGCCGCCGCGCCTGCGCCGCCCGGCGCCCCGACCCGACCCGGCGCTGTTTCCGCGCTCGCTCAGCGTCACCGAGATCGAGACCCTGGTGCGGGATCCCTACGGGATCTTCGCCCGCCACGTGCTCGGCCTCGACGCCCTCGAGCCGGTGGCGGTGCAGCCGAGCGCCAGCGACCGCGGCACCATCGTGCACGGCGTGCTCGGCGGCTTCGCCGAGCGGTTTCCCGAGGGCTTGCCGGCCCCCGACGAGGCCGGGGAGGTTCTCTACGCGCTCGCCGCCGACGCCTTCGCGCCGATCTCGGATGCCTATCCGGAGCTCTACGCCGAGTGGTGGCCGCGCTTCGTGCGGCTGGCCGAGGCCTTCCTCGCCTGGGAGGCCGAGCGCCGCCCGGGGATCCGGCGCGTGCACGCGGAATCCGGCGGGCGCTGGACGCTCGACATCCCGGGCGGGCACGTCCTCACCCTGCGCGCCCGGGCCGACCGGATCGAGACGTTTCGCGACGGCAGCCACACCATCATCGACTTCAAGACCGGCCAGCCGCCGAGCGCCCGCGAGGTCTTCGCCGGCTTCTCGCCCCAGCTGACCCTGGAGGCGGCGATGCTCCGGGCCGGCGCCTTCCGGGGCCTCGAACCGGCGCGCGAGACGCCCGATCTCCTTTATATCCGCGCCGGCGGTGGCAAGGTGCCGCTCGACCCGGTGCCGCTGAAAGCTCCGCGGGGCGACGGGCGGACGCTCCCCGACCTGGTCGAGGCCCACGTCGCGGGCCTGCGCCAACTCGTCGGCGCCTTCATGGCGGGCGAAGCCTCCTACCTGTCGCGGCCCTACCCGAAATACGCCAAGGCGTATTCCGACTACGACCACCTGGCGCGGGTCCGGGAATGGTCGCTGGTCGAGGGGGAGGAGTGAGACCAGAGGGCGTTGGAAACGACCTTTGGTTCCGTTCCCGAATTGTCGCCAAGCCTTCGGCGTGGTGTCGAAAATTCGAGCTGGGTCAGCGGCCCGGTGCGTCAGCATCTTGGGCCGTCGGTACGAGGTGGGCCCAGCCCGTCTCGCACGTATCGGAGCACGAAACCGATCGTCCGACGCCCGCCGCTCTTGACCCGCCGCAAGATCTCGAAACGGCTCGTAACCCATATTTAAGGTTACCGACCCATTATTCTGCCAGCGGCACGGCAAGTTTTGCCGATCGACAAGCCGAGGGGCGGCCCAGATGCGTTTCGCGAGCTTTGGTTTTCTCGTCGGCGGTTGCCTGATCGGCTTGAGCGTCGCGACGACGATGACCGCGCAGGCCGCGGATCTCGATTTCGGCACCCTGCGCGGCAGCGAGTTCGAGCCGGCCGCAGCGCCGACACTCGACGTCTGGGACGGCATCTATGTCGGCGGCCATGGCGGCTGGTCGAGCGCGAGCTTCGGCTTCGGCAACGTCTTCCAGTCGACGGTCGCCCAGGCCCTGCGCGCCACCGCGATCGAATCCACCCTCAGCGCCTCGACCCTGCTGTACGCGCGGGATGCGCGGCGGGACGGGATGAGCTACGGCGCGTTCGCGGGCGTGAACTACCAGTTCGACGAGGCGGTGATCGGCGTCGAGGTCGACTACACCCATTCCGGCCTGCGGGGCCGCAGCAGCGACGCGATCGGACGCCAGAAGGTCGACGACGGCGGGTATCTCCGCGGGGCCGACCTCTCGGGCGACGCGACGACGCAGATCAAGGACTATGCCACCGTCCGGGCCCGCGTCGGCTACACGGTCGCCGGCTTCATGCCGTTCCTCACCGGCGGTTTCGCCATCGGCCGGGCCCAGATCGCCGAGACGGTGGCGGTGCGCGGCTTCGAGTACGACCAGGCGGCCTACCGCAGCAACCAGGCACTCACTCCGCCCGCGCAGCCGGTCTATGTCGGCAATTCCGGCTACAAGACCTTTTTGCAGAACAATCCGGGCGGCAGCGTCCTCGCCGCGCCGGACATCTTCACGCCGTCGAAGGAGAAGATCGTCGGCGGCATCTCGGCGGGCGCGGGCCTCGAATACGCCATCACCCCGAACCTGCTGCTGCGGGCGGAGTACCAGTACATCCTGTTCAACGACTTCGACGGCCACAAGCTGAACGTCAACACCGTCCGCGGCGGCGCGGCGGTGAAGTTCTGACAAATCGGGCTTGCGGGCGGGCCCCGGGCGCATCACCTTGGCCTGCCGCCCGGAAAGAGGCGGAGCGGGTGGGAGGATCCGGATGCAGCGTCTGGCCGGCAAGGTCGCCCTGGTCACGGGCGGCGCGCGGGGCATCGGCCTCGCGATCGCGCGGCGCTTCGCCCGCGAGGGCGCGGCGGCGGTGATCCTCGCCGATCGCGACGAGGCGGAGGCCGCGCGCGTCGCGCCGGAGAACCCGGCCTTCCATCCCTGCCACCTCGACGTCACGCAGGACGAGGACTGGGCCAGGGCCGTCGACGGCACGGTGGCGCGCCTCGGCGGCCTCGACGTGCTCGTCAACAATGCGGGCATCGCGGTCGTCGGCTCGATCGAGTCGGTCACCCTGGAGGACTGGCACCGGGTCCAGGCGGTCAACGTCGACGGCACCTTCCTCGGTTGCCGCCACGCCGTGCGGGCGATGAAGCCGCCGGCCGGCCGCGGCGGGGCGATCATCAACCTCTCGTCGGTCTCCGGCATCGTCGGCGGGCACAACCTCGCGGCCTATAACGCCTCGAAGGGGGCGGTGCGCCTTCTCACCAAGTCGGTCGCGTTGCACTGCGCGCGGCAGCGTTACGGGGTGCGCTGCAACTCGATCCACCCGGGCTTCACCGAGACCGACATGCTGCGCGATCTCGCCGCTGGCAGCCGCTACAGCCCGGAGGAGCTGCGCCAGCGCCTGCAGGCCTCGGTGCCGCTGGGCCGCAACGCCGCCGCCGAGGAGATCGCGGGGCTCGCCGCCTACCTCGCCTCGGACGAGGCCGGCTTCGTCACCGGGGCCGAGATGGTGATCGACGGCGGCGTCACGGCGCAATAATCGAGGCTCGGCAAAAAGTCGGATCCCAGCGGCAGGGTGGCCCCTCTACAGATCGGCGATTCGCCGCTATCTGTATGCGCCGCAGCAAAAACGACCGGAGACCTGCCCGATGTCCGCACAGGCCGCCCCCGCCCCGACCGACCTCGTCACCCTGGCGCAGGATGCCGGCCGCTCCGCCAAGGCGCTTGCCGCGGACGCCGCGCGCCGCGTGCGCGCCGGCCTGCTCGGGCCCGACGGCCGCCTCTCGGCCGAGCGCCTGGAGGCCGAGCAGCACGCCGCCCACGGGCTCGCCTGGCTCTCGACCTACGCCGAGGCGATCACCCAGCTCGGCAACTACGCCGCCCATCTCGCCGGCCAGGACCGCCTCGGCGAGACCGAGACGCTGCTCGTGCGCATCGGGCTCGGCGAGTACCTGGAGCAGCTGTTCGGCGGCATCCCGATGAGCCAGGGCGAGATGGTGCGCCCGACCTCGTCGCTCGGCCTCAAGGCGCAGGAGGTGGCCCGCCACCGCTCGGACGCCGTCGAGACCCTGATCGCGGAAGGCAACACCGCCCAGAACCGCGCCGCCCTGGTGCGGCTGATCCGCGAGGGCCAGGGCTCCGCCACCGTGGGCGACACCGGTCTCGACGAGGACATGGAGGCAATCCGCGCCGAGATGCGCCGCTTCGGCCAGGCCGAGGTCGCGCCCCACGCCCACGAATGGCACCAGGAGAACGCCTACATCCCGCTTGAGATCATCGCCCAGATGGCCGAGCTCGGCGTGTTCGGGCTGACCATCCCGGAAGAGTACGGCGGCATGGGCCTGCCGAAGATCTCGATGTGCGTGGTCTCGGAGGAACTGTCCCGCGCCTATATCGGCGTCGGCTCCCTCGGCACCCGCTCGGAGATCGCCGCCGAGCTGATCCTCGGCGGCGGTACCGAGGAGCAGAAGCAACGCTTCCTGCCGAAGATCGCCTCCGGCGACATCCTGCCGACGGCGGTGTTCACCGAGCCGAATACTGGCTCGGACCTCGCGTCCCTGCGCACCAAGGCGGTCAAGGACGGCGATACCTGGCGGATCACCGGCAACAAGACCTGGATCACCCACCCGGTCCGCGCCGACCTGATGACCGTGCTGGTGCGCACCAAGCCCGAGGAGCCGGGCCACAAGGGCCTGTCGCTGCTGCTCGGCGAGAAGCCCCGCGGCACCGACGAGAACCCGTTCCCGGTCGAGGGCCTGTCGGGCGGCGAGATCGAGGTGCTCGGCTATCGCGGCATGAAGGAGTACGAGCTCGCCTTCGACGGGTTCGCGGTGCCGGAGGGCAACCTCCTCGGCGGGGTCGAGGGCAAGGGCTTCGCCCAGCTGATGCAGACCTTCGAATCGGCCCGCATCCAGACCGCGGCCCGCGCCGTCGGCGTGGCGCAATCGGCCCTCGATGTCGGCCTGCGCTACGCCGAGGAGCGGGTGCAGTTCGGCAAGCCCCTGGTCTCGTTCCCGCGCGTCGCCGACAAGCTCGCCATGATGGCGGTCGAGATCGCGATCGCCCGCCAGCTCACCTACTTCGCCGCGCACCAGAAGGACGAGGGCAAGCGCTGCGACCTGGAGGCCGGCATGGCCAAGCTGCTGGCCGCCCGCGTCGCCTGGGCGGCGGCCGACAACGCGCTTCAGATCCACGGCGGCAACGGCTTCGCGCTGGAATACCCGGTGAGCCGCCTGCTCTGCGACGCCCGCATCCTCTCGATCTTCGAGGGCGCGGCGGAGATCCAGGCCCAGGTCATCGCCCGGCGGCTGCTCGAGGTGCAGTGAGCGGCGGGCTCTGACCGCGTCGGGGAACGTGGAACGGCGCGTGGGTCGAGCCCACGCGCCGTTCGTCTTCCGGTTGACCGTTATTTCGTGATCTTCACCGAGACAGGGTCGCTCGTCGGGAAGGTCTCCTCCAGCGCCTCGTCGAGGCGCTCGTTGAGCTTGCTCTGCTGGTTCTCCGGCCGCGCCTTGTCCTCGGGCGAGGCGCTGTCGCGGCGAAAACCGGCCTGGTCCTGGTTCGGGGTCTTGGTGTCGTTGGCCATCGGGGCCTTCCTCCGGCATGGCGTCCCGCGGAAGGGACGGACTGCCCGGCTAACGCGCAGGCGCCCGGCGTGTTGCGTCGGCGCGGCCGTTTAACCGGCCGGTGGCGCCGCGCGGCCTAGGATCGCCGCACGAGAAGGGCCCCGCCGATGCACGCCGCCATCCTGACGAATTTCGCCACGCCGAAGGGCGGCGCGGAGAAGGTCGCGATCGAATCCGCCCGCGGCCTCGCCGAGGCCGGCGTCGCCGTCACGCTGATCCACGGGGCCGACGGGCCGGCCGACCCGATGCTCGACCATCCGGGCATCCGCCGAGTGGGATTGGGCCTCACCGACGTGTGGGAGCGGCCGGCCTGGCGCGGCGCGGTCGAGGGAATCTGGAACCGCGAGGCGGCCCGGCGCCTCGACGCGGCTCTGGCGGCCCTGCCGGTGCGGCCCGACGTGCTGCACCTGCACCAATGGACCCGGGCGCTCTCGCCGGCGATCTTGCCCGTACTGGGGCGCACCGGGATCCCGATGGCGATCACGCTGCACGACTACTTCCTGGTCTGCCCGAACGGCGTCTACTACCGTTTCGACAAGGCCGAGCCCTGTGCGTTACGGCCGTTCTCGCCCTCCTGCCTCGCCGCACCCTGCGATCCGCAATCGCGGGTCCACAAGGCGGTGCGGGTGGCCCGCGCCCTGGCCCAGGTGGCGGCGATCGCGCGGTGCGTCCCATCCCTCGACCTCGTCCACGTCTCCGACGGCAGCCGGGCCCGGCTCGAACCGATGATGCGGGGCGCAGCCTTCCGCCACCACCGGATCGACAACCCGGTCCGGGTGGCGCGCGCCGCCCCGGCCGATCCGGCTTCGGGCGACGCGATCGCCTTCGTCGGCCGCTTCACCCGGGAAAAGGGGGCGGATCTGGTCGCGCAGGCGGCCCACCGGGCGGGCCTGCCGTCGCTGTTCGTCGGCGACGGGCCGCTCGCCGACGAATTGCGCTCCGTGCCGGGGGCCGAGGTGGTCGGCTGGCGCGCCCCGTCGGAGGTCGAGGCGCTGCTTCGCGCCCGGGCCCGGGCCGTGGCGGCGCCGGCGCGCTGGCTCGAGACCGGCCCGCTGACCGTCTACGAGGCGCTCGCCGCCGGCATCCCGGCGGTGGCCTCTCACCGGGCCGGCGCCGGCGAGAAGATCCGGGACCACGAGACCGGCTTCGTCACCGCTCTGGAGGTCGGAGCGCTCGCCGGGGTGTTCGGCCGGCTGCGGGACGACGCCCTGGTGCGCCGCCTCGGCCGGGCGGCGCATGCGCGCTACTGGGAGGCTCCGATGACCCTCGATGCCCACGCGCAGGCGCTGTGCGACCTCTATGCCCGGATGACGGCTGCGGCCGAGGCGCCATCTTTTCAGCGCAGTGCTGTCATGTGAGAGAGCACCCAGACCCGTAAGGAGCCGAATGCCGATGCGCCGCCCGACGACCTCCCTGCTGCTCGCCGCGCTCCTCCTCGGGGTCGCCCGCCCGGCGGCCGCGCAGGCCGAGTCGGTGCCGCCGTTCCGCGCGCTTCAGGACAACCGGGCCGTCCCCGAATCGAAGGCGCAGGTGCAGCTCTCCTTCGCGCCGCTGGTCAAGCGCGCGGCGCCCTCGGTGGTCAACGTCTACGGCACCCATGTCGAGAAGCGCTCCGCCAATCGCGGCGCGATGGACGAGTTCCTGCGCCGCTTCTTCGGCGATGCGAGCCCGAACCTGCCGCAGGAGCGGGCGCAGCGCTCGCTCGGCTCGGGGGTCATCGTCGACGCCTCGGGGCTGATCGTCACCAACAACCACGTCATCGAGAACATGAACGAGGTGAAGGTGGCGCTGAACGACCGGCGCGAGTTCGAGGCGCAGATCCTCCTGCGCGACCCCCGCACCGATCTCGCCATCCTGAAGATCAAGAGCCCGAGCGGCGGCCTCACGCCGATGGAGATCGGCGATTCCGAGCACCTGCAGGTCGGCGACTTCGTGATCGCGATCGGCAACCCGTTCGGCGTCGGCCAGACGGTCACGCAGGGCATCGTCTCGGCGCTTGCCCGCACCCAGGTCGGCTCGGCCGACTACCAGTTCTTCATCCAGACCGACGCGGCGATCAACCCGGGCAATTCGGGCGGCGCGCTCGTCGATCTCAACGGCGGTCTCGTCGGCATCAACACGGCGATCTACTCGCAGTCGGGCGGCAGCCACGGCATCGGCTTCGCCATCCCCGCCAGCATGGTCAAGGCGGTGGTGGAGACCGCCAAGGGCGGCGCCAAGACCGTGCGCCGGCCCTGGCTCGGCGCGCGCCTCCAGCACGTGACGCCGGACATCGCCGACAGCGTCGGCCTCGACCATCCGACCGGGGTGCTGGTCGCCTCGATGCAGGCCAAGAGCCCGGCCGAGGAGGCGGGCCTGAAGCGCGGCGACGTGATCCTGGCGGTGGACGGCCAGTCGGTCGACGACCCGGAGGCCTTCGGCTACCGCTTCGCGCTCAAGGGCATCAAGGGCGAGACCAAGCTCACGGTGCTGCGCGGCGCCACCCGCACCACGGTGCCGGTGCGCCTCGGCCCTGCGCCGGAGACGCGGCCGCGGGACACCCTGAAGGTGAAGACCCGCTCGCCCTTCCTCGGCGCCACCGCGGTCAACCTGTCGCCGGCGGTGGCCGAGGACCTGCAGCTCGACCTGCCGGCGCAATCGCAGGGCGATGGCGTGATCATCGCCGAGGTCGAGAGCGGCACCTTCGCCAACCAGGCCGGCCTGCAGAAGGGCGACCTCGTGGTGGCGGTGAACGGCGCTCCCGTCGCCACGACCAAGGACCTGGAGCGCATGACCCGCACTCCCGCCCCGATGTGGGAGGTGACGATCAGCCGGGGCGGGCAGCAGCTGACCTCGGTGTTCAGGGGGTAGAGGGCCGCTGCCGGCGCCGCCGCATCATCAGTAAGGTAATCCCGGTCCCGCGATATGACATCCTCCGCGTCATCCCGGGGCCGCGAAAGCGGAACCCGGGATCCACAACCGCTGACGATTGAGGAAGATGAGGAACGTCGGTCGCCTCGTCCGGCACCGTCAGCGGATATGGATCCCGGGTTCTCGCCTTCGGCGAGCCCCGGGATGACGTTGAGAGGTGTAGATGGCTTGCGCGACCTCTGTTGTTCGCTCCAGCAATCCGTCTACGACCGCACTTCCCGCTTCGCGACAAAATTGATCTCGTCCACCAGCACGTCCTTGACGACGTCGCCGCCCAGACGCTCGTTCACCTTCGCCCGCACCTCGGCCAGCCGCTTGGTGATGTCGTACTTCGCCAGTTTGCGGAAATCGAGGGCCTGGTCGCCGTAGATCTGGCGGAAGGCTTCGTCGACCACGAAGGCGTTGGGCGGCACCGGAAGGGTGTGCATCAGCTTGGCGTCTGCCGTGAAGACCAGGACGGCGATGACGTAGCCCTGCACCCGCCCGTCGGCGATCATCGGGATGTTGATCGGCGCGAGCTTCTGGTACTGCAAGCCTTCGAGATACGGCTCGGTCTTCTTCGAGAAGATGCCGCCGCCGAAGGTCACCGCGCCGTAGCACGAGGCGATGGTGACGGCGCAGATCCACAGGCCGGTGATGAGGATCTTCATGACCGCAGGCTCGTGCGCGCCGAGTAGGTGCCGTCGGAATCGGCGGCGAGGGCGGCTTGCGCCAGGGTGTCGTCGATCTCCTCCAGCGCCCGCAGGTGCAGGGCGACGACCTGCTGGTTGCGGGTGAGCTTGTCGCGCAGGCGCGCGAGGTGGATCGCCACGGTGGTGTCGAGCGCCGCGACGTCGAGGCCGCGGGTGAGGCGGGTGAGTTCGAGCAGCCCCTGGCTCTTGCGGCGGTTGAGCCCGTCGAGGTCGGCAGGGGCGTTCGCCTCCAGCACCTCGGTCTCCTCCTCGACGACGGCTTCGAGCCGCTTGATGCAGGCGAGCAGCATGGCGGTCACACCTTGGCCGCGGGATTGGCGGCGTCCGCCGGCGCGGCGGCCGGGGTCGCCGGGTGGGCATTGTTCAGCATCTTGGCGATGCCGATGCCGCCGGCCTTGGCGATCTGGGTGCCGATCTGCTCGGCCAGCATCGACTTCCAGATGCCGCCGGCATTGCCCTTGCCGTACACGGTCTCGGACTTCTCCGGCATCATCGCCTCGACGAATTGCTGGAGCACCAGCCCCTCGAACTTCTTGTAGGGGTCGCTGCCGGCGCCGGTGAGCGCGGTCTGGTTCTGCAAGGTCATCAGGGCGCCGCGGGCATCGAGCGGCATGTGGGTCGAGAGCCCGACGTCGCGCGCCGCGTCGGCGAAGGCGGTGGCCCCGGCGCTGCCCGGCTGCGACAGCTTGGCGGCGGCCTCCTGGAACCGCGTCGGATCGGCGGCCCGGGCCACGTCGAGCACGATGTCGGAGGGCGGGGAGATGCTCATCGGGGCTCAAGTCCGGATAATCTGGTGAACGAGGTCTGAGTGCACCTCACGAAACTCCCGCTGCGCTGGCGCCGCCACATCGAGCGACGCCGGTGACCGGGAGTTTCGTGAGAGACACTTAGCGCCCCTGGCTTACGGGAGGCTTGCGTCGGGACGTGCGGGGCGGGCGGCGAGGCCGTCGAGGCGCTCCAGGTCGTCGCGCTTGTCCGCCTCGCGGCGGTGATCGTCGGCCCGCCGCTCGGCCAGCGCCTCGGCGCGCTTCTGGGCGAGACCCCGCTCGCGCACCGCGTCGGCCTGCGCCGCCGCCTCGGCCTCGATCGCGGTCGCCTGGGCGGCGAGCCCGCGCAGGCGCCTGGCGGTGGCCTCCAGCAGCATCGGGCCGTGGTCGGAGGAGGCGAGCGCCGCGAGGAGCCGCGCCCGGTCGGCCTCGATCGCGGCGGCGCGCGTGCGGGTCGCGGCGAGCTCGATCTCCGCCACCCGGCGCATCTGCTCCTGCACGGTGACGAGGCGCTGCGCGCGCCGCAGCCGGTCGCCGGTCGCCATCAGCCGCGCTGGAGCCAGGTCGCGTAGCCGAGGAGGAACTGCGTCATGAACTCGCCCGCGAGATAGTAGAGCATCAGGAGACCGCCGAACATCACGAACGGCGTGGCGACGAAGTAGACCGGGATCGTCGGCGTGAGCTTGTTGACGAAGCCCGCCGCCAGGTTGACCAGGATCGCGTAGATGATGAATGGCGCGGTGATGCGCAGGCCCAGCATGAAGGCGCCGGCGACCTGGTCGACGATCCGGGTCAGCATCAGCTGGCTGCCGAAGCCCTCGCCGGGCGGGATGCGGGCGTAGGATTCGACGAGGCCGCGAAACAGCTCCCAGTGCAGGTCGGCGGCGAAGAGGAGCGCGGTCGCGGTGAGCAGGATCAGCCCCTCGACCGCCGGGACCGGGTCGGTGCCCTCGACCGGCGAGCCCGGCATGCCGCCGAAGCCCACCATGGTCGAGGTCGCGTTCATCACGGTCTCCAGCACCAGGATGAAGACCCGGCCGAGGAAGCCGATCATCAGCCCGGTCAGGGTCTCGGTGGCGATCCAGACGAGCGTCTGGGTCGGGACCTGGCCGGCGAGCCGCGGCTCGAATTGCGGCACGATCAGGGGGGCGATGGCAAGGGAGACGGCGCCGGCGATGAGGAGGCGGACCTGCTGCGGCACCCGCGGGCTGGAGAAGCCCGGCACGACGAGCAGGCAGCCGCCGACGCGGCAGAAGATCAGGAAGACGGCGAGGAAGCTGTCCGGCCCGATCTTCGTCACGAGACGGTGCCCAGCGACTTGATCTCGACGCCCCGGGCGATCTCGAGGTGCGAGAGCACCGGCAGGGTCGGGAAGATCCGCTCGATGATCATCCGCACGTAGGGCCGCGCGTCAGGCGCGGTGACGAGGGCAAAGCCGTGCACCTCGCGCATCCGCGAGCGGATCGCATCCGAGGCCTCGGTGCCGAACTGCTCGACGAGGCGCGGGTCGATGTCGAACTCCACCACCTCGCCCTTGGCGTCGCGCTTCAGGCTCTGGTGGAACGACAGGTCCCAGCTGGCGCCCAGCCGCAGCACGTTGAGCACGCCGTTCTCGGCGAGGTCGCCGCAGATCTGCTGCGCCATGCGCATCCGCACGTGCTCGGCGATCTGCTCGGCGCGGCGCGCGTGCGGGGTGATCTCGGCCACCGCCTCCAGGATCAGGTGCAGGTTGCGGATCGAGACCCGCTCGGCGAGCAGGAGCTTCAGCACCGCCTGGAGGCCGGAATAGGAGATCTGCGACGGGCAGATCTCGTCGAGCAGGCGCTTGTACTCGGGATCGAGGCGATCGAGCAGGCCGCGCATGTCCTTGTAGGACAGGAATTGCGGCAGGTTGTTGCGGATCACCTCGGAGAGGTGGGTGAGCAGCACCGAGGCGCTGTCGATCGGCTCGAAGCCGCCGCGGCGCACTTCCGCGGTGTAGGAATCCATCACCCAGAGCGCCTTGAGGCCGAAGGCGGGCTCGCGCACCTCGTCGCTCGGCACGTCGGGCTTCGGCCCGTCTCCGACCACCACCAGCATCTCGCCGGGGCGGATCTCCTGGGACGCCGCCACGGTGCCGTGGATCAGGATCTGGTAGCCCTTCGGCGGCAGGGCGAGGTTGTCCGAGACCTTGATGTCCGGCACCACGAAGCCGTACTGGCGGGCGAACTTGCGCCGCATCTTCGCGACCCGGTGGCCGAGCTCGGCTTGGCTAGCCTGGATCTGCGAGGCGGCCTGGCGGCCGAGGCAGAGCTCGATCTCCGGGGTCTTGAGCGATTCCTTGACCGAGTCCTTCTCCTTGGTCTCGGCCTGCTTCGCCGCCTCCTCGGCCTTGGCCTTGGCTTCCGTGGCCGCCGCCTTGGCCTGGAGGCGCTTCGGGATGGTGCGGGCGACGAAGAACAGCAGCCCGCTCAAGGCGATGAAGGGCAGGAAGGGCAGGCCCGGCACGAGGGCGAACACGCCCATCATCGCCGCCGCCACGATCAGCGCCCGGGGATAGGCGCCGAGCTGGCCGATCACCGCCTGCTCGGCGGTGCCCTGCGTGCCGCCCTTCGAGACCAGCAGGCCGGCGGCGAGGGAGACGATGAGCGCCGGGATCTGCGAGACGAGGCCGTCGCCGACCGAGAGCTTGGTGAAGATGTCGGCGGCGGTGCCGAGCGGCAGGCCGTGCCGCGTGGTGCCGATGATGATGCCGCCGAAGACGTTGACCGCGATGATGATGAGCGAGGCCACCGCCTCGCCGCGCACGAACTTCGAGGCACCGTCCATCGAGCCGAAGAAGGCACTCTCCTCCTCTAGTTCGCGGCGGCGGCGCTGCGCCTCCTTGTCGTCGATCAGCCCGGCATTGAGATCGGCGTCGATCGCCATCTGCTTGCCGGGGATCGCGTCGAGGGTGAAGCGGGCGCCCACTTCCGCGATGCGGGTCGCGCCCTTGGTGATGACGAGGAAGTTGACGGTGATCAGGATCAGGAACACCACGATCCCGATCACGAAGTCGCCGCTCATCACGAACTGCGAGAAGCCCTGGATGACGTGGCCGGCGGCGTCCACGCCCTTCTGGCCGTTGGCCAGGATCAGGCGGGTCGTCGCGATGCCGAGCGCCAGGCGCAGCAGCGTCGCGATCAGCAGGACGGTCGGGAAGGACGAGAACTCGAGCGGCTTCTGGATCCAGAGCGCCACCATCAGTATCAGCACCGAGAGCGCGATCGAGAAGGCGAGCCCGACATCGATGAGCACCGCCGGCACCGGCAGGAACAGCACCGCCAGGATCGCCACGATGCCGGCCGCGAAGCCGAAATCCCGCCGCGACTTGCGCTCGACTGCCAGCGCCGCGCCCACCGCCATGACCCCACCACCCTCCGCGGATTGTCGCGGATGGGTGTGCCACGGCTAGCTTGCGCGGGGGTTGGGCTCCGAGAGCACCATCCGATCGCGTTGCAACACGGTACACGGTACCGTCAGATACGGCACCGAGGGGTCCACGATCCGTCGCAAGCCGCCGTCCCTGTCCGGGCCCGGAACGGGACGGCTTACGCTGAGGCGGTGGCCTCTCGGCGTCGGAGCCTCCGGTGTCGTGTGCCTTGGCGACGCAGTCGGACGTTTCTCCAGGTCATCGATTCTGCCGAATTTTCCACGACGGATCGGTATCCGCGACGTCGGAAAGTGCTTCAGAACCCCGTCGCGATCCGCCCGTAGGCGGCCTCCGCGAAGGCGTGGATCTGCCCGCCGACGAAGGTGCCGGTGACGAGGAGGACGAGCAGGATCACCACGATCTTCGGCACGAAGGTCAGGGTGACCTCCTGGATCTGGGTGAGCGCCTGCAACAGGGCCACCGCGATGCCGACCAGCATCGCGGCGCCGACCGCGGGACCCGCGGCGACGATCACCGTCCAGATCGCGGCGCGGACGAGTTCGAGGGCGTCGACCTCGTTCATGAACAATCTCCGAAGCGCCGGATGCCCGACGCAAGCACCTTACTGGATGGTGACGCCGGAGGTCAGCAGCACGTCCTGGCCGCTGGTCAGCCGCGCGAGCGCCCCGTCGGACGTCACCCGCACCGACTGCACGGTGCCGGTCTGGGTGCCGTCGGCCGAGGTCAGGGTGCGGCCGATCACCGTGTCGGCCTGGTCGAGGAAGCTCGAGGCGAGCAGCGAATCGAGCTTGGTATTGGTCTTCGTCGCCTGCTCGACCTGCGAGAAGGTAGCGAGCTGGCCGACATACTCGGTCGAGTCCATCGGCTTCGTCGGATCCTGGTTCTTCAGCTGCGCCATCAGCAGCGTCAGGAAGGTGTCCGAGTTCATCGAGGCGGCAAACGAGCTGCCGGCCTTGGCGGCCGCGGCCGTGGCGGTGCTTGAGGCGGAAGCGGCGCCCGCGGTGGCGCTGGTGGTGCTGTCGACGGTCATGGTCAGGCCTCCGGCTCTCGGGCGGGCAGGGCGGGGGATGCGGTGCGCCGGATCACCGCCGGGGGCCGCATGGCGGCGCGCTCGCGCGGCCGATCGGGCACGCGGGGGCGCCGGGCGAGCGCGGTCAGACCCGGGCCCGGCGCGGGTGCGGGGGACGCCGCCCCGGCGGTCATCAGGGCGGCCTCCAGGGGGTAGAGCCCGCGGATCAGCTTCAAGGCCTCGAAGAGGCGGCCGTTCTCGATCAGCCCGTGGGCGGCCGCGAGCCCGTCGCGCAGGGCCGCCTCGCCGGTCGTCGCCAGGAGGCCGTCGCGCAGGCCGTCGTAGAGCTCCCGCGCCGCCGCGGCCCGGCCGGGATCGATCAGCATGGTCTGGGCGGCGAAGTAGAGCTGGCGCAACGGCGTCGTCGCGTCCTCGGCCTGGAGTACGTGGCTCTCGAGCAGGAAGGTCGCGTCGTTCAGGAGCTCCACGGCGACCTTCCGGTCGACTCGCAGCACGGCGCCGTTGATGTAGATCCGCTCCCCGGCGCGCAGCGACAGGCGCATGGGGCGGCTCACCGGAGACCGTCGCGGATCGAGGTGTTCACCTCGATCAGCGCGGCGAGGCTGCGCTCGGGGAAGGCCAGCACGGCGCCGGCCTCCTGCATGGTCCAGGCGCCGATCGACACGAGGTCGTCGCGCAAGGCCGCCGGCAGGGCGTTGTCGGGCGCCAAGAGGTCGGCGATCAGCACGTTCCACAGATTCTGCACGAAGCCGACCGCGGCGGTCCGCTCCGGTCCGGCGAGGCCGCGGGCCTCGACGTCGCGCAGGAGCGCGAGCGCCCGGTCGAAGGCGGCGCGCTCGCGCTCGCGGCCGACCTCGGGCGCGTCCTCCAGGATCTCGGAATAGGAAAAGCGGTACATCGAGCCGATGCCTCGTCGGTCTGGTGTCTGCGCGTATGGACGGGTCGTGCCTGCCGGGATGGGATCCGGCGTCACGCGACGTATTTCAGGAGCGACAGATCCTGGAGCTGCGCGGTCAGCGAGTAGGACATCTGGAGCTGGGTCTTGGCGGCGGAGAGCCGGGTCTGGGCCTCGGTCGGGTCGACCTCCTCGAGGCGGGAGATCTCCTTCGTGACGAGGGTCGATTGCGCGTCGAGCCGGGCATTGGCGTCGGCGATCCGCGACTGGCTGCGGCCGAGATCGGCCTGGAGCGAGACCAGCCCGGCACTGGCCTGGCTGAGGAGGCCCATCGCCCGCTCGGAGACGACGGCCTGGGCGTCGGCGGACAGGCCGGTGAGGCCGAGCCCCGACACGATCGCGGCTTGCGCGAGCTGGCGGAACGCCGTCCCGTTGGCGCTGACCGAGGTGGTGACGGTCTCTCCGAGCGCGATCCGGCTGGTCACGGGGGTGTCCGAGGCCTGCGACCAGGTGGTGCCCCAGTTCGGGTCCGCGAACTGGGCCGCCACCGTGCCCTCGAGGAAGTTCTTGATCTGCGCCGGCGTCAGGGTGGCGGCCCGGGAGTCGCTCGGCGGGAAGCCGAAGGCGGTCTGGAACGCCGTCGTGGCGGCGGCCTTGGCCGTCGCCACGGCCCCGTCGCGGATCGGCGCGATGCCGGTATTGGTGCCGGAGAACAGCGCCTGCCCGCTCGCCGAGGAATTCAGCAAGCTCGTCAGCGACGCCAGCGTGTCGTCGGCGGAGGCCGCCATCGCGGCGACGCGCTTGTCCGACGGCAGCCCGGTCAGGCTGGCGAATTGCGCGTCGGCCGATTTCTGCATCTGCTGAAGGACGGTCTGGCTCGCGCCGAGGCGCAAGCCCGAGAGCGCGTTGCCGTCCTTGAGGGCGGCGATCTCCGCCGCGCTCTGGCGCAGGGACAGGCTGCGGCTGACCTGGCTGCCGAGGGCGAGGCCGACATCGGCGTAGCGCCCGCTGGCGATCTCCTGGGTCGCGTCGGCGATATCCGCCTGGAGCCGGGTCGAGGCGTTCCGCGGGGTGTTCCACAGGCTGAGGCTGGAGATGTAGCTCGTGGTCATCATGGCTGGCAGGGCTCTGTCTTGCGGGGGCCGGGCCGACTACCGGATCGCGGTCATCAGGGTCTGGAGCAGGTCGTCCACCATGGTCAGGATCTTGGCCGAGGCGGTGTAGGACCGCTCCAGCTGCAGCATCTGGGCGGTCTCGTCGTCGCCGTTGACGCCGACGGCGTTCGACAGGGCGTCGGTCGCGCGGCTGAGCAGGGTCTTCTGGTAGTCGGCGTCGCCAGACGCGGCCTTGCGGCTCGCCTCGAGCCAGCCGGCGGAATCCGCCGCGAAGCCCGCGAGCGTCGTGGTCTCGTTCAGCGGCGGGCCCGGGGTGAAGCTGCGCGCGGCGGCGAGCCCGTCGGCGAGGCCGCGCAGGCGCCCGGCATAGGCCGCGTCGCCGCCCGGGTTCGACCGGTACGCGCCGCCGTTCATGCCGCCGTCGCGCAGGACCGTGACGTCGCCTCCCGCCTGCGGATCGGCGGCGGCGTTGAGCGCGATGCGCCCGGCGAGCCCCGCGGCCGAGGCCGGAAGCGCGCCGCCCGTCCCCGCGGTGAACAGGCCGGTCCTCGGCCCGGCATAGCCCGCAGCGGCGGGATCGCCCGCCTCCTTGAAGGTGTCGACGAGGGCGCCCGCGATGGCGTCGAGCTGGTTCTCGTAGGTGACGGCCGCCTCGTCGCGCAACGAGGCCAGGCCGGCGAGCCGTCCGCTCGAGAGCCGCATCGGGGAGTTCGCCCCGGTGATCGGCACCCCGTCGACCATGACCGCCGCGCCCGTCATGCCGGCCGAAAACGCCGGCGTCTGGGTGAAGCTCACCGTCCGGGCGCCCCGGTCGAACAGCGTCACGCCGCTGTCGGTATAGATCGCCATGTCGCCGCCCGGCCGGTCGGAGACCGAGATGCCGATCTCGGCCGAGAGCTGCGACAGGATGCGGTCGCGGTCGTCGAGGCTGTCGCTGACGTCCTGGCCGCTCGCCGTGCCGCGCATCACCGCCTTGTTGGCCAGGTCGAACTGGCCGAGCAGGTCGTTGATGCGCGCGACCGAGTCCGCCATGCCCTGGTCGGCCACGGCGCGGGCGTCGTGCACCGCCGCCGCCGCGCTGTTGAGGCTGGTGACGAGGTCGCGTGCGCTCTCGACCGCCGTGCGGGCGAGGCCGGCATCGTCCGGGCGGTTGGCGGCGGCCTGGAGCGCGGCGTTGAAGGTGCCGAGCCGCGCCGCCGGCGAGCCCGCGTCGCTGGTGTCGCCCACCGTCTTCGACAGGGCGGTGAGGCCGTCGAGCAGGCTTTGGGTCCCGGCGGCGGCCGACGCCGCCGAGAGCTTTCGCGTGAACAGGGCCGCGTCGCTCGCGCGGGTCACCACCACCGTGGTCCCGCCCGCGCCGCTCACCAGGCCGACGACCTTGCGCGAGTAGCCGGGGTCGTTCGCCCCCGCGGTGTTGCGGGCGGTGGTGGCGATCTGGCTCGACGTCGCGAGGAGCGCCGAGCGTGCCGAATTGAGCGCGAGCGAAAGGCCCATCTGTCAGCTCCGGATACCCGTCTCGGGCGGTTACCGCTTCAGGCTCATCAGGGTGTCGAGCATCTCGTTGCCGGTCGTGAACACCTTCGAGTTGGCGGTGAAGGTCGACTGCGACTCGATCATCGCGGTGAGCTCGGTGCTGACGTCGACGTTCGACTGCTCGAGAGAGCCCGACAGGATCTTGCCGCGACCGCCCTGGCTGGCGAAGCCGACTTGGATCGCGCCGGACTCGACCGTCGGCCGATAGACGTTGCCGGAACGCGGCTCGAGGTTGTCGGCGCTCGGCACGGTGGCGACCGGGATCTTGAAGGCCGCCAGGCGCGTACCGTCGTCGAAGTTGGCGTAGACGGTGCCGTCCGCGTCGAACGAGGTGCCGGTCACCGCGGCCGGAGCCTGGCCGTTGGCCGTGCCCGTCACCGCGTAGTCGCCGGCGAGCTGCGTCAGGCCGGAGAGGTCGAAGGTCGTGCTCTGCCCGCCCGGGGTGGTCAGGGTGATGGATTTCGTCGTCGAGAAGGGCCCGCCCGCCGGCCCGGTCCCGGAGATCTGGCCCTGGGCATCGAAGGCGAGGGTGGTGGATGCGAGCGGCGTGATCGTCGCCCCGCCCGCGTCGACGGGCAGCCGCGGGGTCGTGCCGGACGGGGTCGGGGTGGCGGTGCCGTCGTAGAGCGAGACCGTCCAGGTGTTGTCGGTGTTCTTCGCCAGGTAGACGTCGACGGTCCGCGCCTTGCCGACGTTGTCGTAGGCCACGACCGAGTACTTCTTCGAGTATTGGCCGCCAGCCGCCGGGGTCGCGTCGACCGGGAGCTTGCCCGACAGGGTGCCGGCGGTGGTCGGCGTCGCCCGGCTGTTGACCGCCGCGAGGCTGATCGGAACCATGTCGGCGACGCCGTTGAGCGTGGTCGAGGGCTGGCCGTTGAGCAGGCTGTAGCCCATCAGGGTCATGCCGGCGGCGTTGGTGTAGGTGTTGGTGGTGGCGTCGACCTTGAAGTTGCCGGCGCGGGTCAGGAGCGGCGCGCCGGACGGGTCCTTGACGACGAAGAAGCCGTTGCCGTCGATGGCGAGGTCGGACTTCGAGGTCGTGGCGTTGATGGTGCCGCCCTCCGAGATCGCGTGCCGCACCGTCGTCTCGACCGAGCCGGAATTGTAGTTGCCGGTCCCGGAATCGGCGATCAGCAGCGAGGAGAACTCCGTCGAGGCGCGCTTGTAGCCCGTCGTGCTGGAATTCTGGATGTTCTCCGCCACCGTCGAGATGCGGTTGGACTGGGCGTTCATGCCCGAGACACCGGTGCGGAGCACGCCGATGAGACTCATTGCGGGACCTCGTTCGTCAGGATGCTTCGAATGGGACGCAGGAAGGACTGGGCTTGCGCGGGCAAGGCTCGGGGCGGAATAGACCCGCACAGGCTTGCGCGGGGCTTGAACGGCGCGGGCGGGCTCGGGATCATCACGCGTCAGCCCCGCAGGCTCTGGGCGAGCTCCAGGAACGCGTCCCGGCTCGGCGGCTGGCCCGGATCCTGGCGGAGCGCATCGTAGATCCGCGGCACCAGGGCGATGGCCTGGTCGAGCTCGGCATCCGTTCCGGCCCGGTAGCCGCCCATCAGGCGCAGGTCGCGGGTCTCCTCGAAGCGGGCCATCATCGCCCGCAGCTTGCGGATCAGGTCGCGCTGCTCGGGCGTCCAGACCTCGGTGGCGAGCCGCGAGATCGAGCCGAGGAGGTCGATCGCCGGGTAGCGTCCCTGCTCGGCGATGGCCCGGTCGAGGACGACGTGGCCGTCGAGCGTGCCGCGGATGCTGTCGGCGACGGGATCGTTGTGGTCGTCGCCGTCGACGAGCACCGAGAACACGCCGGTGATCGTGCCGCGGCCCTCCAGGCCCGGGCCGGCCCGCTCGAGCAGGCGCGGCAGGTCGGAGAACACGCTCGGCGGGTAGCCTCTCGCCACCGCCGGCTCGCCGGCGGCCAGCGCCACGTCGCGGGCGGCGTGGGCGTAGCGGGTGACCGAATCAACGATCAGCAGCACCGATTCGCCGCGGTCGCGGAACGCCTCGGCGACCGCGAGGGCGACCTTGGGCGCCTGGCGGCGCATCATCGGGCTCTCGTCGCCCGTCGAGACCACCACCACGGCGCGCTCGCGGCTCGGCGCGAGCGCGCCTTCGAGGAACTCGCGCACCTCGCGCCCGCGCTCGCCCACCAGGGCGACCACGACGCTGTCGAAGCCCTCCGCGCCCGCCAGCATGGCGAGCAGGGTCGACTTGCCGACGCCGGAGCCGGCGAAGATGCCGATGCGCTGGCCGGCGCAGAGCGGGGTGAACAGGTCGAGCGCCCGGACCCCGGTGCGCAGAGGGGCCCGCACCCGGGCCCGGCCGAGGGCGGCGGGCGGGTCGGCGTCCAGCGGCACGGCGCGCTCGCCCGAGCCGAGCGGGCCGGCCCCGTCCACCGGGCGCCCGAGGGCGTCGATGACCCGGCCCTTCCAGCTCGGATCGGGCCGCAGCTCCGCCGGCCCGAGGCGGTGGGCGATGGTGCCGATCCCGGCCTCGATCCGGCTCTCGTAGCCCTTGAGCGTCGCACCCTCGGCGTCGACCCGGACGATCTCGCCGACCTGCGCGCGACCGTTGGCGGAGAAGCTCATCCGGTCGCCGAGGCGCACGAACGGCGCGACGCCGCCGATGCGGCAGGCGCTGGCGGTCACCTCGCGGATCGGGCCGCCGATCCGCACCAGGGCCCCGTCCTGCCGGGCCGCCGCCATCGCCTCGGCGAGGCGCGCGATCGGGTCCGCCGCCATCGCCTCAGCTGCCCTGCGGCGAGAGCGACTTCACGGCGCTCTGGAGCGAGGATTCGGCCTCCGCGGTCGCGGTGGCGGCGCTCTCGAAGGCGCGCTGGATGGTGATGAGCTTCGTCATCTCCATGATCGGGTTGACGTTCGAGCCCTCGACGTAGCCCTGGACGACGCCGATGCCGGTGAAATCCTGCACCGGCCGCACCGGCAGGCTGGAGGTCACGGCGTTGCCCGGCGCCCGGGTGAGCGTGCCCTTCTTGTCGAGGATGAAGACGCCCAGCGCCCCGACCTGGTTGGTGCCCTGGTAGATGCTGCCGTCGCGCCCGATCGTCGGCGGGCCCTGTTGCGGATCGAGGAGCAGCGGCGAGCCGCCCGGATCGAGCACCGGCTGTCCGGTGAGGGTGCGCAGCTGACCCGTAGCGTCCATCGTCAGCCGCCCGTCGCGGGTATAGGCCGGGCCGGACGCTCCCCCGATGCCGAGCCAGGCATCGCCCTGAATCGCGACGTCGAGGGGGGAATCGGTCTTGGTGATCGGGCCGGAGGCGCGCGACAGGTAGGTGTCGTTCGAGCCGACGAAGGCCACCGCGCCCTTGGTCGCCTGTGCGAGCAGGGCGGAGAACTTGGTCTCCTCGGCGCGGAAGCCCACCGTCGCCATGTTGGCGACGTTGTTGGCGGTGGTGGTCAGGCGCTTGTCGAGGGCGACCTGGGCCGAGAGGTTGACGTAGAGGCTGTTCTGCATCGCCGCCTCACGCCTGGCCGTTGCTGAACAGCGCCAGGATCGGATCCGTGGCGGTGTTGTTCTGCGCGTCCCAGATCGCCGCGAAGCGGCGGGCGAAGGCCTCGACCTTGGCCGGGTCCTGGAAGCTCGCGAAGTCGACCTTCGAGGCGATCAGGCTCGCGCGCGCTGCGAGGGCGTCGGTGCTGGTGGCGCTGCTCGTCGCCGGCAGGCCGATCACCGTGTTGACGACCTGGGTCAGGGCGGGGTCGCTCAGGATGTCGTAGCCGCTGTTGAGCGAGGGCGCCTTGCGGGCGAAGTAGAGGGCGAGGCGCACGCCGGTATCCTCGGCGCCGGCATCGGATTCGAGGCTCTGCTGGAGGTAGGCGTCGACGACGCCCTTGACGGTGGCGCCGGGCGGGAGGTCCGTGCCGTTGCCGATATCAACCGCATTCTGCCCGGCCGCGGACAGGGGGGCGTTCGCGATGCTCAGCGTGCGGGCCTTGCCGCCGCCGAGGGTGACGGTGTCGGCGTTGACGCCGTCGCCGCCCGGCGCGCCGTCGAAGCCGTAATCGGTGTAGCCGGTGGTCTCAAAGAACAGGTTGCCGCTGACGCCGATGCCGACCTGCACCTTGCCCATCAGCCCGTCGGCGCCGGAGGCGACGATCTGGGCGTTGATCGCCGCGCCGATCTCGGTCTGGCTGACGTTGGTAAGGTCGGCGGCTTTGCCTGCGAGGGCCGCCTTGTTGAGGACGATCGTCACGCTCTTCGTCGTCGTCGCGTCGAGCTGGGAGGTGAGCGTGAAGCTCGCCTCGTTGGTGCCCGAGAAGTCGTAGCTCGTGGCGAGCGTGCCCGGCATGGAGAGCTGCGCGCCGACCGCCGGCGTCTGGCTCGCGTCGGTCAGCGTCGCGTCGGTGCCGGTGGCGGTGGGGCCCGGCGTAAAGTCGAAGGCCTTCGCGAAGGCGACGTAGCGCTCGTCGGCGAGGCGGTTGGCGAAGGCGGTGGAATCGGTCGTGCCCTCGGTCAGGACCTTGCGCATGAACGCCTTGGCGTAGGTCATGTCCTCGAGGCCGAAGGCCTTCATGGCGTAGCTGTAGAGCCGCTGGTCGGCCAGGAAGTCGTCGACCGACTTCACCTTGCCGATATTGGCCTGGTAGTAGGTGGTCTCGCGGGCCACGATCGGATCGTTGCCCTTGCGCTGCAGCGAGGTCGCGAGGTTCCGCGACAGGAGCATGTAGCTCGTCAGGGTGCTGGTCACGGATGCGTCTCCGGCCCGTCGGCACGGTGGGAGGGGGCCGCCCGCGGCACGGCACCCCGTAGGAGCCCCCGCTCTATGCGCCCACGCTTGCTCGTGGCTTGCAGCGGCTCGCTCCTGGCTCGCAGTACAGCCTTCACAGCGGGGTCGGCCCGATGATCGTCTCGGTGGTGATCACGATCCAGCCGGCGCTGGTGCTGCGGATCGACAGCACCCGCCCGGCCCCCGGGATGGTCGAGCCGACGGCGACCTCGTGCAGGCCGTCGCGCCCCTCGACCACGGCCTGGCCGGCGGAAGCGCGCCGCAGGGAGAAGCCCGCGGGCGGCGGCACCGTCCGCTCCAGCGGGGCCGCGACCGCGGCCGCGGCGGGCGCCGCCGGCGCCTCCGCGAGAGAGCCGGTGACCAGGGGATCGAGGTCGGCCTCGGGGGCGCGGGCCTCCGCGATGGTGCGCTTCCAGGAGAACGGCGCGGTCAGAGCCGGCAGCACCTCCCGCACGTCGTAGGGCCGGGCCGGCTGGGACAGGGTGTAGCCGGCAAATCCCGTGGCGGTGAGCGCCAGCAGGATGGCGGCGCCGAACACGCCGCGCTCGGTTGCCGCCTCCCGGGCCCGGCGGCGGGCGATCAGGCCCGCGACCGGGCTCTCGGGCGGAGGGGAACGGCGCTTCACGGGGGCCGGGGCTGCGGGCATGGCCGGGACTGGTTCGACGGTTGATGGCTAACGAGAGATGAAGGAACAGGCTTGACGGTTGGTTAACGGCGTCGGCGCGACGGCGCGTCCCGGGTTTGCGCGGGGCCGAGAAAGCCGTAAGCGTTCCGGCACCGGGCGCGGGGGCCCGGCTCAAGGGAAGTCCATGACCGATCTGCGGGAGACCGACGGCGTCGCGGACGATGGCGACCGGGATTCCGCGCCGGTTCCCCGCGCGGGCCGGCGCCGTCGCCTGGTCCAGCAGGGGCGGATCGTGCTCGGCCCCGACCACTCGGTGGCCTGCGCGATCGCCGACGTCTCGAACGAGGGCGCGCGCCTGCGCGTCCCCGCCCGCGTCGCGCTGCCCGACACCTTCCCCCTCGTCATCGCCGCCCACGACCTGCGCACCGTCACGGTGCGCCTGCGCTGGCGCCGGGGGGATTATGCCGGGGTGACGTTCGAGGGGGCGGGGTTCTACGGCGAGTGAGGGTGGGAGGTACTATTCTCCCGCGTGCCGGGACAGTCCGATCTTGATCTCCCCCTTTCCCGGACGATTGTAGCGTCAGCGGAAGGAGATCCGGGATCCAGCACAAGGACCTGCCGCGAAGCGGCTCTATTTTTGCGACGTTGCAGACAGACGGACGCTTCGCGGCTTTTTACGCTGGATCCCGGATCTCCTTCCACTTCGTTCCAGTCGTCCGGGAAAGGGGAGCTTGGAATCTATCGTTTTGGTATTCTCATGCCGGTACCGTGTATCGTGCTATCAGACAGCCCGAATGATTACACGAACAGCTTCTTCAGTTCACCCTTCAGGATCTTGCCGTTCGGGTTGCGCGGCAGGATCTCGTCGTGGAGCAGGATGCGCACCGGCACCTTGAAGGCGGCGAGCCGTGCGGCCACGAAGGCGCGCAGCTCGTCCTCGTTCGCCTCCGCGCCGCGGGCGATCGCCACCACGGCGCCGGGCTCCTCGCCGAGCGTCGTGTGGGGGATGCCGACGACGGCGGCGTCGACTACCGCCGGGTGCTCGTAGAGGACGCCCTCGACCTCGCCGCAATAGATGTTCTCGCCGCCGCGGATCAGCATGTCCTTGGCCCGGTCGACGATGGTGATGAAGCCCTCCTCGTCGATCCGCGCCAGGTCGCCGGTGCGCAGCCAGCCGTCGCGAAGCACCTCGGCATCGGCGTCGGGCCGGTTCCAGTAGCCCGCGACGACGACCGGGCCCTTGACCCACAATTCCCCGACCTCGCCGGGCGGCAGGGGCTTCTCCTCCGGGTCCATCACCTTCGTCTCGCAGACCGGAAGGGGCGGGCCGCAGCTGTCGGGACGGTGGACGTAGTCCTCGCCCTGGTGGTGGGTGAAGGTCGCGGTGGTCTCGGTCATGCCCCAGCCGGTGGCGGGTTGCGCCTTCGGGAAGGCGGCGCGCAGGCGGCGCACGAGGTCGGCCGGGGCCGGGGCGCCGCCGTAGCTGATGGTCTCGAGCGAGGACAGGTCGTGCGTGCCGGCCGCCATCCCGTCGAGGAGCTGGAACGCGATCGTCGGCACGCCGCCGGCGCTGGTGCAGCGCTCGCGCTCGATCAGCACCATCGCGCGGGCGAGGTCCCAGCGCCGCATCATCACCAGGCGCCCGCCGCGGAAGAGGTTCGGCACCAGGGTCGCGAAGCAGCCGGTGACGTGGAACAGCGGGATCGAGAGCAGGCCGACCTTCTGGGGCGCGGACGGGTCCGGCACCGGCACCGGCTCGCCCCGGCGCAGGAAGGCGCGGGCGGCCGAGAACGGGTGCGCCATCACGTTGCTGGCGCCGGCGCGCTGGGTGCCGATCGCCCCCTTCGAACGGCCGGTGGTGCCGGAGGTGTAGAACAAGGTGGCGACGTCCTCCGGCCCGATCGCGAGGTCGGGCAGCGTCCCCTCCGGCAGCCTGCTCCAGTCGGGAACCGCGCCGATGATGTCGGTCAGGCTCTCGGTGCCGGCCGCTGGCCGCGCGCGGGTGAGCAGCACGCGCTTGAGCGCCGGGTAGCCGGCGCGGCGCTCGCCGATCCGGTCCCAGCGTTCCTCGTCGACGATGGCCACCGACGAGCCGGAATCGGTGAAGCCGTGGTCGAGCTCGGGGCCGGTCCACCAGGCGTTGAGGGGCGTCGCGATGGCGCCAGCCAGGATCGCGGCGAAGAACGCCACCGGCCATTCCGGCAGGTTGCGCATCGCGATCGCCACCCGGTCACCGGGCTTCACGCCGCCGCGGATCAGGTCGGCGGCGAGCGCCAGGGTGGCGCGGCTGAACGCTTCGAAGCTCGCCCGCTCGTCCTCGTAGACGAGGAACGTCTTGTCGCCGTGCGCCCGCCCGGCCACGAAGATGTCGCGCAGCGTGAGCGGCGCATTGGCCCAGATCCGGGTCGGCACGCCGCGGATCGGCACGACCGTCACGGCGAAGGGGGAGCCTGGCGCGGTCAGGCGCGCGGTCGCCTCGGCCAGCGAGAGGGCGGGCCAGGCTGTCGGGATCGTCGCGGCGGACGGCTCGGTCATCGGCGGGCTCGTGATGGGTGTGGCGCTCTCGAGGACGGGCAGGGGAGACGGGTCAGGTGATGGTCTGGCCGCCGTCGATCACGATGCTCTGGCCGGTCATGAAGGCGCCGGCCGGGCTCGCGAGGAAGACCGCCGCACCGGCGATCTCGTCGGGCTGGCCGATGCGGGCGAGCGGCGTGCGCGCGGTGTAGGCGGCGCGGGATTTGGGGTCCTCCCACAGGGCGCGGGCGAAGTCGGTCTGGATCAGCCCCGGCGCGATGCAGTTGACCCGCACGTTGTGCGGCCCGAGCTCGACCGCGAGGTTGCGGGCGAGCTGGAAGTCGGCCGCCTTCGAGACGTTGTAGGCGCCGATCACGCCCGAGCCCTTCAGCCCGCCCACCGACGAGACCAGGATGATCGAGCCGTCCTTCCGCTCGATCATGCCGGCTGAGCAGAAGCCGATCAGCCAGTGGCTGGCGATCACGTTGTTGTCGAGGATCTTGCGGAACTGGTCGTCGGAGATCCCGCTCATCGGCCCGTAATACGGGTTCGAGGCGGCGTTGCAGACGACCGTGTCGATGCGCCCGAAGCGGTCGAGCGTGCCGTTGGCCAGCCGCTCCAGATCGGATTTTTGCGAGATGCTGGCCGGGATCACGATCGCCCGCTCCTCGCCGTGGCGGGCGTTGATCGCCTCGGCGACCGGGGCGCAGGCCTCCGCCTTGCGCGAGGAGACGACGACCCGGGCGCCGTGCTCGGCCAGCCGCTCGGCGATGGCCCGCCCGATGCCGCGCGACGAGCCGGTGACGACGGCGACGCGGCCGGTGAGGTCGAAGAGCGGCGTCTGCATGGGGCGTCCTCCCGAGGGGCCTTTGGTAAAACAGGCCTTGCTTTTGCGGCGACCTTAGCCCCGTATGGCGATTAAGCAAGCCGTGTTTTCGAAAACGCGGCCTTGGGGAAGGTGGAACGAGGGGATACCCCCTGTTCGAACTCCGGTTTTCGGGGCCCTTGCGGCTCCATACCCAATCCCCGATAATAGGTCAGACGCCTGCCCCGCCTCGACGCGCGGCGGACGGGATCACGGGAGGAGATTCAGGATGCGCGAAGCCGTCATCGTCGCCACCGCGCGCACCCCCATCGGCAAGGCCTACCGGGGCGCGTTCAACGATACGCAAGGTCAAGCCCTCGGCGCCCACGCCATCGCGCACGCCGTGCAGCGCGCCGGCATCGACCCGGCCGAGATCGGCGACGTGGTGATGGGCGCGGCACTCCAGCAGGGCTCGACCGGCGGCAACGTCGCGCGGCAGGCGGCACTGCGGGCCGGGCTGCCCGAGACCGTGGCGGGCATGAGCCTCGACCGGCAATGCGCCTCGGGCCTGATGGCGATCGCGACGGCGGCCAAGGAGATCATCACCGACGGGCTCGACGTCGCGGTGGGCGGCGGCCTCGAATCGATCTCGCTCGTCCAGAACGACAAGGCCAACCGCTACCGCGGCCAGGACCCGTGGCTCGTCGAGCACGTGCCGGCGATCTACATGACGATGATCGAGACCGCCGAGAACGTCGCCGAGCGCTATGGGATCAGCCGCGAGGCGCAGGACGCCTACGCCCTACGCTCGCAGCAGAAGACCGCGCAGGCCCAGGCCGAGAACAGGTTCGCCGACGAGATCGTGCCGATGACCGCCCGCATGGGCGTCGTCGACAAGGCGACGGGCGCGGTCTCGCACAAGGAGATCACCCTCTCGCAGGACGAGGGCAACCGGCCGCAGACCAGGCTGGAGGATCTCCAGGGCCTGAAGCCGGTGTTCAAGGACGGGCAGCGGATCAAGGAAGGGCAGTTCATCACCGCCGGCAATGCCAGCCAGCTCTCGGACGGCGCGGCGGCGGTGGTGCTGATGGAGGCCGGCGAGGCCGCGCGCCGGGGTATGAGGCCGCTCGGCGCCTATCGCGGCATGGCGGTGGCCGGCTGCAACCCGGACGAGATGGGCATCGGCCCGGTCTTCGCGGTGCCGAAGCTCCTGAAGCAGCACGGTCTCAAGGTCGAGGACATCGACCTGTGGGAGCTGAACGAGGCCTTCGCCAGCCAGGTTCTCTACTGCCGCGACAAGCTCGGCATCCCGGACGAGCGCCTGAACGTCAACGGCGGCGCGATCTCGATCGGCCATCCCTACGGCATGTCGGGCGCGCGGATGACCGGCCACATCCTGCTGGAAGGCCGCCGGCGCGGCGCCAAGTATGGTGTCGTGACGATGTGCGTCGGCGGCGGCATGGGCGCCGCGGGCCTGTTCGAGATCTACTAGGGCATTTTCCGACGAAGCGGATACCGGTTCGTCGGGGAAAATGCGGCAAGCGCAAAGACTTAAGAGTGATCCACGGTCGCGCCGCGATCGTGGATCACTCTAAAATCACCTCAACCCGCCACATATTCCGGCTCACGCAACGGCGCCCGGCAAGAGGCGCCGGGAGGACGCCGGCAGAGGGACGAAGCCAACCATGGCGCAAGAATCCAACGCCCAAGAATCCGGTGCCAACGAGTCCAACGCCAAAGATACGCCCGCTCAAAACCCGGTCGCGACCGCCCGCGAGGGCGCGGTCGCGGTGTTGACGCTGCAATCGGGCCCGGTCAACGCGCTCGGCACCGCGCTCCGCCAGGGCATCCTGGCGGCGGTCGAGGCCGCTGAGGCCGATCCCGCCGTCAAGGCGATCGTGCTGATCGGCGGCGGCCGGATGTTCTCGGCCGGGGCCGACATCACCGAGTTCGGCAAGCCCCAGACCGGCATCAGCCTGCCCGACCTCCTCAACCGGATCGAGGCGGCCTCGAAACCCGTCGTCGCGGCGATCCACGGCAACGCGCTCGGCGGCGGGCTCGAGACCGCGCTCGCCTGCCACTACCGGGTGGCGGTACCCTCGGCCAAGGTCGGCCTGCCGGAGGTCAAGCTCGGCATCCTGCCGGGTGCGGGCGGCACCCAGCGCCTGCCGCGGGTGGTGGGGCCGAGGAAGGCGCTCGACGTCATCGTCGGCGGCTCGCCGATCGGCGCCAAGGCGGCGGCCGGGATGGGGCTGATCGACGAGCTGGCGCCGGAGGATGGCTTGCGCGCCCACGCCGTCGCCTTCGCCGAGCGCGTCGTCGCGGAGGGCCGGCCGCTCACCAAGATCCGCGACCGCGACGACAAGATCGCGGAAGGCCGCGAGAACCCGAGCCTGTTCTCGGCGTTCCGCGAGGAGAACGCCCGCAAAACCCGCGGCTTCGAGGCGCCGGAGGCCTGCATCGCCTGCGTCGAGGCCGCTTGCCGCTTGCCCTTCGACGAGGGGCTGGCCTTCGAGCGTGCCGAATTCCAGAAGCTCGTCTCCGGCACCCAGTCGGCGGCGCAGCGCTACGTGTTCTTCGCCGAGCGCCAGGCGGCCAAGATCCCGGACGTGCCGGACGACACGCCCGCCCGCCCCATCGCCCGCGTCGGCGTCATCGGCGCCGGCACGATGGGCGGCGGCATCTCGATGAACTTCCTGAACGCCGGCATCCCGGTGACGATCGTCGAGATGAAGCGCGAGGCGCTGGACCGCGGCCTCAAGACCATCCGCACGAACTACGAGAACACCGCCAAGAAGGGGCGCCTCAAGCCTGAGGACGTCGAGACCCGGATGGGCCTCCTCACCGATACCCTCGAGCTCGAAAAGCTCGCCGAGTGCGACCTCATCATCGAGGCCGTGTTCGAGGACATGGGCATCAAGAAGGAGATTTTTTCCAAGCTCGACACGATCGCCAAGCCCGGCGCGATCCTCGCCTCCAACACCTCCTACCTCGACATCGACGCCATCGCGGCGATGACGAACCGGCCGGCCGACGTGATCGGCATGCACTTCTTCTCGCCGGCCAACGTCATGCGGCTCCTGGAGGTCGTGCGCGGCGAGAAGACCGCGAAGGACGTCATCGCCACCGCGATGCAGATCGGCCGCAAGGTCGGCAAGATCCCGGTGCTCGTCGGCGTCTGCCACGGCTTCGTCGGCAACCGGATGCTGGCCCAGCGCCAGCGCGAGGCCAACCGCCTGATCCTGGAGGGCGTCACCCCCTGGGACGTCGACCGGGTGATCTACGAATTCGGCCTGCCGATGGGCCCGTTCACGATGAGCGACCTCGCCGGCCTCGACATCGGCTGGAGCCGGGAGACCAACAAGTCCGAGAGCGTGCGCGACCTCCTGTGCGAGCAGGATCGCCGCGGCCAGAAAACGAGCGCCGGCTTCTACGACTACGACGCCAAGCGCAAGGCGACCCCGTCGAAGGTCACCGAGGAGATCATCGCGCGCGTCGCGGATCGCCAGGGCGTCAGCCGCCGGGACGCGACCGACCAGGAGATCCTGGAGCGCACCCTCTACCCGATGGTCAACGAGGGCGCGAAGATCCTCGAGGAGGGCAAGGCGATCCGGGCGTCGGACATCGATATCGTGTGGATCAACGGCTACGGCTGGCCGGTCTATCGCGGCGGGCCGATGTTCTGGGCCGACACGATCGGGCTGCCGAAGGTGCTGGAGCGCCTGCGGGCCTACGAGGCCGAGTACGGTGCGGAGTTCAAGCCGTCGGCGCTGCTGGAAAAGCTGGCGGCCGAGGGCAAGGGCTTCAAGGACCTGTAGCACGCATCTCAACCCTCCCCCTCTGCGGGGGAGGGTGGTCCCTGCGTCAGCAGGGGCCGGGAGAGGGGACCGCGACGCTGATCCAGGGTTCGCCCTTCTTCGAGGTCGCGACCTCTCCGGAAACGGCGTCCCCTCTCCCGCCTCGAATTCGCGAGGCACCCTCCCCCATCCCAAGTCGGGCTTGCCCGACTTGGGCTTGTGGATGCGAAACTCGGGCAAGCCCGAGTTCCGTGGGGGGAGGGGTCGGGCGTCCAGCTTATTCGAAACAATAAACCACTCAGGAGGCACCCCATGGACCTTCGCTTCACCCCCGAGGAGCGCGCCTTCCGCCAGGAAGTCCGCAGCTTCTTCCAGGGCAACCTGCCCCAGGAAATCCGCCAGAAGATGATCGACGGGCGCCACCCGTCGAAGGACGACATTGTCACCTGGCAGAAGATCCTCAACAAGAAGGGCTGGGCGGTGCCGAACTGGCCCGTCGAGTGGGGCGGCACCGGCTGGGATCCGGTGCGCCAGTACATCTTCCTCGACGAGCTCCAGAGCTTCCCGGCCCCGTCGCCGCTGCAATTCGGCGTCTACATGGTCGGGCCGGTGATCGCGCAGTTCGGCAACGACGCGCAGAAGAAGCACTTCCTGCCGCGCATCGCCAACCTCGACGACTGGTGGTGCCAGGGCTTCTCCGAGCCCGGCTCGGGCTCCGACCTCGCCTCGCTCAAGACCAAGGCGGTGCGCGAGGGCGACCACTACATCGTCAACGGCCAGAAGACCTGGACGACGCTCGGCCAGTACGCCGACTGGATCTTCTGCCTCGTGCGCACCGATGCCACCGTGAAGAAGCAGGAGGGCATCAGCTTCCTCCTCATCGACATGAAGACGCCGGGCATCACGGTCAGGCCGATCCAGACCATCGACGGCGGGCACGAGGTCAACGAGGTCTTCTTCGACGACGTCAAGGTGCCGGTCGAGAACCTGGTCGGCCAGGAGAACAAGGGCTGGGACTACGCCAAGTTCCTGCTCGGCAACGAGCGCACCAACATCGCCCGCGTCGGCGTGTCCAAGCAGCGCATCCGGCGCCTGAAGGAACTGGCGGCGTTGGAGCGGGTCGGTGACACGCCGATCCTGGAGAACCCGCGCTTCCGCGAGAAGCTGGCGGCGCTGGAGATCGAGCTGAAGGCGCTCGAGATGACGCAGCTGCGCGTGGTGGCCGCCGAGCGCACGCGGGAGAAGGGAAAGCCGGATCCGGCCTCCTCGATCCTCAAGATCAAGGGCTCGGAGATCCAGCAGGCGACGACCGAGCTGCTGCTCGAGGTCGTCGGTCCCTACGCGCTTCCTTACGTCCCGGAGGACGAGGGCGACGAGTCCTTGAGCAACGAGCCGCCGGTCGGTCCCGACTGGGCCGGTCCCGCCGCGCCGACCTACTTCAACTGGCGCAAGATCTCGATCTACGGCGGCTCGAACGAGATCCAGAAGAACATCATCGCGAAGGCGATCCTGGGGCTTTGAGCTCCCCTGGGGCTTTGAGCTCCAGCCCTCGACCTCATCCTGAGGTGTCACTCCATCGCAGATGGACTGACCTCGAAGGAGGGCTCCAAGGGACCACTAAGACTTCTGGAGCCCTCCTTCGAGGCTCCCTCCGGTCGCACCTCAGGATGAGGTCGTGATTGGGATCAATCGAACGAAGCCGCGTTTCGAAACCGGCGAGAACGGAAACGACCCGATGGATTTCGATCTGAGCGAGGAGCAGCGCCTCCTCAAGGACAGCGTCGAGCGGCTGCTCGCCGACCGCTACGACTTCGAGGCCCGCAAGCGCTACGGGAAGGAGCCCGAGGGCTTCGCGCGCGCGATGTGGGACTCTTACGCCGAGCAAGGCCTGCTCGCGGTGCCGTTCTCCGAGGAGGATGGCGGCATCGGCGGCGGGCCGGTCGAGACGATGATCGTCATGGAGGCGTTCGGCGGCGCGCTGGCGCTGGAGCCCTACCTTGCGACCGTCGTGCTCGCCGGCGGCGTGCTGCGCCACGCTGCCAGCCCGGAGCAGCGCGCCGAATGGCTGCCCGGCCTCATCGCCGGCGAGACCCGCTACGCGCTCGCCCACACCGAGCGTCAGGCCCGCTACGACCTCAACGACGTCGGCGTCACCGCGCGCCGCGACGGTGACGGCTGGGTGCTGGAGGGCGAGAAGTCGCTCGTCCTGCACGGCGACAGCGCCGACCGGCTGATCGTCTCGGCCCGCACCTCCGGCTCGCGGCGCGACCGCGACGGGATCGGTCTGTTCCTGGTCGAGGCCAATGCCGAGGGCGTGTCGCGCCGCGGCTACCCGACCCAGGACGGGATGCGGGCGGCCGAGGTCTCGCTGTCCTCGGTCCGGGTCGGACCTGAGGCGGTGATCGGCGATCCCGCCGGCGCGCTGCCGGTGATCGAGCGGGTGACCGACGAGGCGATCGCGGCTTTGTGCGCCGAGGCAGTCGGCGCCATGGACCGGATGCACAGGCTGACGGTCGAGTACCTGAAGACCCGCAAGCAGTTCGGCGTGACGATCGGCTCGTTCCAGGTGCTCCAGCACCGCGCCGCCGACATGTTCATCGCCCTGGAGCAGGCCCGCTCGATGTCCTTCCTCGCCACCATGATGGCGGGCGAAGAGGATGCCGGGGAGCGCGCCCGGGCGATCGCCGGCGCCAAGGTGCAGATCGGCCGTTCCGGCCGCATCGTCGGCCAGGGTGCGGTGCAGCTCCATGGCGGCGTCGGCGTGACGATGGAGTACAGCGTCGGCCACTACTTCAAGCGCGTCACGATGATCGACCAGCTGTTCGGCGACGCCGACCACCATCTCGGCCGCGTCGCCCGGATGGGCGGGCTGATCGCCGCCTGACGCGGGCAAAGTCCGGCTTCGTCCATCGCTTCGCGGATCCCGGGCCTTGCCCCGGGATCCGTCGGGGACGGGACCGTCCTGCGGTCTCCGCTGTTCCCGGACTGCCCCGCCTTAGAGCATTTTCCGACGAAGCGGATACCGGTTCGTCGCGGAAAATGTGGCGAAATCGAAGACCTAGAGCGCTTCACGATCGCAAAGCGATCGTGAAGCGCTCTAGCCCTCGACCTGGTCGAGATAGTCGCCGTAGCCCTCGGCCGCCATCCGGTCGCGGGGGACGAAGCGTAGCGAGGCGGAGTTGATGCAGTAGCGCAGGCCGCCCCGGTCGCGCGGTCCGTCCGGGAAGACGTGGCCGAGATGGCTGTCGCCGTGCTTCGAGCGGACCTCGGTGCGGACCATGCCGTGCGAGGTGTCGCGCAGCTCCGCGACGTGGGCCGGCTCGATCGGCTTGGTGAAGCTCGGCCACCCGCAGCCCGACTCGTACTTGTCGGAGGAGGCGAAGAGCGGCTCGCCGGAGACGAGGTCGACGTAGATCCCCGCCTCCTTGTTGTCGAGGTATTCGCCGGTGCCGGGCCGCTCGGTGCCGTTCTGCTGGGTGACGCGGTACTGCTCGGGCGTGAGCCGGGCGATGGCGGCTTCGTCCTTCTGGTAGGTCGGCATGCGGGCGGTCTCCGTTTCAATCCTCGAGTCTCGCGAGAGCCCATATGGGTCCGCGGGCCGCGCTGGCGAAGGGGGCGCGGGCGACCGGCGGCGATCCGAGGTCACATGTAATGAGTTCACATGTGACTTGTGCGCTCGGCAATGCTTGCTCTTCCGCCGGCTGCATCATCGGCGATAGGCTCTCGACGGTGGTCGCGCGAGCCTTACCTGCACGGGCCGCACCCGGACGAATTCCCTTCTGGCCGGCCTGATGACTCCGAGACCGAACCCCGTTCCGCCGCCCGAGCGCGCCGCCTCCGGACACCCGCCCTTCCTCTCAGGCGGCGGGCGGATGAGCGCGATGATGCGCGCCCACGACTGGTCGCACTCGCCGCTGGGGCGGCCCGAGACCTGGCCGCCCTGCCTCGCCGCCACCCTGAGCCTGATGCTCGGCTCGCGCTTTCCGATGTTCGTGGCGTTCGGGCCCGAGCTCGGCTTCCTCTACAACGATGCCTATTCGGAGATCCTCGGCGACAAGCACCCGGAGGCGCTGGGCCGGCGCTTCCACGACATCTGGTCCGAGATCTGGTCCGACATCGCGCCGCTCATCGACCGGGCGCTCGCCGGCGAGCCGACCTTCTCGGAGGACCTGCCGCTGGTGATGAACCGGCACGGCTACGACGAGCAGACCTGGTTCACCTTCTCCTACTCGCCCCTGCGGGACGAGGAGGCGCGGGTGGTCGGCATGTTCTGCGCCTGCACCGAGACGACCGGGCGCGTGGTCGCCGAGACGGGCTTGCGCGAGGCGGAGGCGCGCCTGCGGGCGCTGACCGACCACCTGCCGGGCGGCTACGTGTTCCAGATGGCGACGCCCCGGGACGGAGCCGGCCGGCGCTTCGTCACGGTCTCGCAGGGCTTCGAGCGCATGACCGGGGTGCCGGCCGACGCCGTGCTCGCCGATCCCGCTGCCGCCTACGACCTGATCCTGCCCGAGCACCGGGCGCGGATCGCCGAGGCGGAGGCGGAGGCGATCCGGACGCTGACGCATTTCGATGTCGAGGCGCCGATGCGGCGCGCCGACGGCAGCCTCGTCCATACCCGCATCATCTCGGCGCCGCGCCTCGTCGACGACCAGGTGATGTGGGACGGGCTTCACCTCGACGACACCGCGCGCCGGCGGGCCGAGGACCGCCTGCGCGAGAGCGAGGCCCGGCTGCGCCTCGCCACCGAGGCGGCCGAGATCGGCCTGTGGGACGTCGACGTCGTCGCCGACACCCTGTACTGGCCGGCCCGGGTCAAGGCGATGTTCGGCATCTCGCCCGAGGTGCCGGTCACGATGGCGGACTACTACGACGGCGTCCACCCGGACGACCGCGAGGCGACCCTCGCGGCCTACGCCGCCGCCGCGGATCCCCTCCGCCGCGCCGTCTACGACGTCGAGTACCGCACGGTCGGCAAGGAGGACGGGCTGGTGCGCTGGGTCGCCGCGAAGGGGCGCGGCCTGTTCGAGGACGGGGCCTGCATCCGCGTGGTCGGCACCGCCATCGACGTCACCGCCCGCAAGCAGGCCGAGGCGGCGCTCCGCGACAGCGAGCAGCAGTTCCGCGTCCTGTCGCAGGTACTGCCAAACTTCGTCTGGTCCACCGACGCGCAGGGGCGCGCCACCTGGTTCAACGAGCGCGTCTACGCCTATACGGGCGCCTCGCCGGGCAGCCTCGACGCTGCGGGCTGGCAGGCGATCATCCATCCCGACGACCTGGCGCCAGCGGTCCGGGACTGGCAAGCCGCGGTCGAGGGCGGCGGCGACTACCAGTGCGAGTACCGCCTGCGGCGTGCCGACGGAACCTATCGCTGGTTCCTGGCCCGGGCGCAGCCGGTCCTGTCGGGCGAGGGCGCGGTCACCCGCTGGGTCGGGACCAGCACCGACATCGACGACCAGAAGCGGATGATGGCCGAGCTGGTGCGGTTCAACGAGACCCTGGAGCAGCGGGTCGCGGAGCGCACCGCCGAGCACGACCGGATCTGGCGCAACTCCCGCGACCTCCTGGTGGTGATCGGGGCCGACGGCATCTTCCGCTCGGTCAACCCGGTCTGGGAGGCGATCCTCGGCCACAAGCCCGCGGAGGTGGTGGGGCGCAGCTTCCTCGACTACCTCTGGCCGGAGGACGCCGCGGCTACCACCGCCGCGCTCGAATCGGCGGTCGCGGCTCGCCACCTCACCAATTTCGAGAACCGCTACCGGCACCGCGACGGCACGCCGCGCTGGCTGTCCTGGCACACCTCGGTCGAGGGCGGCCTCGTCTTCGCCAGCGGCCGCGACGTCACCGCCGAGAAGGCCCAGGCCGCCGCCCTCGCCCAGGCCGAGGAGGCGTTGCGCCAGTCGCAGAAGCTCGAGGCGGTCGGTCAGCTCACCGGCGGCGTCGCGCACGACTTCAACAACCTCTTGACCATCATCCGCTCCTCGGTCGATTTCCTGCGCCGGCCGGACCTGCCCGAGGCGCGGCGCAGCCGCTACCTCACGGCGGTCTCCGAGACGGTGGACCGGGCCGCCAAGCTCACCTCGCAGCTCCTCGCCTTCGCCCGCCGCCAGGCCCTCAAGCCCGAGACCCTCGACGTCGGCGCCCGCCTGCGCCTCGTCGCCGACCTCGTCGACACCGTGACGGGCGCGCGGATCACGGTGGCGACGCAGCTGCCGGACCATCCCTGCTTCGTGCGGGTCGACGCGAGCCAGTTCGAGACCGCGCTCGTCAACATGGCGGTCAACGCCCGCGACGCCATGGAGGGCGCCGGCACCCTGACCCTGACGCTCGCCTGCGGCGTCGACCTGCCGCCGATCCGGGGGCATGCCGGGGCGCGGGGGCCCTTCGCGGCGGTCTCGCTGTACGATACCGGCTCCGGCATCGCGCCCGAGCTGCTCTCGCGGGTGTTCGAACCGTTCTTCACCACCAAGGAGGTCGGGCGCGGCACCGGTCTCGGCCTGAGCCAGGTCTTCGGCTTCGCCAAACAGTCGGGCGGCGACGTCTCGGTCGTGAGCGAGCCGGGCCGGGGCACCACCTTCACGCTTTACCTGCCCGAGGTCGAGGCCGAGTTCGCCGCAGCCGAGGAGGCGGGCGAGACCGCTCCGGTCGATCCAGGCGGAGTCGGCCAGCGCGTGCTGGTGGTCGAGGACAACCTCGACGTAGGGCGCTTCGCGACCCAGATCCTGGAGGATCTCGGCTACGCCACGACCTGGGCGGTGAACGCCGAGGATGCGCTCGAGAAGCTCGGGCCCGACGGCGGCGGCTTCGACGTGGTGTTCTCCGACGTGGTCATGCCGGGCATGGGCGGGATCGAGCTCGCCCGCCTGCTCGCCCGGCGCCTGCCGCGCCTGCCGGTCGTCCTCGCCTCCGGCTACAGCCACGTCCTGGCGCAGGAGGGCGCCCACGACTTCGAGTTGCTGCACAAGCCGTACTCGGCCGAGCAGGTCTCGCGCATCCTGCGCAAGGTCACGCGGCGCGGGGTCAGGCAGCGGGAGGTGGCGGGCTGATCCGCGGGCGGGCCGGGGATCCGCCCGACGCTCTCGCCGTGGCGAAACCCTTCATGGCGTTCCGGGGCCCCGTAGCGAAATCCCGTATCCCCGAGCGCTGACGGGCCGGACCGAGGCGGAAGATCATCCCGCTTCGAGAAGCCCCGGCGGTCAGGGATCCCGGCTCTCGCCGTCGATGGGGCCACGGGACGGACCGGGAGCGGGTCGGAGAGTCACGACGCCCTCCGACCAGGCTCCCCCAAAGCCCGCGGCTACTCCGCGGCCATCGCCTGGTGCACCACCGGCACCGCCGGCGCACCCTCCCAGCGGGAATTGGCCGGAATGGACTCACCCTTCATCACGATGGTGAGCGGGCGCAGCTGGGCATAGTCGCCGACCTTGGTGTCGTAGAGCACCGTCGCGAAGGCGCCGACGCTGACGCCGCGGCCGACCTCGACCCGTCCGACCTTCATCACCCGGTCCTCGTAGAGGTGGGTCTGGAGCGCCGACATCCGGTTGACCGAGGCGAAGTCGCCGATGGTGACGCAGTCGAACTCGGTGATGTCGGTGGCCAGCATGCACACGCCCTCGCCGGTGCGGGTGCCGAAGAGGCGCAGCACCCAGGGCAGGAACGGCGTGCCCATCAGGTGCTCGAGCAGCACCTTGCCGGCCAGCCCCCAGTACATCACGGCGACGGCCTCGGTGCGCATCGCCCACCACGACCACATCGGATGCATGCCGGGCTGGTAGCGACCCATCAGCAGCCACTTGACCGCGATGACCACCAGCGTCTGGAGCACGGCAATCACCACGCTGGTGGCGACGAAGCTCAGCGCCAGCCCGCTCCAGTCGCTGGCGAGGATCGCCGGGTAGAACACGAAATCGATCGCCAGGATCGCGAAGGTGATGAACAGCATCGGCGAGAACGAGGAGGTGAACGCCTCGAAGATGCCGCGCCGCAGCCGCGGCCACAGGCCCGGCTCGAAGGTCTGGGCCTGGCCGAGATCGACCTTCTGGCGCACAGGCAGCTTGATCGGCGGCGAGCCGAACCAGGTCTCGCCGGGAGCCATGCGGTCGTTGGCCGGGGGCTTCGACTTGATGCCGATCAGCACGTCGTCCGGGATGATGGCACCGGGCGGCACCACCGCGTCGTTGCCGACGAAGACCCGGGCGCCGGTGCGCACGGGCGCCAGCTCCATCACGCCGCGGCGCACCTCCTCCTCGCCGTACACCACCTCGTCGGCGATGAAGTTGCGCGGGCCGACCTCCGCGAGGTCGTAGCGGCCAGCGAGATTGGTCGAGATCTCGGCGCCCTGGCCCATCCCGGCGCCCATCAGCCGGTACCAGGCCCGCATGTAGACCGTGGCGAAGAGCGACGACAGGGTCTCGAGCGTCACCTCGGCGGCGAGCGCCACCGCCCATTTGCGCAGGTAGGTGCCGGAGTGGATCGAGTAGCTGCCCTCGCGCAGGCGCGGCAGCACCGCCCAGCGGATGCCGGCGATCAGCCCAACCGTGCCGGCGGTCATCAGCATCGCGGTCGGCCAGGTCAGGAGCGGCAGGTACCAGTGGTAGTCCACGTCGGTCATCGTCGCCAGCGAGTCGCTGATCTGGTCGAAGATGTAGAAGGCCGGGAAGATCGGCAGCAGGCCGACCGCGGGGATCGCCGCCAGCAGCACGGCGTAGATCATGAAGAACACGGCGCGGCGCTCGCGCGAGGCCTCCGGCACCGGGTGCAGGTCGGAGACGTCGACCATCCCGACCTTGCGGCCCGGCGAGCCGTCCCAGGCCTCGGCCCGGCCGACATGCGTACCGGAGGGCACGGTGGTGAGGTCGGCGAGCTCGGCGTGGTCCTCGATCCGGGTGTCGTAGCCGACGACGCAGGAGGTGCCGATGGCCACGTCGTCGCCGATCGAGACCCGGCCGATGACGAGTTCGTTGCCGACCACCTCGGCATTGGCGAGCGTCAGCCGGCCGCCGAGCGAGGCTCCGCGCCCGATGCTGACGAGATCGGGCGCGCCGATCTCGATGTCGGAGATCAGCGCGTCCTCGCCGACCTTGGCGCCGAGCAGCCGCAGGTAGATGCGGATCATCGGCGAGCCCTGGAGCCATTTGACGTGGACCAGCGGGGTCAGGCGCTGGGTCAGCCACCAGCGGAAATAGTAGGTGCCCCAGAGCGGATAGCGGCCGGGCTTGGTGCGCCCGAGCACCAGCCACTTCACCGCGATGGCGATGAGCGCGGTCGCGGCGTTGAGCCCGATATAGACCAGCAGCAGCACCGCCATCTCGGAGAAGAAGCCGAGATCGCCGCCGGTGATGAGCAGGTAGGTGACGAAGATGCCGAGCCACTGCGCGGTCGCGAGGGCGATCACGAAGGGCAGGACCGCGGCTTGCGCCAGGCCGCACAGGAAGCGCCGCAGGAGCGGCGGCGGCTCGAAGGACAGGTCGTGGGTCGCGGCCGCCACCCCGGCCCCGCCGGTGCGCGCGATCAGCGTCTCGGCCATCGCCCGCAGGGTGCGGCCGTTATAGACGTCCTGGAGGGTGATCGCGGCGAGCGCCGGCACCTCGCGCACCGCCGAGACGAAGCGGGCGGCGAGCAGCGAGTGGCCGCCGAGATCGCCGAAGAAGTCGGCCTCGAACGGGATCGGCTGGTTGCCGAACACCTTGTGGGCGGCGGCGAGCAGCGCTTCCTCGGTTTCGTCGCGCGGCTCCTCCTGCTCGCCGGAAGCCTCGACCACCGCGAGGGGCGCGGCGCGCAGGGCCTTGCGGTCGACCTTGCCGGAGGCGGCGAGCACCGGCAGGCTGTCGACCACCTCGAAATGCGCCGGGATCATGTAGGGCGGCATCGTCTCGGCGAGCGCCGAGCGCAGGCGGCCGCGGTCGAACTCCGCCCCCCGCTCGGGTACCATGAAGGCCACCAACCGGTCGACGCCGTCGTCCTGGCGCAGGACCACCGCGGCGGAGGCGATGCCGGCCTGCGCCCGGATCCGCGCCTCGATCTCCCCGAGTTCGACCCGGAAGCCGCGGACCTTGACCTGGTCGTCGATGCGGCCGTGGAAGACGATGCGGCCGGCGTGGTCGAGCGAGACCGCGTCGCCGGAGCGATAGAGCACCGGGTCCGACCCGTCGCCGCCGTAGGGGTTGGCGATGAACTTCTCCGCCGTCAGTTCCGGCCGGGCGAGGTAGCCCTTGGCGACGCCGGGGCCGCCGATCAGGAGCTCGCCCTGCACGCCGGGCCCGACGAGGTTCAGGCCCTCGTCGGCGATGTAGGCGGTGTAGTTGGCGATCGGCCCGCCGATGGTGACCGGATCACCCGGCTTCATCTCGGCCGCGGTCGCCACCACGGTCGCCTCGGTCGGCCCGTAGGTGTTGAACAGCTTGCGGTTCGGGGTCGCCCAGCGGGCGATCAGCGGCTCGGGCAGGGCCTCGCCGCCGAGGAGGATCAGCCGCAGGCGCGGCACGTCCTTCGTCATCAGGCCGAGCAGCGTCGGCACCGTGTCGAGGACGGTGATGCCGGCCTCGATCAGGATGTCGGGCAGGGCCTCGGCGTCGCCCATCTGGGCCGGGCTCGCCACGAACAGGGTCGCGCCGGCGAGGTAGGGGACCCAGATCTCCTCCATCGAGAGATCGAAGGCGACGGACGCGCCCTGGAACACCACGTCGTCGCCGGTCACGCCGTAGAGCGCGTTGGCCGAGCGCAGGAAGTGGCAGATGTTGCGGTGGCTGATGACGATGCCCTTCGGCACGCCGGTCGAGCCCGAGGTGTAGATCAGGTAGGCGGGGTGCTCGGGCGTGAGGCCGACTGCCCTCAGGTCCGGTGCCGGGCCGCTCGCTTGGCCCGCCACCTCGTCCGGGGTGAGGGCGGGGCAGGTGTCGGTCGGCGCCTTGTCCTTGAGCGCGGCCGAGGTCACCAGCGCCTTGGCGTCGGCGTCCTTGAGGCAGATCGCGACGCGGTCGGACGGCGCCTCGGCGTCGAAGGGCAGCCAGGCGGCGCCGGACTTGGTGATGCCGATCTGCGCCACCAGCAGGTCGGGCGAGCGCGCCATCCACAGGCCGACGACGTCGCCGGGCCCGATACCCCGCGCCGCGAGGCCCGACGCGATCGCGTCGGAGCGCCGGTCGACCTCGGCGTAGGACAGGCGGGCGCGCGAGGCCGCGTCGGCGCCGCTCGCCGCGTCGACGAGCGCCGTGTGCTCGGGCCGCGCCTGGACGGTCGCGCGGAACACCTCCGCCAGCACCTCGTCGCGGATCAGGTCCGGCCGCACGGGGCCGCGAAGCACCGCCGCGCCAGCGGGCGGGACGGCCGGCGGGCGCGTCCCGGGGCTGGGCGTGAGGACGGTCCCGGCGGTCTGGTTCATCAAGCGACTCCGCTGGCCCGGGCGGGCCGTTGACCTCTGGAGCATCCCCCGACGCCGGGGATTCCGGCCCGTCGGAGAAGTTGCAAAATCGAAAACCTGAAGCAGCGCCCGATTGCAGCGCGATCGGGCGCCGGCCCGATTTCGGGCAGGCGGGAGGTGGACGAGAACCGGGGCCGGTTCAAGGCACGGTCGAGCATAAAACGCGGCGTCCTACGGCTTGGCTCCGGCACCGGCCTGGCTCGCCCTGCCCGTCGCTCAGACCCAGCGCCGCGTCGCCCCCTCGAAGACCAGGATCCGCCCTTGCAGGATCTCCAGATGGGGCGCCTCCTCGCGATTCGCGGCCCCCAGCGTCACCATGACGGCACGGGCGACGCCGCCATGCGCCACGACGACCGCCGGCCGGTCGAGGGCGTCGAGGAGCGGGCGCACCCGCTCGGCCACCATGGCGTAGCTCTCCGCACCCTCGCCCGGCGGGCAGAAGCCCCAGCGGTCGCGGTCCCGCGCCTGGGACCGGGCGGGATCGCTGCGCCGGACCTCCTTCCAGGTCAGGCCCTCCCAGGCGCCGAAGCCGATCTCGCGCAGGCGCGGGTCGATGGTGTAGCCGGCCGGATCGAGGCCGAGCGCGGCACGCAGGCCCTCCATCGTGTGGCGGGTGCGCTCCATCGGGCTGGCGATGAAGGGCAGGGTGCCGACCTCCTCGCCGAGGAGATGGCGAAGACGTTCCCCGGCCTCCGCCGCCTGGGCGTGGCCCCTGGCATTGAGGGGCGTGTCGCGCTGGCCCTGGAGGCGGCCCTCGGCGTTCCAGTCGGTCTCGCCGTGGCGCACGAAGTAGAGCGGGGCGCGGCTCACCGCACGACCCCCTCGCTCGCCCTCTCGGAACGGCCCCGCTTTCCGGAACGGCTCCGCTTGGCCGCCGTTGTTTCTTCCACGATCCATCGCACGCCGCTATCCCCGCCGGAGCCCCGCCTCCCGATGTCGAAGAAGACCCCGAAAGACAAGCCGGTTTCGCTCCCCGGCCATCCGCGCCCGTCCTCCGCCGTCTGGGCCAGCGAGGCCGGATCGCTGGCGGCGGCGAACCCGGCCTTCCTCGCCGAGCACGGCGCGACGATCCCGGTGCCGCCCCCCGGCGTGGTGCAGTGCCGGTCCGAGGTGCCGTGCCGCCTCGCCGAGATCGACCCGGACGCCCCGGGATCCTCCGACGGCAAGGCGGCGGCGGAAGAGGAGCTTGTCGAACTGCACGCCCGGATCCAGGCCTTGCAGGAGCGGCTCTACGCCGAGCGCAAGCGCAGCCTCCTGGTGGTGCTCCAGGCGATCGACACCGGCGGCAAGGACGGCACGATCCGGCACGTCTTCCAGGGCGTGAACCCGCAGGGCTGCCGCGTGTCGTCGTTCAAGACCCCGAGCCCGGAGGAACTCGATCACGACTTCCTGTGGCGCTATCACCGCGAGGCGCCGGCCCGCGGCATGATCGGGGTGTTCAACCGCAGCCACTACGAGGACGTGCTGATCGTCCGGGTGAAGGAGCTGGTGCCCGAGGCGGTCTGGCGGCCGCGCTACGACCTCATCAACGATTTCGAGCGCCTGCTCACCCTGTCGGGCACCACGGTGCTCAAGATCTTCCTGCACATCTCGAAGGCGGAGCAGAAGGAGCGGCTGGAGAGCCGGCTCGCCGACCCGACCAAGACCTGGAAGTTCGACCCCGCCGACCTCGTCGAGCGCAAGGCCTGGGATTCGTACCAGGCGGCGTTCCAGGACGCGCTGACGCTCTGCGGCACGCGGCTGGCGCCCTGGCACGTGGTGCCGGCGAACCGCAAGTGGTTCCGCAACCTCGCGGTGGCGAGGCTGATCGCCAACACGCTGGAGGCGATGAACCCGCAATTCCCGGAGCCGAAGGCGGATTTGCGCGGGGTTACGGTGCCGGATTGAGGCCGAATGGTCCCGGCTTCCCGCACGAATCTGAAATCCTCCACGTCATCCCGGGGCCGCGCAGCGGAACCCGGGATCCATAACCGCTGATGGTGCAGGATGGGGCGGAACGCTGACCGCCTTGTCCGGCGTCGTCAGCGGTTATGGATCCCGGGTTCTCGCCTGCGGCGAGCCCCGGGATGACGGTCAGAGTGTAACCAGCACCGAGATCACCGAACGGCCCTTACGCCGCCTCGTCGCGCTTGCCCAGCCGCTTGTCGAGGTAGGTGTCGACCGTCTGGGTCAGCTCGTCGACCTTGCCGTCGAAGAAGTGGTTGGCGCCGTCGACGATCTGGTGCTCGATGATGACGCCTTTCTGGGTCTTCACCTTCTCGATCACCGGCATCACCTCGCGGGCCGGCGCGACCCGGTCCTCGGAGCCGTGCACGAACAGGCCCGAGGACGGGCAGGGGGCGAGGAAGCTGAAATCGTAGCGGTTGGCCATCGCGGCGATGGAGATGAAGCCCTCGATTTCCGGACGGCGCATCAGCAGCTGCATGCCGATCCACGAGCCGAACGACACGCCGGCGATCCAGCAGGCGCGCGCCTCGGGGTTGACCGCCTGCACCCAGTCGAGGGCGGCGGCCGCATCCGACAACTCGCCGACGCCGTGGTCGAACGCGCCCTGGCTGCGGCCGACGCCGCGGAAATTGAAGCGCAGGGCCGCGAAGCCGCGATTGGCGAACGTGTAGAACAGGTTGTAGACGATCTGGTTGTTCATCGTGCCGCCGAATTGCGGATGCGGATGCAGCACGATGGCGATCGGGGCGCCCTTCTGCTTCGGCGCCTGGTAGCGCCCCTCCAGCCGACCGGCGGGACCGGCGAAGATGACCTCGGGCATGAACGACCTCTTCTCGAGCTTCAAGGGTGCGTGAGCGCCGCGGGGAACCGGACCGGGAGCCCGGACCCGCGGCTTGACTCGGGGTCCGTCTCCCATAAAAGCACCCTTAGAACGGTTCTAAATGATTAGAATCGTTCTAAACAACCGGGTGCCGCAGTCCCGCGCCTCGCACGGTTGAGAACGCACCATCTGATTACGTGTGTCCGGGGCGGGCCTTAGCACGGTCCCCGGGGGGAAAGGCAAAGGAATTCAGCGCATGGAGCGCGCGCGCGCCTATCTCGACCACAACGCGACCTCGCCCCTGCGGCCCGAGGTGGCGGAGGCGGTCGCGCGCGCGCTCGTCGAGTTGCCCGGCAACCCGTCCTCGATCCACCGCGAGGGGAGGAGCGCCCGCTCCGCCGTCGAGGCGGCGCGGGCGAAGGTTGCCGCTCTCGTCGGGGTGGGGCCGTCGCAGGTGGTGTTCACCAGCGGCGGCACCGAGGCGGCGAACGCGGTCCTGTCGGGCGCGTTGCGGCGGCGCGGCCTGCCGACGCCGACCCGGCTGCTCATCGGGGCGACCGAGCATCCGTGCTGCCTTCAGGGGCATCGTTTTGACCCGGACGTCACCGAGATCCTGCCGGTCGATGCCGACGGGGTGCTCCGCCTCGACGTCTTGGAGGCCCGGCTCGCGGCCCTGGCGACGGAGGGCGCCACGGCCCTCGTGTCGGTCCAGGCCGCCAACAACGAGACCGGCGTCGTCCAACCGCTCGCGAGGATTGCGGCGCTCGCATGCCAGCACGGCGCCCTGCTCCACAGCGATGCGGTCCAGGCCGCTGGACGGGTATCGATCGCGCGCAATATAATCAACGCCGACGCCGTGACCCTGTCGGGCCACAAGCTCGGCGCGCCGAAGGGCGTCGGCGCCATCGTGTTCGGGGGGGGCGCGACCCTGGACGCCGCCTTCCTGCGCGGCGGCGGGCAGGAGGCGCGCCTGCGGGCGGGGACCGAGAACGTGCCGGGCATCGTCGGCTTCGGCGTCGCGGCCGAACTGGCGCTCGCGGCGATGCCGGCCGAGGCGGTCCGCCTCGCGGATCTGCGGGACGCCATCGAGGCGGGCGTGCGGGCGCGTGCCCCGGACGCGGTGGTGTTCGGGGCGGCGGCCTCGCGCCTGCCCAATACATCGTGCTTCGCGGTTCCGGGGCTCAAGGCCGAGACGGCCCTGATCGCCCTCGACCTCGACGGCGTGGCGGTCTCGTCCGGGGCGGCCTGCGCCTCGGGCAAGGTGTCGCGCTCGGGCGTGCTCGCGGCGATGGGGGTCGATCCGGCCCTCTCCGCGGGGGCGCTGCGCGTGAGTTTGGGGTGGAACAGCCGGCAGGAGGACGGGGAAAGGTTCCTCGCGGCCTTCGATCGGCTGGTTTCGTCCCTATATAAGCGCCGGGAACGGGCCGCATGAGCGTGCAGCCCCTTCCGGCCGTGTCATCACCTCGCGGCCCTTGAAGCCGTCAGCGGTAGGAGACGGGTATGCCTGCAGTGCAGGAGACGGTCGATCGCGTCCGTGCCATCGACGTCGATCAGTACAAGTACGGGTTCGAGACCACGATCGAGATGGAGAAGTCCGAGAAGGGCCTCTCCGAGGACGTGATCCGCTTCATCTCGGCCAAGAAGGACGAGCCGGAGTGGATGCTCGAATGGCGCCTCGACGCCTATCGCCGCTGGCTCACCATGCAGGAGCCGAACTGGGCGCGGGTCGAGTACGACAAGATCAACTACGACGAGCTGTACTATTATGCCGCGCCGAAGCGCAAGGCGGCGCAGTCGCTCGACGAGATCGACCCTGAGATCCTGAAGACCTACGAGAAGCTCGGCATCCCGCTGCGCGAGGTCGAGGTGCTGGAGGGCATCGCCCCCGAGCGCCGCGTCGCGGTCGATGCGGTGTTCGACTCGGTCTCGGTCGCCACCACCTTCAAGGCGGAGCTCGCCAAGGCCGGCGTCATCTTCATGCCGATCTCGGAGGCTCTGCGCGAGCACCCCGAGCTGGTGCGCAAGTATCTCGGCTCGGTCGTGCCGGTGACCGACAACTACTTCGCGACGCTGAACTCGGCGGTGTTCTCGGACGGCTCGTTCGTCTACATCCCGCCGGGCGTGCGCTGCCCGATGGAGCTGTCGACCTACTTCCGCATCAACGAGCGCGACACCGGCCAGTTCGAGCGCACGCTGATCATCGCCGACAAGGGCTCCTACGTCTCGTACCTCGAGGGCTGCACCGCCCCACGGCGCGACGACAACCAGCTCCACGCCGCGGTGGTCGAGCTCGTGGCGCTCGACGACGCCGAGATCAAGTACTCGACGGTGCAGAACTGGTACCCGGGCGATTCGGAGGGCCGCGGCGGCATCTACAACTTCGTGACCAAGCGCGGCGATTGCCGCGGCGTGAACTCGAAGATCTCGTGGACGCAGGTCGAGACCGGCTCGGCGATCACCTGGAAGTACCCGTCCTGCATCCTGCGCGGCGACAACTCGCGCGGCGAGTTCTACTCGATCGCGGTGTCGAACGGCATGCAGCAGGTCGATTCCGGCACCAAGATGATCCATCTCGGCAAGAACACGACGAGCCGGATCATCTCGAAGGGCATCTCGGCTGGCCGGTCGCAGAACACCTATCGCGGCCTCGTCTCGGCCCACAAGAAGGCCAAGGGCGCGCGCAACTTCACCAACTGCGACTCGCTGCTGATCGGCGACCAGTGCGGCGCGCATACCGTGCCCTACATCGAGTCGAAGAACGCCTCGGCGGTGTTCGAGCACGAGGCCACCACCTCGAAGATCTCCGAGGACCAGAAGTTCTACTGCCAGCAGCGCGGCCTCTCCGAGGAGGAGGCGACCGCGCTCATCGTCAACGGCTTCGTCCGCGACGTGCTGCAGCAGCTGCCGATGGAGTTCGCCGTCGAGGCCCAGAAACTGATCTCGATCAGCCTGGAAGGCTCGGTGGGCTGATCGCCTCCAGGCTTCCGGCTGATCGCCGGAAGCCTGCCACGCCCTGGATTCATTGCAACGGATGCTGTGCCGCCCGGTCGGCCGCTCCCGTCAGGACTGCTTTACCATGCTCGAAATCAAGAACCTGGTCGTCAACATCGAGGACAAGCGCATCCTCAACGGCCTCAGCCTGACCGTCAACGACGGCGAGGTCGCCGCCATCATGGGGCCGAACGGCTCCGGCAAGTCGACCCTGTCCTACGTCATCGCCGGCAAGGAGGACTACGAGGTCCTCGACGGCGAGATCCTGCTCGACGGCGAGAACATCCTGGAGATGGAGGCCGATGCCCGCGCCGCCGCCGGCATCTTCCTGGCGTTCCAGTACCCGCTGGAGATCCCGGGCGTCGGCACGATGACCTTCCTCAAGGCGGCGATGAACGCCCAGCGCAAGACCCGCGGCGAGGAGGAGCTGACCACCCCCGACTTCATGCGCCAGGTCTTCGCGGCGGCCGACAAGCTCGAGATCAACCGCGAGATGCTCAAGCGCGCCCTCAACGTCGGATTCTCCGGCGGCGAGAAGAAGCGCATGGAGATCCTCCAGATGGCGCTCTTGTCGCCGCGCTTCTGCGTCCTCGACGAGACCGATTCCGGCCTCGACATCGACGCGCTCCGCATCGTCTCCGAGGGCGTGAACGCGCTGCGCGCCCAGAACCGCAGCTTCCTCGTCATCACCCACTACCAGCGCCTGCTCAACCACATCGTGCCCGACACCGTGCACGTGATGGCGCAGGGCCGAGTGGTTAAGTCCGGCGGCAAGGAACTCGCCCTCGAGCTCGAGGCCTCGGGCTACGCCGAGTACCGGTCGAACGAGGCCGCGTGACCATGGCCGACGTCACCACTCTCCGCACCGCCGCCGAGACCGGGCTCTCGAAGCTGTTCGAGGTCCAGCGGCTCAAGCTCCCCGGCGCCGCCATCGCCCGCGAGGAGGCGTTCCGCTACTTCGAGGCGGCGGGCCTGCCCCACCGCCGCGTCGAGGCGTTCAAGTACACCGACCTGCGCGCCGCCGTGCGCGAGGCCGCGCCGCCGGCCGAGGCGCCGGACGCCGAGACCGCCCGCAATGCGGTCAAGACCGCCCGGGGCTTTGCCGGGATCGAGGCCGCGCGCCTGACCTTCGTCAACGGCCACCTGATCGCGGCGCTCTCCGACCTCTCGGGCCTGCCCGAGGGCCTGGAGGTCGTGACCTTCGCGCGTGCCATGGCCGAGGGGCACCCGCTCCTCGACCATCTCGCCCCGGTCGAGCAGACCCGCGAGAACCCGATCTACCAGCTCAACGCCGCCTTCATGGCGGACGGGGCGGTGATCCGGGTCGCGGACGGCGCGAAGATCGAGCGGACCCTGCACCTGCGCTTCATCGGCACCGGCAAGGCCGCGTTCTCGACCGCGACCCGCGTGCTGGTGGTGGCCGGCAAGGACTCCGAGGTGACGCTCATCGAAAGCCACGAGGGTCCGGACGGGATCGCCTACCAGCCCAACGACGTCCTCGACGTCGTGGTCGGCGACCGCGCCCGCGTGCTGCACAGCCGGCTCAACCTGGAAGGGGACGCGGCGATCGCGCTCTCGACCGTCTCGGCCCGCCTCGGCGCCGGCTCGCACATCGAGACCGTCAACGTGGTGACCGGTGCGGTGCTGTCGCGCCACCAGCTCTACCTGCACTTCGCGGGCGACGACGCGACCGCCACCGTCAACGGCGCCGCGATGATCCGCGACGGCCAGCTCGCCGACTCGACCCTGCTCGCCGACCACGCCGCTCTCGGCGGCATCAGCCGCGAGCAGTTCAAGACGGTGATCGACGGCGACGCCACCGGCGTGTTCCAGGGCAAGATCATCGTCCGGCAGATCGCCCAGAAGACCGACGGCAAGATGAAGTCCGACTGCCTCCTCCTCACCGACGAGGGGCAGATGATGAACAAGCCGGAGCTGGAGATCTTCGCCGACGACGTGGCCTGCGGCCACGGCGCCACCTGCGGCGCGCCGGACGAGGACCTGCTGTTCTACCTGATGGCCCGCGGCCTGCCGCGGCCCCAGGCCGAGAGCCTGCTGGTCCAGGCCTTCCTCGGCGAGGCGATCGAGGCGGTGACCCACGAGGGCGCCCGCGAGGCAATGATCGCCGAGATCGAGGCCTGGCTCGCCCGCCGCGGCTAACCGATGACCGGGCCGGCCCACGGGCCGGCTCCTCTCACGCCCATGCAAGATCGCCTGCTGAGTGAGCCCGAGATGAACGCACCCGTCCTCCAGACCCCCTACGACGTCGAGGCGATCCGGGCGCAATTCCCGATCCTGTCGCAGCAGGTCTATGGCAAGCCGCTGGTCTACCTCGACAACGCCGCCTCGGCGCAGAAGCCGCGGGCCGTGATCGACGCGATGTCGGGCGCGATGGAGACGGCCTACGCCAACGTGCATCGCGGCCTGCACTTCATGGCGAACGCTGCCACCGAGGGCTTCGAGGGCGCCCGCGAGACCACGCGGCAGTTCCTCAACGCGCGCTCCACCGACGAGATCATCTTCACCCGCAACGCCACCGAGGCCTACAACCTCGTTGCGACCTGCATGGGCTGGGCCGGGCTGATCGGCGAGGGTGACGAGATCATCCTGTCGATCATGGAGCACCATTCCAACATCGTGCCCTGGCACTTCCTGCGCGAGCGCCGCGGCGCCGTGCTGAAATTCGCGCCCGTCGACGACGAGGGCAACTTCCTGGTCGAGGAGTACGAGAAGCTGTTCTCGCCCAAGACCAAGATGGTGGCGATCAGCCACATGTCGAACGTGCTCGGCACGGTGACGCCGGCGGCGGAGATCGTGCGCATCGCCCACGAGCGCGGCGTGCCGGTGCTGCTCGACGGGGCGCAGAGTGCCGTGCACCAGGCGATCGACGTCCAGGCCCTTGATTGCGACTTCTTCGTCTTCACCGGCCACAAGGTCTACGGCCCGACCGGCATCGGCGTGCTCTACGGCAAGAAGGAATGGCTGGAGCGCCTGCCCCCCTACCAGGGCGGCGGCGAGATGATCGAGATCGTCGAGGAGGAGCGCATCACCTACAACGCGCCCCCGCACCGCTTCGAGGCCGGCACCCCGGCGATCATCGAGGCGATCGGGCTCGGCGCGGCGCTCGAATTCATGATGAGCCTCGGCCGCGAGCGCATCGCCGCGCACGAGGCGCATCTCCTGGCCTACGCCCAGGAGGCCCTGCGCGGCATGAACAGCCTGCGGATCATCGGCACCGCGCGGGACAAGGGTGCGGTGATCTCCTTCGAGATGAAGGGCGCGCACGCTCACGACGTCGCGACGGTGATCGACCGCCAGGGCGTCGCGGTGCGGGCCGGCACCCACTGCGCCATGCCGCTCCTGAAGCGCTTCGGCACCACGTCGACCTGTCGCGCCTCGTTCGGCCTGTATAATACGACGGCGGAGATCGACGCTCTCGTTTCGGCCCTGACCCGGGCCGAACGGATGTTCGCGTGAGGACCCCAATGACCGATACCCCCGCCCCGAGCGGCGCGAATAGCGCGCCGCTGAATGCTCAGGTGAACGCCTCCGCGATCCCGCCGGAGGAGATGGACCGGCTGACCGACGGCATCGTGGCGGCACTCAAGTCCGTCTACGATCCGGAGATCCCAGCCGACATCTATGAACTCGGCCTGATCTACCGGGTCGACATCGCCGACGACCGCAACGTCGCGATCGACATGACCCTGACGGCGCCGGGCTGCCCGGTTGCCGGCGAGATGCCGGGCTGGGTCGAGAACGCGGTCTCGGCGGTGCCGGGCGTCGCCGGGTGCAGCGTCACGATGGTGTTCGATCCGCCGTGGGACCAGAGCCGGATGTCCGACGAGGCCCGCATCGCGCTCGACATGTGGTGAGGCGGCTCAGCACATCGCGTCGGTGATGCGGGACGGGAAGGCGAGGCCGCCATAGACTTCGGCCAGCGCCAGGCTCGCGCCGATCTCCGGCAGGTCGATGACGGCATCGAGCCCCTCGAACAGCTCCGGGTGCCAGCCATCCGCCGCGCGGCGGTAGAGCAGGGCGACCGGTGCCACGGTCTCGAGGAGCAGGATGTACCGGAGCGTCGGATGGCGCTTGTACTCCTCGAGCTTCACGGTCCGGTCGATGGTAGTCGTGGACGGCGAGGCGACCTCGACGACGAGTCGCGGCTCGCGGGACTCGTGGGTGTCGTAGACCAGATCGCCACACTCGACCGTGACATCGGGCCGCCGGATCGTCGTGATACTCGTCCGCAGCGAGACGTCATCGGTCGTCGGTCGGCAGCGCGAACCGCGAAGCTGACCATACAGGATACCGATGACGTTCACCGTCACCCGGTCGCGCTGAACGCTGGCCCCGGTCATCATCCGGTGCTTCGGCACCGGAACGCCGTTGACGAGCTCGAACGGCTCGTCCTGATGCTCCTGCCAGGCAAAAAACTCCTCCGGCGTCATCCGATTCGCCGCTTCCACCATCGTCACCTCCGTCGCGAGGCATCCTCGCACGTCCCGCGGTGGACCGCGGGGGCCGGGATGCTTATCTTGCGGCTGTAACGTCACGCCTCAACCGCCCGGGCCTTGAACCCGGCCGTCGGAGAGAGTTTTGAACATGGCACCGAGCTTCAAGGTGATGTCGCTGACCGAGGCCGCCGCTGAGCGGATCAAGGGCATCATGGCCGACGCCGAGCGCCCGATCGCGGGGCTGCGCGTCGGGGTCAAGAACGGCGGCTGCGCCGGCATGAGCTACACGATGGAATATGCCGAGGACCGCAAGCCCGGCGAGGACGTGGTCGAGGACAAGGGCGTGCGCGTCTTCATCGACCCGAAGGCGGTGCTGTTCCTGCTCGGTACGCAGATGGATTTCCAGACCACGAAGCTGTCGTCGCAGTTCGTGTTCAACAATCCCAACCAGACCTCGGCCTGCGGCTGCGGCGAATCGGTCGCGATCACGCCGGCCGACCCGAACGCGCTGACCGCCGCCCACGCCTGATCGCGCCGGCCGGATTCCACCCCTCCACCGTCATCCCGGGGCCGCTGAGCGGAACCGGGATCCATGATCGCTGACGATTCAGGACGAACGGAGAGCGATCCGGTTCAGTCTCCAACCTCGGCGGTCATGGACCACGGGTTCTCGACGCCATCGAGCCTCGGGATTGATGGGGAGAGTTGTCGGCCTGCGCTCCAGCGCGATCGACGGCGCCGGTCTCCCAAATTTTAGAGCACTTCGCGATCGCCCTGCAATCGCGACGCTCTACAAGTCCTTGCTTCGCAGCAATTCCTTCGACGAACCGGTATCCACTTCGTCGGACAATGCTCTAGGCCCAGGCCACCAAGTTCCCGAACGGCGCCTGACACCGTTCGACGACGGCAGTCACGCCACATCGTTCATCGTCTCGGCCGGCAGGCCGTCGTCGATCACCTGGTTGCGGCCCGCCCGCTTGGCGGTGAACATGCAGTGGTCGGCGCGCTCCAGCAGCGACACCGCGGTGTCGCCGCGCCGGTAGGCCGCGAGGCCGACGGAGATGGTGATCCGCCCCAGGCTCTCGCCGGTCGAGCGCTTGACGAGTTCGCGGCCCATCACGCTGGTGCGGACCTTCTCGGCCACCTCGCGTGCTTCGTCCCGGTCGCTGCCCGGCAGGATGATGCCGAATTCCTCGCCGCCGAATCGCGCGATGGTGGTGCGCGGCTCGACCGATTCGCGCATGGTCATCGCCACCAGCCGCAGCACCTGGTCGCCGGTGAGGTGGCCGTAGAGGTCGTTGAAGCGCTTGAAGTGGTCGATGTCGAGCACGATGAGGCAGAGCGGCTGGCCCTGCACCGCAGCGTGGTCGACCGCCTTGTGCAGCATCTCCTCGAAATGCTTGCGGTTGCCGATGCCGGTGAGGGGATCGGTCAGCGACTCGACGCGCACCGCCTCCAGGGTCTCGCGCAGGGTCTCGATCTCGTTGCGGCTCTCGCGCATCCGCGCCTCGAGGGTGCGGTTGTTCGCGGCCACGTCCCGGGTGGTGACGACCAGCGAGGAAACGATCTCCCGCACCCGGGCGCGGTTCACCGCCGGCGCGGCGAGATCCTGGGTGAAGGCCTGCAGCGAGGCGCCGTAGCGCGCCGTCGAGCCGAGCGCCGTGTCCAGCATCTCCATGATCTGCTCGATCTCGGCGAGCACGCCGGCGCTCGCCCGCTCGGTTTCCGCCGTGAGCTTGCGGCCGTCGAGGTAGGTCTCGAACAGCTGATCGACATGGGCGTCGGCCAGCGTGCCGTGCTCGGCGGTGATCCGCTTCACGGCCTCGATGAGCTGCGCGTTCAGGCCGGCGACGTAGGTGTACCAGACGGCGTAGCTGCGCGGCGTCGCCGACGAGCGGTACGCCTTCATCAGCTCCATCGCACGCTGCCCGAACAAGAAGCTCCGATCAAGCTCGGCGCTGCTCAGGTCAGGCATCGAACATCTCCGCGCTGAGCGCCGGCTTCCTGCCGCCGCCTCCCTCCGACCTGTAAGGGCGGTCCGTGGAGAACCAGTTAAAGCGCGGAGGGATTTGTGACCCGCGGGGAAAGAAAATTCCGGGTCTACTCGCCCTCTTCCCGCTTCTTCAACACAACCGGCCGTAGCAGAAAGGCCGGGACGTGAGCACCCATGCCGATCTCGGCCTCCGGCATCGCGTCGTCGTCGCGATGGCGGCCGCGGTCGTTGCGGCGGCCGGCGGAGCGCTCCTCGCCGTAGCGGCGCTCGTCCGGTCCGCGCCGCTCGGCAGCCGGGCGCGGCGCCGCGCCGTTGCGCCGGGAAGACGGGGCGGAGGAGGGCGTCTCGACCACCTCTCGGGGGGCGTCGTGGGAGGCCTCTTGCGAGGCTTCCTGGCGGTTGCCCCGGGCGCGCCGGCGGCGGGTCTCGTCCCGGCGGCCCTCGTCGCGCCGCGGCTCGTCGCGGCGATCGGTGCCGCGTCCCTCGTCGCGGCGGCCGCGGCCGCCCCGGCCGCGGCGCTCGCCCGGCTCGGCGGCCTCGTCCTCGGGCAGGCTGGCGAGGTCGCCCTCCGCCCAGGCGATCGGCTGGCCGATCAGCGTCTCGATCGCCGCGAGGGACTTCTCGTCGCCGCGCCCGATCAGCGTGAAGGCGGCGCCGGAGCGACCCGCCCGGCCGGTGCGGCCGATCCGGTGGACGTAGTCCTCGGCGTGGTGCGGCACGTCGAAGTTGAAGACGTGGCTCACCGCCGGGATGTCGAGGCCGCGGGCGGCCACGTCGCTGGCGACGAGCAGCGGCACCTCGCCGGAGCGGAACGCGTCGAGCGCCGCCATGCGGGCGCGCTGGTCCATGTCGCCGTGGAGGGCCGCGACGTTGAAGCCGTGGTTCGACAGCGACTTCTGCAGCTGCGCGACGTCGCGCTTGCGGTTGCAGAAGATGATGCCGTTGTTCAGCTCCTCCGCCGCGCGGATCAGCTTGCGCAGGGTCTTGCGCTTCTGGTGCCCCTCCGCGCCCGTCGCGACGAGCCGCTGGGTGATGGTCGAGGCGGTGGAGGCCGGGCGCGCCACCTCGATGCGGACGGGGTTGTGCAGGAAGTCGTCGGCCAGCCGCTGGATCTCCGGCGGCATCGTCGCGGAGAAGAACAGGGTCTGGCGCGTGAACGGCACCATCTTCACGATCCGCTCGATGTCGGGGATGAACCCCATGTCGAGCATCCGGTCGGCCTCGTCGATGACGAGGAGCTCGACGCCGGTGAGCAGGAGCTTGCCGCGCTCGAAATGGTCGAGCAGCCGCCCGGGCGTCGCGATCAGCACGTCGACGCCGCGGGTGATCTTGAGATCCTGGTCGGCGAACGAGACGCCGCCGATCAGGAGAGCGACGTTGAGCTTGTGGTTCGAGCCGTAGCGCTCGAAGTTCTCCACGACCTGCGCGGCGAGCTCGCGCGTCGGCTCGAGGATCAGCGTGCGCGGCATCCGGGCGCGGGCCCGGCCCTGTTCCAGCAGGGTCAGCATCGGCAGCGTGAACGCCGCCGTCTTGCCGGTGCCGGTCTGGGCGACGCCCAGGACGTCGCGCCGGGCGAGGACGTGCGGAATGGCTTGGGCTTGGATCGGGGTCGGCGTGGTGTAGCCCGCGGCCTCGACGGCCTGCTGCACCTTCTCGCTTAAACCCAGTTCGGCGAATGACATCCTGAAGAGAACCGTTGCGCGCGGGCGGGTCGGGCCGGCACGTAAGACACCGTCGCGGCAACGGCCGGCAGGCAAGGTCGTTTCGCAGCCTCGTCGCGCCGGCAGCACCGGGGCGGGACGTTCACGCCATTGCTCCGTCGCGTCGGGCACGCGACCGCCCGCAGGACACGCCCGATGCGGGCCCATTTGTCAAGTGCTGACCGGGATTTGTTCGGTGAACGGAGGCCGCCCGGCGCGTCTCCCGCGCCGCTTTGAGGCAGGATAGTGAGCCCCGCGTCAGGGGCGGAGCGGCACGGTGCAGGGATCGAGGCGCGTGCGCGAGGCGGGCCCGGCGATCGACCCGGTGGTCTCCGGCTCGGGGAGGCCGCGCAGGGACGCGACCGCCTCCCGGCGCGGCTCCGTCGTCGTGCGCGACGCGAGGAAGTGAGTCGCCGCAAGCGAGCCCGCGACGGCGAACAGGGCGATCCTCCAGGTGCGCCGGAGCAGGGAAGGCGGCGCGGTCTCGCGCCCGAAAGCGTCCATCTCGGTTCCTCAGCGGCATTCCTGTGGATTGAGCCTGCGCGACCATGGTTAATCCTAAGTGACCGCAGCTCTTCGATTTTTCAGGCCGCCGGTCCCCGCCGATTCACGTTTCGTTGACGGGTAGCGGGGTAAACCCTGGCCTCGTTGCAGGAATGCGACAGACCGGGTGACCGACCGGGGATAGAAGCGCGCCGGCTCTCGCCAATCAGGACCAGTAAGACAATGAAGAAGATCCTCCTCGCCTCCGTGGCCCTCGTCGGCCTGTCCGCCGCTGCCTCGGCCGCCGACCTGCCGCGCCGCGCCGCCCCGCCGCCGGTCTTCACGCCGGTGCCGGTCTTCACCTGGACGGGCTTCTACGCCGGTTTCAACGCCGGCTACGGCTTCAACACCGCTGACACCCGCGCCCCGACTGTCGTCGGCGTGCCGGCCGGCGCCAACGCCGCCAGCAGCGTCTTCGTCACCGGCGCCGGCGTGCCCACCACCGGCGTGCTCGCCTTCGGCAACCGCAACAGCAACGACGGCTTCGTCGGCGGCGGCCAGATCGGCTACAACTACCAGTTCACCCCGGGCTCGGGCGTGGTCGTCGGCATCGAGGCCGACGCCCAGTACGTCGACTTCGGCCGTGACCGCAACCGCTACGCCTTCGCCACCGTGGCCGGCGGCGGCGTCGCCCCGGGCACCCTGGTGTTCAACCCGAACGGCATCTCGGGCCTGGACTTCTTCGGCACCGTGCGCGGCCGCCTCGGCTACGCCTGGGACCGCACCCTCGTGTACGCCACCGGCGGTTTCGCCTACGGCTCGGGCGGTGGTCGCGACTTCGGTCTGACCAACAGCTCGCGCGACGACTTCCAGACCGGCTGGACCGTCGGCGGCGGCGTCGAGTACGCCCTGCCCACCGACTCGTTCTTCAACTTCTTCCGTTCGTCGGCCGTGACCCTGAAGGTCGAGGGCCTGTACGTGAAGCTGGACCAGGGCAACCGCAACAACGGCGTGTTCGCCCAGACCGCCAACGGCACGCAGTACTCGGTGTTCTCGCCGGGCGTGGTGTCGGTCGGCCCGGCCAACCTGTACCGTCGCGAGACCGAGTTCGCGGTCGTCCGCGCCGGCCTGAACTACAAGTTCAACGGCTTCTAGTCGTCGCACTTCGTCACCCCGACGGACGCGGAGCCCGGCCGAAAGGCCGGGTTCTTCGCGTTGGGGACGACACGGTCGTCTGCCACGGCGGGCGCCCGCGAACAAGAAAGGCCCGGCCGCTCGCGCGGCCGGGCCTTTCTCGCATGTCTGGATGCCGGGGAAGCTCGGACGCCCCCCGGTCGGTCCTCAGATGTCGAGCTCGATCTCGTCGGCGAAGACCGCCCGCTCGGAGATGAAGGCGAAGCGGGCCTCGGGCTTGTTGCCCATCAGCCGCTCGACCGTGTCGCCGGTGGCGTCGCGCGCCTCCTCCACCACCTCGACCCGCAGGAGCGTGCGCTTCTTGGGGTCCATCGTGGTTTCCTTCAGCTGGCCGGGCATCATCTCGCCGAGGCCCTTGAAGCGCCCGATCTCGACCTTGCCCGACTTGAAGGTGGTCTTGAGCAGCTGCTCCTTGTGACGGTCGTCGCGGGCATACGCGCTCTTGGCGCCCTGCGTCAGCCGGTAGAGGGGAGGGACCGCCAGGTACAGGTGGCCGCCCTCGATCAGCTCCGGCATCTGCCGGTAGAAGAAGGTGATGAGCAGCGAGGCGATGTGGGCGCCGTCGACGTCGGCGTCGGTCATGATGATGACCTTCTCGTAGCGAAGGTCGTCGTGCCGGTACTGCTTGCCGATGCCGCAGCCGAGCGCCTGGATCAGGTCGGAGAGGAGCTGGTTGGCCCCGAGCTTGTCGCGGCTCGCCGAGGCGACGTTGAGGATCTTGCCGCGCAGGGGCAGGATCGCCTGGGTGGCGCGGTCGCGCGCCTGCTTGGCCGAGCCGCCGGCCGAATCGCCCTCGACGATGAAGATCTCGGAGCCGGCGGCCCCGGCCTTCGAGCAGTCGGCGAGCTTGCCCGGCAGGCGCAGCTTGCGGGTCGCGGTCTTGCGGGCGACCTCCTTCTCCTGGCGCCGGCGCAGGCGCTCCTCGGCCCGGTCGATCACCCAGTCGAGGAGCTTGTTGGCCTGGGTCGGCGAGGCGGCGAGCCAGTGGTCGAAGGCGTCGCGGATCGCCGCCTCGACGATGCGGGAAGCCTCCAGCGTCGCGAGCTTGTCCTTGGTCTGGCCCTGGAACTCGGGCTCGCGGATGAAGACCGACAGCATCGCCGCGCAGGTCGCCATCACGTCGTCGGCGGTGACGGAGGCCATCCGCTTGACCTGGCCGACGCGCTCGGCGTGGTCGCGCAAGGCCCGCAGCAGCGCCACCCGCATCCCGCTCTCGTGGGTGCCGCCCTCCGGCGTCGGGATGGTGTTGCAGTACGAGGACGAGAAGCCGTCGTCGTTGGCGAGCCACGCCACCGCCCATTCGAGCGAGCCATGGCTGCCGGGCTTCGTGACCTTGCCGGCAAAGACGTTGTCGGCGACGAGTTCCTTGCCGTCGATCTCGCGGGCGAGATAGTCCTTGAGGCCGGCCGGGAAGCGGTGCACCGCCTCCGCCGGCACGTTCTCGACGCCCTCCAGCAGGGCAGGCGCGCAGCGCCAGCGGATCTCGACGCCGCCGAACAGGTAGGCCTTCGAACGCGCCATCTTGAACAGGCGGCGCGGATCGAACCTGTGCTCGCCGAAGATCTCGGCGTCGGGATGGAAGCGCACCTTGGTGCCGCGCCGGTTCTGCACCCGCCCGACGGTCTCGATCGGCCCCTGCGCGTGGCCGCGGGAGAAGGTCTGCCGGTAGAGCGTCTGGTTGCGGGCGACCTCGACCTCGAGCACGTCCGAGAGCGCGTTCACCACCGAGATGCCGACGCCGTGCAGGCCGCCGGAGGTCTCGTAGACCTTAGAATCGAACTTGCCGCCGGCATGCAGCGTGGTCATGATGACCTCGAGCGCCGACTTGCCGGGAAATTTCGGGTGCGGGTCGATCGGGATGCCGCGGCCGTTGTCGGTCACGACGAGGCAGCCGCTCTCCTCCAGCTCCACCTCGATGAAGCTGGCATGTCCCGCCACCGCCTCGTCCATGGAGTTGTCGATCACCTCGGCGAAGAGGTGGTGCAGCGCCTTCTCGTCGGTGCCGCCGATATACATGCCGGGCCGGCGCCGCACCGGCTCCAGCCCCTCCAGCACCTCGATCGCCGAGGCGTCGTAGCCGGCCTCCTCCGCGGGCGGGGGCACGGCGACGGGCTTGATCCGCTTCACGGCCTCGGCCTTGAGCGGGTCGGCAGGCGGCTTGGTGCCGGGCGGCTTGCCCCCCGGCCCGAACAGGTCTCGTGCGGCCTCGCTCACGCGACGGCCTCGCGGTGGGGGAAGGGCTCTGGCAGCATTCGAGGTCATCCTTTCCCTATACCGGAACAAACGCGGAACAAAAAGAGCCTTTGCGCGGCTGCGGGGTGTGGCGAACGGGCTTGGGCCGGCGGCGGAGAATCGCTCCGCCGCAGAACCCGTACCAGAGTCACCGAGACGTAAACAAATTCCCTTAAAGCCGGGTGACGGGCGCGATACTCCCCGGAACCTCGGCCGTGACCGTCCGTTGTCGGAATGGCCGCTCCCGACGCCGGACGGGAGATGCGCGCCGCAGGAGCGTTCCGACGATGAAAGCCGTCCACCGCCACGCCCGCCATCTCTCCCTCGCCCGCGCCGAGCAGGCGGCCGGCCAGGCGTTCGGCTTCGCCGAAGAAAGCGCCGCCGCGGCCGCCATCGGGATCAGCCGGGTGACGATGACGGCGACCGGCGCGGCCGTCGCCGCGGCCTTCGCGGCGACCCTCGCCTGGGCGTTCTGACGGCTTTCGCGCCGCCATCCCCAGGGACCGGCGCGTCCCGCCATTGTCGCGGGCGGCGGCCGCCTTAGCTCCCGCCTCGAGACGCTGGTGCCGCAGTGCGGGATCGACCGGCGGAACCTGCGCAATCCGACCGAATTTCCTGAGCGGCGCCCGACGCCGCTCGCACACTCTTGCTTTCGAAGGATGGTGGCCCGATGCGGCGCGCCCACAGCATGCCATTCGGTGCGGAGATCGGACCGGAGGGCGTGCGCTTCGCCCTCTGGGCGCCGACCGCGGCGAACGTCGCCCTGGTGCTCGACGGGACAGACCATCCGCTGGAGGACCAGGGCGAGGGCTGGCGCCGCGTGACGGTGCCCGGCGTGAGCGCCGGCGCCCGCTACGGCTACCGGATCGACGACGACCTCGTGGTGCCGGATCCCGCCTCGCGCTTCCAGCCGGAGGACGTCTCGGGCCTCTCCGAGGTGATCGATCCCGCGTCCTTCGCCTGGACCGACCAGGAATGGGCCGGGCGCCCGTTCGAGGAGACGGTGATCTACGAGTGCCACGTCGGTACCGCGACGCCGGAGGGCACCTACGCCGCGCTCGGCGACAAGCTCGGCGCCTTGCGCGACCTCGGCGTGACGGCGATCGAGCTCCTGCCGCTCGCCGACTTCAAGGGCAGCCGCAACTGGGGCTATGACGGCGTGCTGCCCTACGCGCCGGATTCGGCCTACGGAACGCCCGACGACCTGCGCCGCCTCGTCGACCGGGCGCATTCGCTCGGGCTGATGGTGTTCCTTGACGTCGTCTACAACCATTTCGGCCCGGCCGGAAACTACCTGCACGCCTACGCCAAGTCGTTCTTCACCGAGCGCCACCAGACGCCGTGGGGTGCCGGCATCAACTTCGACGGCAAGACCAGCGGCGAGGTGGTTCGGGACTACTTCGTCAACAACGCGCTGTACTGGCTGGAGGAGTTTCACGTCGACGGGCTGCGCTTCGACGCGGTCCACGCCATCCTGGACGACTCCGAGAAGCACTTCCTCGGCGAGCTGGCCGAGCGGATCCGCGCCGCGTTCCCTGAGCGCCCGATCCACCTGATGCTGGAGAACGAGGCCAACCAGGCCTCCTGGCTGGAGCGGGACGACAGCGGCAAGCCGCGCTTCCACAGCGCGCAATGGGCCGACGACACCCATCACGGCTGGCACATCCTGCTGACCGGCGAGGACTCGGGCTACTACGAGAGCTTTTCCGACAAGCCGGCCGCCCACCTCGCCCGCAGCCTGGCGGAGGGCTTCGCCTACCAGGGCGAGCCGTTCAAGACCCTGGACAACCACCCCCGCGGCGAGCGCTCCGCCCATTTGCCGCCCTCGGCCTTCGTCACGTTCCTGCAGAACCACGACCAGGTCGGCAACCGGGCGCTCGGCGAGAGGCTGAGCCACCTCGCCGATCCCGACAGGCTGGCGCTCGCCCGGGCCGGGCTGCTCTTGAGCCCGCAGATCCCGATGCTGTGGATGGGCGAGGAATGGTCGGCTTCGACGCCGTTCCTGTTCTTCGTCGACTTCGCCCCCGACGAGGAGCTGAACAAGGCGGTGCGCGACGGGCGCCGCCGCGAGTTCAAGAGCTTTGCCGCCTTCGCCGACGAGGAGAAGGCGAAGACGATCCCGGATCCGACCGCGGAAGCGACGTTCCGGCGCTCGAAGCTCGACTGGGCCGAGCGGGAGCGCTCGCCGCACCGCGAGGTGCTGGCCGACACCACCGCGCTCCTGCACCTGCGCCAGCGCGAGGTCGTGCCGCTGACGAAGACCGCCTGGCGGGGCGGGCGGTACGCCCTGCCGCGGCCGGACGTGATCGACGTCACCTGGTCCTTCGCCGGGGGCAGCATGCGCTTCGTCGGGGTGTTCGGCGGCGAGTCGTACGAGCCCGGGCCGCTCTCCGGCCGCGTCGTCTGGCGCTCTCCCGCCGTCTCGCAGGACGAGGACGGCACCCTGGTTCTGCCCGCCTGGTCGGGCGTATTCGTGAAAGAGGTCGCTTGAGATGGCCGTGACCGAGGATGTCGTCGCGCGGCTCGCCGATGAGGCGGGCATCGCCGCGGACTACACCGACGCCTTCGGCCGGCGCGTCGAGACCCCGCTCGCCGTGCGCCAGGGGCTGCTCGCGGCGCTTGGCCTGCCGGCGGGGAACGACGCGGAGGCGCAGACGAGCCTAGAGCGCATCTGCTCTCTGCGTCACGGCCTGGTGCCGCCGCTAGTCCCGGTCGAGGCCCGGCGCGCCGCCCGGGTCCCGGTGCGGCCGGGGGAGACCTCCGGCACGGTGAGCTGGCGCGTCGTCGACGAGCGCGGCACGGCGCGCGACGGGCGCGTGGCCCTGTCGCCCGAGGCCGGCGCGATCGAGCTGCCGCCGCTCACACCCGGTTACCACCGCCTCACCGTGAGCCTGGGCGACCTGCGCGCAGAGGCCACGGTGATCGCCGCGCCGCAGCGCTGCTGGCGACCCCGCGCGCTCGGCGACGAGGGCGCGCGCGACTGGGGCCTCGCCGCACAGCTCTACGGCCTGCGCTCCGAGACCAATCTCGGCATCGGCACCTACGCCGATGCGGGCCGGGCCGCGGCGGATGCCGGCGCGCGGGGCGCGGCCTTCCTGGGCCTCAGCCCGGTCCACGCCCTGTTCTCGACCGATCGCCAGAAGGTCTCGCCCTACTCGCCGTCCTCGCGGCTGTTCCTCGAGACGCTGTTCATCGATCCGACGTCGCTGCCGGGGCTTCCCGGGAGCCGGGCCGAGCGGCTTTTGAAGGACGCGGAGCCCGAGATCGCGCGCCTGCGCGACGCCTCGCTCGTCGACCATGCCGGCGTCTGGCAGGTCTTGAGCCCGGTACTTGAAGCCCTGTGGCTCGACTCGCCGGCCCGGGCCGGGCGGGACACCGAGTTCCTCGCTTTCCGCGCCGCGGGCGGAGAGAACCTGGAGGCCCACGCCACCTTCGAGGCCTTGGCCGAGCATTTTTCGCGGAACGGCGCCAACTGGCTCGGCGACTGGCCGGAGGCCTATCGCCGCAACGGCACGCCGGAAGTCGGGGCCTTCGCGGCCGAGCAAGAGGAGCGCGTGTCCTACCACGCCTGGCTCCAATTCCTCGCCGACCGGCAGCTCGCCCGCGCCGCGGCGCAGGGTCTGGCCACGGGCATGCGCCTGGGGCTCTACCGCGACCTCGCGGTCGGGGCCGACCGGGGCGGCTCGGAGATCTGGTCGCACCCCGAGCGCTTCGCCGCCGGGCTGTCGATCGGCGCCCCGCCGGACATCCTGGCCCCGAACGGCCAGGATTGGGGCCTGCCGCCCTTCGACCCGCTGGAACTGGAGCGCGACGGCCTCGCGGCCTTCCGGGCCCTGGTCCAGGCCAACATGCGCCACGCCGGCGCGATCCGCATCGACCACGCCTTCCAGCTCGCCCGGCTGTTCCTGATCCCGGTGGGCGAAGGCGCCAAGGGCGGCGCCTACGTGGCGATGCCGTTCGAGGCGATGCTGGCGGTCCTGCGCCTCGAGAGCCACCGGGCGAAGTGCCTCGTCATCGCGGAAGACCTCGGCACCGCGCCGGCCGGCTTCTCCGACGCGCTGATGCAGGCGGGCATCCTCAGCTACCGCATCCTGTCCTTCGAGCGGGGGGAGGGCGGGTCGTTCAAGCGCCCGGCCGAGTACCCGCGCGACGCGCTCTGCGCCATCACCACCCACGACCTGCCGACCTTCGTCGGCTGGTGGCGCGGGGTCGACACGGAGCTGCGCCAGTCGCTCGGCCTCTACGACGCCGACCGTGCCGGTTCCGAGCGCGAGGAGCGCGTCCACGAGCGCCGGCGCCTGGCGGAAGCGCTCCACCAGGAAGGACTGATCCCGACGAACGACGTGCCGGGCGAGCCGCCCTTCGAGGCCGCGGTGCGCTTCCTCGCCCGCGCCCCGTCGGTTCTGACGGCCGTGCAGTACGAGGACATCCTCGGCGAGGTGAGCCAGGCCAACATGCCGGGCGTCACCGAGGGTTACCCGAACTGGCGGCGCAAGCTCGACCGCGACCTCGCGGCAATCGCCGCACCGGGCGGGCCGCTCGCCAAGCTCGCCTCCTCGCTCGCCGCGGAGGAGCGCGGGCCGCGTTCGGGCGCCGCGCGGCTCGCCTCGCCGCCGCCGCGGGCGACCTACCGGCTGCAATTCCACAAGGACTTCACCTTCGACCACGCGGCGAGGATCGTCCCGTACCTGGCGAAGCTCGGCATCAGCCACGTCTACGCCTCGCCGATCCACAAGGCGCGGCCGGGCTCGATGCACGGCTACGACATCGTCGACCACCGCGAGATCAACCCGGAGCTCGGCGGCGAGGAGGCGTTCGTTCGCTTCAGCGACGTCCTGAAGAGCCACGACCTCAAGTTCCTGCTCGACATCGTGCCCAACCACATGGGCGTCGGCGGCGCCGACAATCCGTGGTGGCTCTCGGTGCTCGAATGGGGCGCGCTGTCCCCGGCGGCCGACGCCTTCGACATCGACTGGGGGCGCTTGGGCGCCCGCAACAAGCTCGTCGTGCCCTTCCTCGGCGACCGCTACGGCGAGGCGCTGGAGAAGGGCGACCTCAAGCTCGCCTTCGACCCGGAGGAGGGCGGCTTCAGCGTCTGGCACTTCGAGCACCGCTTCCCGGTCAACCCGCTGAACTACCCGATCATCCTCGACCGGGCGCTCGCGGCGCTGCCGGAGGTCGGCGACGAAGCCTCGGCCGAGGTGCTGTCGATCTCAGAGCGCCTGCGCCGGATGGGCGACGAGACCAACGCCGAGCGCCAGGCCGCCTTCCCGGACGAGGCCGAGGGGCTGAAGCGCCGCCTCGCCCACGCGGTCGCGGCCCCGTCCCACCTGAAGGCGGCAATCGATCGGGCGGTGACCCTCGTCAACGGCTTCAAGGGCCACCCCGACAGCTTCGGTGCCCTGCACCGCATCCTGGAGGCGCAGGCCTATCGGCTGGCGCATTGGCGGGTCGCGGCGAGCGACATCAACTACCGCCGCTTCTTCGACGTGAACTCGCTCGCCGGGCTCAAGGTCGAGGACCGGCGGGTGTTCGAGGGCGCGCACGCGATGCTGTTCCGGCAGATCCGCGAGGGGCGGATCGACGGGTTGCGCATCGACCACATCGATGGCCTCGCCGATCCGGCGGGCTATGCCCGCGCGCTCCAGGCGGCGCTCGGCCCCGGCTTCTACATCGTGGTGGAGAAGATCCTGGAGCCGGGCGAGAAATTGCGCCCCTGGCCGATCGCCGGCACCACCGGCTACGACGTGCTCAACCAGATCGACGGGCTGTTCGTCGACCAGGACAAGCGCGAGGCCGTCGCAAAGCTCTATGCCGGGGCGACCGGCATGGACGAGCCCTATCCGTGGCTCCTGCGCAACGTGAAGGGCGAGATCCTGGAGACCAGCTTCGCCAGCGAGCTGGAAGTCCTGACCTCGGACTTGAAGCAGATCGCGGATGCCGACCGGCGCACCCGCGATTTCTCGGTCAATGCCCTGCGCCAGGCCCTGTCGGAGATCATCGCGCGCTTCCCGGTCTATCGCAGCTACCTCGGCTCGGACCTCGACGAGAACGAGATCGAGCCGGAGGACCTGAAGCTGATCGGCGACACGGTCCGCAGGGCCAAGCGCCGCTCCAGCCTGCCCGACCGCTCGGTGCACGACTTCGCCGAACGGGTTCTTCTCGGGCGCCTCGACACCGAGGGGCCGGGCCGGCCCGACCCGGAGGCGGTGCGCCGCTTCCGCCGCCGCTTCCAGCAGCTCACCGGCCCGGTGATGGCGAAAAGCCTGGAGGATACGCTGTTCTACCGCTTCGTCGAACTCCTGGCGCTCAACGAGGTCGGGGGCGATCCGGGCGAGTACGGCCTGAGCGCAGAGCATTTCCACGCGCTCCAGGCGGCGCGTGCCCGCGACTGGCCGAACGCGATGATCACCACGGCCACCCACGACACTAAGCGCGGCGAGGATGCCCGCACCCGGCTGCTCGCCCTCTCGGAGCTTCCGGAGGAATGGGCGGATGCCTGGGCCCTCTGGGGCGAGCTGGTCAAGCCGCACCTCTCCGAGGTCGAGGGCGAGGCGGCGCCCGACGCCAACGACCAGTGGATGTTCCTGCAAGCCATCCTCGGTGCCTGGCCGCTGGAACTGCTGATGGAATCTCCGAAGCAGGAGGACGTCGAGGAGTTCCGCAAGCGCCTCGGGGCATACGCCGAGAAGGCGATGCGCGAGGGCAAGCGCCGGTCGAGCTGGGTCAACGTGGATGAAGCCTACGAGGGCGCGGTCGCCAGGCTGTTCGACGCCCTGGTGGCGCCGGGCTCGGAGTTCCTGCGCGAGTTCCGGCCCTTCGCCGAGCGACTGGCGCGCATCGGGATGGTGACGGGCCTCGCCCGCTCGGCGCTCAAATGCACCCTGCCGGGCCTGCCCGACATCTACCAGGGCACGGAGTTCTGGGACTTCTCCTTCGTCGATCCCGACAATCGCCGCCCGGTCGACTATGCCGAGCGCGAGGCGGCGCTCTCTCAGGATGCACGCCTCGAGGACCTGCTCGCCGCCTGGCCGGACGGGCGGATCAAGCAGGCGGTCCTCGCCCGCCTGCTCGCCGACCGCGCGACGCATCCGGGCTTCTACGCCGAGGCCGACTATGCCCCGGTCGCCGCCGAAGGCTTGGGCGCCGATCGCGTCGTCGCCTTCCTGCGCCAGGACACGACCGCGGGCTCGGAGGCCGGCGACCTGCTGGTGGCGGTGCCGCGCCGGGTCGCCGCCGAGGAGGGCCCGAACCTCGCCGGCGCCTTCGCTGGAACCAGCCTTCCGGTGCCCGAGGGCAGCATCTGGCGCGACCTGGTGACCGGCGACGAGGTCCGCGCCGAGGGCGGACGCGTGAGCGTCGAGCGACTCTTCGCGCGCCTCCCCCTGGCGGTTCTGCGTCAGTCCGCCAGTTGACACCCCGGGCTCAGCCGGACCCGAGGGTCCGGCTGAGCCCGCCTGAATGGATCGAGAGAGAGCAGGCAGGATCGGGCCGATGAACGTACCCCGCACCAGCACCAAGCCGGCGAAGCGCACCCGCGAGGTGACGCCGCTGCCGGCCACCCTGGCGCCGCTGGCGGCCGGACCGCGGATCTACAACCTGTTCCCGCTTCTGGTCGGCCGGGTCTCGGCCTGGACCGTCGAACTGCCGCGCATCGCGGAACTCGGCTTCGACTGGGTCTACCTCAACCCGTTCCACCAGACCGGCGGCTCGGGCTCGCTCTACGCCGTCGCCGACCCCGACCGGCTCGACGAGCGCCTGCGCGACCTCGACGGCACGCCGGACGACGAGCAGATCCGCCGCTTCTGCGAGGCCGCGGCCGGGCACGGCCTGAAGATCATGACCGACTTGGTGGTGAATCACGCCGCCAACGACGGCAAGCTGGCGCACGAGCGCCCGGACCTGTTCGTGCGCGACGCCTCCGGCGCGCCGGTGAGCCCGCACGCGGTCGATCCCGACGATCCCTCGAAGATCACTGTCTGGGGCGACCTCGCCGAGTTCGACTACGTCGCCTCCGGCCCGCGCACGGCGCTGACCGAGCTGTGGAACGGCTACATCGCCCGGCTCCAGGGCCTCGGGGTCGCGGGCTTCCGGTGCGATGCCGCCTACAAGGTGCCGCCGGACGTGTGGCGCACCCTGATCGGCGCCGCCAAGGACCGCGACCACGCCGCGCTGTTTGCCGCCGAGACCCTGGGCTGCACTTTCGAGGAGGCGCGGGCCACGGCAGAAGCCGGGTTCGACTACCTGTTCAACTCCTTCGCCTGGTGGGACCTGAAGGCGCCCTGGGCGCTGGAGCAGTACGAGCGCCTGCGCATCCTGGCGCCGTCGATCGCCTTCCCGGAGAACCACGACATGCAGCGCCTCGCCGCCTCGCTGGAGGGCGGGCCGGAGGCCGTGGCTGCCGAGCTGAAGAGCCGCTACGCGCTCGCCGCCTTCTTCTCCGCCGGCGTGCTGCTGCCGATCGGTTACGAGTGGGGCTACGCGAAGCCCCTCCATGTGGTGGAAACCACCCCCGAGAGCCGCGAGCACCATACCGGCATCGACATCTCGGGCTTCATCGCGGCGGTCAACCGCCTGCGCGCCGACCTGCCGGCGGCCAATGTCGAGGGGGCGCAGTGGCGCCTCTCGGCGCCGGATGCGGCTTACGTCGCGCTGATCCGGATCGATACCGGCCATCCCGGCTCGGCCGAGAACGCCGTGATCGTGCTGCACAACCCGACGGACAGACCGGTCGCGGTCGATCCGGCGCCGCTCATCGCCGGCACCGGCGGCGAGTTCGGGCCGTTCCAGGACCTGACGCCGGAGGTGGCCCCCCTGGTCTTCCGCGCCGACCAGTCAATCGGCCTGGAGCCGCGCGCGGTGCGCATCCTCGCCGCCCGACGCATCGGCGCGATGCGCCGGCCGCGCCGCACCACCCCGGGTGGGGAGGGGCGCGTCGTCATCGAGGCGGTATCGCCTGAGATCGACGGCGGCCGCTCGGCGATCAAGCGGGTCGTCGGCGACCAGGTCCACGTCGAGGCCGACATCTTCACCGATGGGCACGACGTCATCAACGCCGCGGTCCTGTCGCGGCTCGCCGGCGAGACCGAGTGGCGCCGCGACCCGATGCTGTTCGTCGACAACGACCGCTGGCACGGGCACTTCCCGCTCACCCGCAACGCCCGCTACGAGTACACCGTCGAGGCGTGGCGCGACGACTTCTCGTCCTGGCTGCGGGGGCTGGAGAAGAAGCGCAAGGCCGGCATCGACGTGCGGCTGGAGACGCAGGAAGGCGTCGGGCTGGTGAAGAAGGCGGTCGCCCTCGCCGAGGGCAGCGACGCCGCCGCGCTGAGCGGCCTCGTGGCGGCCCTGGAGGCCGACGAGCCCGGCTCGGCCGCGCAACTTCAGCGCCTCCTGGAGCAGACGGCGCTCATCCACCGCAATTCCGAGCGGGTGAACCTCTCGCGCTATCCGGTGGTGCTGGAAGTCGTCGCCGACCGGCTCGCGGCCCGGTTCTCGGCCTGGTACGAGATTTTTCCGCGGTCGCAATCCGGCGACCCGAACCGCCACGGCACCTTCGACGACGTGATCGCCCGTCTGCCCGAAATCCGGGAACTCGGGTTCGACGTGCTCTACTTCACGCCGATCCACCCGATCGGCCGCACGAACCGCAAGGGCAAGAACAACTCGCTGAAGGCCAAGGACGGCGATGTCGGCTCGGTCTACGCCGTCGGCGCCGAGGAGGGCGGCCACGAGGCGGTGCATCCCGACCTCGGCACCCTCGACGATTTCCGGCGCCTCGTCGCGGCGAGCCACGCCCACGGCATGGAGGTGGCGCTCGACTTCGCCATCCAGTGCTCGCCGGATCACCCGTGGATCAAGCAGCATCCGGAGTGGTTCGACTGGCGGCCCGACGGCACGATCAAGTTCGCCGAGAACCCGCCGAAGAAGTACGAGGACATCGTCAACGTCGATTTCTACCGCGAGGGCGCCCTCCCGTCGCTGTGGGTGGAATTGCGCGACATCATCGTCGGCTGGGTCGAACTGGGGGTGAAGATCTTCCGGGTCGACAACCCGCACACCAAGCCGATCCCGTTCTGGGAATGGATGATCCGCGACGTCAACGACCGCTACCCGGACGTGCTCTTCCTCGCCGAGGCCTTCACCCGGCCCAAGATGATGAAGAAGCTCGCCAAAGCCGGATTTCAGCAGAGCTACACCTATTTCACCTGGCGCAACACCAAGGACGAGCTGGCAACCTACTCGACGGAGCTTGCCGGCGAGATGGGCGAGTATTACCGGCCGAACTTCTTCGCCAACACGCCGGACATCAATCCGGTCTTCCTCCAGACCAGCGGCCGGCCGGGCTTCGTCATTCGGGGAACCCTGGCGGCCACGCTGTCGAGCGTCTACGGCATCTATAACGGCTTCGAGCTCTGCGAAGCCGCGCCGGTGCCGGGCAAGGAGGATTATCTCGACTCCGAGAAGTACGAGCTGAAGGCCTGGGACTATTACCGGCCCGGCAACATCCGCGACCACATCATCGCGCTGAACCGCATCCGGCGCGAGAACCCGGCCCTCTGGGATTTTCGCAATGTCGTCTTCACCCCGGCCTGGAACGAGCAGATCCTCGCCTACCTGCGGATGACGCCGTCCGGCGACAACGCGGTGTTCTGCATGGTCAACCTCGACCCGAGGAACCGCCAGGAATGCACCTACGAGGTGCCGCTGTGGCAGCTCGGCCTGCCCGACGACGGCGCGGTCGAGGTCGAGGACCTGCTGCTCGGCTACAAGTTCGAGCTGCGCGGCAAGACCCACCGCATCGCCCTCGACCCGGCCGAGCGGTCGGTGGTGATCTGGCGGCTTCGCCGCCCCGAGCGCCTTGCGGCGCCCGGCGGCGCGTGGCAGCACGGCTCCGCCTAGCCGGTAGCGTATCGGCGCGGAGGGGCGGCCCTTCGCGCCAGCAGGCAATCCGAACTCTCCCCGGCGCCCCGCGTTGAGCCAACGCCCAAAAGCCTGGCGCCACGACCCGATCGAATGAGGCTCTGACGCGATGATCGATCGCACCGATCCGCAATGGTACCGTGACGCCATCATCTACCAGGTGCACGTCAAGTCCTTCTTCGACGCGAACAACGACGGCATCGGCGATTTCGACGGCCTGACCGCGAAGCTGGACTACATCCGCGACCTCGGCGTCACGGCGATCTGGGTGATGCCGTTCTATCCCTCGCCCCTGCGCGACGACGGCTACGACATCGCGGATTACCGCGACATCAACCAGTCCTACGGGACGATGGACCAGTTCCGCACCTTCGTCGACGAGGCCCATGCCCGGGGCCTGCGCGTCATCACCGAGCTCGTCATCAACCACACCTCGGACCAGCACCCCTGGTTCCAGCAGGCCCGCAACGCCCCGAAGGGTTCGGAGTGGCGCGACTTCTACGTCTGGTCGGACACCGACGAGAAGTACACCGACACCCGCATCATCTTCCTCGATACCGAGGCCTCGAACTGGACCTGGGATCCGGTCGCCAAGGCGTATTACTGGCACCGCTTCTACTCGCACCAGCCCGACCTGAACTTCGACAACCCGAAGGTTCTGGACGCGGTGATCGAGGTGATGCGCTACTGGCTCGACATGGGCGTGGACGGGTTGCGTCTCGACGCGATCCCCTACCTGATCGAGCGGGACGGCACCAACTGCGAGAACCTGCCCGAGACCCACACGGTCATCAAGAAGATCCGCGCCGCCCTCGACGAGTCCTATCCCGACCGGATGCTGCTGGCGGAAGCCAACCAGTGGCCGGAGGAGACGGCGCAGTATTTCGGCGACGGCGACGAATGCCACATGGCGTTCCACTTCCCGCTGATGCCGCGGATGTACATGGCCATCGCGCAGGAGGACCGGCACCCGATCACCGACATCATGCGGCAGACGCCTGAGATTCCGGACGGCTGCCAGTGGGCGATCTTCCTGCGCAACCATGACGAGCTGACGCTCGAGATGGTGACCGACAAGGAGCGCGACTACCTCTGGAGCTTCTACGCCGCCGACCGGCGGGCCCGCATCAACCTCGGCATCCGCCGCCGCCTCGCGCCGCTGCTCGAGAACGACCGGCGCAAGATCGAGCTGATGAAGTTCCTGGTCCTCTCGATGCCCGGCACCCCGGTGCTGTATTACGGCGACGAGATCGGCATGGGCGACAACATCTATCTCGGCGACCGCGACGGCGTGCGCACGCCGATGCAGTGGTCGCCGGACCGCAACGGCGGCTTCTCGCGCTCCGACCCGGCCCGTCTGTTCCTGCCGACGATCCAGGACCCGATCTACGGCTTCGACGCGGTCAACGTCGAGGCGCAGGCCCGCGCCCAGACCAGCCTGCTCAACTGGACGCGGCGGATGATCGCGATCCGCAACAACCACGTCTCGCTCGGGCGTGGCGGTCTTCGCTTCCTCTATCCGGACAACCGCAAGGTGCTCGCCTGGATTCGTGAGCACGACAACGAGCGGGTGCTCTGCGTCGCCAACCTGTCGCGGGCGCCGCAGGCGGTGCAGCTCGACCTCTCGGATCTTCGCACCGCGGTGCCGGTGGAGCTGACAGGCGGCACCTCGTTCCCGCCGATCGGCGACCTGCCGTACCTGCTCACCATGCCGGCCTACGGCTTCTACTGGTTCTCGCTCTCGACCGCGAATACCGGCACGATGGGCCCGAGCCCGGAGGCGCCGGAGCTGTTCACGCTGGTGCTCACCGGCGGGGTCGAGACCCTGATGCGGGGCCGCGAGCGCCAGGCCTTCGAGCGCACGGTCGCGCCGCGCTTCATCGGCTCGCGGCGCTGGTTCGGCGCCAAGGGCACCCGCATCCGCGGGGTCGAGGTGACGGACAGCGCGATCCTGCCCGCTTTGAGCGGCAGCGGCGGCTTCCTCCTGCCGCGCATCGCGGTCTCGCTCGCCAACGGCGAGACGCAGGACTACTTCGTGCCCCTCGCCGTCGACGAGGGCCGCGAGGACGAATCGCTCATGGACCACGCGGTCGCCCGGGTCCGACGCGGCCCGCGGATGGGCCTCCTCTACGGCGCCGCCTCCTCGCCCGACTTCGCGCTGGCGATCGTCGACGCGATGCGCCATGGCCGCGAGATCGCCTCCGAGAAGGGCAGCATCCGCTTCAAGGCGACCTCGCTGTTCGACCCCGAGCTGGAGCTCGACCCGGCCGACATCCGCCGGCTCTCGGCGGAGCAGAGCAACACCTCGATCGCCTTCGGCTCGCGGCTGATGCTGAAGCTCCTGCGCCGGCTCCAGCCGGGCGCGCATCCGGAGGTCGAGGTCGGCCGCTTCCTCACCGAGGAGGCCGGGTTCAAGAACACCCCGGCGCTGCTCGGCGTCGTCGAGCATGTCGGGCCGGACGGCACGACGACGGCGCTCGGCCTGCTCCAGTCCTTCGTGCGCAACCAGGGCGACGCCTGGACCCTGATGCTCGAATACCTGCGGCGCGACCTCGACACGATCGTGCTGGTGCCCGAGAGCGAGGCGCACTCGCCGGAGGAGACCTTCGCCACGCATCTGCGCTGGGCGGGGCTGCTCGGCCAGCGCACCGCCGAGATGCACAAGGCGCTCGCCACCGAGACCGCCGACCAGGCCTTCGCAGCCGAGCCGTTCACGGACGAGGACCTGTCGGCGCTCGCCGCCGACACCCGTCGCCAGGCCGAGAAGGCCCTGCGGGCCTGTGCCTCGCTCGGCTTCACGGCGCCCGAGAGCGCGCAGGAGGCCGCCTCCGCGATCGTTTCCGCCAAGGCGGAGATCGAGGCGCTGATCGCGTCCCTGAGCCGTGAGGCGCCGAAGGGCGCCCACCGCACCCGCATTCACGGCGACTATCATCTCGGTCAGGTGCTGGCCTCGCAGGACGACCTCATCATCGTCGATTTCGAGGGCGAGCCGTCGCGCCCGGTGGACGAGCGCCGGGCGAAGTCGACGCCGCTGCGCGACGTCGCCGGCATCCTGCGCTCGTTCGCCTATGGCGGCGAGACGGTGACCCGCGAGGTCTCCTCGCGCTTCGCCGAGGCCGGCGAGCGGGCGAAGACCGCCGTCGCGGCCTGGCGCCAGATGGTCAGCGGCGCGTTCCTCCAGGCCTACGCCGCCACCGTGCAGGGCAGCCGCGCCGCGGTGACCGACGAGGGCACCCACGATCGCCTGCTGCGGCTCTGCCTGCTGCAGAAGGCGCTCTACGAGATCGATTACGAGGCCAACAACCGTCCGGACTGGATCGAGATTCCGGCCCGCGGCGTGCTGGCCATCCTGGAAGACCAGAAAGGGGCGTGACCCATGGACGACGAGACCAGCGCCCGGAAGCCGGCCGCTCGCCGGCGCCAGACCGACCGCAACCTTGAGACGAGCGTGACCGAGAGCGTGACGACCGGAAAGCCCGGCAAGGGCACGAGGGTGAAGGCGAGCCTCGTGCCGCCGGTGACCGTGAAGGCCAAGGCCGCCAAGGACAAGGCCGGCAAGGACGCGGCGGGCAAGGACGCGGCAAGCAAGACGACCGGTGACGGGTCCTCCCGCAAGCGTGCCATCAAGCACGTCTCGCTACGCGTCGCCGCGATGCAGGCGGCGGCCTCGCCCCGCGTATCGGGGCCAGCCCCGACGCGGCCCGCGCGGCCGCCGGTGCCGGGCCGGGCCTACGCGATCCATCCCGACGCCGTCGAGGCGATCATGCGCGCCGAGCACGGCGATCCCTTCTCGGTGCTCGGTCCCCACCAGACCGGCGACGGCCAGTGGGAGGTGCGCGCGGTGCTGCCGGAGGCGCGCGCCGCCACCCTGGTGCTCGGCGACACCCGCGTGCCGATGGAGCGGCGCCACCCCGCCGGCTTCTTCGTCGCGACCTTCGCCCACGACCGGCGGCCGGATTACCGCATCGCCGTCGAGGGCTGGGACAACACCGAGCGCACCCGCCGCGACCCCTACGAGTACGGCGCCACCCTCAACCAGCAGGAGATCGGCCTGCTGCGCGACGTCGGCAACGACGCCGTGCACCGGGTGCTCGGCGCGCAGGCGGTCGAGATCGGCGGCACGCCGGGCTTCCGCTTCGCGGTCTGGGCGCCGAACGCCCGCCGGGTGTCGGTGGTCGGCGACTTCAACGACTGGGACGGCCGGCGCCACCCGATGCGGCTGTGGCAGGATGGCGGCGTCTGGGAGCTGTTCATCCCCGAGCTGAAGAAGGGCGGGCACTACAAGTTCGAGATCCGCGGGCCCGACGGCGCGCTCCTGCCGCTCAAGGCCGACCCGGTGGCGTTCGCGGCGCAGCAGCCGCCCGAGACCGCCTCGCGCCTCGAAGGCCTTCCGAAGCCGGCCTGGCGCGACCAGGCCTGGATGCAGAGCCGCAACGCGCTTGACCACCGCCACGGCCCGATCTCGATCTACGAGGTCCATCTCGGCTCGTGGGCGCGGGTGCCGGAGGAGGGCAACCGCTATCTCACCTACCGCGAGCTTGCGGCCCGCCTCATCCCCTACGCCAAGGAGATGGGCTTCACCCATATCGAGCTCCTGCCGATCACCGAGCACCCGTTCGACGGGTCCTGGGGCTACCAGCCGGTCTCGCTCTACGCGCCGACCAGCCGCTTCGGCTCGCCCGAGGATTTTGCCGAGTTCGTCAACGCCGCGCACGAGGCCGGCATCGGCATCCTGCTCGACTGGGTGCCGGGCCACTTCCCCCTCGACGCCCACGGCTTCGGCCTCTTCGACGGCACCCACCTCTACGAGCATGCCGACCCGCGCCAGGGCTTCCACCAGGACTGGGGCACCTACATCTACAATTTCGGGCGCACCGAGGTCTCGGCCTTCCTCGCCTCGAACGCCCGGTTCTGGCTCGAGCACTACCACCTCGACGGTCTGCGGGTCGATGCGGTGGCCTCGATGCTCTACCTCGACTATTCGCGCCGGGCGGGTGAGTGGATCCCGAACCAGTACGGCGGCAACGAGAACCTGGAAGCCATCGACTTCCTGCGCAAGACCAACGAGGCGACCTACAGCCACGCCCCCGGCACGATGACGGTGGCGGAGGAATCGACCTCCTGGCCCGGCGTCTCGCACCCGACCTATACCGGGGGCCTCGGCTTCGGCTTCAAGTGGAACATGGGGTGGATGCACGACACCCTGCGCTTCATCTCGAAGGAGCCGGTGCATCGCCGATACCACCATCACGACCTGACCTTCGGGCTGCTCTACGCCTTCTCGGAGAACTTCATCCTGCCCTTGTCCCACGACGAGGTGGTGCACGGGAAGGGCTCGCTGCTCGGCAAGATGCCGGGCGACCGCTGGCAGAAATTCGCGAACCTGCGCGCCTATTTCGGCTTCATGTGGGGGCATCCCGGCAAGAAGCTCCTGTTCATGGGCGGCGAGTTCGGCCAGGAGAAGGAGTGGAACCACAACCAGAGCTTGGACTGGCATCTCCTGGAGGATTCCTTCCACGCCGGCCTCAAGGCGCTGGTGCGCGACCTCAACCACCTCTACGCCGCGACGCCGGCGCTCTACGCGCGGGACACCGAGGCCGCCGGCTTCCAGTGGCTGGTCTCGGACGATGCCGAGAACAACGTCATCGCCTGGGCCCGCAAGGGCCGCGAGCCGGGCGAGATCGCGATCGTGGTGTCGAACTTCACCCCCGTCGTGCGCCACGGTTACCGCATCGGCGTGCCGATGGCCGGCCATTACCGCGAGGCGTTCAACTCGGACGCCGAGGGCTATGGCGGCAGCAATGTCGGCAATTACGGCGGGGTCGATGCCGTGGCGGAGGCCTCGCACGGTCAGGAGCACTCGCTGATCCTGTCGCTGCCGCCGCTCGCGACGCTGATCCTGGTGCGGCAGGGCTGAGGCTCGACTAGCCGGCGCGGCCCTGCCGGGGCCGCGCCGGCTCTCCCTGGCTCCGGCCGGGGCGTCGCGCTTGTCGTCCCTTCCGGCTTGCGCCGCGGCGCGCCGCTTGCGAAGCCTTGGGCCTCGAATCGCTTCGCTTGAGGCCCACGCATGACCGTCCCGCCCCTGCCCGACACGTTGCCGCCGGTGAGCCGCGAGGCGGCCGGGGTGCTGCCGAGCGGCATCGGCGAACTCGTGGCCTACGGCGTCGAGCGGCCCGGGCTGATCCCGCTCTGGGTCGGCGAGGGCGACCGGCCGACGCCGGCCTTCATCGCCGAGGCGGCGCAGCGGGCGCTTCGCGACGGCGCCACCTTCTACACGAGGATGCTCGGCATCCCGTCCTTGCGCGAGGCCCTGGCGGAATACGTTTCGCGGCTCTACGGCGATCCGGTCGGGCCCGGGCGCTTCTTCGTGACGGTGGGCGGCATGCACGCCTTCCACACCGCGATCCGCATCGCCGCCGAGCCCGGCGACGAGGTGGTGCTGCCGAGCCCGACCTGGTCGAACTTCTTCGGCGCGGTCGCGATGCAGGGCGCCCGGCCGGTCCCGGTGCCGATGCAGTTCGACGCGGCCGCCGGCTGGAGCCTCGATATCGCCCGGATCGCCGCGGCGATCACCCCGCGCACCCGCGCCATCGTGCTCAACACCCCGGCGAACCCGACGGGCTGGGTCGCGACCAAGGGGGACCTCGAGGCGGTGCTGGCGATCGCCCGGCGGCATCGGCTGTGGATCATCGCCGACGAGATCTACGGTCGGTTCTGCTTCGATCCCGCGCACGAGGCCGCGGGCCGGGCACCATCGATCCGCGACGTCTGGCAGCCGGAGGACCGCGACCGGGTACTGTTCGTCCAGACCTTCTCCAAGAACTGGGCGATGACCGGCTGGCGGGTCGGCTGGCTGGAGGGACCGGAAGCGATCGGGCGGATCGTCGACGGGCTGGTCCTCTACGGCACCTCGGGCGTCGCCACCTTCCTCCAGCACGCCGCCGTCACGGCGATCCGGGAAGGCGAGGCGCTGGTGGCCGAGCAGGTGGCGCAGGCGCGCGCCGGGCGCGAGATCGTCTGCAACGCGCTCCGCGCCGTGCCGGATGTCGAGCTGCCGGCGCCGCCCGGCGCCTTCTACGCCTTCCCGCGGGTACCGGCCGAGCCGGACGATGTCCGCCTCGCCAAGCGCCTCGTCGACGAGGCGGCTATCGGCCTCGCCCCGGGCTCGGCCTTCGGGCCCGGCGGGGAAGGATTCCTGCGGCTGTGCTTCGCCCGCTCAGCGACGGATCTCACGGAGGCGATGCGCCGGATGGTGCCGGTGTTGATGCCGCGATGAGAATTGATTGGCCTGAACGATAGATTCTTGTCCTACCCGCGACCTCATCCTGAGGTGCCGGAGCGGTAGCGGAGGCCTCGAAGGAGGGATCCAGCTCGCTCGGAGACGTCTGGAAGCCTCCTTCGAGGCTCCCTGTGGTCACACCTCAGGATGAGGTTGCGGGTGGGATAGAAAAACAGTCGAGCGGCTGCTTTCGCTGGTCAAGCGGGATCAGAAGAGTTTACCGCTTACGCACGAACTCCGTGCGCAGCACCAATCCCTTGATCGTGTCGTGGCGGCAATCGATCTCGTCGTCGCTGTCGGTGAGGCGGATCGAGCGGATCACCGTGCCCTGCTTAAGGGTCTGGTTGGCGCCCTTGACCTTCAAGTCCTTGATGAGGGTCACCGAATCGCCATCGCTGAGGATGGCGCCGGAGGCGTCTCGAACCTGCCGGATTGCGGCCGCGCTCATCTCCCCGGCGGGGCGCCACTCGCCCGTCGCCTCGTCGTACACGTAATCGTCGTCCGCCACGTCCGTCCTCCGTCGTCGCGGGCGTTGTCACAGGCGGAGGAAGTCCGCCGCAAGGGGCGGGGCTTCAGATAACCGGGAGGCCGCGCTGCTTGGCCTCCTCGGCCGGCTCGACGTGGATCGTCACGACGGCGCCCGCGACGGCGCTCTCGATCGCCGATTCCAGCCGGTCGCAGATGGCGTGCGATTCCGCCACCGTCATCTCGCCCGGGACGACGAGGTGGAAGTCGATGAAGGTGACCTGGCCGGCGTGGCGGGTGCGCACGTCGTGGGCCTCCAGCGCGCCCTCGCCGTGCTCGGAGATCAGCCGGCGGATCTGTCCCACCATCTCGGCGGGCGCCGCCTGGTCCATCAGGCCGCTGACCGAGTCGCGCACCATCGCGCCGCCCGACCACAGGATGTTGAGCGCCACCACCACGGCGATGACCGGATCGAGGATCGCCCAGCCGGTCGCGGTGGCGAGGCCGAGCCCGATCAGTACGCCGCCGGAGGTGAACACGTCGGCCAGCACGTGCTTGCCGTCGGCGACGAGCGCCGGCGAGCGCCAGTCGCGCCCGCGCCGGACCAGCATCACGCCCCAGACCAGGTTGATCACGGTGGCGAGCCCGTTCACCGCGACGCCGACGAGCGGCGCGTCGAGCATCTTGGGCGCCTGGAGCGCGTCGTAGGCGTCGCGCAGGATCACCACCGCGGCGACGATGATCAGCGCGCCCTCGATCACCGCCGAGAAGTACTCGGCCTTGTGGTGGCCGTAGGGGTGGTCCTGGTCGGCGGGTCGGGCGGCGACGCGCAGGGCCACGAACGCGGTCATCGCCGCCACCACGTTGATGATGCTCTCGAGCGCGTCGGAATAGAGCGCGAGGCTCCCGGTGATCCACCAGGCGCCGAACTTGAGGGCGAGCACCAGGAGGCCGACCCCGGCGCTGGCGAGGGCGGCGGCTTGCGCACGTTCCATGACGATGTTCCGAGATTGGTCGTGGCCGCGCCGCGGGAGCCTTCCGCTGCGGCGCGGCGCCGCTCCCATACGGCGACGGGGGCCGGAAGGCCACGGCACAGGTCATAGCCCGGGCTAAGTGCACGGAGCGCGCGGAACCTTGGCATGACCCCGCGCATTGCCCGTTTCATGAGCATCGCCTTCGTTCGCGAGAAGGAGGGTGGGGAGGCCTTCGAGGATCTCCCCGACCGTCCCGTCTCCCCGCATCCGAACTTCGTCACGCCGGAGGGCCTTGCCCTCATCGACGCGGAGCTGGACCGGCTGCACACCGAGCATGCCGGCCTGTCGCCCGACGACAAGGCCAACATGGCGCGGGTGAACCGCGACCTGCGCTACTGGACCGCCCGGCGCAACTCGGCCCAGGTGGTGGAGCAGCCGCCCGGCGACACGGTGCATTTCGGCTCGACCGTCACCATCGCGCGCGAGGACGGCTCGGAGCAGACCTTCCATATCGTCGGCGAGGACGAGGCCGATCCGGCCAAGGGGTCGATCGCCTACGTCGCGCCGCTCGCCCGCGCGCTCACCGGCAAGCAGGCCGGCGACGCCGTCGAGGTGGCGGGTCACGAGGTCGAGATCGTCTCGGTCCGCTGACACGGGACGCGGCCCTCGATCAGGTCGCGCTCGCGGGCGATCGCGTCGCCGACGAAGTCGAGGAAGGCCCGCACCCGGGCGGCCCGGCGCAGGTCCGGATGGGTGAGGAGCCAGAGCCCGGCGGCCAGCGCCGGCTCCGGCTCGGAGAGCCGCACGAGATCGGCCCGCCGGTCGCCGATGACGCAGGGCAGGGGACCGATGCCGATTCCGGCCTCGACCGCGTCCGCCAGCCCCTGCACGGTGTCGAGGCGCAGCACGATGCGCTCCGGCGCCGTGCGCTCCTGGACGTAGCGCGCGACCGCCGCCGCCCCGAGCCGGGGCGCCGGCGAGACCCAGCGCCGCTCGGGCATGGGCGTGCCCGGGTCGAGGTCGGCCCGGCCGTAGAGCGCCCAGGCGATGGTGGCGAGGCGACGCCCGACCAGGGTGTCCGGCGGATCGTTGGTGGCGCGCAAGGCCACGTCGGCGTCGCGCTTGGCGAGGTTGAGCGCCTGCTCCGACACCACCACGTCGAGGCGCACGTCCGGGCAGCGGGCGCAGAAGGCCGCGAGGATAGGGGTGAGCAGGCCGGTCAGCAGCGAGGCCGCGGTGGTGATGCGCAGCTCCCCGGCGGGGCTCAGGCCCTGGCCCTCGATCCGGCGGGTGAAGGCCAGCACCTCCTCCTCCATCCGGGCGGCGATGCGCGCCATCTCCTCGGCCGCCGGCGTCGGCACGTAGCCGGTGCGGTGGCGCTCGAACAGCGGCGTGCGCAGGGCCGCCTCGATCTGGCCGAGGCGCCGGAAGGCGGTGGAGTGGTTGATGCCGAGCCGCTCGGCGGCCTGGGTCAGGCCGCGCTGGTCGGAGATGGCCTTCACCAGCCGGAAATCGTCCCAGGCGAGGGCGGCGGTCACGTCGTGCGGCTCCTGACCTTGCGTCGATGCAAAAGCGGGCTTGCACCATAGGGCATTTCCGGCGGGCCTGCGATCCGCGATGGTCCGCGCCGAAACCGACAGGAGTTCCCCCGATGGCGAAGGTTCTGGTTCTCTACTACTCGACCTACGGCCATATCGAGCAGATGGCCTATGCGGTGGCCGAGGGCGTGCGCGAGGCCGGCGCCGAGGTGGTGGTCAAGCGGGTGCCCGAGCTGGTGCCGGAGGAGATCGCGAAGAACTCGCACTACAAGCTCGATCAGGCGGCGCCGGTCGCCACCGTCGACGAGCTGCCGTCCTACGACGCGATCATCTTCGGCACGCCGACCCGCTACGGCAACATGGCCTCGCAGATGAAGAACTTCATCGACCAGACCGGCGGTCTGTGGGCCAAGGGCGCGCTGATCGGCAAGGTCGGGTCGGTGTTCACCTCGACCGCCTCGCAGCATGGCGGCCAGGAATCGACGATCCTGAGCTTCCACACCGTGCTGCTGCATCAGGGCATGGTGGTCGTCGGCCTGCCCTACAGCTTCCAGGGCCAGCTCGGCACCACCGAGGTGATGGGCAACTCGCCCTACGGCGCCTCGACCATCGCGGGCGGCGACGGCAGCCGCCAGCCGAGCGCGGTCGAGCTGGAGGGCGCCCGCTTCCAGGGCCGCCACGTCGCCGGCATCGCCGGGAAGCTCGCCGGCTGAGGCATGTCGCCAAAGAAAAAGCCCGGAAGGATCCGGGCTTCGAAGGCGGAAGGTCGATGGGGGCTTAGGTGACCTTCTAGGCCCCTTCAACGCGGGGCTTGCGGGTTCGGTTCCGCAGGTTCCGCAAATTTTTTCGGGTCGTCGCTCAGCGCGGGGCGGCGGCTCGCGTCAGCCGGTCGCGGATCGCCTCACCGAGGCCGTTGTTCGGGATCGGCGCCACGGCGATCGTCGCCGGGCCGGCGGCGTCGAGGCGGCGCAGATGGGCGAAGAGGTGGGCCGCCGCTTCCGCGAGGTCGCCGGCCGGGCTGAGATTGAGGGAGAGCGCCGCGTCGTCGAGCCCGTCCGGCGCGACCGGCCCGAACAGCAAAGCGGCCTCGCCGGGCCGGATCTCCGTGGCGTCGAGCCGCACTGCGGCGCGGGGTGCGTAATGCGAGGCCAGCAGGCCGGGCGAGATCGGCGCCGCCCCCGCAGGCGCATCCGGCAGGGCCAGCGTCCGGCCCAGAACGGCTTCGATCGCGTCGCGTGGCACGCCGCCCGGGCGCAGCAGCACCGGCGCATCGTCGAGGCAGGCGACGATGGTCGATTCGACCCCGACCGGGCACGGCCCGCCATCGAGGATCGCGGCGATGCGGCCGTCGAGGTCGCCGAGCACGTGATCGGCCTCGGTCGGGCTCACCCGCCCCGAGCGGTTGGCCGAGGGCGCCGCGACCGGGCGGCCCGCCGCCGCCAGCACCGCGCGGGCGAGCGCGCTTCCCGGCACCCGGAGCGCGACGCTCGGCAGGCCCGCCCGGGCGAGGTCGCAGACGGACGCGCCCGCAGCCACCGGCACCACCAGGGTGAGCGGGCCGGGCCAGAAGGCTTCCGCGAGCGTCAGGGCGTCCGGGCCGAACTCCCCCTCGCGCCGGGCCGCCGCGAGATCGGGCAGGTGGGCGATCAGCGGGTTGAACCGTGGCCGCTCCTTGGCGGCGTAGATGCCCGCCACCGCCGCCGGATCGCTCGCATCGGCCCCGAGGCCGTAGACGGTCTCCGTGGGCATCGCCACGAGCCGGCCCGCACGCAGCAGGGCGCCGGCCTCGGCGACACCCGCGGCATCGGCGGCGAGGCGGCGGGTCGGCATTGACCCGCGATCATCGTTCACGTCTAAACTATCCGTCACCATGCCGCCGGCCGTAGCGTCGGCGGCATCCGCACGTCAAATCCAAAGGGTGGTTCCCGGGGGCCCGTGCCGCAGGCTCTCACGGAAAAGCCGCCCCCGCTCACCGGGAGGAGCCCTCGATGACCTATCGCGCGCCCGTGGCCGAGATGGCCTTCACCCTCCGGCACGTCGCCGGGCTCGACCGCGCCATCGCGGAAGGGTTGCACGGCGACCTCACGGACGACCTCGTCGACACGATCCTGGAGGAGGCCGGGCGATTCGCCAACGACGTGGTGGCGCCGCTGAACACGATTGGCGACCGCCACGGCACCCCGCTCAAGGACGGCGTCGTGACGATGCCGCCGGGCTACCGCGAGGCCTACCGCGCCTGGACCGAGGGCGGCTGGAACGCCCTGCCGGGCCCGGTCGAGTATGGCGGCCAGGGCCTGCCGATCCTGCTCAACGCCGCCTGCATCGAGATGTGGAACTCCGCCTCGATGGCTTTCGGCCTCGGGCCGCTGCTCACCGCCGGCGGCGTCGAGGCGCTGAGCCGGCACGGCAGCGAGGACCTGCGCGCCCGCTACCTCGAGAAGCTGGTCTCGGGCGAGTGGACCGCCACCATGAACCTCACCGAGCCGCAGGCCGGCTCGGACCTCTCGGTGATGCGCACCCGGGCCGAGCCCGCGGGCGACGGCTCCTACCGGATCTCGGGCGAGAAGATCTACATCACCTGGGGCGAGCACGACCTCACCGACAACATCGTCCACCTGGTCCTGGCGCGGCTCCCCGACGCGCCGGCCGGCACCCGCGGCATCTCGCTGTTCCTGGTGCCGAAGGTGCTGCCGGACGGCGCGCGCAACGCGGTGAAGTGCGCGGGCATCGAGCACAAGCTCGGCATCCACGGCTCGCCGACCTGCACCATGGTCTATGACGGCGCCACCGGCTGGCTCGTCGGCGAAGCCAACCGGGGCCTGGCCTGCATGTTCACGATGATGAACAACGCCCGCCTCGGCGTCGGCCTCCAGGGTGTGGCCATCGCCGAGCGCGCCTACCAGCAGGCGCTCCTGTATGCCCGCGACCGCCGCCAGGGCCGGGCGAGCGCCGCCGGCGAAGGCGCGAGCGCCATCATCGAGCACCCGGACGTCCAGCGGATGCTCCTGACCATGAAGGCGCTGACGGGCGCCTCCCGGGGCATCTGCTACCTGACCGCGGAGGCGATCGACCGCGCCCACCGGGCGCCGGACGAGGCAGGGCGCAGGGCGGCGCAGGCGCGGGCCTCGTTGCTGACCCCGGTGGCGAAGGCCTTCTCGACCGACATCGGCATCGAGGTCGCCTCGCTCGGCATCCAGGTCCATGGCGGCATGGGCTTCGTCGAGGAGACCGGCGCCGCCCAGCACCTGCGCGACGCCCGCATCGCGGCGATCTATGAGGGCACCAACGGCATCCAGGCGATCGATCTCGTCACCCGCAAGCTGCCGATGGAGAACGGCGCGGTGGTGCGCGGTCAGATCGGCGCCATGCGCCTCGTCGCCGAACGCGTGCTGAAGGAGGGCGGATCGGCTTTCGGCCACACCGCGCCGCGCCTGCGCGAAGCGATCGAATCCCTCGACCGGGCGACGAGCCATCTGCTGAAGGCGCTCGGCTCGAACCGGCCGGAGGAGGCGCTCGCCGGCGCCACCCCGTACCTGCGCCTGTTCGGCATTGCGCAAGGCGGCACCTGCCTGGCGCAAGCGGCGCTGGCGGCGAACGCGGCGGCCAAGGCCGGCGACGGCGATCCGGCGCATCCGGCCCGCATCGCGCTCGCGCGCTTCTTCGCCGAGAACCTCGCCACGGCGAGCCGGGGGCTGGAGGAGACGGTGACCGGGGGCGGCGGCTTCCTGCAGGACGGGGTATTGGCGCTGGCGGGGTGAGGGAGCCCGAACACGCCCGGACTCATCCCCTCCGTGTCATCCCGGGGCTCGACGAAGTCGAGAACCCGGGATCCATAACCGCTGACGGTGGCGGACAAGGCGGCACGCGGTCCGACTGGTTCTGAAACCCCAGCGATTATGGATCCCGGGTTCCGCTGCGCGGCCTCGGGATGACAATGGAGGACTTCAGCCACGCCGGCTCGACACGACCGATCCCGCGCCCAAGCCGTAATCCCGAGGGTTCCATGACCGACCACGTCCGCATCACCGACCAGCCCGGCGGCGTCCGCCTCGTCCAGCTCGTGCGCCCCGAGAAGAAGAACGCCCTCACGGGCGCGATGTACGACGCCATGCGGGAGGCCCTTGAGGGCGCGGACCGCGAAGGGTCGGGCGTCGGCGCCGTGGTCTTCGCCGGGGTCGAAGGGGTGTTCACCGCCGGCAACGACATCGCCGACTTCGTCGCCCGGGCCGAGAGGAACTTCGGCGAGGCGCCGTCCTTGCGCTTCATCCGTCAGCTCGCCGTGACCCGCACGCCGATGGTGGCGGCGGTGGACGGGCTCGCGGTCGGGGTCGGCACCACGCTGACGCTGCATTGCGACCTCGTCTACGTCGCGCCCGCCGCGACCTTCCGGATGCCGTTCGTCGATCTCGGCCTCGTGCCGGAGGCGGCCTCGAGCTACCTGCTGCCGCGCCGGGTCGGCCTGCCGAAGGCGACCGAGCTCCTGCTCCTCGGCGAGGCCTTCGGGGCCGACGAGGCGGTGCGGCTCGGGCTCGCCAACGCGGTCGTGCCGGCCGACGGGCTCATCGAACACGCGCTGGCGCAGGGCGCCAAGCTCGCCGCCAAGCCCCGCCAGGCGCTCGCCGCCGCCCGACGGCTGATCCGCGGCGACCACGCGGCCGTGCAGGCCGCCATGGACGCCGAGGCCGCGGCCTTCGACGCGGCGCTCCGCTCGCCGGAGGCGCAGGCTGCGTTCCAGCGCTTCCTGTCCCGCGGCGCCCGGTGAGGCCTCAAGGCGTCCCGGATCTTTCCGGTAAGGTCTGCCTCGTCGCCGGCGCCTCGCGCGGGGTCGGCCGCGGCATCGCACGAGCGCTGGGCGAGGCCGGCGCCACGGTGGTGGTCACCGCCCGCTCCAGCGAGACCGGGCGGCGCACCGACCAGCGGACCGAGGCCCTGGAGGACACCGCCCGGGAGATCGATCTCGCGGGCGGGCGCGGCCACCATTACCTGTGCGACCACACCCGCGAGGCCGAGGTGGACGCGATGGTGCGCTGGGTTCTGCGCCGCTTCGGCCGCATCGACGTCGCGGTGTCGAGCGTCTGGGGCGGCAACGAGGGCTATGACGGCGTGCGCTACCCCGACGGCGCCACCTGGGGCACCGCCTTCTGGCGCCGCGGTCTCGCGCCCCTGCGCCACGGCCTCGAGACCGGGCCGCTCGCCGGGCTGATCCTCGCCCGGGCGGTGGCGCCCGCCATGGTCTCGGCCAAGGGCGGCCTGCTGGCGCTGGTCTCGTTCGGCACGGAGGCCTATCTCGGCGACCTGTTCTACGACCTCGCCAAGGCCGCCACCAACCGCCTGGCGCTGGCGATGGCGGAGGAGCTGGCGCCCTACGGCGTCACCGCGCTGGCGCTCGCGCCGGGGCTGGTGCGGACCGAGCGGGTGGTCGAGGCCGGGATGGGGGGCGGGGAGAGCCCGCTCTATGCCGGCCGGGCCCTGGCGGCGCTGGCGGGGGATCCCGGCGTGAGGGCTCACGCCGGACAGGTGCTGCACGCCGCGGACCTGGCGCGGTCGTACGGCTTCACCGACGAGGACGGGACGCGGCCGGAGCGCTACCGGCCGGAGGGCGCGTAGCACCACCGGATCGGTCCGTCGCGGGCGACACGCGCATCGCTGGGGCCCGATCCCGGATCAGGGGCAGGCGAGGCGCAAGCTCGCGTGCGATCCGCCGGGAGCGACCGCGTCAGAGCGGGTGCAATTGCGGCCCGCGTCCTTGGCGGCGTAGAGCGCGGCGTCGGCCCGTCGGTAGAGATCCTCCCACGCCGCGTCGTTCGCGGCCGGCCCGACCGCGAGGCCGATGCTGACCGTGACGGCTCCGGCGGCGATGCCGGCCGAGGGCACGCCCAGCGTCGCGACGGCGTCGTGGATCAGGCCGGCCATGCGCGAGGCGCCGTCCGCGTCGGTGGCGGGCAGCAGCACCACGAATTCCTCGCCGCCGACCCGCGCCACGAGGTCGTCCGGCCGCTGGACGCTCGCCGAGAGGCAGCGGGCGAGCCGCTTGAGCACCTCGTCGCCGACCGCGTGCCCGTAGCGGTCGTTGCAGCGCTTGAAGTGGTCGGCATCGACCGCCAGCAGGGCGAGCGGCCGGCCGCTCCGCCCGGCCCGCTTCCAGGCGCGGTCGAGCACCTGCTCGAACCGGCGCCGGTTGGGCAGCCCGGTCAGGACGTCCGTCCGGGAGAGGCGGGTCAGCTCGGCCTGCATCAAGGCCCTGCGGCGCAGGTCGCGCCCGTAGAGCAGCGAGAGCAGGCTCGTCAGGCCGCACAGGACGACGACGATCGCCGTGATGACGAGCGCCTTGGCGCGCCAGGCCGCCTCGATCTCGCGCGTCGAGAGGGCGACGTTGAGGAGCAGCGGCCAGGGGCCGATGGAGGCGAAGGCATAGTGCCGTTCCACCCCATCGCGCACGGAGGTCGCGACGAAGCTTCCGCGCCCCTCGCGCACGAAGCGCTCGAAGTTCGGCGTGCCGGACAGGTTGACCCCGATGTCGCCCACTTCAAAGGGGTAGCGCATCAGGCGCGTCCCGTCGCGATGATAGATGTTGATCGCGCCGTCCCGGCCGAGGCCGATCTGGTCGAGCAGGTTGCCGAAGTACGACAGCTTGAGGCTTCCGATCACGAGGCCGCCGAACGAGCCGTCCGGCTTGTCGATGCGCCGGCTCAGGACCACCACCGGCGTTCCGAGCAGGCGCGACACCAAGGGCCTGCTGACGTGGAGGCCGAGATGCGGATCGGCCCTGTGAGCCTGGAAATAGGCGCGATCGGCGTAGTTGGCGCGCCGCGGCGGCCAGCCGGCCGCGTCGGTGACGCTGTCGCCGTTCTCGTCGACGACCACCATGGCGCCGAGATCGCGGGCCGTCGTGGCGCGATCGAACAGGATCAGCTGGCGCAGCTGCGGCGTCGCCTCGGCGACGAGGGGCTCCTTCAGGGTGTCGACGATCCCGTGGAGGGTGAGATCGATGATCTCGATGTTGCGGGCGATGTCCCGCTCGATGACCTGCAGGAGGTTGCGGGAGGTCTGGTCCGCCTTGTCCCAGGCGTCCCGCCGCAGGTCGAGCAGCATGAGCCCGGACACGACGAGCATCCCGAGGGGCGCCAGCACGCCGAGCGCGATCCACGTGCGGGGCAGGCGGAGCCGTCGCACGAGGCGGCGCGGCAGGACCATCGGCGGGGGCTCCCGGAATTCTCGGCGGCCCTTGAATTGTAGTCGAAAAGCTTGTGCAAGGCTTATTGGAAATGGGCGCCCGGATTCCTAACGGTAATCTGGCATACAATCCTGCATGGATTCCCTAGAGTTATGGCACCTATCGGTTGCGCGAACAGGCTCGAACGAGGTCGTCCTGTTCATGCCGATGACGGGACACGGGAGGATAGCAGGAGGCCGGCGCGCCCGTTTCTCCGGCCCGTGGGCTCGTTCTGGAGGCCTGCCTGCGTCAGCCGGTCAGAGTACAACCGGCCCCTGAATGACCCGGAGGGTGACACGTCTGCAGAGATCGACCGAACGGACCCTCACCCGTCGAACCGAATCCCGATCGGTCGACCCGCCGGCCTCTCGGCCTCAATACGACCCGCTGGCCACGCCCGCCGTCACCAGCGCCACGCCCGAACTCGTGCCGAGCCGCGTTGCGCCCGCCGCGATCAGGGCCTGGGCGGCCTCCAGGCTGCGCACGCCCCCGGATGCCTTGACGCCGACGGCCTCGCCCACGCTCGCGCGCATCAGCGCCACGTCCGCCACGGTGGCGCCGCCGGTCGAGAAGCCGGTCGAGGTCTTGACGAAATCGGCGCCGGCCTCGACCGCCAGGGTGCAGGCGAGGCGCTTCTGCGCCTCGTCGAGGAGGCAGGTCTCGATGATGACCTTGAGCACCTGCCCGCGGCAGGCGGCCCGGACCGCCGCGATGTCGGCCCGGACGACGGCGTGGTCCCCGGCCTTCAGGGGGCCGAGCGCGATCACCATGTCGATCTCGGCCGCGCCGCGGCGGACCGCGCCGGCCGCCTCCGCCGCCTTGTCCTCCGGCATCACCGCACCGAGGGGGAAACCGACGACGGAGCAGGGGGCGACGTCGCTGCCGGCCAGGACCTCGGCGACGAGCCCGACATGGACCGGGTTGACGCAGACCGCCTTGAAGCGGTGCGCCAGCGCCTCCTCGCACAGGCGCCGCACCTCGGCCGGGGTCGCGTCGGCCCGCAGGAGCGTGTGGTCGATCAGGCGGGCGAGGGCGGGCGCGTCCAAGGGATCGTCCAAGGGATCGTCTCCGGGGCGGCCCGGGAGAGGCCCGGCGCCGCGGCATCCACGCGTTCCATCGCGACGACGGATCGTCAAGCGCCGGTTCGACGTCCGCCGGCTGTCAGCGTGCGCCGGCTTGGCGGATCGCCTCGACCGTCCGCTCGACCAGGGCAATGCCCGGCTCGGTGAAGGTGATCTCGTCGTCGCTCAAGGTCGCAAGGCCGCGCTCCTCGACCTCGGCGGCGCCCTTCGGATCCGCCTGGTGGCCGCTGCCGTCCCGGCGCACCACGGACGCGATCGGCTGGCCGCTGATCAGGTGGTGGTAGGCCGCGAAAGCGAAGATCGACAGGGCGCGGTCGGAGAGGGCGGTGGTGTCGGCAGCCATCGGGTCGGGCCTCGGAGGTCGGGGGGCGCCGCGGGATGCGGGCGCGGTCCCGGCCCAACGCCCGGGATCTCGAAAGGTCGTGCGTCCCCGATGACGCAGGGCCTGCCGGCCGATCCTCGCCGCAGCCCGAGCGAATCCGGCGCGCGCACGCCGTGACGGCGGCGAATGCCGATTGCTGTGGTAGAGCCTGACGCGGATCTCGCTCGGCGACGCACCGGCGCCGCTCTGCTTCAAACGATAGCGCTGTCGGGGAAACCCGGCCGATGGCGCTCCCAAGGGGACTCGAACCCCTGTTTTCGCCGTGAGAGGGCGACGTCCTAGACCGCTAGACGATGGGAGCTGTCCCGGCGGGATGGCGGCGGTATAGCGACGGTCCGGGCCGGGCGCAAGCCTCTTGGTCGCGCCTCCTGGTCGGCGAGCCCGATCCCCCCGGCCGGCGAGCGCGGCGTCTTCGTTAAGCTTTCCGTTCTATGACCGCCACGACCCGCCGCCGCGCGGCGATGGCGCCGTACGCCCTCATGCCGATCCTCGACCCGCTTCCGTTCTCCCGACGCGCCGTCCTGACGGCCTGCACCCTCCTGGCCTTCGGCGTCCTGACGCTCCAGCACTCGTGGCCGGCGCCCGCCGTGCAGCGGATCGCGATGGCCGACATGACCTGGATCGAGGTGCGCCAAGCCCTCGACCAGGGCTACACGACGGCGCTCGTCCCGAGCGGCGGCCTGGAGCAGAACGGCCCTTACCTCGCCATTGCCAAGCACGACAGCATCGTCGCCTGGACGGCGCAGCGCATCGCCGAAGCCCTGGGCCGCACGCTCATCGCCCCGGTCGTGTCCTACGTGCCGCAGGGCGAGTTCGATCCGCCGACCGGCAACCTCGTCTTCCCCGGCACCCTCGGCGTCTCCGAGGAGGCCTATGCGGGCACGCTGGAGGGCATCGCCCGCAGCCTGAAGGCGCACGGCTTTCGCACCATCCTGTTCATCGCCGATCACGGCGGCTCGCTACGGCCCCAGCAGCAGGTCGCGGCCAGGCTCGACCGCGACTGGGCGGCCCAGGGCGTGCGGGTGCTGAGCGTCGACGACTACTACGTCGCGGGCAACCAGGCGCAGACCCTCTGGCTGGAGGCGCAGGGCGAGACGCCGGCGACGATCGGCAGCCATGCCGGCCTCGCCGACCACGCCTCCCTCATGGCGACCGCCCCCGAGCGGGTCGATTTCGACCGCGCGCCGCCGCCGCTCCTCGCCCGGCTCGGGCTCGCCAGCGACGGCAGCAGCGGCGATCCCCGCCGCGCCACGGCGGAGCGCGGGCGCGCGCTCCTTTCCCTCCAGGTCGAGGCGGCGCTGGCGCAGATCCGCCGGTTCATCGCCATCAAGCAAGGATCGTGACGATGCCGACCGTTCCGCCGCCCTCGCTCTGGGGCGTGATCCAGAATCTCGGTCAGAGCACCCTCAGCATCGTGCTGCTGCTGACGGTGCTGGGTCTCCTGTTCACGGTGATCGCCTTGGTCGCCCGGGCGTGCAATCCGGGCCGGCCGTGGTGGCGCAAGCCCGATATCGTGACGGATATCTGCTACTGGTTCGTGATCCCGGTCGTCTCCGGCTACGCCCGGATCTGGCTCCTGGTCATCGGCCTGTTCCTGCTGAACGGGCTCCCCGGCACGCTCGGGCTGCCGCGCCTGTTCGGCGAGGGCATCGGGCCGCTCGCCGGCCTGCCGTTCTGGGCGCAGGCGCCGCTCTACCTCATCATCTCCGACCTCGTGATGTACACGACGCATCGGCTGTTCCACACGATGCGGCTGTGGCGCTTCCACGCCATCCATCACTCCTCCGAGGAGATCGAGTGGACCTCCGCCGCCCGCTTCCACCCGGTCGACGCGGTGTTCCACGGCGCCCTGGCGGACGTGGTGCCGCTCTTGCTCGGCATCTCGCCGGACGTGCTGATCGCTCTCGTCCCGTTCAACGTCGGCGTCTCGGCGCTCGCCCACGCCAACCTCGACTGGACCTTCGGCCCGTTCCGCTACGTGCTGGTGAGCCCGGTCTTCCACCGCTGGCACCACACCGGGCTGGACCAGGGCGGCAACAGCAACTTCGCCGGCTGCTTCCCCTTCATCGACCTCGTCTTCGGCACCTTCTACATGCCGAAAGGGGTCCTGCCGCAGGAGTTCGGCAACGGCGACCCCGCGTTCCCGCGCGGATTTGGCGAGCAGCTGGTCCACCCGTTCCGGTCGCAGGAGCGGCCGGTCGGGCTGGAGCCCGGCCCGTCGTCGTAGGGCTTCCCCTCGTTCGACGGGCTGCGTCGCGTCTCGATCCTGGAGGCGAGAAGGACGGCGTCCCGTCGACCCGCTCCCGGCTGGTGCCGCGCCAGGTCTTCGATGTTGCGGCACCCCGGGATCCTCGCATTCGGCGGATCCCGGGACGATGCGGGGACGGCGAACGGCATGCGGCGGCGAGATTCGGCGCCGTGCTTCGGGCAAAAAACCGGTGTCCACCCGCTGTGCCGCCCGGCGCGCCAGCCTCTGCCTGCCCGTGAGGCAGGCGATCGGCCGACAGCCCCGGCCGGTGTCCGCGCACCCCTGCATGTAACCTGGCACGAAACCTGCTCAGCCGGATCGAGGCTGGCCGCAGGGTCCGAGGGGCAAAGACGCCCGAGCCTTGGACACGGAAGTCCGACAGACTGAGGAGCCGGGACCGGGACGAGCCGGGCTCCGAGATCCTCACCCTGAAGCGCGTCGAAGACCCCCCGCGGGGGCTGCGTGAGGCTCCGATATGGCCAGTTTCAAGACCGTCATGAAGTCGGGTCATCCCCCGACCCTGTTCGCTGCGTTCCTGTACTTCGATTTCTGCTTCGCGATTTGGGTGCTCAACGGCGCCATGGGCCCGTTCATCACCGAGACCTACAAGCTCACGCCGGCCCAGACCGGCTTCATGATCTCGTTGCCGATCCTCGCCGGCGCGATCATGCGCTTCCCCCTCGGCGTGCTCGCCCAGTATATCGGGCGCAAGAACGCCGCGATCACCGAGATGTCGCTGATCATCCTGGCGATGGCCTACGGCTTCTTCCTGGTGCACTCGTTCAACGACGTGCTCGCCATGGGCGTGCTGCTCGGCATCGCCGGGGCCTCGTTCGGCGTCGCGCTCTCGCTCGGCTCGGGCTGGTTCCCGCCTGAGCACAAGGGCCTGGCGATGGGCATCGCCGGGGCCGGCAACTCGGGGACCGTGCTCGCCGTGCTGTTCGCCCCGCCGCTCGCCCAGGCCTATGGCTGGCAGTCGGTCTACGGCTTTGCCGGCGTGTTCATGCTCCTCCCGCTCATCGTGATGGTGGTGTTCGCCAAGGAACCGCCGGACCGCGAGCACCAGAGCTTCAAGCAGCACGTCTCCTGCCTGTTCGAGAAGGACGGCTGGGCGTTCAACCTGATCTACGTCATCACCTTCGGCGGCTTCATCGGCCTGTCGAACTTCCTGCCGACGTTCTTCTACGAGCAGTTCGCCGTCACCAAGATCGAGGCCGGGCGGTTGACCATGCTGGCCGCCCTGATGGGCTCCGGCATCCGCATCCTCGGCGGCTACTTCGCCGACCGGATCGGCGGCATCCTGGTGCTCACCGTGGTGCTGCTCGCCGCTGTCGGCTCGTTCCTGGCGCTCACCGCGGCGCCGACGCTGGTGATGACCACGCTGCTGTTCATGTTCTGCTTCGCGGCGCTCGGCGCCGGCAACGGCGCGCTGTTCCAGCTCGTGCCCCTGCGCTGGCCGACCAACACCGCGGTGGCGGGCTCGATGATCGGCGAGGTCGGGGCGCTCGGCGGCGCCATCCTGCCGAACGCCATGGGCCTGTCGAAGCAGTATACTGGCGGCTTCGCGGCGGGCTTCCTGTTCTACGCCGCCTTCACGGCCATCGTGCTCGGCTGCCTCGCCCTGTGGTCGCGCAAGTGGGTCGGCGCCTGGGTCGGGCCCCGCGGCAAGGTCCTGGCCGCGACCGGCACCGAGGCGCCCGCGTCCGAGGGCGCGATCGGGACCGTGCAGCGCGCCTGAGCCGGGTAGGGATGCACGGGGCGACCCGGCGCGAACTCCGGCTGTCGCGTCATATCCTTCGTCGAGCCGGCCCCCGCTCCGGCGAGTGACGCTCAGGCTCCGTCGCGCCCGTCGCTCACCACGCGGGCAAAGACCAGCACGTCGACCGCCGCCGCCCCGCCGCGCAGCAGCGCCCGGGCGGCGGCGTTCGCCGTTGCGCCCGTGGTCAGCACGTCGTCGACGAGGAGCACCCGTCTGCCGCTGAGACGGGGGCGGGCGCCCTCCGGCACGCGGAAGGCGCCTTGCAGGTTCTCGGCCCGGGCGACCCGGCTCAGGCCGACCTGCTGCCGGGTGCGCCGCACCCGGGCGAGGAGGTCCGGTGCCACGACCACGCCGCTGCCGCGCGCCGCGGTGCGGGCTAGCAGGGCGGCCTGGTTGAAGCGCCGCCGCCACAGCCGCCAGCGCCAGAGCGGCACCGGCACCACCACGTCGGCCTCCGCCATCAGCTCGGCGCCCGCCCGCGCCATCATCGCCCCTATCGCCCCCGCGAGGTCGAGCCGGTCCTCGTATTTCAGCCGCTGCACCAGCCGCCGCGCCGTGGCGTCGTAGCGCGCCACCGCGCGGGCCCGCTCGTAGACCGGCGGATCGGCCAGCGCCGCTGGCGAGAGCAGGCCGGGCGCTCCGAGATCGACAGAAAACGGCGTGCCGAGCCGCTCGCAATAGGGACGCTCGATGAAGCGCATCTCGCTCCAGCAGCCGGCGCAGAGGGCGTGCGGCACCGCCGTCGCGGCTCCGCAGGCGATGCAGCTCGGCGGATAGACCAGCCCGACGAATCCCCGCAGCGCGACGCCGGGCAGCCCGGCGACGCGGCGCAAGGCGGTCACGCGCGCCGCTCCCGGTCCCCGGAGCCTGCCGCGCCGACGAGCAGGCTTGCCGCATCGATGGGCGGACACCCGGGATTCGTCACGCCGACCTCATGTGCTCGCGTAAAAACAGCGGAAAGGCGTCGCCATGGGCTCGGGGGGCCGCAAGGTTGGGCAGAACAATAGCGACAGGAGGAAACGAAGCGGAACGCACGTCGTTCATCCTCGAACGATCTGCGGTTTCCGTGTTCGGGCCCCGCGGCATCGCCCCGAGCCGACCCTGTCGAGCTTAGACACCGTGGCATCCGGTCAGGCGGCTCCCTGGGCGAGGTCGAGGATGGAACCGTCCGGAACGAGGCATCAGGTCGCCCCGTCCCACAGTCCGGCAGCGACCCTCGCCAGCGCCGCCTCCGGCGTCAACCACATCCAATCCGTCCCCGCCTGGTGCCGGAACCACGTCACCTGCCGCTTGGCATAGCGCCGGGTATCCGCCTGCCCCCGGGCGACGGCCTCGTCGTAGGGAAGGGCGCCGCGCAAATACGCGATCAGCCCCGGAACGCCGTGGGCGCGCATCACCGGCAGCATCGGGTCGAGGTCGCGGGCTGAGAGCCGCCGCACCTCGTCGAGGGCGCCCGCGGCCATCATGGCGAGGAAGCGGGCATCGATCCGGGTGCGCAGCTCCTCCCGGTCCGGGGTGAGGAACAGCTTGGTACAGGCAAGGCCGGTGAGGGGCCCCGGCCGGCGCGCGGCGTGATAGGCGGCGATCGGCCGGCCGGTCGCGGCCAGGACCTCGAGCGCCCGCAGCACCCGCAGGCGGTCGTTGGGGTCGAGGCGGGCGGCGCCCTCCGGGTCCTCCGCGGCGAGGGAGGCGTGAAGCGCGGGCGTGTCGCGGCCCTCCGCGTCGGCCCGCACCGCGGCGCGCACGGCTTCGGGAACCGGCGGGATCTCCGACAGGCCCTCTGTCAGGCCCATGAAGTAGAGGCCGGTCCCCCCGACGACGATCGGCAGCCGGCCCGCCTCCCAGGCCTCCGCCAGGGCACGGCCGGCCTCCGCGAGGTAGTGCCCGACGGAAAAGTTCACCGCGCCGTCGACCGTGCCGTAGAGGCGGTGGGGCGCCAGCGCCTCCTCCTCGGGGGTCGGCCGGGCGCTCAGCCGGTGCAGGTCGCGGTAGACCTGCATCGAATCGGCGTTGATCACCACGCCGCCGTGCCGGCGGGCGAGCGCCAGCGCCAGCGCCGACTTGCCCGAGGCGGTCGGCCCTGCGATGAGGATCGCCCGAACCCGCCCGTCCATGCCTGCCCCTCGCGCGCGGCCGGGACGCCATCGACGACGAGCCCGAGCTTCTCCAATGACCTTGGTCGCGACCCTGATAGCAAACCCGGAGCGCCCCGCCATCACCGACGCGGTGCTGGCCGAGGCCCGGCGGGTGCTGGCGACCGGGCACCAGCCGCGGATCCTGCACGGCGAGGTCGCGGCCGAGATCCTGGTCGAGGGCGCGCCCGCCGCCGCCCCCGCACTCGCCGAGCGCCTGCGCGCGGCGCTCGAGGGCGAGCCGATCGACGTCGCGGTGCAGGTCTCAGGCCCCCACCGGCGCAAGCGGCTGTTTCTCGCCGACATGGACTCGACCATGATCGGCCAGGAATGCATCGATGAACTCGCCGATCAGGTCGGCCTCAAGGACCACGTCGCGGCGATCACCGAGCGGGCGATGCGCGGCGAGATCGCGTTCGAGCCGGCCCTGCGCGAGCGCGTCGCCCTGCTGAAGGGCCTGGCCGTCGGCGCCATCGACGAGGTGATCGCCGCGCGCATCACCCTGACCCCGGGCGGGCGCACCCTGGTGCGCACGATGAAGGCCCACGGCGCCTACACGGCCCTGGTGTCGGGCGGCTTCACCCTCTTCACCGGGCCGGTGGCGGAGAAGATCGGGTTCGACGAGCACCGCTCGAACCGCCTCGAGACCGAGGGCGACCGGCTCGCCGGCACCGTCGCCGAGCCGATCGTCGGGCGCGACGCCAAGCGCGCTGCGCTCGTCGAGCTGCGCACCCGCCTCGGCCTCGACCCGGCCGAGACGCTGGCGGTCGGCGACGGCGCCAACGACCTCGCGATGCTGGAGGAGGCGGGCCTCGGCGTGGCGTTCCGCGCCAAGCCCGCCGTCGCGGCGGCGGCGCATGCCCGCATCGAGCACGGCGACCTGACCGGGCTCCTCTATCTCCAGGGCTTCGCGGCGGCCGAGTTCCAGGAATAGGATGACCCGGAAGAGGTTGCGTTCCGGCCCCGCACCGCTACACGGCACCGGATGTCGACCGGCCTGATTCCGCATCCCGACGGCTGCCCGCGCTGCTGGTGGCCGGGCACCGATTCGCTCTACGTCGCCTACCACGACACCGAGTGGGGGGTGCCGGAGCACGACGATCGCGCCCTCTACGAGAAGCTGATCCTCGACGGGTTCCAGGCCGGCCTGTCCTGGATCACCATCCTGCGCCGGCGCGACGGATTTCGGCGCGCGTTCGCGGGTTTCGCGCCAGAGGCGATCGCGCGCTTCGGGCCGGCCGAGGTCGAGGCGCTGATGCAGGATACCGGCATTATCCGCAACCGCGCCAAGATCGAGGCGACGATCCGCGGCGCCCGGGCCTACCTGGCGATCCAGGAGCGCGGCCCCGGCTTCTCGGCCTTCCTGTGGGACTTCGTCGACGGGCGCCCGCTCCAGCCGAGACCCGGGACCCGCGCCGACATCCCGACCGAGAGCCCGGCCTCGCGGGCGCTATCGAAGGCGCTCAAGGCGGAGGGGTTCGGCTTCTGCGGCCCGACCATCGTCTACGCCTTCATGCAGGCGGTCGGCATGATCAACGACCACCTCGTCGGCTGCTGCCGCCACGCGCCCTGCGCCGCCCTGCCGGGGCCGGGCGGCACCGGGACCGTTTCGTGAGCCCGCAAGCCAGGGCGTGGCAGCGGATGCTCTCGGGGCGGCGCCTCGACCTCCTCGATCCCTCGCCCCTCGACGTCGAGATCGCCGACATCGCGCACGGGCTTGCCCGGGTGGCGCGCTGGAACGGCCAGACCGCCGGGCCGCACGTCTTCTCGGTCGCCCAGCATTCGCTCCTCGTCGAGGCGATCGGCGGCGCCTTCGAGCCCGATCTCCCCGCGGCCGGGCGGCTGGAGCTGCTGCTGCACGACGCGCCCGAATACGTGATCGGCGACATCATCTCGCCGTTCAAGGCGGCGATCGGCCATTCCTACAAGGCGGTGGAGACGCGCCTCCTCGCGGCGATCCGCCTGCGCTTCGGCCTGGCGCCGGCGCCCACGAGCGCGATGCAGCGCCTGATCAAGCGCGCCGACCGCCTGAGCGCCTATCTCGAGGCGACGCGCCTCGCCGGGTTCTCGCAGACGGAAGCGGTCCGGGTCTTCGGCCGGCCAGACCGCGTCGAGATGCTCCTCGATCCCCTGCTTGACCCGTGGCCGACCGCCGAGGCGCAGGGCGCCTTCCTTGCCCGCTTCCACGCACTGGCCGAGGCCTTGCAGGCCGTCCCCGCCTCCTGAGACGAAGGATCTTTTCTGCACCATGCCGAACCTGCACGTCTGCGCCCTGTCCCGCCTGTCCGAGACCGTCGCGGAGACGGGCGCGCGCCACGTGGTGACGCTCATCAACGTCGGCACGACGGTGACGCGGCCGGCGGCCATCGCGGAGGCCGACCACCTGTTCGTCGGCATCAGCGACATCACCGATGCCCTCGACGGCCACGTGCTGCCGGACGAGGCGCATGTGCGGCGCCTCCTCGACTTCGTGCGCGCCTGGCCGCGCGAGCAGCCGCTGGTGATCCACTGCTATGCCGGCATCAGCCGCTCGACGGCGGCCGCATTCATCGCGACCTGCGCCCTGCGGCCGGACCGCGACGAGGCCGAGATCGCCCGCGAACTGCGCGCCGCCTCGCCCTCGGCGACGCCGAACCGGCGCCTCGTCGCGGTCGCGGACACGCTGCTCGGCCGGGGCGGGCGCATGGTGGCGGCCATCGCGGCGATCGGCCGCGGCGCGGACGCCTTCGAGGGCGAGCCGTTCCGTCTCACCCTCGGATGATTCCACTGTGGCCGAAACGCAGCCCTGGCGCGCAAACGGGCATCCGCGGCCCCGTCCCGGCCCTGCGGCACCGCCGGAGGGTTGTTTCGCGGCACCTCACTCGCCATAACCCAACGCTCATCATGGGAGCATCTTCGCGCATGTCCGCAGCCCGGTCCGATGCCAGCCGCGCGGCCGCCTCCGCCTCCGCCGGCCCGGCCGGACCCGCGGATCTGCCGTTCGAGAAGGCCCTCGAGGAACTCGAGGGCATCGTGCAGCGCCTGGAACAGGGCAACGTGCCGCTCGACGAATCCGTCGCGATCTACGAGCGCGGCGAGGCCCTCAAGCGCCACTGCGAGACGCTGCTGCAGCGCGCCGAGGCGCGCATCCAGCGCATCACCCTCGGGGCGGACGGACGCGCCGCCGGGACGGCGCCGCTCGATGTCGCCTGATCGCTCCCATTCCTGCCGAGCCGGGTTCCGGCGGCAGGTTCTCCCCTTCCGGACGTGAGGATGGCTCCGGTGTCACCGCTCAATCTCCCCCTCCTCGACCGCGTCCGCGAGCCGGCGGATCTCCGCCAGCTGCCCGAGAGCGACTTGACCCAGCTCGCCGCCGAGCTGCGCGCCGAGACCATCGACGCCGTCTCCGTCACCGGCGGCCATCTCGGCGCGGGCCTCGGCGTCGTCGAGCTCACCGTCGCCCTGCACTACGTCTTCAACA